>DATNGG010000146.1:0-35834 GCA_035605975.1 Allostellaceae bacterium | reverse complement strand
AGCGGCGGCACGTTCTTCCGCAACCTCAAGCGCCAGACCGTCAGCAATCCCTTGCCGGTGACTCTCATCGGCGCCGGGCTGGCCTGGCTGATGCTGGGGCGCGGAGGCAATGCCGGCGGACCGGCCGCGCGAAGCTGGGGCAGCGGCGCACGGATGGGAGATGCCGCGGCGCGCGGCCGCGAGACCTTCGAGGCGGCTCGCGACTTCGCCAATACGGCGCGCGATCAGATCGGCGATGCCGCCGATGCCGCTATGCGATCGACGGCCGAATTCGCGGCATCGACCAGCGACGCGGCGGCGCGCGCCTTCGACACCGCGGCCGAGCGAGCCTCCCGCACCACCGCGGCCTTTGCCGACACGGCGCGCAATGCAAGCCGCAACGCAGCCGAAGCCGGGCGCGACGTCTTCGATTTCGCGCGCGAGCAGCCTTACCTCCTGGCCGGGATCGGCATAGCCTTCGGCGCAGCCCTCGCCGCGATCCTCCCGCGCACGCAAGCCGAAGATAATTTGCTCGGCGAGGCCAGCGACAAAGCCCGCGCCGCGGCGAGCGACGCGCTCTCGAGCGGCTATGACAACGCGACCGCCGTCGGCGAGCAGGTTCTCGAAGCCGGCAAGGAAGAGGCTGAGAAACAAGGCTTGGCCTCCGCGCCGACACGCTCTGACGATCGCGGCGACAGCAGGGCGGCGATTGCGGCCGGCCCACCCTCGGACGCGCGCGGCGAAGAAGCCGAGCATGGCGCGCACGAGACCACGCCGCATGGCGCCGCGTGACGCGCGGCGTTCGGTAGAGAACGCAAGAGGGCGCTTCCGTCCAGCTTCGGCCTGGGCAATCGCAACGACGCTGCTGCTGCTCGCCACGGGCTTCAAGACGCCGAGTGCGTCGAACGGCTTCGACGAGGCGGGGCGCGACGGCGCGCGCGGCCGGGCGGCCGATTCGCCAGCCGAGATTCCGCCGACCGGGTGGAAGGACATCCTCCTGCGCGTCTACAACAATATCTGGGAGCATCGCATCCTCTCGATCGCGGGCGGCGTCACCTTCTATTCGATCCTCGCGATCTTCCCCGGCATCGCCGCGCTGGTCTCGCTTTACGGGCTCTTTGCCGATACGGGGACGATCAGCGCGACGGTCGACCAGTTCCAAGGCGTCCTGCCCGAGGGCGGCATCGAGATTGTGCGCGGGCAGATCACGCGGCTGACGGCGCAGCCGCACGGCGCGCTAAGCCTCGGCTTCGTCGTCAGCCTCGTCTTCGCGCTGTGGAGCGCCAATTCCGCCATGACCGCCATGTTCGACGCGCTCAACATCGTTTACAGCGAGAAGGAGAAGCGCAGCCTGGTGAGGCTCTATGGCGAGGCACTCGTCTTCACCACCGCGGGGATCGTCCTCGGCGTCCTCGCCATCGCGGCGGTGGTGGCCCTGCCGCCCGCCTTGAATGCCATCAAGCTCGGCAGCGGGATCGACAACCTCATCCGCATCGCGCGCTGGCCGATCCTGCTCTCGATCGTCGCTCTGGCGCTCGCCGTTCTCTATCGCTACGGGCCGAGCCGCGAGCGCGCGCGCTGGCGCTGGATCAGCTGGGGAAGCGGGTTCGCCGCCATCATCTGGCTCGGCGCCTCGATCCTGTTCTCGTGGTACGCCGGGAATTTCGGGCGCTTCAATGCGACCTATGGCTCGCTCGGCGCCATCATCGGCTTCATGATGTGGCTCTGGATTTCGTCGGTCGTGATCCTCGTCGGCGGCGAGCTCGACGCCGAGATCGAGCATCAGACCGCGAAGGATTCGACCACCGGCGCGCCTCGGCCGATGGGCGCGCGCGGCGCGACCATGGCCGACACGCTGGGCCCGGCCCAAAGCGACTGAGCCGGCGCGCGTGACGCCGGCATCAGGGCCGCTTCGGCAGATAGGCCTCGGTATAGAGCGGCGCCATATCGGGTTCGGTCGGCAGCAGCTGCAGCTCGACCATCGCCTTCCTCGCGACCTCGAGCGCAGCCGGATCGAAATGCCCGTCGCGCGAGAACATCGGCATCACCTCGTCATAGGTCGCGCTCGCGATCTCCGGGTCTTTGATGTTGTCCGACTTCATGTCGATCTTCACCGTCTCCGCCTTGTTGGCATGCATGTAGTCGATCGTCTCGAACCAGGCGGCGAGGAAGCGGCGCACCACCTCCGGGTGCTGCTTGATCAGCGCGTTGCTCGCGAAGATCGCATGGGTCAGATAGACGGTGACGTATTTGCCGTAATTGGCGAGAAGCTTGCCCTGCCCCTGCTTTTCGAGCGTGTGCGCGACATCGATCCCGACCGTCAGCGCGTCGACCTGCTTGGTCTTGAGCGCGGCGATGTTGGCGGCCATCCCGCCGCTGACATAGATCGTCTGGATGCCATCGAGCCCCCAGCCGAGCTTGTCCGATAGATGCCGCGTCAGCCAATAGACCAGGGAATTGGGCGACGCCACCGCGACCTTGCGGCCCTTCAGGTCTTGAACCGTCTCGATGCCGGTGCCCTTGCCGCCGAAGACGCCATAGGCCAAGGGCGGCCCCGCCATCGCCGCGACCGCAAGGCAGGGCGAGCCCTTCTTGACGAAGGCCATGTCGGTCCCCGAAGCGAGACCGATATCGACATCGCCCGCGGTGATGCCCTGCTGCAGCTTGGCCGCGCCCTGAAAGCCCTCGATCGTCACATCGAGCCCGTGCTTGGCCATGATTCCGGTCTCGACGCCGACATTGATCGGAACGAAAGCGAAGGAGGTCGGGAACGCTTTGCCGACGACGAGCTTGTCGGCTGCCGCGGCGGGGCGGAGCGTGATGCTCGACAGTGCGGCCATAGCGATCGCGGCGGAGAGTCTCGGAATAAAAGCGCGCATGGAAATTTTATCCTCCCAGGCCTTTCTCGGCGGCGACGCCGCGCCGCTCAGTTTGACCGATCCAAACGAGAATTTCTATTCGCCTTCGCCAGCGGCACCGTAGTCTCCCGCGCAGCCTCGATGAAGAGCTTTGCCACCGGGCTCAGCGTGCGATTCTTGAGCCGCACGATGGCGACGGGCCGCGGCCGGATCGGCATCTCTATCGGCAGCGCCTTGACCGGCAGCCCCGCCACGTTGAAGTGCAGCATCGACGCCGGCACCACCGTGAGATACCGGCCCATCGCGACGAGGCTGTTGCGGAGATGATAGGTGTATGAGACGACGCTCGGCGTCGGCACATCGAGTCCATGCGCGCGAAACGCCTCCTCGACCAGCGAGCGCGGCAGCGTATCGGGCGGGGTTAGCAACCAGGGTTCGTGAAGGAGCTCCGCCAGCGCGACTTTCCGGCGTCGTGCCCATTTGCTCTTCAAGCCCGCCACGACCAGGATCGGCTCCTCGAAAAGGATATCCGCATCGAGGTCCTTTTCGGAGAAGGGCGCAGGGATCCTCACCACGGCAAGATCGAACGAGCGGTCGCGCAATTCGCGAAAATCGGCTCTCTCCGTGTGGGCGTGATCGACGTGGAAAACAATGTGCGGATACCGGCGCGAGAGACGCTCGATCACCACCGAGACCAGACCGGCCTCGAGCCATTCGGTGCAGCCGATACGCAGCTCTCCGACGGTCGGATCGGCGAGAAACGCGATATCGTTGATGCTCTGTTTAAGCTCGTCGAAGACCGCAATTCCGCGATTGAGCAGCGCGCGGCCATAGATCGTCAGCTCGACCCCGTGAGCGTTGCGGTCAAAGAGCCGCACGCCGTAGGCGCGCTCCAGGTCGGCAATCGCCTTCGAGACCACGGATTGCGAGGTCGCGAGATGCCGCGCCGCCTTCGCCATGCTGCCCGATTGCGCGACGGCAAGAAGGACGTCGATATCGCGCAGCTTGAGGCGCCGGCCGGCGCGCTCTGCGAGGGACATCCGGCTCCTATCGCGAATCACGATACCCCCTGCGAAAACGAGAACTTCTCAATACGTACAATCGGAGCAAAATAGCAACACCGTTGGCGAGCCCTGAGGAGACGCCATGTTCAAGCGCATTGACCACGTCGAGCTCGTGACCGACCAGCCCGAGCGCACGGTGCAATTCTATACCGAGGTCCTGGGATTCAAGGTGAGATCGCGCGACCGCGTCGCGCGCTCGGGCGCCGGCGTGCCGATCGATCTCGTCTATCTCGAATTGGGCGGCACCACGGTCGAACTCATCACCTATGACGGCGCCAAGCTCGCGCCTGCGCCCAGCGGCCTTCACCTCGGCTACAACCTCATCGCCCTCGAGGTCGAGGATATGGAAAAGGCGGTCGCGTTCCTCAAGACCAAGGGCGTGGATGTCGTCTGGGGACCGATGGTGCGTCCGGGGCAATCGGCGCGCGCCGAAATTTGCGACCCCAACGGCTATCACATCGAATTGCGCCAGTGGTTTTAGGCGGCGTCCGCCGCCGTTCTCTCGCTTTCGCGTTCTGATGGAGACGACCCATGCGCGGTCGCGCGCCCTCGCGCGCCTTGATCATCGGCGGCTCGCTCGCGGGACTGTTCGCGGCCAATCTCCTGCGGCGCATCGGTTGGAAGGTCATGGTTTGCGAGCGCAGCGCCAGCGATCTCGCCGGTCGAGGTGCCGCCATCAGCAGCCATGATGCCCTCACTCCCATTCTGCACGGGATCGGCATCGCGTTCGATCACTCCAATGCGATCGAGACCAGCGCGAATATCTGCATCGACAAGCGCGGTCGGATCACCCACCGCCTGCAAATCGCGCCGCCGCGCCTCGCCACCGCCTGGGGCCGACTTTACCGGCCGCTCAAGCACGCTCTTCCGCCGGATTGCTATCGGCCGGGGTTGCAGCTCGTGCGCGTCGAGCCGGCGCCCGCGGGCGTTGCGGCCGTCTTCGGCGACGGAACCCGGATCGAGGCCGATCTTCTTGTCGCCGCAGACGGCACGCAATCGACGGTGCGAGGGCAGTTCCTCCCCGACGCGCAGCCCCGCTATGCCGGTTACGTGTGTTGGCGTTTCGTCGTTCCGGAATGCGATCTCGATCCGGAATTTCGTATCGCCATCGCCCCTGATTTCTCGTTTTTCCTCGCCGAGGGCCAGATGCTGCATGGCTTCCTCATCCCTGGCCTGGACGACGAAGCCTCCGCGGGGCAACGCGCCTATTGCGTCGTCTGGTATAGGCGCGCCGACGCCGAAATGGACTTGCCGCGACTTCTTTCAGACGGCAGAGGCCGTGCTTACGGTATTTCGACGCCGCCATCCGTTATCCGCCTTGAGGTCATCGACGAGGCTCGACGAGCCGCCGCGCGATGTCTCCCGGCCGAATTCGCTCGGATCATGGCCCGGGCAAAACAGCCTCTCCTGCAGGCGATCGTCGATTTGGAATCGCCGCGCCTTGCCTTTGATCGCGTGGCGCTCCTCGGCGATGCGGCGTTTACCGCACGACCGCATGTCGCAGCGGGCGTCCTCAAGGCGGCGCTCGACGCCGAATGCTTGGCGAGGTCCATCGCCGCCTACCCCGACGATCCGGACGCCGCATTGCGCCACTACGACAGCGCGCGCCGCCGCGTCGGGCAAGCCATTGTCGCGCGCGGGCGGTATCTCGGCGCTCATCTCGAAGCCCCGACAGCGTTTCCCAAAGGGTCCACCGGCGCCAGGCTCGGGAGAGACCCTGAAGCGCTCATGAGCGATTACGGCCGTTCCAATCTTGGCGACACGGAATTGGTCTGATCGGAAGGAGTCGACGCTATGAAAGAGGTTCCGGCCCTGCTGCGGCTGGTGTGCTTGATCTTGATGCTGGCGACCGCCGGCCCCGCAATGGCAGCCGGACCATTGAAGATCGGCTTTAGCTTGGCCCTGACCGGAGGCCTGGCTTCAGGAGGTCGCCAAATCCTAGCCGCGATCGAGCTTTGGCGCGACGATATCAACGCACGCGGCGGCCTTCTCGGCAGACCCGTCGTGCTCGATTTCTATGACGACCAAAGCAATCCCGCCAACGTGCCGGCGATCTACACCAAGATCATCGAAGTCGATAAGGCCGACCTCGTGGTAGGACCCTATGGCACACCGCTCGTCGCGCCTGCGATCCCGATCGTCATGCGCCACGACATGGTGACCATCGGTATTCTCGCGCTCGCCGCCAACGCCCATTTCCACTATTCGAAGTTCTTCGACATGCTGCCCGTCGGCCAGACTCCGAAACGTGCGCTGTCGGCGGGATTCTTCGCTGTGGCCGCGCAGGCGGCGCCCAAGCCGCGCACGCTCGCGATCATCGCAGCCGATTCAGAATTCTCCAAGAACACCGCCGATGGCGCGCGGGCAAACGCAAAGGCGGCGGGCTTTGAGATCGTCTATGACAAATCCTATCCGGCGAGCCTGGGCGACTTCGGACCGATCCTTCGCGCCGTCAAGGCGATCGGTCCCGACATCCTCTATGTCGCCGCCTATCCGCCGGATACGGTCGGAATCGTCCGCGCGGCAAGCGAGATCGGCATGACGCCCAAGATTTTCGGCGGCAACATGATCGGTCTTACGATCACGCCCTTGAAGATTCAACTCGGGCCGTTGCTCAACCGCATCGTCAACACGGATATCTTTCTGCCCGCGCCGAGCTTCAATTTTCCGGGGGTTGCGGACGTGCTGAGACGCTACCAGGCGCGCGCGGCGCGGGAAGGCCTCGACCCGTTGGGTTACGGCTTCGTCCCCTTCGGCTATGCCGCGATGCAGGTGCTCGGCGAGGCGGTCGCCCGAACCAACAGCCTCGATGCCGACAAACTCGCAGCCTATATCGGGGCCCACCGCTTTGCGACCGTTGCGGGCGAGATCGCCTTCGGCAAGAACGGCGAATGGAAGCAGTCCCGGATCATCACGACGCAGTTTCAGCATGTCGCAAGCCACTCGCTTGAAGAGTTCAAAGACCCGACGAAGCATGTGATCCTGTGGCCGCCGGCGTTGAAATCCGGCGATCTGATTTATCCCTATGCGGTGGGACACAAATAGAATCCGGAGTGCCGGGCCATCGCTGGGGGTCTCGATGGCAAGGCATTTCTCCAGTCGCTTACATGCGCCTTGGCCGCATCACCGCGCCCTTGCCAAAGGAACACGCCCCGCAAGGCGGCGTTAGACTTTCTCTCCGAACGCGATAAACTATCCGCGCCATACCGCGCGAGGATGGCAGCCGAAGAAAAAACTTTCGGGGAGGGAGAAGCCAGAGATGATTGCCAGAGGATTTCCACGCCGGGCCATGCTCCGGATCATCCCGGCCATCGCCGCGGCGAGCTTGTCGCTTTCCATCACCGCGCCCGCCCACGCCGCGGATCACATTACCATCGGCACCGTCCATTCCCAAGGCGGCGCTACGGTCTTCGTCGCCGATGCCAAAGGCTATTTCAAGGCCGAGGGCCTCGAGGTGAAGCTCCACTTCTTCGATTCGGCGGCACCGATCGCCGTCGCCGCCGCCTCGGGCGACATCGATTTCGCCTCGACCGCGCTGACGGCCGCGTTCGTCAATCTCGCGGCCAAGGGCACGCTCAGGGTCATCGCCTCGGGCGGATGGGAGCGTCCCGGCTTCCAGACCATCGGCTTCCTCGTCTCAAACCAGGCCTATGCCGGCGGTCTCCACTCCTTCAAGGATATGAAGGGCCGCTCGGCCGGGATTACCCAGCGCGGCACGCCGCTCGAATACGACCTCGCCCGCGTCTTGAAGAAATACGGCATCGGCCTCAAGGACATCAAAATCGTCCCGCTGCAATCGAATCAGAACGTCGCCTCGGCCTTGAAGGGCGGCGAGGTCGATGTCGGCGTGCAGACGGTCGCGAATATCCAGCCGCTGGTCGCGCGCGGCGACGCCAAACTCTTGGGCTGGTTCGCCGACGAGGTCGGCTCGGGCCAGAGCACGGTCACTTTCACCACCGGCCAGATGGCGAAGGACCACCCCGACACCGTGCGCCGGTTCCTCCGCGCCTTCGCCAAGGCCAGCGCCACCTGGGATTCGGCCTTCCTCGACGCCAAGGGCGAGCGCAAGGATCAGGCGAACGCCGCCGAGATGGTGGGCATCGTCGCCAAATACTTGAGCGAAAAGCCCGAGGTCGTCGCGCGCGGCATCGGCTATTTCGATCCGGAGAACCGCATCGTTGTTTCCGACATGCAGGACGTGCTCGACTGGTATCGCGCGAACGGCATGACCAAAACCGACATCAAGGCGGATCAACTCATCGACAAGCGCTTCGCAAAACTCGTCAAATAGCGGCGCAGATCCGCGCCGCGCCAAGGGGAGGAAAGCATGCGTGGCAGATCAGTCTCTCTCATCCTCGGCATCGCCGCATCGGGGCTCGCCGCCCTGCTCGGCGCTTCGCCGGCGCGGGCCGCCGACGTCACCAGCGAATGGTCGTCGCTGCAAATGCCGCCGCCGCCACAGTTGAAGCCGGCGACGGTCGATCCCCAAACCACCGCGCTGCTGCTGTTCGATTTCATGGACCGCAATTGCAACGCCAAGGATCGCCCGCGCTGCCTCACGGTGATCCCGGTGCTGAAGAAGCTCGATGACGAGGCGCGCGCCGCCGGCATGCTCGTCGCCTACACCTTGCCAGGCGGCGGCAAGATCGTCGATCAAAGCATCGCGCCGCGCGCGGGCGAGGTCGTCGATCAAAAACAGGGCGGCCCCGACAAGTTTCTCGGCGACGATCTCGACCAGCGGCTCAAGAGCCACGGCATCAAGACCGTGATCCTCTGCGGCAACTCGGCCCAAGGGGTCGGCCTCGGCACCGGTGCTGCCGCGGCGCAGCGCGGCTATTTCGTCATCTATCCGATCGATTGCTCGCCGTCCGAAAGCGCTTTCCGCGAGGCCTATACCGCCTGGCATCTCGGCGGCGGCGGCCCGCCGGTGACGACCAAATGGGTGACGCTGACGCGCAGCGACATGATCAAAGTCGCGGGCGCCGGCCACTGAACCGGCGCAGCGCGTCGCAACGCCCGCGCATGGCGATCGAGCGACGGGTGTAGGAACGATGTCCCAGGCTGCGGAGCAGATTCGCTTCTGCGTCAGCCGCGATCGCACGCGCATCGCCTATGCGGTTTCGGGCGCCGGCTATCCGGTCCTCTTCGTCCAGGATTGGGTGCACCACGTCAAATTCGATTGGGACAGCGAGCTCTGGCGCCCTTGGCTCGCGCTCCTCGCGCAGGGCCATCGGCTCCTCCGCTACGATTTCCGCGGGCTCGGTCTGTCGGACCGCGAGCGGATCCAGTTCTCGCATGAGCGACATGTCGAGGATTTGGCGGCCGTCGCCGATGCCGCGGGATTGGAGCGCTTTGCCATCGTCGCCATGGCCGGCGGCTGCGCCAAGGCCGTGTCCTATGCAGTCCGCCATCCGCAGCGCGTAACGCATCTCGTGCTCTTTGGTCCGCCGACGCGCGGCCGGCTGGCGGGCAACCCGAGCGCGCGATTGCTCGAAGAATCGGACGTGCGCCTCAAGGCGATCGAGCTGGGCTGGCCGAACGAGATTCACGCCTATGGCCATTTCCTCGCCTCGCTGCAAATCCCCGACGCATCGCCCGCGATCATCCGGTCCTTCAACGACCTCTTGCGCCGAACGACCTCGCCAACCAACGCAACCGCCTTGCTGCGCGGCTATTGGCAGGTGGACGTGACGGACAGTCTTCCGAAAATTTCCTGTCCGACCCTTGTCCTGCACGCGCGGGAAGATTCGACGATTCCCTTCGAGGAGGGGCGCAAGGTCGCCGGCCTTATCCCCGATGCGCGCTTCGTGCCACTCGACAGCCGCGATCACATTCTCGTTGCGAGCGAGCCCGCCTGGCGCCTTCTCGCGGCGGCCCTGGAGGAGTTTTTGCCGGGCGCCGCCGCGTTCGAGCGCCCTTTGGCCGACCTCACCGCGCGCGAATGCAACGTGCTCGAATTGGTCGCCGGCGGACTCGACAATTATGAAATCGCAACGCGGCTCGGCATTCGCGAGAAGACCGTCCGCAACCATGTCACCTCTGTCTTGAGCAAGCTCGGCGCCAAGAGCCGGGCCCAGGCCGTCGCTCGCGCCCGCGATGCCGGCTTTGGGCAGAGAGTTGCGCGCTGAACCTCGGCGCGCACCGTCCGACGATCCGACGGGGACCCGGGTCCTGCGCGGGCCTCCCCATCCCGCCCCGCACGCACGCGATCTGGGACTGCCGCATCATGACAGGCGGGCCCGGCCATGCGATCACAGCGCGGGTGACACACAGAAGGGACCAACGACATGAAGCGAGCGCATGATCTTCGCCGGGCGGTTTTTGCCTCGATAACGCTACTAGGCCTCCTCGCCCTTCTCTCGAGTGCCTGGGCGGGCAATGCCGGCGAGCGGGTCAAGATCGGCTTCATCAAGGCATCGTTTTGCGGCCCGGTGTTTCTCGCGCGCGAGAAGGGATATTTCGCGCAGGAAGGGATCGAGCCCGATCTGGTCTTCTTCGGCGCCGGACAGGGCGTGCCGGTCGCGATCGTCTCGGGCGACATCGAGTTCGGCGTGGTCGGCCCGACCGCCGCGTTTTACAGCCTCGCCGCGCAGAACGATCTGCGCATCATCGGCGGCAACCACCGCGAAGTGCCGGGCTTCCAGTCTCAGGTCATCGCGCTATCGAACCGCGCCTATGCCGCGGGCCTCAAAACCTACCGCGATTTTGCGGGACACAGCTTCGTCACCTCGACGCTCGGCTCGCCCTCGCATTACACCTTGGCGCTGCTGATGGCAAAATACGGCGTCGATCTGAAAACCGTGCAAGTGCTGGCGCTGCAGTCAATCCCCAACGCCGTTTCGGCGATCGTCGGCGGCCAGGCCGATACGACGATCCTTCCGGTGACGGCGCTCTTCCCCTCGATCCAGGCCGAAAAGGTAAGACCGCTCGGCTGGGTCGGCGACGAAACGCCCTTTCAGCTCGGCGTCATCGTCACGAAACGAAAGACCGCCGATGCGAAGCCCGCGCTTGTCAACCGCTTCTTGCGCGCGCTGCGCAAGGGCGCGAAGGCCTATCACGACGCCTATGCCGATGCGCGCGATCATCGGCGCGATGGACCGGATGCGGCGGAAGTCACAGCGATCATCGCCGCGAATGTCGGCCAATCGCCCGAGCAGGTGGCGCGCGGCATCTCTTACATCGACGCCGATCTGCGCATCGACGCGAAGGATATCCGGCGCCAGGTCGACTGGTTCCACGCCCAGGGCATGGTCAAAGGGACGGTCGATGTGGACGCCCTGATCGATAAGCGTTACGCGGTCGCCCTGCCCTAGCGGCTGCCGCCTCGGCCGGACGGCCCGCCGGATGTCATAATCCGCCCAGCTCTGCCACAGCGGATCACGCCGCCGTGATGTTTTTGCCAAAATCTCGGCACTCAATCCTGATCTCGACTCTTCGTAGCGGGTCTCGGGCGCGGGCGCGCCTCGGGTCCCGGCCCGTGATCGCACGAGAATTTTTATGGCCCGCGGGAACCTTCTTCGCAAAGCCGTGCCGGATTGGATGGTGGCCGTCCGGTACTATGTGGAATCCTATGGCCGCTTGCCGAATCTATTTTGGCCGCGGACGTTCAACGAGAAGCTTCTCCACCGCATGGTGTTCGATCGGCGCGCGGTATTGGCCGAAATAACCGACAAGCTTCGGTTTCGCGCCTATGCCGCGTCCCGGGTCGAGCCTTCGCTCCTGCCCACCCTCTACCATGTCACCGACGACCCCGAGGACATCCCCTTCGAGCGGCTTCCGGACCGCTTCGTGCTGAAGCCAAACCACGGCTCGGGCTGGATCCATGTCGTGCCCGACAAGTCAAAGCTCGATCGCGGCGCGGCGATCGCGCTGTGCCGCTCCTGGCTGCGGCAGAATTACTACGAGCTGACGCGCGAATGGGTCTACAAGAACATCGCGCCGAAAATCATGGTCGAGGAATTCGTCGACGACGGCAGCGGCGGAATTCCGACCGACTATAAATTCTACGCCTTCGACGGACTCACCGAGGTGATCCAGGTCGATATCGGCCGCTTCGGAAATCATCGCCGCGGCTTCTACACGCCCTCCTGGGAAAAGCTCGCGCTCCACTACGGGCGCGGCGAAATCATCGGCGCGATCCCCCGGCCGCCGCATTTCGAGGCAATGCTCCAGGCAGCGAAGATCCTCGGCCGCGATTTCGACTTCGTCCGCGTCGATTTCTACGATACGCCGCGCCGTGCCTATCTCGGCGAGCTCACTGCGACGCCGGCCGCCGCGACCAATATTTTCGGCTCGCGCGATTACGAGCGCTATCTCGGCAAGTTCTGGCGCTTGCCGCAACGCGGCGGCGGATGGCGGCATCGCCATGGCGCTGCGAACCGGGGCGGCGCGCCAACCAGCAGCTTCGCGCTTCGCCGGCAATTCCTCGCCGCGGCGAGCCTTCCCGCCGGCGACATCGCGCATCCGGGCTTCCAGAGCTAGAGGAGGCCGCGCTCAGCGGCCTTCGGGGCCCTCATAGGCGCGCTCGACCTTCGCGACCCGGATTTGATAGCGGCTGTACCAGCGTTCGATGCCGAGTCGCTGGGCGGCGCGGTGCTCGGCATTCGCCTTCCAGGCGCGGACCGCCGCCTCGTCGGTGAAATAGGCGACAGTGATGCCGAGCCCATCGGCACCGCGTGCATGTTCGACACCGAGATAGCCGGGCTGCTGGGCCGCGAGTTCGAACATCACCCTCGCCATCGCTGCATAGCCGTCATCGCCGGGCTTGCGCTGCGCGGTGAAGATCACCGCGAAATAAGGCGGAGACGGCGTTGTCGCGAAACCTTGGGACATTCCAATCCGCTCCAATGGTCAAGCGCGCGAGGCTTCGAGCACGCTGACATCCGCGCGCGTCGCAACGCATCGATCGAGCCGCAAGCCCGACTCTCGCAACAACGTCGCATAGTCCTCCTGCCCGCGCATCCGTCCCGTGGTTGCGAGGAGATAAGTCAGATCCATCAAATGCTGCAGGCTGTCCTCGTTCGGCGCCGCGGCAAGCCCCTCGACGATCACCACTCGGCCATTCGGCGCCATGGCGTCGCGACAGTGCCGCAACACGCGGACGACTTCCGCGGTGGTGTGATCGAAGAGAACGCGCTTCAGGATATAGGCGTCGCAACCTGCGGGAACCGCGGCGAAATAATCGCCGTCGATCAGCGTACAGCGCGGCAGAGGCCCGCCCTCACCGCGCCGCGCCGAAGCGATCGCGGCACTGCGCTCGAGCAGCGCGCCCGACGCCGCCGGATAAGCGGCGAGGATTGCCGAGAGAAAGGCGCCGTTGCCGCCGCCGAGATCGGCAATCTTGCGGCAGCCGGCAAAGCTCACCGCCTCGAGGATCGCGGGCGCCTCGATGCGGCCGCGATTGGCAAGCCCCGCATGGAACAAGGCGGCGATCTCGGCGTGCTGCTGCAGGTAGGCGAAAAGCGGCGCGCCGAGCTTCTCTGCGACGACCGGTTTGCCGTTCATCACGCCCGGCACCAGCCCCTCGAAGAGATCGTAGAGGAATTCGTGAACATAGATCGCATAGTCGCGGATCGAGTCAGGCACATCCTTGCGCAGGCTCGCGCCGATCGGCGTCAGGCTATAGCGCCCATTTTCCTCTTGCGCGACGACGCCGAGCCCGCTCAAAGCGCGCAACAAGCGCTCGAGTCCCGAGGCATCGGCGCCGAGGCGCGCCGCGAGGTCCTCGGCACTCGCGCCGGCTGACCCGATGGCATCCGCGAGGCCGAGTTTTGCCGCCGCATAGACCGCCCGCGCGGCGATGAAGCCCATCAGCAGTCGGATCGCCCGCTGTGCCGCCCCGAGCTGCGGCGTAAGCTCGGCTTCGAAGCGCTGGACGTCCACATCGGCCATGAGGAGCCTCCCCCGGCGATTTCTCTCGCGCCGTGACGGCCGATGCTATCATCGCGCGCCATCCCCCGCCATCGACATGGGCTCGGGGCAATCGCATCGGGCCGCGCGCGGAAAAGCTTCGATTGCCCGGAACTCCGCCCCCCCGGCGCCGGTTCACTCAGTCTCGGGTGAAGAACGGGGATTGCACCATGGATCGCTTCGCAGAGCAGGCCCACGACGGTTTCCAGGCCGTCGGCGGCAATTACATGTACATGAGCTACGCGCTCTCCGCGCAGCACGAGCTGTTTCAACTCGGGATGAATCTTTTTCAGCGCGAGCTGGAGACCGGCCGAAAGATTGCCGCGTGCCGCGACATGTCTCAGGCCTTGGCCGTCTTCAATCATCTGATGAAGGAGACGGCCGAGGATTTCTCCGCGGCGACGAGCCGGCTGCTCCACCATGCCTCGGCGATGGGCGCGAACTCGCTTCAGGAGACGGAACAACGGGTGCGCGCGGCCGGCGAGACCGCCCAAGCCGCAAGCGAAGCGGCGGCGCAAACCGTGACCGAGACGGAAGCAAAGCCGCGCCGGGCGGCGGCGCATAGCGCGCGCCCGCGCCGGCGGGTTCGGAAGTGATAATAAAACTGTAGAATCAGAAAGTTACAGAGACAATCTGATCTATTCTGCTAAAGCTGCCCCAGCTTGCCCGGCGCCTACCATTTGCAGTGGAGATTGTCGCCGAAGCTTTCGCGCCAATCGGCGCCTGCCGGCACGAGCCCGTCATAGGGCCGGATCGCCCGGTGAGTCTTGGGATCGGCACCCGGCGGGGTCTCGCCGCGCTCGACCGCCGCCACCGCCTCGAGCAGCATGCGCCGCAAGGTCACGATCGCGCGGTCGGTCGAGCCCAGATACTCGCCCGAGCGATCGACGATCGGGCCCATGCCTTCCTGGATGGCGAAGTCCTGGGTGTTGACGCCGTCGATGCCGGTGAAGGTCTTGGTTTTCTGCACCGCGCGGTCGATCAGATAATCGTTCGACGGGTTGCGCTTCAGCTTGAAGGTGCCGGGGATGAGGTCGTCCTTGCCGCGGCCGGAATGGTGCTCATGCGCCTCGGCCACCTCCTCCGAGATCGAGACCGCCGGATCGGCGCTGTAGCACCAATTATAAACATAGGTCTGCTCGTCATCGATCGGGACCCAGAGATGGCCGTCGAGCTTCGGCACGTCGTTGCGGCCGAGCACGCCGTTGATGCCGCCACGCATCTGCTGATGC
Organism: Allostellaceae bacterium; assembly: GCA_035605975.1. Classification (GTDB taxonomy): domain Bacteria; phylum Pseudomonadota; class Alphaproteobacteria; order ATCC43930; family CGMCC-115725; genus CAIKMD01. Next base: position 20,792 of record DATNGG010000146.1, on the reverse strand, counting down.
GGCATCACATAGTGATAGAGCCGCACATAGGAGCCGTCATCGCCGAGCCGCCGGGTCGAGACATAGGAATAGCCGTAATCCGTGCGCTCGACATCGAGCCGCGGTGCGCGGTCGCGCAAGCGCGGCAGCGATTTATCGCCCAGGCGCAGATTGTGCAGATAAGAGGAATGGGCGGTGTCGAGCCCGCCTTCGACCGCCTGGAGATAGTTGCACGCCTCATAAGTCTTGGAGATGTAGCGATGCGTCGCCGGCGCGCGCATCCATTCGTAATCGGGCGGCAGAGGCATGGTCTCTTTCGGACCGAGATAGGCCCAGACCACGCCCGCTTGCTCATGCGTCGGATAGGCGGTGAGCTTGATGCGCGCCTTCATCGGGCTGCCTTCGGGCTCCGAGGGCAGGTCGACGCAATTGCCGTCCACGTCGAACTTCCAGCCGTGATAGACGCAGCGCAGGCCGCATTCCTCATTCCGGCCGAAGAACAGCGGCGCGCGCCGGTGCGCGCAGAAAGCATCGACCAGCCCGACCTTCCCGTTGGTGTCGCGAAAGGCGATCAGGTCCTCGCCGAGGAGGCGCACGCGGATCGGCGCGCCGTCGGGCTCGGGCAGCTCGACCGACAGGCAAGCGGGCTGCCAATAGCGGCGGAACAGCGCACCGGCGGGCGTTCCCTGCCCTATCCTCACCAAACGTTCATTGTCGGCGCGTGACAGCATGGGTTCCTCCGCATCGCTCGAGGCAGGACTATCCTAGCGCATCTCCCGGGCGGATCGAAGCCTCCGCTCGCCTCTTTAGGGCGCGGCAATGGTTTTGGCGCGCGCGAGCAGAGGGGGCGGCAGGCTCATCAAATGCTTGATCAGGGCCGTCAGCTCCTCGGCCGAGACCGGGGCGATGCTGACGCCGAGCTTCTTCGCATCGGCCAGCAGGGCGGGATCGGCCAATGTCGCGTTATACGCCGCGCGCAGGGCAGCGACGCGGTCGGCTGGGACTTTGGGGCCGACGGCCGAGGGCTTTCCCACCACATAAGGCGTCGAGAACAGCTCGAGCAGCTGACGCTCGTCGTCGTTCCGCGCGAGATCGGGCAAGAGCGGGACCGAAGCCAAATCGGGCGCGCGGGTTCCGATCTGCACGAGCACGCGGATCTTGCCGGCCTTCCACCAATCATAGGTGCGGCCTTGGCCGCTGAACCAGGTGTCGCCGGCGTCGCCCTCGACCTCGCCCTGCTCCAGCGCATGCGCCACGCCATTGGCGCCGTTATAGCCGGTGACGAGGCGCATCTTCGTGCCGAGCACGCGGTTCATCACCCGCGGATAGATCGCGCCCAGCGCCATCGGCCCGGCCGCGCCCATCACCACTTCCTTGTGCCGCGCATCCTCGACCGTCTTGACCGGCGATGTCGTCGAGAGAATCACGTCGCCCACCTCGCGCGCCATGTTGCCGAGCCAGTTGAACTGGGTGGGGTCGAGCTTGACGCTCGATTGGCCGAGCGCCTCGATCAGCGCGATCATGTTGTGGAGATTGCCGATCACCGTGCCGTCCTGCGGCGCGACGGCGTAGAGATATTCGGCGGCGCGCATGCCTGTGGCGCCGGGCATGTTCTCGACGAGGATGGTGGGATGGCCGGGGATGTGCCCGCCGAAATGCCGCGCCAGCAGCCGCGCGTAGATATCGTAAGGGCCGCCGGGGGGCGTCGCCACCACCAGCGTCACCGACTTGCTCGCGTAGAAATCGGCGATCGGATCGGCCAAGGCCTGCGCCGCGGGCAAAGCCAAGGCGGCGACAGCGAGGATCGCGGCGCGAAATCTCTCGAAAAGCATCAAGCGTCCTCCCCATCCGGCTGAGCCGACGAGGTTAGCCGAATGGGCGCGCGAGGCAACGCGGAACGTCGCGCGGGCGCCGCGTTGCCGATCCGCCGAGAGGCGGCTTAAAAAGTATAGGCGATCGAGGCGTTGGCGCCGATGCCCCATTTGGTCTGGGTAAGCGGGCTCTCCACCGCGGAGCCGAGCAGGCGCTCGATCCCGGCATCGACATCGACGAACCAGTGATCGGTGAAGTGATAGAGCGCGGTCAAGCCGAAATTCGCGTTCTTCAAGCCGCCATGCGCCTCGAAGGTGTGGAATTGCGAATGCGGCGCGGCGTGGCGCGGGCTGACGCCGAAATAGGCGTTCATATAACGATCATCGGCGAGCGTCACCGATGGGCCGACGAAAACCTGCACGGATTTCGTGCCGACCACCGGCATATAGACGCCGACATCGCCGACGAAGCCCTGCTGGCTGGTCGCGCGATAGCGCACATCGAAGGTGAACACCACCGGCACGATCGCGAATTGCGCGAAGATCTTGGGCTCGGGCGCGGGATCGATATTGCCGGTGCCGCTGAGCCGCGTCGCCGCGTTGTGCTCGCGGCCGGGATCGAAGGCCAGCGCGACGCCGGCGCGATAGAAATCGCCGTGGAGGATATTGACGCCGACACCCTCGCCGCTCGAGACGAAGAAGATGTCGCGATAGCGCACATCGAGGAGAAGCGCCGGCGCGAAGCGCAGCGAGTTGGAGCCCTCATAGGCGGGCAGAACGCCGCCGCCGCCGCCCAGCGTGACCTCCCAGTCGGGAATCGGACCGCCCAGCGAGCGCAGCACGATGCCCGCAGAATTCTGCCAATCGAGCAAAGGAGCGAGGCTTTGCGCCCGCGCCCCGCCGCAGACGAAGACCAGGCCGAAAGCCCCGAGTAGTGCCCAAGGAAGCCGGTTTTTCACGAAAAATCTCTCCGCTTGACAGACCCGCGCGAAGCAAGAACCTCGATCGCCAATCCTGGTTCCCCCGTCTCGACACAAACCGCCCGATGGCGCGACCGCCATCGCGGCGCCGACGCATGACCCGGACCGCGTGAGCCTAGCACGGATCGCGCGCCGCTATGCGATTATCGGCGGCGCAATTCCGCTGCATCCCCGCATCGCGTCGCCGATCCGCCGCTTCGCGCCGGAGGGTTTTCTGCTATCGTGGCCGGCGATGGAAACCCGGCCGGCGCTCGCCGGCCGCGCCCGAAACGCCGAAAGGGCCGCGATGACGCCGCCGCCGAGATTCGACGCCGCCCGCCCGAAGCGGCGGTCGGGATGTGCCGCATGAAGGCGGCGCTGTTTTGCACCTCGCGCTATATCGGCGACACGCCCCAAGGCGTCTGGCCCCTCCCCGCCAAGTATTGCGAGCCGGAGACCGCCGCGCGCTCGATGGAGACGACGCTCGAGCAGTTCCGCCTCGCCGATCAATTCGGATTCGACTGGGTGACGGTCGCCGAGCATCATTTCTCCGCGCTGTCGATGACCCCCAACCCGATGATCTTCGCGGGCGCGCTGAGCCAGGTGGTGAAGCGCGCCAAGATCGCGGTCTTGGGGCCGACCCTGCCGATCCTCAACCCGGTGCGCGTCGCCGAGGAATTCGCGATGCTCGATGCGATGACCGGCGGCCGGATCGTCGCCGGGATGATGCGCGGCACGCCCAACGAATATGTGACCTACAATTTCAACCCGTCGGAATCGCGCGCGCGTTTCGCCGAGGCGCTCGAGATCATCCGCCGCGCTTGGACCGAGCCCGAGCCCTTCGGCTGGCAGGGCCGCTACTATCAATACCGCTCGATCTCGATCTGGCCGCGCCCGATCCAGCAGCCGCATCCGCCGATCTATATGTCGGGCTCGAGCCCCGAGGCCGGCGAGTTTGCCGCTCGCAATCGGCTGGGGCTGGGCTTTGCCTTCACGACCATCGGCGAAGCCGCCAAGGCCGCGGCTTATTTCCGCGAGCAGGCGCGCCTTGCCGGCTGGGAGCCCAAGCCCGACGATGTGATCTACCGCGTCGGCTTCCATGTCGCCGAGAGCGATGAGGAAGCCTTTGCCGATATGAGCCGCGCGGCGCCGCGCGTCGCCCTCACCAACTCCAACGCCGCGATCAGCGCCGCCATCGCCGACACCGCTTATTACGGCCGCGATGTGGCGCAAGCGACGCGCACCGCGACGCGCACACTGCAGGACCGCATCCAATCGGGGCAGATCCTGGTCGGCTCGCCCGAGACGGTCGCGCGCCAGATCGCCCGCATCCGCGGCGAGATCGGCGCCGGGATTCTCGATTGCCCGCTTGGCGCGCAATTGGGCGACAAGACGCTGCGCTCGATCGAGCTCTTCGGCACCAAGGTGCTGCCGCGGATTCGCGAGCTGTGAGCATGAGCGGACAAGCGAAACCGGCGACGAGTGGCGCGCACGAGGCGATCCTGTGGCTGGGCGCGAGCGACAGCGCCGCGGCGCTGAAACGGCTGGTGGCGCAGCAATGCCGGATCGTCGCATCGGCCGCCCAAGCAACGGCGCCGCTGGCGCGCGCCTTGGACGAGGCTCTGGCGAGTCTCGGTGCCGAGCGCGTGAGCCTTATCGCCGAGCGCGACCGTGCGGCGGCGGCACTGTTGCTCGCGCTGGAGCGGCCGGAACAGATCGCCGCGATCGTGCTGCTGGCGCCGCGGATCTTCGATGCCGGTGGCGCGGCAATCGTCGAGCCGGCCGCGTGCTTCAACGCGGTCGAGGTGCCGATCCTCGCGCTCTTCGGCACGAAGGACGCCGCGGCGCCGCCCGAGGCGGCGCGGCATTATCGCCAGCGCAATCCGCGCTGCCATCTGGTGTTCGTCTATGACGCCGGCGAGGCGATGAGCGACGAGCGGCCGGACGCGGTGGCGGAGCTCGTCATCGATTTCGTCACGCGGCGCGACCGCTTTGTCGTGCGCCAACATGCGGACATGCTTTTTCGGTAGCACCGTTTGCGTTGGCTGCGGCCGGCGAATAGCGCAGCTTCGGAACCGTGTTTGGCTCGGGTTGTTACCGAAGCGCGGCGAGGCTAGAACCTTCGATGTGCTAATCGAAGCAAGGCCGGAGACACAAACAGGTGCCACGATGCAGCTCCAAGCATCGCGCCGCGAGGAGCGTGCTTCGCCGGCTTTGTCTGATGCTCGGCCTCGTGCTGCTCGCCTCGGCCGCCTTCGCCGCCGATCCGCAGCCCTATTCCGTCACGATCGGCGCGACCGGCAATGCCGCGCTCGATAGCGCGCTGAAGAGCGCCTCGCAGCTTCAGTCGCTGCGCGACAAGGCGCCGGTTGGACCCTTCGCGCTCGTCAGCCGCGCCAATCAGGACATTCAGCGTTTCGAGACGGTGCTGCACAGTTTCGGCTACTACCAGGGCAACGTCGCCGTCGCGATCGACGGCATGCCGCTCGACGATCCCACCCTTCCCGCGACGCTCGAGGCGGTGCCGCAGGGCAAATCCGTTGCGATCGAAGCGAAGCCAGTCCTCGGGCCGCTTTATCATCTGCGCCATATCGACATCGAAGGCGAGGTTCCGGCGGATGCCCGCAGCAAGCTCGGCCTCGATCCCGGGCAGCCCGCCGTTGCCTCCGACGTCCTCGCCGCGGGCACGCGGCTTCTCACCACGCTGCAGGAAGACGGCTATGCCCTCGCCAAGGTCGATCCGCCGATCGCGATCGAGGTCCCGAGCGAGCATGTGCTCGACATCACCTTCAAGGTCGATGCCGGCCGCCAGGCGCATATCGGCGCGATCACCTTCCGGGGCCTCTCCGCGATCCATGAGAGCTTCGTGCGCCGGCGCTTGCTGCTGCATTCGGGCGAGCTTTATCAGCCGAGCAAGATCGAGGATGCGCGCCAGGATCTGGCGGCGGTCGGCGTGTTCTCCGGCGTCACCGTGCGCGCCGGCGATGCGATCGCGCCCGACGGCACGATCCCCATCACCTTCGATTTCCAGGAACGGCCGAAGCATGTCGTCGGCGTCACCGGCGCCTATTCGACCGATCTCGGCGTCAGCACGAAATTTTCCTGGTCCAACCGCAATCTCTTCGGCAATGCCGAGCAGCTGAATCTTTCCGCCGCCGCGACCGGCCTCGGCGGCACGGCGACGGTCGCCCCCGGCTACAACATCACCGCGCAGCTCCTCAAGCCGGATTTCCTGCGGCGCGATCAGTCGATCGAGTTCAATCTCGGCGCGCTGAAGCAAAGTCTCGAAGCCTATGACCAGACCGCCGAGACGGCGAGCAGCTTCCTGCGGCGCAAGCTGTCGCGTCTTTGGAGCGGCGCGATCGGCGTCAGCCTCGAGCAGGAAACGGTGACGCAGGAAAACGTCACGCGCGACTTCACGCTGCTCGGCTTGCCGCTCTCGGCCAAATACGACAGCACCGGCCTCACCGACCTGTTGCAGGACCCGACCCATGGCGGCCGCGCGACCTTCACCGTCACCCCCACCCACTCGCTCTCCGGCCGCGGCTCGGACTTCCTCATTCTCCTCACCTCGGCCTCGACCTATTTCGATCTCGCGAAGCTCGGGATAACCGAGCCGGGCCGCAGCGTCTTCGCCTTCCGCGCGCTGGCGGGAAGCGTTTTGGGCGCGACGCAATTCCAGCTTCCGCCCGATCAGCGCTTCTATGCCGGCGGCAGCGCGACGGTGCGCGGCTTCCGATATCAGTCGGTGGGTCCGAGCTTTCCCGACGGAAAGCCCGCCGGCGGCACCGCGATCGACGCCGGGACGATCGAGTTCCGCCAACGCCTCGTCGGCAATTTCGGCATGGCCGCTTTCGTCGACGCCGGACAGGTCAGCACCGACACGGTGCCCTTCACCGGCGCGCTGCGGATCGGAACGGGTTTGGGCGTGCGCTATTATACTTCCATCGGACCCATTCGCCTCGACATCGCGGTTCCCGTCAACCGGCCGGCGCGCGGCGATAGTTTCGAGCTCTATATCGGTCTGGGACAGGCTTTCTGATGCGGCGTGCGGCGCGAATTGCGGCGTGGATCGCGGGCGGCGCGATTGGCTTGATCGTGCTGCTCCTTGCGATTGTCGTGATCGGCGGCAACACCGGGCCGGGCCGGCATCTCATCGAGGCGGCCGCCGCCAAGCTGAGCGGCGGCGCGATCGAGATCAGCGGTCTTGGCGGGCGCTTTCCCGACCGGCTGCGCGCCGATCACCTCGCCTTGCGCAAGGATGGGCAGGTATGGCTCAGCGTCGATGGGTTGAGCCTCGATTGGCGGCCTTGGAAGCTCCTCCTCGCCGATCTCGCGATCACCCGCCTCGCCGCTCGTGACGCAAGCCTCGAGCGGCTGCCGCAATCGAGCGGATCGTCGAGCGGCGGCGGCGTGGCGTTGCGCGTCGAGATCGATGCGCTCGATGTCGCAAAGCTCACCCTCGCGCCCGACATCGCCGGCACCGCCGCAAGCCTCAGCCTTGCCGGCAATCTCAGCCTCCAATCGACGACGCAGGCGCGCTTCGATGTCAAAGCCCGGCGCCTCGACGGCGAGGGCCGCTATGCGGCAAGCGGGACGCTCGCCGGCGATCGCGTCACCGCGCGCATCGATGCGCAAGAGCCGGCCAGCGGCCTTCTCGCCGGGCTTGGCGGCTTGCGCAATCTCGGCCCGCTTTCGATTGCGGCCAAGCTCGACGGGCCGCGCTCCGGCGAAAGCCTCAGCCTTGCCCTCGCCGCCGGGCCGGCCCGGCTCGACGGGCATGGCACGCTCGATCTCGACGGCAAGACGCTCGATCTCGATCTTGCCGGCAGCGCGCCGGCGATGGCGCCGCGCGCCGATCTGCATTGGCAATCGGCAACGCTCGATGCGCATATCCATGGCAGTTTCGCCCGCCTGGACGCGCAGGGAAAGCTCGCCATCGATCATCTCGCCGCGGGCGCGCTGCGCTTCGATGCGCTGCATGCCGATCTCAGAGGCGCGGGCGGCGCGGTGACGCTCGATGGCGCGATTGACGGGCTGCGCCTTCCCGGCGCCGCCGCCGATCTCTTTGCTGGCGCGCCGCTGAAGCTCCATGCGACCGCCGCGCTTGATCAGCCGCCGCGGCCGGTGACGCTCGCGCTCAGCCATCCGCTGCTCGAGGCATCGGCGGAGGCCAATACCGGCGACGGCGTCGAAGGCACGGCGACGATCACGCTCGGCGCGCTGCAAGCATTCAGCGCCATTGTCGGGGTGGAGCTCGACGGCCAAGCGCAGGCGAAGGCAGATTTTGCCGCGCACGGCGCGGCGATGCGGCTCGATCTCGACGGCAGGGCACAAGTTACGGGCGATGCGGTGCCGGCAAAACTCCTCGGCGGCGATACGCATTTCGCTCTGAAGGCGACGCGCCAAGGCGAGACGACGACGCTCGACAGCTTCAGCCTCGACGGCAAGGCGCTGCACGCCGCGGCGCACGGCACGCTCGCGAGCGACGCGCTCGATGGCACATGGTCGCTGGCGCTCGCCGATCTCGCGCCGCTCGCGCCGCAGCTTCTCGGCTCGGTCGATGCCCAGGGCCGCGTCTCCGGCGCGCTCGAGCATGCGGCGCTCGCCGCCGATATAACCGCGCAGATCGGCACGCGCGCGGTCCGTCCGACGCCGGTCACCGCCGCGCTGCGGCTCGAGGATGTTCCAACGGCGCCCAACGGAGAGGTCACGGCGCAGGGCAATCTCTTGGGCGCGCCGCTCGCGCTCGCCGCCCGTATCGATCGCCAGAGCGACGGCGCGCTGCATCTCGCCATCGCGCGTCTCAACTGGAAAAGTGCCGAAGGCAAGGGCGAGTTGACGCTCCCGGCCGGAGCAACCTTGCCGCTCGGCCAAATGGCCTTGCGCATGACGCGGCTCGAAGAGCTCGCTCCCTTGCTCGGCCAGCCGATCGCCGGAAGCGTGACGGCATCGCTCGACAGCCAGCAAGCGCAGCCGAAGCCGCAGCTCCGGCTTCGCCTCACCGGCCAGCGTATCGCGCTCGCCGGCAACAGCATCGATCGCGTCGCGGCCGATGCTCGGATCGATGATCCGCTCGGCGCGGCTCGCATCGCCGGAAAGCTCGACGCAACCGGCCTCGCGGTCAGCGGCGTCACCGGCAACGCAACGATCGACGCGACCGGACCCATCGACGCGGTGGCGCTGCGGCTTTCCGCCGATCTCGCGACCAGCCGCGGGCCCGCGCGGCTGTCGGCCAGCGCCACGACCAATCTGCCGCAACGAAAGCTGCAGATCGCCGCGCTCGATGCAACTTACGCCGGCGAGACCGCGCATCTCCTGCGCCCGGCAACGCTCGATGCCGGGCAAGGGCTTGCGATCAAGGCGCTGCGTCTCGGCCTCGACGGCGCCGTGCTCGATCTCGACGGCAGCGTTACGCCGGCGCTCGATCTCAACCTCGCGCTGCGCGATTTCAAGCCGGCGCTGCTCCAGCCTTTCATGCCGGCGCTTAATGCCGACGGCATGGTCAATATCACCGCGCGGCTCGGCGGCAAGCTCGCCGCACCGACGGGCGCGATCCATGTCGCCGCCACCGGCCTGCGCTGGCGCAACGGCGCGGCGCGCGGCCTCGCTGTCGCAAATCTCGATGCGCGCGCGACGCTGCGCGGCACGAACGCCGCAATCGACGCACGGCTGGAGGCCGGCAAGAGCCTCGATCTGCGGCTGTCCGGCACGGCGCCGCTGCAAGACGCCGGGCAATTCGATCTTCATGCCGGCGGCGCGCTCGATCTTGTCCTGCTCGATCCGCTGCTGACGCCCGCGGGACGGAACGCGCGCGGCAAGGTGACGCTCGATCTCGCGCTGGCCGGCAGTTTCGCCGCGCCGAACCTCTCCGGCTCCGTGACCCTCGCCAAGGTCGCGGTTCATGATTTCGTTCAAGGCGTGCACATCACCGATATCGGCGGCACGATCCTCGCGCAGGGCGACGTCCTGCACATCACCAAGCTCGAAGGGCGCTCGGGCTCAGGGCGCCTGACGATCGCCGGCACGGTGGCGCCGCTCAAGCCCGGCATGCCGGTCGATCTGACGATCACTGCCCAGAACGCGCGCCTCATCGCCAGCGATCTCTTGACCGCGACGGCAAGCGGCGCGATCAAGCTCGAAGGCGAAGCAAGAAACCAGCTCCAGCTCGCCGGGCAGATCAAGGTGCAGCGCGCCGACATCAACTTGCCGGAGAGCCTGCCGCAGCAGGTTGCCGTGCTCAACGTGCAGCGGCCCGGTCAAACGCCGCCGGCCGCCTCGCCGCCGCTTGTCGTCATCACCTTGGGCCTCGAGATCGAGGCGCCTGAGCAGGTTTTCGTTCGCGGCCGTGGCGTCGATGCGGAATTCAGCGGCGGGCTCCAGGTCGCGGGAACGAGCGCCGCGCCGCAAATCTCGGGCGGCTTCAAGCTGCGCCGCGGCACGTTCAGCCTCGCCGGACACACCCTCACCTTCACGCGCGGCACGGTGACCTTCGACGGCTCCGCCCCGGACGCGCGGCTCGATCCCGCGCTCAATCTCGCCGCCGATACCACCGCCAATGGCGTGACCGCGACTTTGACCGTGACCGGCTATGCCGATCAGCCGAAGATCGGGCTATCGAGCACGCCGTCGCTGCCGCAAGACGAAATCCTCTCGCAGCTGTTCTTCGGGCAGAGCGTGAAGCAGCTCTCGCCGCTGCAATTGGCCGAGATCGCGCAGGCCCTCGCCTCGCTCGGCGGCGTCGGCGGCCCCAACCCGCTCTCGACCTTGCGCAACGCCTTGGGACTCGATCGTCTCGCGGTGAGCGGCGCCTCCGGCAATACCACCGGTGCGACCGTCGAGGCCGGCAAATACATCGCGAGCGGCGTCTATGTCGGCGCCAAGCAGGGCGTCTCGGGCGGCACGCAGGGCCAGGTGCAGATCGATCTGACCAAGAATCTGAAGCTGCAAACCACCCTCGCAAGCGGCGGCGGCGGGCCCGTGACCGGTGCGACGCCGGACAATGATCCGGGGAGCAGCATCGGCCTCACCTATCAGTTCGAGTACTAGGACAAGGCTCGCCACCGCGAGCGACGAGCACCGCGCAGCATAAGCAAGACAAGCGGCGCGCGGCTTTCCCACACGCCTTCCCTCGCGCGATGGGCATTGCATGAGTTCCGCCGCCCGTAAATCCGATTGCAATGCCGCGAAAGCGCGCGCGATACTCGCGCCGAGCGGCACATCCTGCCGCCATTCCATTCAGACCCTGCGTGCCGCGATCGAGGAGGAAGAAGGATGCGTCGAGTGTTTGAAATATCCCGCCGGGGCTTCGTGCGCGGCGGCTTGGCAGCGGCGGCTGCGCTCGGCGCGTCCCGATCGGTTTTTGCCGCGGTCGGCAAGCCCGAGAAGACCTCTCTGAAGCTCGGGCTTCCGGTCGATGCGGCAAGCTTCACGCCTGCCTATGTCGGGATCGATGCCGGGCAATGGAAAGACGCCGGGCTCGATGTGCAGATGACGGCGTTCCGCGGCGATGCCGAGGTGTCGCAGGCGCTGGCCGGCGGCTCGATCGACGTCTCGCTGCAATCGCTCGACGGGCTCATCAGCCTCCTCAACGCGAATCAGCCCGTCAAAGGGTTCTATGCCGGCTTCTATCAGGCGGATTTCGCCTGGTGCTCGCAGCCCAAGATCACGAGCTGGAAAGAGATGAAGGGCAGCTCGATCGGCATTTCGAGCTTCGGCTCGATGACCGAGGCGCTCTCGACCTATGTGCTGCGCCAGCACGGGCTCACGGCGATGAAGGATGTGAACCTCGTCCAGGTCGGGCCGACTTCGGCCGCGTTCCAGGCGCTGAAATCCGGCCGGCTCGGCGCGGCGATCCTCTCGCCGCCTTTCAAATGGACGGCGCAGGACCAGGGTTTTCACCTGCTCGGCACCATGGCCAAGGAAGTCTCGCCGCAATGGCCGAAGCACATCTTCATCTCGACGACCAAATATCTCGACACCTATCCGAAGACCGTCGAGGCGCTGCTGCGCGGCTTCGTCAATTCGATCCGTTACGCGCGCAGCCACAAGACCGAAACCGCCGCAATCCTCGGCAAGCGCCTCAAATACGACGCCGCGAATGCGGCGCGGGCCTATGACGAGATGATGCCGAGCTACAACGAGCGCGGCACGCTGCCGGAGAAGAAATATATGGACATTTTCTGGAAGCTCGAGGTCGCGAACGGCCAAGTCAAAGAGCCCTGGCCCAATTCCAAGCTGCTCGACGATCGCTTCATCAAGAGCTTCGCGGAGTGGTCGAGCTGACGCGGCGTGCCGGGCCGCCGCCATGAGTCATCTCGTCGTCGATGGCCTGCGCCTCCTTTATGAGCAGGGCGCGGGCGGCGAGGATTTCCTCGCCCTCGACGATGTCAATTTCGCCATCGGCGACGGCGAGTTCGTGACCATCGTCGGCCCCTCGGGCTGCGGCAAGAGCACGCTGTTGATGCTGATCGCGGCGCTGCTGCGCCCGAGCGCCGGCTCGATCCGCCTCAACGGGCGCGCGGTCGCCACGCCGGGCTGGGACCGCGCCCTCGTCTTCCAGGATTTCGCGCTTTTGCCATGGCGCACGGTCTTGAAGAATGTCGAGCTCGGCCTCGAGCTCAAAGGCGTGGCGCCGTCAGCGCGCCAGGAGATCGCGCGCCGTCACCTCCAAATGGTCGGCTTGCGTGCCTTCGAGCGGCATTTTCCCCATCAGCTCTCGGGCGGCATGCGCCAGCGCGTCGGCATCGCCCGTGCGCTCAGCGTCGAGCCCGAGATTCTGCTGATGGACGAGCCCTTCGGCGCGCTCGATGCGCAGATCAGGCAGGTGATGGGCTCGGAGCTGCTGCGCATCTGGGAGCGCGACCGCAAGACGATTCTGTTCGTCACCCACGACATCGACGAGGCGATCTATCTCGCCGACCGCGTCATCGTCATGAGTGCTTCGCCCGGCCGTGTCGTGCGCGAGATTCGGATCGCGCTCGAGCGCCCGCGCCGTCTCGGGATCCGCAACCGGCCGGACTTCACCGCCTATCGCCAGGAGATTTGGGACCTGCTCGAAGAGCAGGTGCGCAGCTCGGGCTCGTGGGAAGAAGCCGATGACGCTGCTTCGCGCGCAGGTTAGCGCGGCGCGGCCGCGCCGCCGCGCGTCTTTCGCCCGCATCGAGCGGCCCTTGATCGGCGTACTCGCCGTCGCCGCGTTTCTCGCGGCCTGGCAGATTGTCGGATCGCGCGAGATCATCCGCTCCGACCTCATCTCCTATCCGAGCGAGATCGTCGCGACCTTCATCGAGATGAGCCGCTCGGGCGAGCTCGGCGCGAATGTGACCGTCACGCTCATCGAGTTCGTCGAGGGCTTTATCCCGGCTTGCCTCTTCGGCGTCGCCGCTGGGCTTGCGCTGGCGCTTTCGCGCCGGCTGCGCTACCTCGTCGCGCCGCTCTTTGCCGCGCTCTACTCGGCGCCGATGATCGCCTTCGTCCCGGTGATCGTCGTTTGGTTCGGCGTCGGGCGGGAATCGAAGATCACGATGGTGTTTCTCGCCGCGGTCATCCCGATCATCATCAACACCGCCGCGGGCGTGAACGAGGTGTCCGAGGCCTGGATCCGCGCCGTGCGCGCCTTCGGCGCCGGGCGCCGCCAGATCATCGCCAAGGCGATCCTCCCCGGCGCCTTCCCGGCGGTGATGGCGGGCATCCGCCTCGGCATCGGCCGCTCCATCGTCAGTTTGGTCGCCGCCGAAATGTATGTCTCGATTTTCGGGATCGGCCGCCTGATCCAGGTCTACAGCAACAGCGGCAAGGCGGCGCCGATCTTCGTCCTGGTCGGCATCATTTCCACCTTCGGACTCGTCTGCGTCAATGCGCTGCGCACGCTCGAAGCCCGGCTGGCGCCGTGGCGGGGCGGTCGATGAGCGACGCGGCCGCAACCGAAGGCGCCGGCAAGAGTGCGCGCCGCCGCACCACGGACCGGCGCGAGCGGCTGCTCCTCGGCGCGCTCGGAATCATCCTCTTGTTCGGCGCTTGGCAATTGGCGGCGGATTGGGGGCTGCTCAACCCGACCATCGGCTCGAGCCCGACGCTCATCGCACGGGCTTTCGTCGCGCAATGGCAATCGGGCGATCTTCTCGCCGATCTCCGCGTCAGCATGGGCGAGTTCGCCGCGGGCTTCCTGCTCGCTCTTGTCGTCGGCGTCGCGCTCGGCATCGCCATGGGAATGAGCCGCATCCTCGAATATGCGGTCGATCCCTTCATCTGGTTCCTCTATTCATCGCCGCTGATCGCGCTCTATCCGGTGATCGTCGTCTGGCTCGGCTTCGGCACCACCACCGTCATCGCGGTGAGCTTCCTCTTGACCGTGGTCTCGGTCGTGGTCAACACCCTCGCCGGCGTGCGCTCGGTCGAGCCGATGCTGGTGCGCGCGGTCAGAGCCTTCGGCGGCGGGCGGCGCGCGATCATCACGAAAGTCATCCTGCCGGCCTCCGTGCCCTTGATCGCCGCCGGCGCGCGCATCGGCCTCGGGCGCGCGCTCCTGGGCGTGGTGCTCGGCGAGATGTTCAGCTCCAATGCCGGGCTGGGCTTTCGCATCTCCTACTATGCCGGACGGCTGCGGACCGCCGATGTCTTCGTCGCGTTGCTTTTGCTGATCGCCATCGGCCTCGCGACCGACAAGGTTTTCAAGCACATCGAGGCCCGGCTGCAGCGCTGGCGCCCGCGCTGATCCGCGATGACCCTCTCCGCCGCTAGCGGGGGAGAGGGTTTATTGACGTCGCGGTTCATTCGATTCCATCCCACGGAGATATGCTCTACGATTGCGCCGACACCGGGAGGAGGTATCGCCATGAATCGGGCCGAACGGATCGAGCGCGTGCTGCGCCGCATGGCGGCGGAGAAGATCGACACGCTCGTCGCGCTGTCAAACGCCAAGCATCATCTGGCGCGCATCAATCTCGCGGCGCATCTGATGGGTTATCGCGCGCTCGGCGAGAGCGCGCTCCTCCTCCGCGCCGACGGCACCCAGCGGCTGATCGTGACGCCCGCCTATGATGCCGAGCGCGCGGCGCTGCGGCGCCCCGAGTTGGCGCTGACGGCGAGCGACGATCTCGCCGCCGCCCTCGCCGAAACCTTGCGCCAGCGCCCACCCGGCCGCATCGCGACCACCGGCCTCGGCCTGATGCCGCACGATCTCGCTGTGCGGCTGCTCGACATCATCGGCAAGGACGCTGTGCCGTTGGATGATGCCGTGAACGCGGTGACGGCGCCGAAGACCGACGAGGAAATCGCCAATGCGAAGAAGGCCGTCGCCATCGCCGAGGCGGCGCATGAGCACATGCTCGCCGTCGGCCGCGCGGGCATGCGCGAATGCGATCTCGCGGTCGAAGTGAATCTCTATGCGAAAGGGCTCGGCGCCAACGACAATTTCCTGATGCTGAGCGCCGGGCCGCACCAGCTCGGCATCGGCGCGTCGAGCAACCGGCCGCTCGAGCGCGGCGACATCATCATTGCCGAGGCGACGCCCGCCTATGACGGACAGTTCGCGCAGATCTGCCGCAGCGTCTCGGTCGGCCCGCCCTCGAACGTGCAGGTGGAGAAATACGCGCTGCTGGTGCGGGCGATGAAGGCGGGCATCGAGGTGATCCGTCCCGGCGCCAAGGTCTCGGACATTGCCGGCACGATCGACGCGGTGATGACCGATGCCGGCTATGAGAAATACAACCATCCGCCCTACCTCAACCGGCGCGGCCATGGCATGGGCGCGGGCTCGATGGCGCCGGGCGACATCGCCGTCGACAACCACACGATCCTCGAGGAGGACATGGCCTTCGTCGTTCATCCCAACCAGTATTTGCCGGAAACGGGGTATTTCCTGTGCGGCGAGCCGGTGCGCGTGACCGCGACCGGCTTCGAGCGGCTGAGCAAGAGCTGGGCCGAGCTCGGCGCGGTCGAGGTTTGAGCCATGCGCCTTCTCGAAACGACGCTCCTCACCGGCCCTTATGATTGGGACGAGCGCGTACTGCCGCGCAGCGAGTACGATGCACGGCTCGCGCACCTGCGCGCGGCAATGGTAGAGGCGGGCGTCGCCGCGCTCGTCATCCATGGCCATCCGGGCAATTACGGCGCGATGGCTTGGCTCACCGGCTTTACGCCCAAGCTCGGCGCGACCCTGGCGCTCGTGCCGCGCGAGGGGGCGCTGCGCATCCTTGCGCCGGGCACGCCGAAGATGATGGACATCGCCAAGCGCCTCACCTGGATCGAGGATGTGCGGCCGCTCGGCAATGCGCCGAAAAATGTCGCCGAATTTCTCGGCGACGGCAATGCGCTTGGGACCTGGGCATTCGGCAGCCTGCCGCACGCGCTTTATGCCGGCATCGCCAAAGCGGTGGCGCCGCGCGCGCTCATCGCGCTCGATTCCCCGCTCGATGCGCTGCGGCAACGCAAATCGCCGCGCGAGCTCGAGCTGATGCGCGGCGCGGCGAAGCTTCTCGCGACCGCGACCGACGCCTTTGTCGCGAGCCTGCGCGCGGGCGCCGGGGTGCGCAGCGCCGCGCTGGCGGCGGAGCGCGCCGCCATCGCCGCGGGCGCGCAGGATGCGCGCGCGATGGCGAGCCTTTCATCCGGCGGCGTGCCGCTGCCGCTCGATGCAGCAAGCGACGAGCGCGCACTCGATCCCGCCAATGCCGGCATTGCCGTGCAGAACCATGGCTATTGGGCGTCGGGCTATGTGAGTGTCGCCCGCCGCCCCAGCGCCGCGCAGGCGCGGGCGCGCGAAGCCCTCGCTGCGGCTCTCGCCGCTTCGCGCGGCGGAGCGCGTCTGCCGGACGGCGTTGCCGCCAATGCAATCGGCCTCTCGCTCGAAGAAGGATCGGGCGATCCGCTCGAAGCCGGCGCGGTTTATGCCCTTACCGGCGCAGCCACGGAGGGCGGCCACACGGCTTATGCGTCGGCGCTCATCGCGGTGACCGACACTGGCCGCGACGTGTTGTGGCAAGGGGAGTCAGCATAGCCTGACGGGATGCAGGCTCAGCGCGGCCGCTCGGCGAGCTTCGCCGTGACCGCGCCATGCGTCGAAACGCAATAGGGCACGAGGAAGGTCAGGCAGAGCTTCAACCAGTCGAGCGGCCGGCCGGTGACAAGCGCGTCGCCCTGGTTGATCGTGTTGAGGATGGTGCCGACGATGAGCGCGACGGTCGCCGCGCGCCGCGGTACGCCGCCGCCGAGCGCCAAGGCCATCACTAATCTCCAGCGTGGCATCGGGTCCCCCATGACAATCGACATGCCCCCAGGCGATGGTCTAGGCTCGCACGAAGAATAAATCGAGGCCGACAGGCCCGTCTCGCCGCTCGCGGCAATCGCCGGACCATTGATCGGGAGGAACGGGGTGACGATTACCGAAGCCGGTCCGGGCGTCGCCAGCGCGGAGCACTCGCTCTTCGATCAGTTGGAGCAATGGCTCGGCGCGATCTCGCGCGTCGTCGCGATCGCTTGCGTTTGCGGCATGCTGTTCATCGCGGCGATCAGCATGGTCGATGTGGTGATGCGCTGGGTCGCGAACGAGCCGGTCCCGGCGATGAACGAGATCGTGCAGATGACCTTCTCGGTCGCGATTGCCGCCTGCATCCCCGCGGGGTTGATGCAGCGGGTCAATCTGAAGATCGATCTCGTCGCGCGCTATTTCAGCTCGCCGCTTCATGCCTGGCTCGAGGCGCTGGCCGGCGCGAGCCTCCTCCTCTTCTACGGCGTGCTCGCTTGGGGCATCGGCCGCTATGCGGGTCAGCTCGCGCTCGCCGGCAAGACCACCGTGATCCTCGGCCTGCCGCACGCGCCTTTCATGTACGCGGTCTCGGCGCTCTTCGCCTTCGGCGCGCTGCTGCAGGCGGTGATCGTCGTCAACGAGACGCGCCGCGCCGCCGCGCATGGGATCAACGGCATCCTCGGCGCGGTCATCGTCACGCCAGCGATCGGCGGGATCGCCTGGCTGTGGATCGCCAATCACGACGCCATCGCCGCCTGGGCGGGCGCGCATGTCGGCGCGACGATCGCGATCATCTTCGTCGTGATGTGGCTCGCGACGCTCATCCTCATCCCCATCGCCGCGATCATGGGCATCGTCGGCGTCATCAGCGCCGCGCTCTTCGTCGGCATCGCCCCGTCGCTGACTGCGGCCTCGACCGAAGTGACGGACTTCCTCGGCAGCCCGCAGCTCGCGACCCTGCCGCTTTTCCTGATGATGGGAAGCTTCGCCCAGGTGGCGGATGTCGCCGAGGATATCTATCGCCTCGCCCATCTCGTCTTCGGCCGCCTCAAAGGCGGGCTCGGGCTTGCGACCATTGCCGGCTGCGCCGGGTTCGGCGCGCTCACCGGCCATTCGGTCTCGACCACGGTGACGATCGGCAAGGTGGCGCTGCCCGAGATGCAAGCGCGCGGCTATTCGCCCGCTTTCTCGACCGGGGTTTGCGCCGCTGGGGGAAGTTTGGGCGCGTTGCTGCCGCCCGCCTCGGGCGTCGTCATCCTCTTCGCGCTTCTCTCGCAAGCCTCGATCGGCCAGCTTTTCGTCGCGACCATCGGCCCTGGGCTTCTGGGCTTCGCGCTCTATCTCGCGACCATCGCGATTTATGTGCGCGTCTCGCCGCGCTCGGCGCCGGCGCGCGCCGCGGCCGAGCCGGGCCAGCTCTGGGCGGCGCTGTCGCGCTGCGGCCCGGCCGCGCTGCTCTTCGGCACGGTGATGGGCGGCGTTTATTTCGGCTTCTTCACCGTGACCGAGGCGGCCGCGGTCGGCGCCTTCGAATCCTTCGTCTGCGCGCTCCTGCGCGGCAAGCTCAAGGGCCGCAATTTCTGGCATGTGATGGCGGCGACCACCGCCACCACGGCGATGATCTATGGCCTCATCTTCGGCGCGCAGATCTTCTCCTTCGTCGTCGGCGTCAGCCGGCTGACCGAGAGCGCGACCGAATTCATGGCGCAGCTCGACTGGTCGCCGACCGCCATCATGGCGGCGATCCTCGTGACCTACCTGCTGCTCGGGTCGGTGATGGAATCCTTCGCGGTCATGGTCATCACCGTGCCGATCGTCACGCCGCTGGTTCAGAGCCTCGGCTTCGACATATTGTGGTGGGGCATCATCAATATCTGCGTGGTCGAAACCGGGCTCATCCACCCGCCGCTGGGACTCAACGTCTTCGTCCTCAAAAGCATCCAGCCCGATGTCTCGATCTGGACCGTCTATAAGGGCGTCGCGCCCTTCGTCGTCGCCGACCTTCTGAAGCTCGCGCTGCTCGTCGTCTTTCCCGGCATCGCTCTCTGGCTGGTCTCGACCATGGCTTTCTGAAGCGGCTTTACCCGCCGGCCGCGACCTTGGCGAGAATCTCCTTATAGGTCGCCAGTACTTTGGCGTTCTCGGGCGCGGCTTTCGACCATTGCTCGGCGATGACGCCGATCTTGTCGTGCCAGACCTTTTCCTGCGCCGCGGTCAATTGCATCAGCTTGTGGCCGGGCTTGGCCATGGTCTGGTCCTTGCCCTCCTTCACCACCTCGTCCCAGAAGCGGCCGAAGGCGCGGCTTTCGCCCTCGCCCGAATTGGCGGCGAGAATCTTGCGTACCGGCTCGGGCAGCGCATCCCATTCTTTCTTCGCCATGAAGATGTAGCCGGTCTGGCCACCGAGCGGCACTTCGAGGTGGTAATGCGTGACCTCGGCGAGCTTGAACGGATTGAACGCGGTCCAGCCGACCAGAACGCCGTCGGCCGTGCCGCGCTGCAAGGTCTCGTAATATTCATCGACGCGGAAGGAGAGCGGCGCGCCGCCGAGGCGCTGCACGATCTCCGAGGCGATCTTGCTGCCGGCGATGATCTTGAGCCCGCTGAGACTCTCGAGCGAGCGCGGCTCTTTGCGGAATTGCAGGCCGGATTGCGGGAAGACGATCAGCTTCAGCGGCACGACCTGGTCGAATTCCTTGTCGAGCAGGCCGGTCTTGTAAAGCCGCCACAGCGCAGTCGAGGCGACCTCGGAATCGCCCTGCGTGACATAGGGCAGCGCCGTCACGTCGAGGAGCGGGAATTTGCCGGCGAGCGAGGGCAGTCCCCAGGCGATCTGAACGACGTTGCTCACCACCTGGTTGTAGACATTGCCGTGATTGGCGAGCGCTTCGCCGTCGAACACGTCGATGCGGAAAATGCCCTTGGCCTGCTGGTTTATCTTCGCCGCCCAGGGGTGATGGACGCGCACGTTGAGATGCGCTTGCGGCACGTCGAGCGTCGCGAATTTGAGCACCAGCTCCTCGGCCGAGGCCGGTGTGGCGATGCCGACCATCGCGGCGGCGATGATGGGCGAGAGCCAAGCGAGGCGCTTCATTCGATTTCCTCCCTCGTTTGATCTTTTCGTTCGAACTTGCGGCAGGCTTGCCCGCCATCCCATCGAGCCTAATCGCCCATCCCGGATTTGGCGAGGGTTTCGTGCGCGCTCCGCAGCCGCCCGGATTGCCGCCGCTCTTCGGGCATGCGATGCTGGCCGCGTCAAGCCGGGAGGATGCGCATGGATACGAGTCTCGACGTGCCAGCAAGACACGCGCCGCATGCGGACACGAAGCCGCTGCTGCGCGGCATTCACCATCTCGCGCTCAACACCAGCGACATGCGCGGAACGCTCGATTTCTATGTGCGCGTGCTCGGCATGAGGCTGGCACACGGGATGCGCACGCCAGCGCGCTTGCCCAACGGCCGCAGCGCGCATGGCGACGGCACGCCACCCTATCCGGAGATCCCCCATTTCTTTCTCGATATGGGCGGCGACAGCCTTCTCGCCTTTTTCGAATATCCGAAGGGCATCGCCAAGGCCGACCGCGACGCGCTCGGCGCGATGCAGCACGTCTCCTTCGTCTGCGGGCCGAAACGCCACGCGGAGATGCTCGAGCGGTTGAAGGCGAACGGCGTTTCGATCATCGCCGGGCCGCTGCTGATCATTCCGCCCGCGATCTATTCCTTCTATTTCTTCGATCCCAACGGCATCCGGCTCGAAATCGTCACCGACCGCAACGGGCCGGATGAAGATTTCGC
>DATNGG010000145.1:0-5041 GCA_035605975.1 Allostellaceae bacterium | reverse complement strand
CGGCACCGTGCCGATCTATCAGGCGCTCGAGAAGGTCAACGGCAAGGCCGAGGATCTCAGCTGGGAGGTTTTCCGCGACACGCTCATCGAGCAATGCGAGCAGGGCGTCGATTATTTCACCATCCATGCCGGCGTGCGGCTGCCCTACATTCCCCTGACGGCCAAGCGCGTCACCGGCATCGTCTCGCGCGGCGGCTCGATCATGGCGAAGTGGTGCTTGGCGCATCACAAGGAGAATTTCCTCTACACGCGGTTCGAGGAAATCTGCGAGATCATGAAGGCCTATGACGTGAGCTTCTCCTTGGGTGACGGGCTGCGCCCGGGCTCGACGGCCGATGCCAATGACGAGGCGCAATTCGCCGAGCTGAAGACCTTGGGCGAGCTCACCAAGATCGCCTGGAAGCACGATGTGCAGGTGATGATCGAAGGCCCCGGCCATGTGCCGATGCACAAGATCAAGGAGAACATGGACCTGCAGCTCGAGCATTGCCATGAGGCGCCGTTCTACACGCTCGGGCCCTTGGTCACCGACATCGCGCCCGGCTATGACCACATCACCTCGGCGATCGGCGCGGCGATGATCGGCTGGTTCGGCACGGCGATGCTGTGCTACGTCACGCCCAAGGAGCATCTGGGTCTCCCCGACCGCAACGACGTGAAGGATGGCGTCGTCGCTTACAAGATCGCGGCGCATGCCGCCGATCTGGCGAAGGGCCATCCGACGGCGCGGGAGCGCGACGATGCGCTGTCGCGCGCGCGCTTCGAGTTCCGCTGGCGCGATCAGTTCAACCTGGCGCTCGATCCCGAGACGGCGGAGAAGTTCCACGACCAGACCTTGCCGGCCGACGGTGCCAAGCTCGCGCATTTCTGCTCGATGTGCGGGCCGAAATTCTGCTCGATGAAGATCTCGCAGGAGGTGCGCGACTATGCCGAGAAAGGCATGGCCGAGAAGTCGGAGGATTTCTTGAAGGAAGGCGGCGAGATCTACAAAGTGCTCGAGGGCAAGGCCGTGGCGATCGAATAGAGATGGCCGAGCCGATCAATCGCGACTATCCGAACCGGCCTTTCGCCGCGGCGCTCGCCATTTGCCGCCGCGGCGACAAGCTGCTCCTCGCGCAACGCGCCAAAGGCCCGAGCACGGCGGTGGGGCGCTGGGGGTTTCCCGGCGGCATGCACGAGGTGGGTGAAACCATTCTCGCCGCCGCCGCGCGCGAGCTCCAGGAGGAAACCGGCATCGAGGCCGAGCCCAAGCGCGTCATCGATGCCTTCGACGTCATCGGCAAGGACGCCGATGGCCGGTACCGCGCGCATTTTGTGCTGGTCTGCGTCGTCCTCGACTGGAAGGCGGGCGAAGGCGCACCGATCGAGGACGCCTCGGCCGTCGGCTGGTACACGGCCGAGGAGGCGCTGCAAAAGCTCGAGCTCCTGCCCGATACGCTGCGGCTGATGAAGGCGGCGCTGGGCTGATCCCGGCGCCGCGCTCGTTTGGGCGCTACGGCTTCGGCAATGCGCGCGGCGAGGAATGGTGGTGCGCGATCCGCCATTCGCTGCCGCGCTTCGTTACCAGCATGGTGAAGCGCGAGGGCGACGGCGTTGGGGTTCCGTCCTTCATCCGCGTGAATTCGTAAAATCCCGTCACGAGCACGGCGCTGTCGTCGATCATGATCGAATGACGCTCTTCGATCGCGTTCTTGTTGCCGCTGCCCTTGAGATGAAGATCGGCGAAATATTTTTCGATCGCCGCGGCGCCTTGCGAGATGATCGGGCTGTTGGTTCCGAGCAGGATGGCGTCGGGCCAATAACTGTTCACCACCGCGTCCGGATCGTTCGCCGTATAGGCCGCGGAAAAACGGTCGATCGCCGCGTTCGCGTCCTCGACCGGGCCCGCCCAGGCCGCGCGGAACAAAGAAAAAGTCAATGCCGAAGCCACGAATGCCACCGCCAAGATTCGCGTCATTTGCGTCCCCCTTCGCTCCCATTGCATGACGTCAGAAGGCTCAACTCTACTCTCGCGCTTTGGCGTGGTCCCGCGGGATTTGCGATTGCTCGTGCCGAGCCGGGCCGTTGCCGAGAACCAGGTGCTACCAAGAAAGTGTGCCGCTCCGACCTGCCTCTATGCTAAATAGACTGGAGATGCGGCGGGCGCTCGGGCGTCCGAGGCCTGCACGTTGGACGGGGAGGAAATCATGGTCAAATCTATCGTATCTCGCGCCACGATCGGCGCTCTTGCAGTCGTACTGCTTTGCGGCGGCAACGCTGCTGCGGTAACCCTGCGCGCCTCGCATCAATTCCCCGGCGGCAAGGGCGATATCCGCGACGATATGGTGCAGATGATCGCCAAGGAGGTGAAGGCCGCGAATGTCGGGCTCGACATGCAGGTCTATCCCGGCGCTTCGCTCTTCAAGGCGAACGATCAATGGGACGCGCTCGTCAAGGGCCAGCTCGACGTGTCGCTCTTCCCGCTCGATTACGCCAGCGGCAAGGTACCGACCTTCAGCGCCACGCTGATGCCCGGCCTCATCGGCAGCAACGCGCGCGCCAAGCGCATCAACCAGTCGCAGTTCATGACCGATATGCGCAAAGCCATCGCCGATCAGGGCGTGATCGTGCTCTCGGATGCCTGGTTCGGCGGCGGCATGGCATCGAAGCGCGGCTGCATCGAAAAGCCGGACGATGTGAAGGGCCTCAAGATGCGCGCGGCGGGGCCGACCTTTGCCGCGATGTGGGAGGCGGCCGGCGCCAATATCGTCACGCCGCCCTCGAACGAGGTCTACAACGCTTTCCAAACCGGCGTGATCGAAGGAACGGATACGAGCCTCGGCACCTTCGCCTCGACGCGGCTCTACGAGCAGGTCAAATGCCTGACCGCGCCCGGCGACCATGCGCTGTGGATGATGTATGAGCCGGTGCTGATGTCGAAGAAGAATTTCGAGAAGCTCAACAAGGCGCAGCAGGACGCCATCGTCAAGGCCGGCAAGGACGCGCAGGCCTATTACGAGAGCAAGGCGCCGGCCGAGGACGAAGAAACCATCAAAGTCTTCAAAGACCACAAGGTCGAAGTCGTCACCTTGAGCGATGCGCAATTCAAGGTCTGGCTCGATCTCGCCAAGAAGACCTCCTACAAGGAATACGCCAAGGATGTGCCGAACGGCCAGAAGCTGCTCGACGAAGCGCTGGCGGTGAAATAGGGACGGGGCCGAACGAACCCGCGCCCGGCGGGGCGATCAGGCATGGACGGATTCATCAAGGCCGTGCGAACTGTCTCGCTGGCTTGCGGGTTCGTTGCCGCCTTCCTCATCGTGCTCGGCGTCTTCATCGTGTGCGAGATGGTGTTCGAGCGCTCGGTGCTCGGCACCAACACGATCTGGCAGACGGATTTCGTCACCAACTGCCTCATCGCCGCGACCTTCATCGGCAGCCCCTATGTGCTGATGACGCGCGGCCACGTCAATGTCGATGTGCTCCCGCTGCATTCGGGGCCGCGCTTTCGCTTTTGGCTGGCGTTGTTCTCGATCCTCTTGGCCATGGCCTTCGTCATCATCCTGGCCGTACTCGCCTACAATTTCTGGTACGAGGCGTGGAGCCATAATTGGCGCTCCAACACGGTTTGGCGCGAGCGCTTGTGGATTCCCTACGCGGCGATGCCGGCGGGGCTGATCCTCCTCGCGCTGCAATACGTGGTCGAGCTCATCTGCCTTCTCACGGGCCGCGAGCCGCCTTTTGGCCTGAAGCCCGGCGCGCGCCACGGCACGGAGGCTGGGCTGTGAGCCCGACGACGGCCGGAGCGCTCGTCCTCGTGGTGACGCTCGTCATCCTGGTTTCGGGCGTGCCGGTCGCCTTCGGCATCGGCGCCATCTCGGTCATCTTCATCGTCATCTTCCAGGGCTTCGACGGGCTTCAGATCGTCGCGCAGACCTTCTATTCCGGCCTCGACGATTTCACCCTCGTCTCCATCCCGATGTTCGTGATGATGGGTGCGGCGATCGGCTCCTCGCCCGCGGGCAAGGATCTCTATGAAGCGCTCGACCGCTGGCTCTACCGCCTGCCCGGTGGCTTGGTGCTCTCGAACCTCGGCGCTTGCGCCATCTTCGCCGCCTTGACCGGCTCCTCGCCCGCCTGCTGCGCCGCGATCGGCAAGATGGGCATCCCCGAGATGCGCCGGCGCGGCTATCCCGACGGCGTCGCCACCGGCTCGATCTGCGCCGGAGGCACGCTCGGCATCCTAATCCCGCCTTCGATCACCTTTATTCTCTATGGCATCGCGACCGAGAACTCGATCGGCCGGCTGTTTCTCGCCGGCGTGGTGCCCGGCATCATGCTGACCGGGCTCTTCATGATTTGGACCTTGATCACGATCTCGCGCAGCGGCTTTCGCGCCTATGCCGCCGATTTCCGCTATTCGTGGAAAGAGAAGTTCAACGCGATCCCCAAGATTTCGCCCTTCATCGCGATCATCGTCGGCGTGATGTATGCGCTCTATGGCGGGCTTGCGACGCCGTCCGAGGCCGCAGGCGTCGGCGCGGCGCTCTGCCTCGTCTTGGCGATTGCGATCTATCGCATGTGGAGTCCAGCCGAGTGGTGGCAGATTTTGCGCGACACCACCCGCGAATCGATCATGATCCTCACAATCATCGCCGCGGCGGTGATCTTCGGTTACATGCTGACCTCGCTCTACCTGACCCAGACCCTGGCGCAGGGGATCGCGGACATGCACGTCAACCGCTGGGTGTTGATGCTCATGATCAACGTCTTCCTCCTGGTTTGCGGCTTCTTCATCCCGCCAGCCGCCATCATCCTGATGACCAGCCCGATCCTCTTGCCGATCATCACCGCGGCCGGCTTCGATCCGGTCTGGTTCGGCGTCATCCTGACCATCAACATGGAGATCGGCCTGATCCATCCGCCGGTCGGCCTTAACATTTACATCGTTAATGCCATTGCTCCCGACGTGCCGGTAACCAAGGTTATGTGGGGGACGCTGCCTTACGTGATCTGCATGATGCTGGCGATCGTGATCTTGTGTATATTCCCGGAAATCGCC
>DATNGG010000144.1:0-16771 GCA_035605975.1 Allostellaceae bacterium | reverse complement strand
GTGTCCGGGACAATCCGGCAAAGCCGGATGCAGGACGCGCTCAACTTCCGGGCGCGTCTTGAGCCAATGCGCGACTTTCAGCGCCGCCTTTTCATGTGCGCGCAGACGCACGCCGACCGTGCGCAGGCCGCGAAGCGCGAGATAGGAATCGTCGGGCGCGGCATGATAGCCCAGCATGAGCGCCGAGCGCTTCACCGGCTCGAAACTCTCCTTGGTGCAGACGCACACGCCCATCATCGCGTCGGAATGGCCGACGATGTATTTGGTCGCCGCCACGATGGAGACGTCGACCCCGAGCGCCAACGGCTTCAGGAACAGCGGCGAGCCCCAGGTGTTGTCGAGCATGGTGGCGATGCCGCGCGGCCTCGCCACCGCGACGATGGCCGGAACGTCCTGCACCTCGAAGGTCAGCGAGCCGGGGCTTTCGAGATAAATCACCTTGGTGTTGGGCTTGAGCAGCGACACGATTTCACCGCCGATCAGCGGATCGTAGAAATCGTGGGCGACGCCGAAGCGCGCCAGGAACCCGGTGGTAAAATTGCGCACCGGCCCATAAACCGAATCCGGCACCAGCACATGATCGCCGGCCTTGAGATAAGCCAGCATCGCGGTGAGGCAGGCGGCCACGCCCGAACACACCGCGACGCCGCGGGCGCCGCCTTCCAGCGTCGCCATCGCTTCTTCGAGCGCGAACTGGGTCGGGGTGCCGAAACGACCATAGACCACGTCGTCGAAGCGCCGCGCCTCGGATTGCTCGAAATGCGCGACATTGGGATGGAGGATGGTCGAGGCGTGATAGACCGGCGGATTGACCACGCCGAAATTCTTCTCGGGATTACGCCCGGCATGGGCGAGGAGCGTATCGAGCTTCTTCGATTTGGTGCGCATCGCGGCAGAAACCTTGCGAGGTAAGAGCGCGGCCGCTCGGCCGCCCGGTTGGCGGCATCTTGCATGGCATGGCCGCGCGGCGAAAGCCAGGAGAAGGCCGACGCGCGAGGCTGCAACTCGCACTTGCGAAAGCCCAGAAGCCGTGCCAGATAGGAATTCGCCTCCTTATTTTGCGGTGCAAAAACTCTATCATTTGATCCAATCAACTGATAATGTCGGTCGCTAAACTAGCGCTGGCCAAATCTCCCATGCCGGAAGACCGCATCGACGCCACGGGCCTCCATTACCGTCCCGCCGCCCATGCCAGGGGCGAGGAGACCATGCGCCGCATCCTCGATGCGGCGATCGAGGTCTTCGCCGCCGCGGGCTATGAAGGGGCGAGCACGCGCGCGCTCGCCGACCGCGCCAAGGTCAATCTGCCGGCTATTCAGTATTATTTCGGCAGCAAGGAGGGCCTCTACCGCGCCGCGATCGGCCAGATCGTCGCCATGGTGGAGGATCATCTCGCGCCCGCCGCGGCGCAGGCAGCCGAGGCCCTGGCCGGACCGCGCGATCCCGACCGGCTTTTTGCCGCGCTCTATGCGGTGCTCGATGCCTTCACGGCGTTGGTCACCTCGCACCGCGCCTCGGCGAGCCACAGCACTTTCATCTCGCGGGCGGAGATCGAGGGCCAGGCGGCGCTCGAATTGCTGCATGACAGCGTGACGCGCCTTGGCGTGCGGCCGGCGATGGAGGTGGTGGCGCGCCTTCTCGAGCGCTCGGCCGAGGATGAGGAAATCCTGGTGCGCACCCTCGCGATTCTCGGCCAGATTTTCATCTTCCACAGCCAATGCAGCAACAAGAGCGCGCGCCAGTCGATGCATTGGGACGAGCTCGACGACCGCAAGGTGGCGCTCATCCAGGCGATCGTGAAGGAGCACGCGACGGCGATCCTGCGCAGCGCGATGGGCGAGGCGCCATGAGCTTGCGTCCCGCGGCGGCGCTGGCCGCCTTGCTGCTCGCTTCTTGCGCGGTCGGGCCGGATTTCAAGCGGCCGGCCGCGCCCGCCGTGTCGGGCTACACGCCGGAAAAGCAGGCGCCCGCGACCATCTCCGCCGCGGTCAAAGGCGGCGAGGCGCAGCGCTTCGTTGCCGGCATGGACATTCCCGGCCAGTGGTGGACGCTGTTCCATTCGCCGGCGCTCGATGCGCTTATCAAGGAAGCGCTCCAATCCAATCCCAGCCTCGAAGCAGCGCAAGCGACGCTGCGCCAGGCGCAGGAGAACGTGCTGGCGCAGCGCGGCGTGCTCTTTCCCTCGGTCAGCGGCAATCTCTCGACGACGCGCGAGAAAATTTCGGGCGCCGCTTTCGGCAATCCGAAGTCGAGCTCGATCTTCACCCTGACGACCGGCTCGCTCAGCCTCTCCTATGCGCTCGATGTCTTTGGCGGCGCGCGGCGCGAGCTCGAATCGACCGAGGCGCAGGCGGAGTTCCAGCGCTACCAGCTCGAAGCGGCCTATCTGACGCTGACCTCGAACGTGGTCGCCGCCGCCGTGCAGGAAGCCTCGCTTCGCGCCCAGATCGCCGCGACGCAGGAGATCATCGAGGCCGAGACGCAGCAGCTGGACGTGCTGCAGCGCCAGTTCAACCTCGGCGGCGCGTCGCGCGCTGCGGTGCTGGCGCAGCAGGCAACCCTCAACGCGACGCAGGCGACGCTGCCGACGCTCGAAAAGCAGCTCGCGCAGCAGCGCGTGCTCTTGACCGCGCTGGCCGGCCGGCTGCCGAGCGAGGAAATCAGCCAGAGCTTCGATCTCGCCGCGCTGGATCTGCCGCAGGAGCTGCCCTTGAGCCTCCCCTCGCGGCTCGTCGAGCAGCGCCCCGACATCCAGGCGGCGCAGGCAACGCTCCACCAGGCGAGCGCGCAGATCGGCGTCGCCACTGCCGCCATGCTGCCGCAGATCACGCTCAGCGCGTCCTACGGCAACACCGTCACCGATGCGGGCCAGCTGCTCAGCGGGCCCGGCATATGGAGCATCGGCGCGGGCCTGGTGCAGCCGATCTTCAAGGGCGGCCAGCTCCTCCACGAGAAGCGCGCCGCCGAAGCCGCCTATGACGCCGCCGCGGCGCAGTACCGCAACACGGTGATCAGCGCTTTCCAGGACGTCGCCGATGCGCTGCGCGCGCTGCAATCGGATGCGGCGGCGCTTGCGGCGCAGCTCGCGGCGGAGCGCTCGGCCGCGGACAGCCTCGCGATCTCGCGCACCCAATACCAGGCGGGCGCGATCAACTACTCGACCCTGCTCAATGCCGAGACCACCTATCAGCAGGCGCATATCAACCGCGTGATCGCGCAGGCGGCGCGCTTTGCCGATACCGCCGCGCTGTTCCAGGCGCTCGGCGGCGGGTGGTGGAACCGCGTCGATGTCGCGGCCCAGCACGCCGACGCGGCGAAGAAGCCTTAAGCCAAGGGACTCGCAATGACCAAACGCATGACCAAACGCATGATCATCATGCTGCTCGCGGTCGGCATCGTGCTCGGGGCGATCTTTGTCTTCGAGCTCGTCCTCCTGCCGGGCTTCAAGAAGAAGGTTCTCGCCAGCTTCGCCAATCCGCCGCAGACGGTCTCGACCATGGTCGCCAAGATCGAGCCCTGGCAGAAGCAGATTCATGCGATCGGGAGTCTCCGCGCGGCGCGCGGCGCCGATCTCTCGACGCAAGTTGCGGGCACGGTCTCGGCGGTGCATTTCGAATCCGGCGCCGAGGTGGCGCAGGGCACGCTTCTGGTCGGGCTCTCGGCCGAGGACGACATCGCCAAGCTCAACGCCTTGAAGGCGACGGCGGCGCTTGCGCGCATCACCTATGAGCGCGACCAGCGGCAGTTGAAGGCCCAGGCCGTCAGCCAACAGGTGGTCGATACCGATGCGCAGAATCTGAAATCCGACGAAGCGCAAGTGCAGCAGCAGCAGGCGATCGTCGACTACAAGGTGATCCGCGCGCCCTTCGCCGGCAAGCTCGGCATCCGCCAGGTCGATGTCGGGCAATATCTCTCGCCGGGCACGACCATCGTCACGCTGCAATCGCTCGATCCGATCTATGTCGACTTCACCCTGCCGCAGCAGGCGCTGTCGCAGATCAAGGCCGGGCAGAAGGTGAGCGTCACGGTCGACACGTTTCCGGGCGAGAGCTTCGCCGGCAGCATTCTCGCGATCAATTCGAAGGTCGATACCGCGACGCGCAACGTCCAAGTTCGCGCGACGCTCGGCAATCCCGAGCATCGGCTGCTGCCCGGCATGTTCGCGTCGGTCTCGATCGATGTCGGCGCGCCGCAGGACTATGTGACCCTGCCGCAGACCGCGGTCACCTACAACCCCTTCGGCAGCACCGTCTATCTCGTCGAGGACAAGGGCAAGACGGCCGACGGCAAGGACCAGCTCTCGGCGCAGCAGGTCTTCGTCACCACCGGAGATACGCGCGGCGATCAGGTGGCGATCATCGAGGGCATCAAGCAGGGCCAGACGGTCGTCACCGCCGGCCAGGTCAAGCTGCGCAACGGCTCGCCGCTGCATATCGACAATTCCGTGCAGCCGGCCGACAACCCCAACCCCCATCCGACCGAGGGCTAGGGGCGGCTCAGTGAACACGAAGCGAATGATACGCTCGATCAAACCCTCTCCGCGTTCCGGGGTCGGGGCGATTGGCTCCAATCGCTGCACGGGCATCCTGCGCCCTTCGACTACGCTTCGCTCCGCTCAGGGTGAGGAAAATTGGTTGATGGCATTAAGAAATCCGCCTCATCCTGAGCGCGAGCGCCGCCGAGGCGCGAGCGGTCGAAGGACGCGAGATCGATTTCCAGCGGCGGCTTTGAGGGCGCGGCTATGAATTTCACCGACATCTTCATCCGCCGGCCGGTGCTGGCGACGGTGGTCAGCCTCTTGATCCTGGTGCTGGGCCTGCGCGCGCTCGCGACCTTGCCGGTCTATCAGTTCCCGCAAACCCAGAACGCGGTCGTGACGGTGCTGACGACCTATTACGGCGCCGATCCCGACGTGGTCGCGGGCTTCATCACGACGCCCTTGGAGAACGCGATCGCCCAGGCGGACGGCATCGATTATATGAGCTCGACCAGCCAATCGAGCGTCTCGACGATCACCGTCAATCTTCGCCTCAATTACGATCCCGACAAGGCGATGACCGAGATCCAGAGCAAGGTGAGCTCGGTCCTGAACCAGCTTCCCTCCGGCACGCAGCAGCCGGTGCTGACCATCAAGGTCGGCCAGACTTTCGATGCGATGTATCTCGGCTTCAAGAGCGACGTGCTCGGCCGCAACCAGATCACCGACTATCTCGTGCGCGTGGTGCAGCCGAAATTCCAGGCGATCGCCGGGGTGCAGACCGCCGAGATCGTCGGCGCGCAGAACTTCGCGCTCCGCGCCTGGCTCGATCCGCAAAAGATGGCGGCGTTCGGCGTCACTCCGGCGGATGTGGCGCAAGCGCTCCAGGCCAACAACTACATCTCCGGCATCGGCTCGACCAAGGGCCAGATGGTGCAGGTGAACCTCACCGCCTCGACCAATCTCCATTCGCTCGACGCTTTCCGCGATCTCGTCGTAAAGCAGGCGAACGGTGCCAATGTGCGCCTCGAGGACGTCGCCAATGTCACGCTCGGCGCCGACAGCTACGACACGCGCGTCGCGTTCGACGGGCAGGACGCCGTTTATATCGGCATCCAGGTGGCCCCCTCGGCCAATCTGCTCAGCGTCATCAAGGCGGTGCACAACGAGCTGCCCGAGGTTCAATCGCAGCTCCCGCAGGGCCTGCAGGCGCAGGTGATCTACGATTCGACCGACTTCGTGAACAGCTCGATCCACGAGGTGATCCGCAGCCTCGTCGAGGCCGTTCTGATCGTGATCCTCGTCGTGTTCATCTTCCTCGGCTCGCTGCGGTCCGTGGTGATCCCGGCGATCGCGATCCCGGTGTCGCTCATCGGCACCTTCATGATGATGCTGGCCTTCGGCTTCTCGATCAATTTGTTGACGCTGCTCGCCTTGGTGCTGGCGATCGGGCTCGTGGTCGACGACGCGATCATCGTCGTCGAGAACGTCAATCGCCATCTCGAGGACGGGATGAGACCGGTGGCGGCCGCGATCCAGGCGGCGCGCGAGCTCGGCGGACCGATCATCGCCATGACGGTGGTGCTGATCGCCGTCTATGTGCCGATCGGCTTCCAGGGCGGGCTGACCGGCGCGCTCTTCACCGAATTCGCTTTCACCCTCGTCGGCGCGGTCACCGTTTCGGCAATCGTCGCGCTGACGCTCTCGCCCATGATGTGCTCGCGGCTGCTGAAGCCGCATCAGGTCGGCGACCGCGGCTGGCAGGCGCATTTCATGGATTTCATCGATCGCTGGTTCAACCGCATACGCGACCGCTATCACCGCATGCTGCATGGCAGTCTCGACACGGTGGCGGTGACTGGGGTTTTCGCCGTCATCATCCTCGGCAGCATCTATTTCCTCTGGGGATTCCAGAAGACCGAGCTCGCGCCCGACGAGGATCAGGGCTTCGTCATCGGCTTTGCCACCACGGCGCCCGATGCGACCTTGCAGCAGAAGCTGCTTTATACGAAGCAGCTTTACGGTATCTTCTCGACCTATCCCGAGCTTCAGCACGTCTTCCAGATCGACGCGCCCGGGCAATCGCTCGCCGGCCTCAACTTGAAGCCCTGGGATCAGCGCACGCGCACGGCCAATCAGATCGCGCCGCTGCTGCAGCAGCAGATCAACAGCCATGTCGCGGGCGAGCAGGTCGCGACCGCCTTGCCGCCTTCGCTGCCGGGCGCTTTCGGCCTGCCCATCCAATTCGTCATCAAGACGACCCAGCCCTTCGATCAGCTCAACACTGTCGCGCAGAACTTCCTCAAGGAGGCGCAGCTCAGCGGCAATTTCCTCTTCATCAACACCGATCTGCGCATCGACCAGCCGCAATCGACGGTCGAGATCGATCGCGACAAGGCGGCGCAGCTCGGGTTGAAGATGAGCGATATCGGCGGCGCGCTCGCCTCGGCGTTGGGCGGCGGCTATGTCAACTACTTCAGTCTCAGCGGCCGCTCCTACAAGGTGATCCCGCAGGTGC
Organism: Allostellaceae bacterium; assembly: GCA_035605975.1. Lineage (GTDB taxonomy): Bacteria > Pseudomonadota > Alphaproteobacteria > ATCC43930 > CGMCC-115725 > CAIKMD01. Next base: position 9,776 of record DATNGG010000144.1, on the reverse strand, counting down.
AGCAAGAGTCGCGCCTCAACGCCGACCAGCTGCTCAATTACTACATCAAGAACGCGCAGGGGACGCCGATCCCGGTCTCGACCATCGCCACCGTCAAGACGTCGACGGTTCCGGAATCCCTGAACCACTTCCAGCAGCTCAATTCCGCGACCATCCAGGGCGTCGCCTTCGTGCCGACGGGCGATGCGCTGACCTATCTGCAAAATCTCGCAGCGCGGACCCTGCCGCAGGGCTACACGATCGACTATGGCGGTCCGCTGCGCCAATACGTGCAGGAATCGAGCGGCTTCGTCACAACTTTCGGCTTCGCGGTGATCATCATCTTCCTGGCGCTCGCGGCACTGTTCGAGAGCTTCCGCGATCCGGTGGTGATCCTGGTCTCGGTGCCGATGTCGATCGCTGGCGCGCTGATTGTGCTGCTCGTCTGCTCGATCTTCCAGATGCCGGGCGCGTCGCTGAACATCTATTCGGAGGTCGGGCTGGTGACGCTGATGGGACTCATCAGCAAGCACGGCATCCTCATCGTCGAATTCGCCAATGCCCTGCAGCGGCAGGGGAAGTCGAAGCGCGAGGCGATCGAGGCGGCGGCGGCGATCCGCTTGCGGCCGATCCTCATGACCACGGCGGCGATGGTGTTCGGCGTCGTGCCCCTGCTCACCGCCTCGGGCGCGGGCGCGGTGTCGCGGTTTTCGATCGGCCTCATCATCTTCTCGGGTCTCGCCATCGGCACACTCTTCACGCTCTTCGTCGTGCCGGCGGTCTATATGCTGATCGGCGCCGACCATTCGCGCGCGCGCGAGGAGGAGGCGTTGCCGGCGCCGCCGGTGACGAGCCCGCATTGATCGCGCTATAATTCGCATCCGCGTCGAGAAGGATTACGGGCGATGACGAAGACGAAGCTGATGACGGCCGGCTTGGCGCTCGCCGTGCTGGGCCTTGCCGCGCCGGCCTATGCCGACGACCTCGGTCAAAAGCTCGCGCCGGCGGGCGAGACGATCAAGAAAAGCGCGCAGGATGCCGGCGCCGCGATTGGCCAAGCCGCCAAGGATGTCGGCAGCGCGATCCAGGAGAAAGCCGCGCCGGTGGGCGAGGCGATCAAGGAGGGCGCGCAGAATGCGGGCTCGGCGATCACCCAAGGCGCCAAGGACGCGGGCAGGGCGATCGACGAGAAAACCCAGCCCGCGCGCGACACGGTCAAGCAAGGCGCCGCGGACGCGGGCGCGAAGGTTCAGTCCGGTGCGCAAAGCACCGGCGCCGCGATTGGCCAAGGCGCCCAAGACGCGGGCACGAAGGTGAAGGAAGGCACCGCTGCGACCGGCGGCTTTTTCCAGCGGGCCTACCAGAAGGTACACGACTTCTTCGTCGGGCCCTGAGCGCCCTGATCCTTCCTTCGGCCCGATGCGCGGGCGCCGCGCGCTTGCTATGATCGCGGCCGCGTCGGGCAGATCAGGGGAACGGGGACAATGATGAGGGCGATGCCGCCCGCGGCGGCTTTTTTGTTGCTGGCGATCGCCACGCCGGCTTTCGCCGGGCCGACCCTCGACAAGATAAAGCAGCGCGGCTACGTCACCTGCGGCGTCTCGACCGGGCTTGCCGGCTTCTCGATCGCCGATCAGCAAGGCCGCTATACCGGATTGGATGTCGATACCTGCCGCGCGATCGCCGCGGCGGTGCTGGGCGATGCGTCGAAAACCCGCTTCGTGCCTGGCACCGCGCAGCAGCGCTTCACCCAGCTGCAATCGGGCGAGACCGATGTCTTGACCCGCAACACCACCTGGACCTTGACCCGCGAGGCGGATTTGGGGCTGCTCTTCGCGCCGCCCAATTACTATGACGGCCAAGGCTTCATGGTGGCGAAGAAGCTGGGCGTCTCGAGCGCGAAAGAGCTCAACGGCGCCACCATCTGCGTGCAGGCGGGGACGACGACCGAACTGAACCTCGCCGATTATTTCCGCACCCATCAGATGAGCTTCAAACCCTTGGTGATCGAGACGCTCGATCAGACCGAGAACGCCTTCTATTCGGGGCGCTGCGATGCCTTCACCGCCGACCGCTCCGGCCTCGCCGGCAGCCGCGCCGGCCGCACCGCCAATCCCGACGAGTACGTCATCCTGCCCGAGGTGATCTCGAAGGAGCCGCTCGCCCCGGCGGTGCGCCAGGGCGACGATGAATGGTTCGAGATCGTGCGCTGGACGGTCTATGCGCTGATCGACGCCGAGGAGAAGGGCGTCAATTCCAAGAATGTCGACGCGATGAAGAAAAGCACCGATCCCGAGATCCAGCGCATGCTCGGCGTCGTGCCGGGCATGGGCAAGGCGCTTCACCTCGGCAATGCCTGGGCCTACGACATCATCAAGCAGGTCGGCAATTACGGCGAGATGTTCGACCGCGATGTCGGCAAGGACTCGGCTCTGAAGCTCGATCGCGGCATCAACGCGCTTTGGACCCAAGGCGGGCTGATGTATGCGATGCCGATCCGATGATAGAGGATAGTCGAGCTTGCCCGTGAGTTGGGCCGCGAGGCTGCGCGTCCTCCTCCTGCAGGCGCTGGTGTTGGGCGCCGTGCTGGGCCTCGCCGCCTATCTCGTCAACAACACGCTCGACAATCTCGCGCGCCAAGGCATCGCCACCGGCTTTTCCTATCTCGGCCGCCAAGCCTCCTTCGCCATCGGCGAGACGCTCATTTCCTATTCGGCCGCCGACAGCTATGGCCGTGCGCTGCTGGTCGGGCTCCTCAACACCATCGAGATCGCGGTGCTCGGCTGCGTTTTCGCCAGCGTCCTCGGCCTCGTCATCGGTATTGCGCGGCTCTCGTCCAACTGGCTCATCCGCAATCTCGCTGCAATCTATATCGAGGCGCTGCGCAACGTGCCGCTGCTGCTGCAGCTCTTCCTGTGGTGGGACGTGCTGCGCATCGCCGCGCCGGGGCCGCGCCAGGCCTGGGAGATTCTGCCGGGGGTTTTCGTCTCCAATCGCGGCCTCGTCTTTCCGGTGCTGTCTTGGAGCGGCGGCTTGCATTGGGACGTGCCGCATCTCGCCGGGTTCAATTTCGCCGGCGGCCACACGGTGACGCCCGAATTCGCCGCGCTGCTCGTCGGCCTGGTCGTCTATACTGCCGCCTTCATCGCCGAGATTGTGCGCGCCGGCATCGAGGGCGTGCCGCGCGGCCAGTCGGAGGCGGCGGCGGCGCTGGGACTGCGCCGCTGGCCGGCCTTGCGCCACGTCATCCTGCCGCAGGCGCGGCGCATCATCCTGCCGCCGCTCATCGGCGAATATCAGGCGCTCACCAAGAACAGCTCGCTCGCCGTGGCGATCGGCTTTCCCGATCTCATGTCGGTGACCAACACGACCCTCAATCAGACCGGCCAGGCGATCGAGGCGATCGCGCTGATGATGGCGATCTATCTGGTGCTGAGCCTCGCGATCGCCGGCGCGCTCAACTGGGTCAATGCGCGCACCCGCCTGGTGGAGCGTTAGCGTGCGCGCGCTTCTCTGGCTCCGAGCCAATCTCTTCAACGGCGTCTGGAACAGCATCCTGACCCTTGCCGCGCTCTATCTCATCCTGCGCGGGCTTTGGGGCCTCGCCGATTGGGGCGTCGTCAACGCGGTGTGGTCGGCGCCCGACGGCCGCGCCTGCCGCGCGGCAAGCGGCGAAGCCGGCGCGTGCTGGGCCTTCATCGCCCATTGGTATCGCTTCATCCTTTTCGGCCGCTTTCCCTATGCCGAGCAATGGCGCCCGCTGCTGGTCATATTGCTCTTCACCGGCCTGGTGCTGGTGAGCTGCGACCGGCGGCTGTGGCGCCGCGGCCGATTGCTCATCGCGATCTGGGTTGTGGGTCTCGGCGTGAGCCTCGTTCTGATGCTGGGCGGCATCTTGGGGCTCTCGCATGTCAGCACGGATCTGTGGAACGGCCTGCCTTTGACCCTCTTCCTCGCGGTTCTCGGCCTTGCCGGCGCTTTTCCGCTCGCGGTGTTCCTGGCGCTGGGCCGTCGCTCGAACCTGCCGATCCTGCGCGCGCTCTCGGTCGGCTATATCGAGCTCATCCGCGGTGTGCCGCTCATCACCGTGCTGTTCATGGCCTCGGTGATGCTGCCGCTTTTCCTGCCGGGCGGCGTCAATGTCGCCAACGCGCTCCGGGCGCTGGCGGGCCTGATGCTGTTCTATGCCGCCTATCTCGCCGAGGTGGTGCGCGGCGGCTTGCAGGCGATCCCGCGCGGCCAATACGAGGCGGCGGACGCACTCGGCCTCTCCTATTGGCAGACGACGCGGCTCGTTGTTTTGCCGCAAGCCTTGCAGATCGCGATCCCGCCCTTGGTCAACACCTTCATCGCCGCCTTCAAGGATACGACGCTCGTCACCATCGTCGGGCTCTTCGATCTCGTGGCAACCGCGAGCAGCGCCATCACCGATCCGCAATGGCGCGGCTTCTATTGGGAGGCCTATCTCTTCATCGCCGCGATCTACTTCGTTTACTGCTTCTTCATGTCGCGCTACAGCCGCGCGCTGGAAGCAAGTCTTCAGCAAAGGCGGGCGGTGCGATGAGCGATGCAGCGGCGGCGATGATCGAGCTGATCGGCGTCGAGAAGCGCTACGGCGCGTTCCAGGCCTTGAAGGGCGTCAGTCTCAAGGTCGCGCGCGGCGACCGCGTCGTCGTCTGCGGGCCTTCGGGCTCGGGAAAATCGACGCTGGTGCGCTGCATCAACCGGCTCGAGCGGCACGAGGCCGGGCGGATCATCGTCGACGGCGTCGAACTGACCGACGCGCCGCAACAGATCGAGCAGGTGCGGCGCGATGTCGGCATGGTGTTTCAACAATTCAATCTCTTCCCGCATCTGACCGTGCTCGAGAATCTCACCTTGGCGCCGATGCGCGTGCGCGGCATGGCGGCGGCCGAGGCGCGCGAGATCGCGCTCCATTTCCTCGAGCGCGTCCACATCGCCGAGCAGGCGGAGAAATATCCCGGCCAGCTCTCGGGTGGGCAGCAGCAGCGTGTCGCCATCGCCCGCGCGCTCGCGATGAAGCCGAAGGCGATGCTATTCGACGAGCCGACTTCGGCGCTCGATCCCGAGATGATCAAGGAAGTGCTCGACGTGATGATCGCGCTCGCCGAAGAAGGCATGACCATGATCTGCGTCACGCACGAGATGGGCTTTGCGAAACGCGCCGCCGACCGCATCGTGTTCATGGATGAGGGCCGGATCGTCGAGGAGGCGCCGCCCGAGGAATTCTTCTCGGCGCCCAAGAGCGCGCGGGCGCAACTCTTCCTCAGCAACATCCTCGGGCATTAGTCCCTGTCCTATCGGCCAAGTGGCGCCTTGTCAGCATGGCGCGATCGGCGCTGCGGAATCCCGGCAATCCGCCTCGCCCCGCCTGCGTCAGGCGCAGAGGAGGAGGGTGGTGCCGTCCCAGATGCCGAGCAGCAGCCGCTCCTCGCCGCGCACCGCGACGAGATAGGGATCGAGCAGGATTCGGTCCTGGAACAGCTCGCCCAAGCGGAATTCCACCTCGGGAAGCTCGACGCGCAGGCGCCGCGCCGATTCCGCGATCCGCGGATGCACCTCGGCAAGATCCAGTGCGGGCCGCTCTTCCCAATGCGCCGGACCGCGCATCCGCTTGGCCTGCGCGAGGACGAGCAGGCCGAGAACGGCGACGGCCGCGCAGCCGGAGGCGAGCACGAAACCATGCGCCGCAAGCCCGACGAAGCCGAGAAGCCCGGCGACCATCGCCAAGCCGAAGGCAAGCCGAAGCGCGTTGCGGTGGCGATAGGCCCAGCTCGGCGCGTGGCGCTGGAGCTCGGCGGCTTTATGGCGCTCGAGCAGCTCGAGATCGAGCAGCTGGAGGCCGAGGCGCGCGGCGGCGGCTTCCAATCGGGGGAGAGGGGCGGCGGGGCGCTGGTCGAGAGAGCGAACCATGAGGCTGTCGAACGGCATGAGCACTCCTGGGCGAGACGTTGCGAGCGATCGGCACGCGCAGGGCCGCAGCCTTCCGCGGTTGATCTTTCGATTGCGAAACAGCGATGCGCGTGCGCTGGTTCCGCGCTGCCGCGGGGCGCGACCCGCAAGCTATCGCGAGTCGATCTCAGGCGAGGATTTCGCCCTCATCCCGGGCGCGCCGCCGCCGGGACAAGAACCGCGCCGCGAGCCCGCTGAAAGCGCGCTGTCCCGGCCGTTCGATGAAGCGGTAGGTCAGCGCCGAGACCGCGACGATGCCGAGGAGCGCGGCGAGGCCGAGGAGATCGGCGGCGTAGCGATCCGGCAGAACGAACACGTCGGTCAGGGCGCCGGTCCCATGCAGTGGAATCTTATCGACCAGCGGATGGCCCAGATGATGGCCAGCGAGCCGGCCGAGATCGAGTGCGGCGCGGAAGAAAAAGGAATGGGTCAGATAGATCGAGTAGGACCAGGTGCCGAGCGCGGCGACGGTCGTGGTTTTCATTGCCCGCGAAACCGGCCCCGCCTCCGCGGCGAAGATCAGGATCACGGCGGCAAAGAGCAGAGGCGCGAGCAGCGTCCAAGGTCCTTCGCCGGCGAGGCTCACGAAGAGGATGACGAGCGCGACGGCGCCGAGCTCCAGCCGACGTGCCATGCCCGCGCCGAGGACACCGCGCTGCCATAGCCGGTAGGCAAGATGCCCGACGAAAAATCCGTAGAGGCAGCGGACGATGCTCAAGGCGCCGACAACGTCCATACTGGCGAAGGTCCCGGCGACGATGGCGGCCGCGGCGAACGCGACCAGCGCGGAGGCGCCCGTGATCCTCGCGTTCCGCCGATCCTCGCTTGGGTTGTGCGAGGCTGCGAGGCAAATCATGGCGAAGACGAGATAAGTGTAGAACTCCGTGCTGATGCTCCAGCTCGGATCGTTCCATACCGGCCAGATCGGGGCATCGAAGGTGACGAAAGCCTGAACGAGAAGCAGGCTGGTCGCGATCCCGTCGGCGGCGTAGCGCCCGGTGAAGGGCGGTTGATCCGATGTGAGCGCATGCTCGTCGACGAGAACGAGCTTGAGGATTTCGAGAAGCACGAAAGCGAGCAGCATCGCCGCGTGCAGTGGCCAGAGGCGGCCGAAGCGCCGGATCACGAAATCCGCGCCGCGCGGCGCGTTGCGCAGCTTTGCCATGTAGCTGTGGGTGATGACGAAGCCGCTCAGCACGAAAAAGAAATCGACGAAGAGATAGGAATTGCGCACGAAGGCGACGGCGTAGAGATGATGGTCGAGCGGCAGGTGATGGAGCGCGACCAGGAGGGCGCAGACACCGCGCCATCCATCGAGGACGTGAAAACGGTGCCGGTTTGGGTCGGTCATCCTGCACCCGAGTGGTAGCGTGCGATCCTGTGCCGGCGACGCCTCGGCGCGGCGGGCATTCGAAGGGACCATGGTGCCGATTTTCGAGACAGTAACGGGATGACCTCCCGGGGGTTGCAGCCTCGCTGCGACGCGCGTGTGTTGTCACGCGCCCACCACAAGCCCAGCGCGTGGCAGAGCGCGAAGCGCGAGAAAGCAGGTTCTTCGTCTATAGATACGTGTGCGCTTCTGCCGCCGAGTGCTCCGCGCGAGCAGGATCACCGAAACAGTTTCACGAATGACAATTCCGGCGTTGCGTGGCGAAACGCTACCGAGCGATCGCTTCGTGTCTGTTGCTAGGCCTTTACCGCAAGCGGCTTGCGATCGACGATGCCGAAGCGCGCGAGCCCGCCATAGGTCGCGATCCAGAGATAGCATGCGACCGGCACGAAGAGCGCGAGCGACAGGCCGAGATGATCGGCGGCATAACCCGAGACGAGCGGGATCACCGCGCCGCCGACGATCGCGAGGCATAGAAGGCCGGAGCCGCGCGGCGTGTCGCCGCCCAAGCCCTCGATCGCGAGGGTGAAGATGGTCGGGAACATGATCGAGTTGCAGAGCCCGATCGCGAGCACCGTCGCCGCCGCGATCATTCCGGCGGAGAGCGCCGAGATCGAGGCAAGCAGGGCCGCTCCCAGAGCGCAAGCCGCAAGCACGGTGCCGGCCTCGATCCGGGTCAGCACCGCGGCGCCGATGAAACGCCCGACCATCGCGCCGCCCCAATAAAACGACAGCAGCTTCCCCGCCGAAACCGGATCGAGGCCGAGCGTGTGCGGCTGCATCAGGTAATTGATCAGCAAGCTGCCGATCGACACCTCGGCGCCGACATAAGTGAAGATCGAGAGCGCGCCGCAAAAGAGCCGCGGCCGTGCGAAGAGCGCGAAATCCTTGCGGCCCGCCACGGCTTGCGCCGCCATCGCGCCGACGTGCTGGCGGCGCGCCGCGAAAAAGATCAATGCGAGCACGATGAGCCCGCCGGCAATGGCGAGGAACGGGCCTTCGATCGCATGCGCCTCGGCGCTGCGCTGCGCCGCCAAGAGCTCGGGCGAGGCGCCCGCCGGAAGCGGCGCGGGCCCGCCACCCAAGATGAAAGCAGCGCCGATAAACGGGCCGATGGTGGTGCCGAGCGAGTTGAAGGCTTGGGCAAAGGTGAGGCGGCTATGCGAGCTGCGCTCGCTGCCGAGGATCGCGATCAGCGGATTGGCCGCCACTTGCAAGGTTGTGATCCCCGCGGCCATGACGAAGAGCGCCAGGAGAAATCCGGGAAAGACGCCGAGCGATGCCGCGGGTGCGAACAGGATGCAACCCAGTGCCATCAGCAACAGCCCGACGACGATGCCACGCACATAGCCGATCTTGGCGATGAGCGCGCCCGCCGGAAGCGAGACGATGAAATAGGCGATGAAGAAGCTGAATTGCGTCAGCATCACCTCGACATAATCGAGGGTGAACAGCGCCTTGAGCTTCGGGATCAGCGGATCGACCAGAACCGTGGCGAAGCCCCAGGCGAAGAACAGCGTCACCACCAGCGGCACCATGTAGGGCGCGGCCGCAGCGGCCCGGTCGGCGTTGGTCATTGGTGTGGGCGCGATCAGGCCCCGGTCGCGACCGGGGTGTCGCCGGGCAGGCCCCATTCCGACCACGACCCGTCATAGACCGCGGCGTCGGGCCAGCCGATGAGATGCAGCCCGAAGGCGAGAGCGCAAGCCGTCACGCCCGAGCCGCAGCTCGTGACGACGGGCTTGTCGCGTTCAAGACCCGCCGCGCGGAAGCGCTTCTCGATCTCCTCCACGGGAAGCAGCGTCTTGGTTTTGGGATCGGCGAGAAGGTCGTAGGGCAAATTGAGGCTGCCCGGGATGTGGCCGAGGCGCAGGCCGGGCCGCGGCTCGGCCGCGGTGCCGGCAAAGCGCCCTGAGGCGCGCGCATCGAGCACCTGCTCGCGCTTGTCCAAGAGGTTTCTCATGAGCTGCGCCTTGTTGCGCACGCGGCTGCGATCGAGCCGCGCGGTGAAGGTGGCAGGTTGCGGCTGTGGCACCGCGGCAGTCACCGGCCGGTTTTCGGCGAGCCATTTCGGCAAGCCGCCATCGAGCAGCGAGACCCTCTTATGGCCGAAGATTTTGAGCATCCACCAGACGCGCGGTGCCGAATTGAACCCGGCCATGTCGTAGACGACGATCTGGTGCCGATCGCCGAGGCCCAGCGCGCCCGCCATGCGCGCGAACTCCGCCTCGCTCGGCAGCATATGCGGCAGGGTACTGGAATGGTCGGAAATTCCATCGATGTCGAAGAACACGGCGCCCGGAATGTGGCGCGCGGCATAGGCTTCCTCGGCCGTTGGCTTGGCGCCCGGCAGGGTGAAGGAGCCGTCGACGAGGCGCAGCTCCGGCTCCTGCAGATGGGCGGCGAGCCAGTCGGTCGAGATGAGATCTTCGGG
>DATNGG010000143.1:0-22397 GCA_035605975.1 Allostellaceae bacterium | reverse complement strand
GTGTTGAAGCGTGGATTGGCGCGGCTCGAACGCGCCATCGGACAATTTTTCCTCGACGTTCACACCGGCGAGCACGGCTATACTGAAGTCAATCCGCCGCTGCTGGTGCGTGATGCCGCCGTCTACGGCGTCGGCCAGCTGCCCAAGTTCGCCGAGGACATGTTCCACACCGACAACGGCTTCTGGCTGATCCCGACCGCCGAGGTGCCGCTCACCAACCTGGTGAACGACACGGTGCTGGACGAGAAGGAGCTGCCGCTGCGCTTCACGGCGTTCACGCCCTGCTTCCGCTCCGAGGCGGGCGCCGCCGGCAAGGACACGCGCGGCATGATCCGCCAGCACCAGTTCAACAAGGTGGAGCTGGTGTCGATCGCTCATCCGGACCAGTCGAGCGCCGAGCATGAGCGCATGACGCAATGCGCCGAGGAGGTGCTGAAGCGGCTCGACCTTCCTTATCGCGTGATGCTGCTCTGCGCCGGCGATATGGGCGCAGCCGCGCGCAAGACCTATGACATCGAGGTCTGGCTGCCCGGCCAGAACGCCTATCGCGAGATCTCCAGCTGCTCCAATTGCGGCGAGTATCAGGCGCGGCGCATGAATGCGCGCTTCCGGCCCAAGGCGGGCAAGGGCACGCGCTTCGTCCACACGCTCAACGGCTCGGGCCTCGCTGTTGGGCGCACGCTCATCGCCGTGCTCGAAAATCACCAGCAAGCCGACGGCTCGATCGTTCTTCCCGCAGCGCTCAGGCCCTATCTCGGCGGTCTCGAAATCCTGAAGCGCGATGGTTGAGCCGGCCCGCAGGCCCCCCGGCATCGATCTCGCGCGGGCGCGCATCCTCATCTGCAACGACGATGGCATCAACGCGCCGGGGCTCAAGCTGCTGGAGCGGGTGGCGCGCCAGCTCAGCCGCGATGTGTGGGTGGTGGCGCCGGAGCAGGAGCAAAGCGGCGCCAGCCATTCGCTGACCTTGCAACGCCCGCTGCGCGTGCGGCAGGTCGGGCGGCGCCGCTTCGCGGTCGACGGCACGCCGACCGATTGCGTGCTGCTGGCGCTCAATGCCGTGCTCGACGACAAGCGCCCCGATCTGATGCTCTCCGGCATCAATTCCGGCGGCAATATGGGCGAGGACGTCACCTATTCGGGCACGATCGCCGCGGCGATGGAAGCGACCTTGCTCGGTCTGAAGGCGATCGCGCTGTCGCAGCACGTGGCGGAAGACGGGCCTCTGCGCTGGGAGACAGCCGAGGCGCTCGCGCCCAAGGTGCTGCGCCGCCTCGCGCGCGTTGCCTGGCCGCGTCACTCCTTCTTCAACGTGAATTTTCCCGACGTGCCGCCCGAGAAGGTGATCGGCATCGTCGCTGCGGCGCAAGGCGGACGCAAGATCGGCGATCACCTGCTGCAGCGCCTCGATCCGCGCGGCCGGCCCTATTATTGGATCGGGCCGCAGCGCGACGAGGCGCGCTCGCCGGCCGGCAGCGACATGCGCGCGGTGGGCGAGGGCAAGGTTTCGGTGACGCCGATCTTTCTCGATCTCACCAATCGCAAGGCGCTGTCCGCCTTGAAGAAGGCGCTGGCGTGACCCACACCGAGGCCTTGGCGAAGCTCATTCTCGAATTGCGCGCCGGCGGTGTCACCGATCCGCGCATTCTCAATGCGATCGAGCGCGTGCCGCGCGATTTGTTCGTGCCGCCGCTGTTCCGCGACCGCGCCTACGAGAATGTCGCGCTGCCGATCGGCCACGGCCAGACGATCAGCCAGCCGCTCGTCGTGGCGCGCATGACCGAGGCGCTCGAGCTGACCGAGCGGCATATCGTCTTGGAGATCGGCACCGGCTCGGGCTACCAGGCGGCGGTGCTCGCCCGTCTCGCGCGGCGCGTCTTCACCGTCGAGCGCCACCGCGCCATGCTGAAGACGGCGGAGGAGCGCTTCCGGCAGCTGCGGCTGCACAACATCACCATGCGCTTCGGCGATGGCACCAAGGGCTGGCCCGAGCAGCCCTCCTTCGATCGCATCATCGTCACCGCCGCGGCGGCGAGCCTGCCCGATGCGCTGCTGCAGAGCCTTGCCGAGGACGGCGTGCTGGTGGCCCCGGTCGGGGAGAGCAAGCGCGATCAGGCGCTGCTACGCATCCGCCGCCGCAACGGCGATTTCACCGCCGAAGAGCTCGGCGCGGTGCGCTTCGTGCCGCTGGTTGCGGGCCTGCCGCGAACCACGCGGCAGCACTAGAAGACTGCGCGGCACGGCTCAGGCCGCTTCGCTGCGCCGCCAGTCCTCCGCCACGAACCGTGGCTCCGCGCCCTCGATCATCGTCTCCAAATGCTGGCGTGCGCGCGAGACGCGGCTCTTCATCGTGCCGACCGCGCAATGCGCGATCGCCGCCGCCTGCTGGTAGGAAAGCCCGTGCACGCCGATGAGGAGCAGGGCTTGGCGCTGCACCGGCGGCAGCGCGTCGAAGTGCTGCGCCACCTCGCGCATTTCCGCCGACCATTCCTGCTGCGCGTCGGGGACGGGAAGGGCGGCGGCGGTCTCCGGCTCGACTTGCACGAGGCGGCGCTCGCGCCGCTTCTCGCTGAAATAGGCGTTGCGCAGAATCGTCATCAACCAGGCTTGGAGGTTGGTGCCGGGCGTGAATTGATCGGAGTGGATGAGCGCGCGCAGAACCGTCTCCTGCACGAGATCATCGGCGAGGACGCGGCTGCCGGCGAGGCGCCGCGCGAAATTCTGCAATCGACGGAGATGTTGAACGACATCATCCTCAAATCCTACGGTCATCGCTCTTCTCCCTCTTGAACGGCGGACGAGCAAATCCGGGACATTGCCTGCGTCGCCTTGCAACAGCGCGAACGCTTGCCCCTTCGGGGCGATCAATCCCGAAGGGATCGCGAAGCGGCTACGCTAAAAGCTCGCATCGCGTGTTTGAATAGGAATTCGCGTGAATCAAACAATGACCCCATATGGGGCCGCGACGCTCGCCTTCCTCCACAATTCCGACACATTCAAGCGCTCGACTGTGACATCATCGTGTCGCCGCACCCGCTGGCGCCATCAAAGATATATTTGACCTGCGGGGCGGGCGCGCCGAGCCGGCACCGAGTCTCCCGCGCGGCGTATCTCGCGCGCTTCGCGTCGAGCCGGCAAGGCAGAGGAAAGGAAGTCGCATGCAGATCGGTGTCGTCGGCTTGGGGCGAATGGGCGGCAACATCGTGCGCCGCCTTGCCGCGCACGGTCATGACTGCGTCGTGTTCGATCGCGACGCGGCCGCGGCCCGCGCGCTTGCCAAGGATGCGAAGGCGCTGGAGGCGAGCGGGCTTCAGGACATGGTGAAGCGGCTGAAGCCGCCACGCGCGATCTGGCTGATGTTGCCGGCGGGCAAGACGACGGACGAAGCGGTGAGCGCGCTGTCGGCGGCGATGGAGCGCGGCGATGTCGTGATCGATGGCGGCAATTCCATGTGGCACGACGATATCCGGCGGGCGAAGGATTTGATGGCCAAGGGCCAGCACTATGTCGATGTCGGCACCAGCGGCGGCATCTGGGGCCTCGAGCGCGGCTTTTGCCTGATGATCGGCGGCGAGAAGCCGGTCGTCGACCGGCTCGAGCCGATCTTCGAAGCGCTCGCGCCCGGAAGCGGCATGATCGCGCGCACGCCGCATCGCGACGGTCACGACGCGCGCGCCGAGCGCGGTTTCATCCATGCGGGCGCGAACGGCGCCGGCCATTTCGTCAAGATGGTCCATAACGGCATCGAGTACGGGCTGATGCAGGCCTATGCCGAGGGCTTCGATATTTTGAAGCACGCGGCGGATGCGTCGGTGCCGGAGGAGCGGCGGCTCCAGCTCAACCTCGCCGATATCGCCGAGGTGTGGCGCCGCGGCAGCGTGATCTCGTCCTGGCTGCTGGATTTGATCGCTGCCGCCTTGGCCGAGGACGGGGCGCTTGCCGAATATTCCGGCGTGGTCGCGGATTCGGGCGAGGGGCGCTGGACCCTCGCCGCGGCGATCGACGAGGCGGTGCCGGCGATGGTGCTGTCGGCGGCGCTCTATGCGCGCTTCCGCTCGCGCGACCGCGAGAATTTCGCCGACAAGCTGTTATCGGCGATGCGCAAGGGCTTCGGTGGCCATGTCGAGCCCAAAGCGGGATGACGGGCGTGGCGGCGCAAAGGTTTGACGGACGGCGTGCCGATCCGTGCAGCCTGGTGATTTTCGGCGCCTCGGGCGATCTCACCCGGCGCTTGCTGATGCCGACGCTCTATCATCTCGCGGCGGCCGGGATGCTGCATGAGGGGCTTGCCGTGATCGGCGTCGCCCATTCCGATCTCGGCGATGACGGCTTTCGTCAGCGCGCGCAGCAGGGCATCGACGAGTTTTCCGGCGTCGAGCCGCAGCCCGAGACCAGCGCCTGGCTGCGCGAGCGGCTGCATTATTTCTCGGGCGATTTCGAAAACCCCGAAACCTATCGCAAGCTTGCCGCGAAAATCGGCGAGCGCGGCGCGGCGCGGGGCGGCAGCGCCAACGCGCTGTTCTATCTCGCGACCCCGCCCGGCTCCTTCGCACCGATCATCCGCCGCCTCGGCGAGGCCGGATTGGCGAAGGAGGAGAGCGGCTGGCGGCGCGTCATCATCGAGAAGCCGTTCGGCGTCGATCTCGCCTCGGCGCAGGCGCTCAACGCGGCGATCCTCGGCGTCTTCAGCGAGCCGCAGATTTATCGCATCGATCACTATCTCGGCAAAGAGACGGTGCAGAACATCCTGGCGTTTCGCTTCGCCAACGGGCTGATCGAATCGCTGTGGAACCGCGACCGCATCGATCATGTGCAAATCACCGTCGCCGAGACCGTGGGGGTCGGCAGCCGCGGCAAGTTCTACGACCGCGTCGGCGCGCTGCGCGACATGGTACCCAACCATATGTTCCAATTGCTGTCGCTGATCGCGATGGAGCCGCCCGTCCGGCTCGATTCCGAAGCCGTCCGCGCCGAGAAGGCAAAGCTTTTGCGCGCCGTGCAGCTGTTCTCGCCCGAAGCGGCGATGCGCGACGTGGTGCGCGGGCAATATGCCGCGGGTGCGATCGAAGGCCGGCCGGTCGCCGCCTATCGCCGCGAGACCGACATCGCGCCGGGCAGCGCGACCGAGACCTATGCCGCGCTGCGCCTCACCATTGACAATTGGCGCTGGGCCGGCGTTCCCTTTTACTTGCGCACCGGCAAGGCGCTGGGCGCGCGGCGCACCGAGGTCGCGGTGAAATTCAAGGAAGCGCCGCTGACGCTGTTCCGCGACACGCCGGTCGACCAATTGGCGGAGAATTTTATCGTGTTGCGCATTCAGCCCGAGGAAGGCATCGCCTTGCAGTTCAACGCCAAGATGCCCGGGCCGCGGCTGCTGCTCGACGGCGTCCGGATGGATTTCAACTATCGCGACTATTTCGACGCGACGCCCACGACCGGCTACGAGACGCTGATCTACGACTGCATGATCGGCGACAACACGCTGTTCCAGCAGGCCGAGGAGGTCGAGGCGGCATGGCGCATCGTTCAGCCGGTGCTGGACGATTGGCGCGACGCGCCGGCGCGCGATCTCGCGATCTATCCCGCCGGCAGCGAAGGCCCGCCCGAGGCCGACGACATGATGGCGCATGACGGGCGGCGCTGGCGCCCGATCCTGCGGCGCCCGCAATGAGCCGGCGCACCTTGCAGCGTGCGATCGCATGACGGCCGCACCGAAACCGCTGACCCTCGCCATCGATATCGGCGGAACCCACATCAAGGCCTCGGTCCTCGATGCCACGGGCCGCATGGTGGCATCGGAGCTCCGTCTTCCGACGCCCGTGGAGGCGACGCCCAACGCGGTGCTTGGCGTGATCGCCGCGGTGGCGAAGCAGCTGCCGGATTTCGACCGTGTCTCGGCGGGATTTCCCGGCTATGTCATCGTCGATAAGGGCGTGATCAAAACCGCACCCAATCTCGGCACAGAGGCGTGGCGCGGCTTCGCGCTCGCCGAGGCGCTGAGCGCGGCATTCGGCAAGCCCGCGCGCGTCTTGAACGATGCCGATGTCCAGGGCCTTGGCGTCATCGCCGGCAAGGGGCTCGAGCTCGTGCTGACGCTTGGCACGGGCATCGGGTCCGCCCTCTTCAAGAACGGCCTCCTGTTGCCGCATCTGGAACTCGGCCAGCATCCGATCTGGAAGCGCAAGACCTATGATGAATATCTCGGCGATGCCGCGTTGAAGCGCAAAGGACCGGAACGTTGGAACCGGCGCTTGCGCCGCGCCATCGGCATTGTCGAGGTGCTCGTCAATTACGACACGCTTTACCTCGGTGGAGGTAATTCCCGCCTGATCGATTTCGCGCTGCCGGAGAACGTCAAGCGCGCCGACAATATCGGCGGCATCACCGGCGGGGTGAAGCTCTGGGATCCCGCGCTCGACGACCTCTTTCCGCGGCCGAAAGCCAAGAAATAATTGGCCCGGAGGCGGCGCAACCATTCCGCCGCCGTGCCGTTTTATCCGCAGCGGTCGAACATCTTGCGGAAGTTCGAATGAACCTTTGGCGGGTTTCCATCCTGGCCGGGGCGTCGCCTCCGGGCGGCGCCGATCTCGCGACGGGCGCTCCCATCATCGACGCGCCGCACGGCGCCGCTCTGCGGCGGCCGCAGGCGGCGCGCGCATCGGAGCGCCGAGAGCGCAACGCAAACGCGGAGGTCGTCCATGCTCTACTGGGCAGCGGTCTTTCTACTCATCGCCATCGTTGCGGGACTGCTTGGCTTCACCGGCGTCGCCGCAGCCTCGGCCGGAATCGCCAAAATCCTCTTCGTGATCTTCCTCGTGCTGTTCCTGATTGCGGCGGTCACCTCGATGTCGCGGCGCCGCCGGCCGCCACCGCTCTAGCGCGGACTGCAATTATCGCATCAGGGAAAGGGAAGGAGCGATCATGAGCAATGGGAGCCACGATCTCGACGCCATCGTCAAGGACATCAGTGCATTGAAAAAGGACATCGGATCGCTCATGGAGCATGTAAAGGACACCGCGACGGAAACCGTCAGCGGCGAGACCAAGCGGCTCTACGGCACGCTCTCGGCCGAGGGCGAGAAATCGCTCGCGGCGCTGTCGCGCCGGGTGGAGGATCGCCCGCTGTCGAGCCTCCTCATCGCATTCGGGATCGGATTCATCGGCGCGCAGCTGCTGAAGCGCTGAGCCCGCTCCGTGGGCGCCCTGCTCAACTTTGCGGCGCCGCTGCTCGCCGAAATGATGCGCGCCGGCCTCGGCGTCGGCGGTGTCGCGCGGCGCGGCGCCATGGCGACGGGCTTGGCCATCGGCGCGGCCTTTGCCGGGCTGGCGGCGATCGGCTGCGCCATCGCCGCTTTGTGGATCTATATGATCCCCCTCGTCGGGCGCGGCGCCGCGCCGCTGGTTTGCGCCGGTGCGTTTCTCGTCATTGCTCTTATCTGCCTGCTCGCCGGCAAGGTGATGTGGCGCGAGCGTCCGTCGGTGGCGGCCCCATCCGCGCTCCTCGATACTCTCGGACAGATCGACCCCTCGGGCATTTTCGGCGAGCACAAGGGCACGTTTCTGCTCGGCGCGCTGATCCTCGGCCTCCTCCTCGGCAGCGGTGCCGTCTCGGGCGGCAAGCCTCCGCGGCGTTAGTTCGCGGCGCTAGTCCTCGGCGCGGCGCCGTGCCGGGCCGCGTGCGAGCACGAGATTGTGGGCGGTGTTGATCAGCCCGACATGCGAGAAGGCTTGGGGGAAATTGCCGAGGAAGCGGCGCCCGCGCGGATCGTATTCCTCGGGCAAAAGCCCGACATCGTTGCGAATGGCGAGCAGGCGCTCGAACAGCGCGCGCGCCTCGTCCATCCGTCCCATCAGCGCGAAATTGTCGGCGAGCCAGAAGCTGCACAGCAGGAATGCGCCCTCGCCGGCCGGTAGTCCGTCGGCCCGATCGTCCGACTGGTAACGGATGACGAAGCCGTCGCAATCGAGCTCGCGCGCGATCGCATCGGTCGTCCGGACGACGCGCGGATCGTCGGGCGGCAGAAACCCGACCAGCGGAATGCGCAGCAGCGCCGCGTCGAGATCCTTGCCGTCGAAGGTCTGAACAAAGATGCCGCGGCTGGAATCATAGGCGCGCTCGCAAATCTCGGCGTGTATGGCGTCGCGCTGAGCCTTCCAGGTCTCGATCGGGCCGCGCAAATTGCCGCGCTCGACGCCGCGCACAGCGCGATCGAACGCCACCCAGGCCATCAGGGCGGAATGGGTGTGACGGCGCGGCGGCCCGCGGATTTCCCAGATGCCGGCATCGGGCTGCGTCCAGCAGCTTTCGAGATGATCGAGCAGCACTTCCTGGACGCGCTGCGCATCGTCCTCGGGCTCGATGTCGTGCAGCGTCGCCAAATAGAGCGCGTCCATGATCTCGCCGAAGACGTCGAGCTGCTCTTGGGTGTAGGCGGCATTGCCGACGCGGACCGGCGGGCTGCGCTCGAAGCCGGCGAGCCAGGGGAGCTCGTACTCGTCGAGGCGCCGCTCACCGCCGATCCCATACATGATCTGGATTTCGGCCGGTGAGCCCGCGACCGCGCGCAGCAGCCACTCGCGCCACGCCCGGGCTTCGGTGCGATAGCCGGAAAGCAGCAGGGCGTAGAGCGTGAAGGTCGCATCGCGCAGCCAGCAATAGCGGTAGTCCCAATTGCGCACGCCGCCCAGCTTTTCCGGTAAGGAGGTGGTCGGCGCGGCGATGATGCCGCCGGTCGGCGTGTAGGTGAGGGCCTTGAGCGTCAGGAGCGAGCGCGTCGTCGCTTCGCGCCATTCACCCTTTGTCTTGTTGCGCCGCGCCCAGCGCTGCCACCAGCGCTCCGTCTGCTGCAGGGCGGCGGTCGGGTTGGTCGGACGCGGCTCGCGCTCATGCGAGCGATACCAGGTGAGCACGAAAGGCACGGTCTCGCCTTCGTGGATGGTGAACTCGCCGACCGTCGTCATGTCGCGGCCTTCGAGCTTGACGGGCGTGCGCAGCACCAGCGCGTCGGGACCGGCGATCGCGTTGACGCCGCCGTCGCGCCGGCGCACCCAGGGGATGACGCTGCCATAATCGAAGCGGAAGATCGCTTGCACGCCGATCCGCATGCTGCCGCTCTCGCAGTGGAGCAGGCGCACGACCTCGACCGCGTCGCGCCGCGCCGGCATGGGCATGAAATCGGTGAGAACCACGCTGTCGCGGCCCGAGCGAAAGCGGGTCTCGAGGATCATGGTGTCGGGCCGGTAGCGTCGTTCGACCCGCGATCCCTCTTGGTTGGGCGCGATCAACCACCGCCCGTTGCGCGGCTCGCCGAGCAGAGCCGCAAAGCAGGCCGGGGAATCGAAGCGCGGGAAGCACAGCCAATCGATCGAGCCGTCGCGTCCGACGAGCGCGCTGGTGACGCAATTGCCGATGAGGGCGTAGTCCTCGATGCGTGACGACAAATCGAACGAACCACCTGTTCCAATGTTCCAGCCGGGGCGACGCAGCCCGCCGCCCGCGACGCAAGCGGGACGATTCTGATCCCCGCAGGATGATAATGCAACGCGCGCGGGCGCGTTCCCGCCTGCGGCGGGCCTGCGGAGCGAGGAAGCGGTTGTCGGTGATTCCCGGCAATGCTTAAACTCGCCCAATGGCACGGAACTGGCTGCGTCGCAAGATCGGCTTCCTGGCGCTCGCCCTCGTTGCGTTGCCGGCGCTGGCGGCTTGCATGCGCAACGGGCCGCCAGCGCCCGTGACCATGGGCGAGGCCGCTTCCGGCGAGGCGCCGCAGCCGAGCCCGCGCGCGCCGGTGATCGCCGTCTCGCCGCCCGCCGCTGCCGTCGCGTCGCCACCGCCCAAGCCGGCAGCGCCGCCGGTCGCAGCGGGGCCCGCCGCTCCGCCGGGACCGCCGGTCGCCGCGCCCCAATCGCATCGCGCGCATCCCGCCCAGGTCGTCGTCGGGCCCGGCGAGACGCTTTATATGATCTCGCGGCGCTACGATGTGCCGCTGCGCGCGATCATCGACGCCAATCATCTCGAGCCGCCCTACCGCCTTTCCTCAGGCACGCGCCTTGACCTGCCGCAAACGCCGTTCCACATCGTCCAGCCGGGCGAGACCCTCTATGCGATCTCGCGGCTTTACGGTGTCGAGGTCAGCACGCTCGCGCGGCTCAATCACCTCGACGAGCCGTTCGGCTTGCGTGCCGGGCAGGCGCTCGATCTGCCGCCCTCGATCGTGCCGCCCGAGCGCAGCGCGAGCCTTCCGCCGCCTTCCGCTCCCGCGACCTCGCCGTTCGCGACCGCGGTGCCGCGCGCGCCGTCCGCGAAGCCAGCGGCGGCACCGGCCGCGCCGAAGGCAATCGCGCCGGCGACGCCCAAATCGGCGAGCGGCGCGCCGAGCTTTGCCTGGCCGCTCGAGGGACGGATTCTCGAATCCTACGGCACCGGACCCGCCGGCACGCACAATGACGGGATCAACATCGCCGCGCGTGCGGGCGCGCCGGTGCGCGCGGCCGAAGCCGGGCTGGTCGTCTATGCCGGCAACGAGCTGCGCGGCTACGGCAATCTCGTGCTCATCAAGCATCGCGGCGGCTTTATGACCGCTTATGCACACAATGCGCGGCTGCTCGTGAAGCGCGGCGAGCGGGTGAAGCGCGGCCAGGCGATCGCCACCGCCGGCTCGACCGGCTCGGTCCGGACGCCGCAACTGCATTTCGAGATTCGCCAGGGCACGCGCGCGCTCGACCCGACCGGCTATCTCCCGGCGCTCAACGCCAGCGCCAACTGAGCACAGCGAGGCCAGGCATGCCGCCGCGGCATTGACGCTGCCGCGCGCTCCGCCGCATCATCCCCGCCACGTTGACGCGGGAGGCAGGACATGCAGCGCTATACACGCTCGATCGCGGAGATTTGGCACCATTGGGAGGCGCATGCGCGGCAGGCGCTGCATCCCATGGCATTCACGCGCTTCGACGATCATCAGCGCGTCTTCGCCAAGCTCACCTCGCTCGACCGCGAGCAATGGGCTGCCGCCTATAGCGAGGCGGCGCGGCCCTTTGAAAGGGAGGCGCGGGCCGCCGAGGCGCGCGGCGATCTCGCGGCGGCGGGGCCGCTCTATCTTCACGCCTATGGGCTCTATCGCATGGCGCGTTATCCAGCGCCGAATTCGCCGGGCAAGCTTGCGGCCTATCGCAAGTCGCAAGAGATGTACCTTCTCGGCGCGCGCTCTTTTCCGTTCTCGGTCGAGCGCGTCGAGATGTCGTTCCGCGGCCGGGCGGGCGAGGGGACGCACGCGGTCGGCTATCTCATGCGGCCGAAGGAAGCGGGGCGGCTGCCGCTGGTGATCGCCTGGGGCGGCATCGACAGCTTCAAGGAAGACCGCAGCGAAGTGGCGCGGCCGCTGATCGCCGCCGGCCTTTCGGTTCTGCTCATCGACATGCCGGGCACGGGCGATGCGCCGCTGGCGGGCTCCACAGATGCCGAGCGGCTGTGGGATTCGGTGCTCGACTGGTGCGCGATGCGCAGCGAGATCGATGCGCAGCGCATCGCCGTCTGGGGCGGCAGCACGGGCGGGTATTGGGCGGCGAAAATCGCCCACACCCATCGCGAGCGCCTTGCCGCCGCGGTCTGCCATGGCGGCTGCGCGCATTATGCCTTCACGCCCGACTGGATCGAGAAGGCGCAGCACGGCTCTTACATGTTCGAGCTCGCCGAGACCTTGGCTTGCGCCTTCGGCGGCGAGAGCTTCGAATATTGGCTCGATCACAGCCCGGCTTTGTCGCTGTTGAAGCAGGGCGTGCTCGATCGCCCCTGTGCGCCGCTCCTCCTCGTCAACGGCATCGAGGATTCGATCTTTCCGATCGAGGATATGTATCTCTTGCTGCAGCATGGCGACGTCAAGGCGGCGCGATTCTATCCGACTGGCCATATGGGCTACACGCCCGAGACGATGCCGACGATCGTGCGCTGGCTGGCGGAGCGCCTGCGCGCCTAGTTCTGCGTCGCGTCGCCTCTCATCTCAATGGATGACGGTGACGCGGACATCGCCCTTGCGGTCGAGAACATTGGCCGAAACGTCCGAACCGTGGCGCCGCAGCAGGATATCGGCGCGCCCGCTGCCCGCCGAGAGCGAGCGGATGGTGACCTCGTCGAGAAACATCGGCAGTCCCGGCTCGCGGAAGCAGATCTCGCCGGAGCGGAAGTCGAGCTCGAGGCCGAAGCAGGCCTGCAGCAGCGCGAAGGGCGCGGCGCAAGCCCAGGCTTGCGGAATGCAGGCCACCGGGTAGAGCGTCGGGCCTTTGCCCGGCGCGCGCCGCGTGCCGCAGAAGAGCTCGGGAAGGCGGCGCAAATCCATGTAGCGCGCGGCATCGAACATCCCGCTTAGCAAACGCTGCGCATGCGCCTTCATGCCGCAGCGCGCGAAGCCGAGACCGATGAGCGCGTTGTCGTGCGGCCAAACCGAGCCGTTGTGGTAGGACATGGGGTTATAGCGCGGCTCGGTTGCCGCAATCGTGCGAATGCCCCAGCCGGTGAAAAACGCCGGCGCCATCAGCGCATCGGCGACCGCGCGGGCGCGCTCGGCGGCGATCATTCCGGAAAACAGCAACTGTCCCGCATTTGACGACCGCACCTTGCAAGGCCGCTTGGCGCCGTCGAGCGCAAGCGCATAGGTGCCGATGTCCTCGCACCAGAAGGCGTGCTCGAAGGCGGCTTTGAGGCTGTCGGCGGCGCTTTGGAGCTTCACGGCGCGCGCCGCCAAGCCCATCGCCGAGGCGATTTTCGCGGCATAGTGCTTCGCCGCATACACATAACCCTGCACCTCGCACAGCGCGATCGCGCCCTCGGCGCTGCGGCCGTCGGCATGAAAGACGGAATCCGACGAATCCTTCCAGCCCTGGTTGACCAGCCCGGATTTGCCCATGCGCTGATATTCGACGAAGCCGTCGCCGTCGCGGTCGCCATAGGTGTCGATCCAGGACAGTGCCGCATCGAGATTCGGCCACAGCGCCGCAACGGTTTCGATGTCGCCGGTGCGCTCGAAATAGAGCCCGGCGAGCACGACGAAAAGCGGCGTCGTATCGACCGAGCCGTAATAGCGGGCAAACGGCACCTCGCCGAGCCGGGCCATCTCGCCCGACCGCATCTCATGGAGAATTTTTCCGGGCTCGGCTTCGGATTCGGGCCGCAACTCGGTGGCTTGCGTCGCCGCCAGGAAATGAAGAACGCCGCGGGCGATCGCCGGATCGATCCACAGCATCTCGATCGCGGTGATGATGGAGTCCCGCCCGAAGGCGGTGCTGAACCAGGGGATGCCGGCATAGGGAAACGGCCCCTGCGCGGTGTCGGTCATCAGCATGTAGAGATCCGCCATGGCGCGGCAGAGGACCTCGTTGAAGATCTCGTTGGAGGTGGCGACCGAGGCGGCGCGGGAGGTCGCGGCGCGCAGCGCCCGCCGCGCCGCGCGCAAGCCGAGGAAGAAGGGGCGCACCGCTCCATCGCGCCGCGCCTCCTCCTCGCACGACACCGTCATGAACAACGACGCGCACCGGCCGGGCGGAATTTCGAGACGGAACAGCGCGCTGCTCTGGTCGATCTGCGCGGGTTTCGGATCGAAGCGGATGAGCGCGCGGCGGGCGACATCATCAAGCCCGTGATAGGTGAAGATCACCCCGTCCGCGGTCACGCTGGTGTCGATCGTTCCGCGGCGCGCCCGGCGTTGGCCGCGCACCTCGAAAATATCGGCGAAGTCGGCGGCGAAATGGAGGCCAAGCTCGACCCGCTCCGTCCGGCCGTTGAAGTTGCGAATGCCGAACCGCTCATAGGAGGCGCCTTGCCACAAGAATTTCGAGCGGACGATCTGGATCGAGTCGCGCGGCAGATGGAGACCGTCGCCGACGAAGAAATCGGGATTGGTCAGGTCCGCGGTCAGGACGGCGTTGTTGTCCTCGACAGTGGAGCTCAGCAGCAGCGGCCGGCGGCCGTTGACCAGCACGTCGAGGCCGGAGAGATAGCGCGTGTCGCGGTGATAGAGACCTTCAGGGCTGCCATCGGCGGCAACGATGTTGCCGTAGTGATCGAAGACGGCAAAGGTGTCGCCGTGCTTCAGCGTCCGGGGCCGCCGCTCGAGGATGGACGAGGTCGCGGGGATGTAGAATTGGACCGGAGGCGCCGCGCGCATCCGGTCGCCTGGAGTCTCTCCCGCCGCATCGCCTTTGCTCACGACGCCGCTCTCCAGGCGTCCGGCGACGCCGCGGCGAGCACCGGCACTGGTCCCTCGCTTCTTCTCTCGCTCGATCGATGAATCGTTAAATCACGCCGCGCGGCGCCGCGGCCTGCCATCCTTGCTTCCGTCGCCATGAGCGATTTGTACACCCTGGGATTGCCGCAGGCCACGACCCGACAGGCGGCGGCCTGTGACACGGTTGTGATCGTGGGCGGCGAAAGCGGCGCGCGGCCGCGCCTCAGCCGAGCGTCTTGCCGAGCCGGCCGGCGAGGTCCTGAATATATTGCCAGGCGACGCGGCCCGAGCGGGCGCCGCGGGTGATCGACCATTCGCCGGCCTCGGCGCGCATCTTGTCTTCGGGATAATCGAGGCCGAAATGCTTGGCATAGGCCTCGACCATCCGAAAATAAGTCTGCTGGTCGCAGGCATGGAAGCCGAGCCACAGGCCGAAGCGGTCGGAGAGCGAGACCTTTTCCTCGACCGCCTCTCCGGGATTGATCGCGCTCGAGCGCTCGTTCTCGATCATGTCGCGCGACAGAAGGTGGCGCCGGTTCGAGGTCGCATAGAGCACGACATTGTCGGGCCGGCCCTCGATGCCGCCTTCGAGCACGGCTTTCAAAGATTTGTAGCTCGTATCCTGCTGATCGAAGGAGAGATCGTCGCAGAAGAGGAGGCAGCGGCGCCGAGTCCCGCGGAGCAGGCCGAGGAGGGTCGGCAGGGAGGGGATGTCCTCGCGATGAATCTCGACGAGAACCAGCGCGCGCGGGCTTTGCGCGTTGACGGCGGCATGGGTCGCTTTCACCAGCGACGACTTCCCCATGCCGCGCGCGCCCCAAAGCAGCACATTGTTGGCCGGCAAGCCGGCGGCGAAACGCCGCGTGTTGTCGAGGAGGATGTCGCGCACGCGCTCGATGCCTTGGAGCAGCGCGAGCTCGACGCGGTTGACGCTCGGCACGGGCTCGAGGAACTCGCGATCGGCATGCCAGACGAACGCATCGGCCGCCTCGAGGTCGTTTTTCGGCCGCGCCGGCGGCGCGAGGCGCTCCAAGGCGGCGGCGATGCGCGCGAGAATCGTCTTGGTCTTTGCTTGTTCCGTCATCGCCTCGTTCCGAACCGCATCTTGCCTTTGCCGAAAGCGGCGCCATGATAGCCGCAGGGCGCCCGCTCGCAACCGGGCCGCTTGCTTGCGCTTTGCGCGCCCATCCAGTACCAATGCACCGCGCCGGGCACCGTGCCGGCCCGTGACCCGGTTTCGCGGGAGGGAGTTCTGCTCATGCTGATTTCGCCGGCTTATGCACAAGCGGCGGCAGGCGGCGATACGTCGAGCATGCTGGTGCAGATCGCGCCGCTGGCGCTGATCTTCGTCGTCTTTTATTTCTTTCTCATCCGCCCGCAGCAGCAAAAGGCGAAGCAGCAGCGCTCGATGCTCGACGCCATCCGGCGCGGCGACCGCGTCGTGACCGGCGGCGGAATCATCGGTACGGTGGCGAAGGTCGTCAATCCCGACGAGGTTCAGATCGACATCGCCGACAATGTGCGCGTGCGGGTGGTGCGCTCGACCATCGCCCAGGTGCTCGCCAAGACCGAGCCGGTGGCGGCGAAGGGTGCGTCGGGCAAGGACGACGATGGCGGTCCGAAGGATGGAGCGGCCGCATCCGCCGACGCCAAGACGCAAGAGCCGGTGCCGATGTGGCGCAAGCTGCTGGGGCTGCGCTAGCGCCGGCGTTGGATTGGCCCGATGCTTTATTTTCAAACCTGGAAGCTGGTCCTCATCCTGGGCGTCTGCCTCTTGGGCGTGCTGTTCGCGCTGCCCAATGCGTTCTCGCCCCAGACGGTTGCGTCCTGGCCGAGCTTCGTCCCGCACAAGCAGGTCTCGCTCGGCCTCGATCTGCGCGGCGGCTCGCATCTCCTGCTCGCCGTCGACATGTCGGCCGTGGAGAAGGAGCGCCTTGCCGGCCTGGTCGACGAGCTGCGCCAGCAATTCAACCTCGCCAAGATCGGCTACACCGATCTGACCAGCACGACCGATCACATCTCCTTCAACCTGCGCGAGCCCGACCGCATCAAGGATGCACAGGCCATCGTCGCCAAGGCCGATCCCGACATCGGCGTGCAGATCTCGCCCAATGGCGCCGCGGTGCTGACGCCCGATCCCACGGTGCTGGCGCAGCGCCGCGCCGCGGCGGTCTCTCAATCGATCGAGATCATCCGCCGCCGCATCGACGAAACCGGCACGAAGGAGCCGACCATCCAGCGCGAGGGCGAGGATCGCGTCCTGGTGCAGCTCCCGGGCGTCGACAATCCCGAGCACGTCAAAGCGCTCTTGGGCAAGACCGCGAAGATGACGTTTCAGCTCGTCGACACCAACGCGTCGGTTGAGGATGCGCGCCGCGGCCGCCTGCCGCCGGGCGACGAACTCTTGCCGAGCGACACGACGCGCAACGGCCAGCCGATGCAATATTACGTCGTCAAGCGCCGGGTGATGGTGAGCGGCGACACGCTGACGGACGCGCAGCCCACCTTCCAGGACAATCAGCCGGTGGTGAGCTTCAAATTCGATTCGACCGGCGCGCGGCGCTTCGGCGACGCGACCAAGGAGAATGTCGGCAAGCCTTTCGCCATCGTGCTCGACAACAAGGTGATCAGCGCGCCGGTGATCCGCGAGCCGATCCTCGGCGGCTCGGGCGTGATCTCGGGCAGCTTCACGACGCAATCGGCCAATGATCTCGCGCTGCTGCTGCGCGCCGGCGCGTTGCCGGCGCCGCTCACCGTGCTGGAAGAGCGTACCGTCGGGCCCGATCTCGGCTCCGATTCGATCCATGCCGGCGCGCTGGCGAGCGTCGTCGGGGTTGCGCTCGTCGTCGTCTTCATGATCGTGTTCTACGGGCTGTTCGGAATCTTCGCCGACATCGCGCTGTTCTTCAATCTCAGCATCATGCTGGCGAGCCTGTCGTTCTTGGGCGCGACCTTGACCTTGCCCGGCATCGCCGGCATCGCCCTGACCATGGGCATGGCGGTCGATGCGAACGTGCTGATCTATGAGCGCATCCGCGAGGAGGTGCGCGGCGGGCGCACCGTGATCTCCTCGCTCCAGGCGGGGTTCGAGCGCGCCTTCGGCACCATTCTCGATAGCCATGTGACGACGCTCGTCGCCGGCGCGCTGATGTTCTGGCTAGGCTCGGGACCGGTCAAAGGCTTCGCCGTGACCCTGAGCCTCGGCGTGCTGACCTCGCTCTTTTCCGCCATTCTCGTCACGCGGCTTCAGATCGTCACCTGGCTGCGGCGCACGAAACCCAAGGTAATTCCGATCTAGCCATGCGCCCGCTCATCACCATCCGTCGGATCCCCAATATCGACTTCATGGGGCTGCACAAGATCGGCCTGGCGCTGTCGCTGGTGCTGACCTTGGGCTCGATCGTGCTGTTCTTCACCCATGGCCTCAATTACGGCATCGATTTCAGCGGCGGCACGATCATCGAGGCGCGCACCACCTCGGGTCCCGCCGATATCGCGCAGATGCGCAGCCAGCTCGACGGGCTCGGCCTCGGCGATGTTTCGCTCCAAGGTTTCGGCACCCCCAACGACGTGCTCATCCGCTTGCAGCGCCAGCCCGGCGGCGACAAGCAGCAGGAGCAGGCGGTCGAGACGGTGAAGCAGAAGCTCGGGCCCTCGGTCGATTATCGCCGTGTCGAGGTGGTCGGGCCGACGGTCGGCGCCGAGCTCATCCGCGCCGGCGCGACGGCGACAGTGCTCGCGCTGCTTGCGATCGCGGTCTATGTCTGGTTCCGCTTCGAGTGGCAGTTCGGGGTCGGCGCCATGCTGTCGACCCTCCATGACGTGATCACGACGATCGGGCTGTTCTCGCTGTTCCAGATCGAGTTCAACCTTACGACGCTCGCGGCGATCCTCACCATCGCCGGTTATTCGGTCAACGACACGGTGGTGATCTATGACCGCGTGCGCGAGACCATGCAGCGGCATAAGAGTCTCGACTTCACGACCCTCATCAACCGCAGCCTCAACGAGACCTTGTCGCGCACCATCCTGACGGTGACGACCACCGCGCTCGCGGTTCTCTCGCTGCTCGTCTTCGGCGGCGAGGTGCTGCGCGGCTTCTCGATCGCGATGCTTTGGGGCATCGGCATCGGCACTTACTCCTCACTCTTTATCGCCGCGCCCTTGCTCCATTACATCCGCCCCACCCATGTCGGGCACGGGCGCAAAGACGCGAGCGACACGCCGGCCAAGCGGACATCCTGATTTGGACGTCACCCCGCTTGTCCCCAAAGACCGGCAGGTGATCGACAGCTACAGCGCCGACGGCTTCCGGGTGAGCGGGATCCTCCATCGCGGCGCCATTCTCGTCTTGCCGCGCGCGACGGTCGCTTGGCCGGTGGCCGCGATGACGGAGATTTCGCTCGAAAGCCTCGCGCCAATCCTCGGAGGCGAGCTGCGGGTGCTGCTCTTGGGCTGCGGCAAGCGCATGTTGCCGGTTCCGCCGGCGTTGCGGCAGGCGCTGCGCGAACGCGGGATTGTCATCGATCCGATGGATACGGGTGCGGCCTGCCGCACTTACAATGTTTTGCTCGCCGAGGACCGGCGGGTCGCGGCGGCGCTGTTGCCTTTTGCCTGAGAGGGTGCTTCGGCGGGGAAGTCTGCCGTCATTCCCGCGCCCGCGATGGGGCGGGGAATGACGACGGAAGTCAAGCAAGCCGCAAGACGGTTTGGCCTGGCGCGCTTTATCGGGCCTTGGCGAGATTCTGGCCGACGAAGTCCCAGTTCACCATGTGCTCGAGGAAGGCGGCGATGAAATCGGGCCGCCGGTTCTGATAGTCGAGATAATAGGCGTGCTCCCACACATCGCAGGTGAGGAGAGCGGTCTGACCCTGCGACATCGGATTGACCGCGTTCGCCGTCTTGGTGACTTTGAGCTTGCCGCCATCGGCGACGAGCCAGGCCCAGCCGCTGCCGAATTGGGTGGCGCCGGCCTGCTTGAACTCCTCCTTGAACTTGTCGTAGCTGCCGAAGGCGCCGTTGATCGCGGTCGCCGCGGCGCCGGTCGGCTGGCCGCCTCCGCCGGGCTTCATCGAGTTCCAGAAGAAGGTGTGATTCCACACCTGGGCGGCATTGTTGAAGATGCCGGACTTGGAATCATCCTTGGCGGTCGTGCGAATGATCTCCTCGAGCGACTGCGAGGCGAGCGGCGAATCCTTCACCAGGTTGTTGAGATTGGTCACATAGGCCTGGTGGTGCTTGCCGTGGTGGAACTCGAAAGTCCGCGCGGAGATATGGGGCTCGAGCGCGTTCTTGGCGAAAGGCAAAGGCGGGAGCTCAAATGTCATGCTTTTCCTCACTGAATTGCACGGATTTTGCGCAGATGAAGACGGCGCCGGCGCTGGTCCGGCGAAACAGGACTTCATAAATGACGTAAACACGCCGCGCGAGGGTGGGGACCCGCGCGTTTCATTAAATATCTTTCATGTAGACCCGCGCGCGATACGCGAGAATGCGGGGCATCGTGCTTGCCAAAGAAAACGGGGCCGCCACGGCCCCGTTTTGCCTCGAAGCCGCCGCGGCGGCTCAGTAAACGTGCACGCCCGCCATGCAGTAGAGCATCGGGATCGAGAGCATGGTGTTGACGCGCGAGGCAAGCCCCGCCGTGCGCGTCGCCTTTTTGACCTCGTCGGGCGTCGCCTGAACGATGCCGAGATTCTTCTTCTGGCCAGGCCAGATGATGAACCAGACATTGAACCACATGATCGTGCCCAGCCACATGCCGAAGCCGATCGTCGTGTTATGCAGGCTGCCATCGCCGATGCCGAGCTTGATGGCCGAGCCGAGATAGCCGTTCATCCAGGCAAGGATGAGGCCGAACACGATCGTCCCCATCGCTCCCCAGCGGAACCAGAACAGCGCCTCGGGCAGGATGTATTTGGAAACGCCCGGCCGGAGCTCGGCCGGAATTTTCGGCATGGTGGGCGTCTGCGTGAAATTGAAATACCAGAGATGGCCGATCCACATCACGCCGCAGAGGATATGGCACCAGCGAATGAAGAACTGCCACCAGTCGAAGCTGACGAATTCCATGTCATGCTCTCCTTCTGCCGCGTCAGGCGATGGCGTGGATCAGAAGGACGACGACAACCGTCAGCACGACGCCGAGCGTGATCGTCTGTCCCAACGAATCGAGCGGATTTTTCATGCGTTTTCCCCTTTATCGGCGGCTTTGTTTCCCCAGATGACCCCAGCCGTCCGGCCCACATCATAACCCCTGCGCCGGTGGCATCACAATTGCGCCACAATTCCGGCCGGGATCGCGGCTTCCGGGTCTCGCCGGCAGCCGGCCCATGCCATACTGGGCGGATGGACATTCGATGCGCGCGCTGCGGCGCGAGGTTTTCCTGCGAGAGCGGCCTCTCCTGCTGGTGCATGGCGCCGCCCCATATTTCCATGCCGCAAGGGGACGAGACCTGCCTCTGTCCCGCCTGCCTCGATGCGGCGCGGGCGAAGGCGAAGGCCGAGTCGCAATCCTCCCCCAGCCGCGCGTCATGACGGGGCGGGCGCTCTCGCCGCTGGCGGCGGCGCTGCGCCGCAATGACCGCGACCGGTTCCAGACCGCGCTTTTCGCGCCGGCCGAGCGGCGCGAGGCGCTCCTTGCGCTCTATGCCTTCAATTACGAGATCGCGCGCGTGCCCGAAGTGACGCATGAGCCGCTGATCGGCCAAATCCGGCTGCAATGGTGGCGCGACGCGCTCGACGAGATCTATCGCGGCGCGGCGGCGCGGCGGCACGAGGTCGCCGAGCCCTTGGCGCGCGCGATCGCCGAGCATGGGCTGACGCGCGCGCATTTCGAGGCGATGCTCGAAGCGCGCGCCCGCGATCTCGATGCGGCGCCGCCGGCCACGCTCGAAGCGCTCGAAGCCTATGCCGAGGACTCATCGGCGAGCCTCGTGCTGCTCGCGCTCGAAGCGCTCGGCATGCGGGGCGGGGAGAGCGAGGCGGCAGGGCGCTCGGTCGGCATCGCCTATGCCCTGAGCGGGCTCCTCGCCGCGATGCGCTTTCATGCCGGGATGAAGCGGCTCTACATCCCGCAGGACATGCTTGCCGATCAGAAGATCGATCCGGCGCGGAGCGTCTTCGCGCTGAAATCGACGCCCAAGCTGGCGGAATGCGCCGCGGAGATCGCCGCGCTCGCGCGGTATCACCTCAGCGTGGCGCGCGCGCAGTCCGGCGGCGTGCCGAGGGCGGCTTTGCCGGCGCTGCTGCCGGCGCTCATCGCCGAGCGGCGGCTCAAGCGCCTCGAGCGCAGCCAATACGACCTGTTCGACACGCGCCTGCAACAGCGCGACACGCTGCAAAGCCTCGCTTTGGCCTGGGCGGCGTGGCGGGGGCGGTATTAGGCTTCGCTCGCTATTCCGCCGCTTCGCGCTCGGGGCCGAGCCAGGTTGCGAGATCGGCAAGGGCGCGGCGCGCCGTCAGCGGCTTCTTCTCGCCGCGATTGGCGCGGGTGATCGCGCCCTCGGGCAAAGGCGGGAAGAGGCCGAAATTGATGTTCATCGGCTGGAAGCTCTTGGCGTCGGCGCCGCCGGTGATATGGCCCAAGAGCGCGCCGAGCGCCGTCGTCGCCGGGGGCAGCGCCAAATCCTGGCCCAGCGCTTCGGCCGCGGCAAAGCGTCCGGCGAGCAGCCCGATCGCGGCGCTTTCGACATAGCCTTCGACGCCGGTGATCTGGCCGGCAAAGCGCAGATGCGGCAGCGCTTTGAGACGCAACGCGGCATCGAGCAGAGTTGGGCTGTTGATGAAGGTGTTGCGGTGAAGCCCGCCCAGCCGCGCGAATTCGGCGCGCTCCAATCCGGGGATGGTGCGGAAGATGCGCAGCTGCTCGCCATGGCGAAGCTTCGTCTGGAAGCCGACGAGGTTGTAGAGCGTGCCGAGCGCATTGTCCTGGCGCAGCTGCACGACCGCATAAGGCCGGCGCGCGCTGCGCGGATCGCGCAAGCCGACGGGCTTCATCGGCCCCCAGCGCAGCGTGTCGGGACCGCGCTCCGCCATCACCTCGATCGGCAAGCAGCCGTCGAAATAGGGCGTGGTCTTTTCCCAATCGTGGAATTGGGTCTTGTCTGCGGCGAGCAGCGCCGCGATGAAGGCTTGGTATTGCTCGCGATCGAGCGCGCAATTGACGTAATCGGCGCCGTC
>DATNGG010000142.1:0-66012 GCA_035605975.1 Allostellaceae bacterium | reverse complement strand
TTCGAATTGAGCATCGCGTCGATGGTCGCGGTGTTGTCGGTGCCGTGACAGCTCGCCTGGACGATGACGTTGCGCTGGAATCCCAAAAAGTCGCGCAGCTTAAAGAGCTCTTCCTTCGGCGCGTCATAGGGCGTGTATTTGCGCTCGGGCGCGAAAGGGAACCGCGCCGCGGGGCCGAACACATGGCAATGCGCATCGACGGCGCCGGGCGGCGCCTTGAACTTGGGCTTCGAGGGAGAGAGGCAATAGGATTTGAAATCGCCGTCCGCGCTCATCGCGCCTACTCCTTGTCCAATTCCTTGTCCAATTCCGCATAGACCTGCTGCGCCCGGCTGAAGGCCGACATCGCCGCCGGCACGCCGGCATAGATCGCCGCTTGCATCAGGATCTCCTTCACCTCCTCGCGCGAGACGCCGCTCTGGCGCGTGGCCCGGATATGGGCGGCGAGCTCGTCATAGCGGCCGAGCGCGGTCAGCATCGCGATGGTCAGCATGCTGCGCGTCTTCATCGGCAGGCCGGGCCGCGACCACACCTCGCCGAAGGCATAGCGGGTGACGAACGCCATCCACTCGTCGGTCAAGGGCGTGATCCGGCTTTGCGCCTGCTGGAAGGCGGCATCGCCCATCAACTTCTTGCGCGTCTCGAAGCCGCGCCGATAGAGCTCGTCGGTCTTGTCCATCGCCGCCTCGCTATTGCGCGGCAAGAAATTCGGCGAGCGCGCGATTGAGCGCGGCCGGCTGCTCGACCGTCACGATATGCGCCGCTTGCGGGATGACCACCAGCTTCGAGCCTTTGATCGCCGTGTTCATCTCGCGCGCCGCCGAAACCGTGGTCGCCGGATCCTCCTCGCCGACGACGATCAGCGTCGGGCTGATGATGCGCGCATCGTCGGCGCGGAGATCCATGTTGCGGATGGCGTAGGCGCAGCCGATATAGCCATCCGCCGGGGTGCGCACCAGCATGTTGCGGATGCCCTTCACCGCATCGGGCTGCGCCGCGTGAAAGCCTTTGGTGAACCAGCGCTGCATCGTCGCCTCGGCGGTGACCTCGATCCCGCCTTGGCGGATCGCGGCGATGCGCTCGTCCCAGACATGGGGGTTCATATAGGGTGCGGTGTCGCACAGGATCAGCGAGGCGAGAAGCTCGGGCGCCTTGGCCGCGAGGCGCTGGCCGAGCATGCCGCCGATCGAGAGGCCGCAGAAATGGACGCGCTTCAAGCCCAGCGCCTTGATGAGCGCCGCCGCATCGTCGGCGAGCTGGTCCATGGTGTAGCCCGATGCGCCGACCGGCGTCACGTCGGTCAGGCCATGGCCGCGCGTGTCGTAGCGCACGACGCGGTACTTTTGGCGCAGCGCCGCCGCCTGCGCGTCCCAGACGGCAAGGCTCGTGCCCAAGGAGTTCGACAGCATCACGGCCGGCGCGTTCTCCGGCCCTTCGATGAGATAATGAACGGTGATGTCGCCGGCGCGAATGAATGGCATGGGCGAGCCTCCTTATTGGGTTTCTGAAAGCGAAATTAGGGCGCCTCGCCGCGGAATTCCAGCACCCTCGAAAGCCCACGGGTTGACCTTCACTTTGCCCACCACGAGACTGCCGGCAACGGAGGTTGAACCCATGTCGCAACGTACCACACCGCCTTTTCGCGCCGATCATGTCGGCAGCCTTTTGCGCCCGCAGGCGCTGATCGAGGCGCGCCAGAAATTCGCGCGCAAGGAATTGCCCGCCGAGGAGCTGCGCCGCGTTGAACAGGAGTCAGTGCGCGCGGTCGTCAAGATGCAGGAGGAGATCGGGCTCCAGCTCGCCACTGACGGCGAGTATCAGCGCTCCTCCTGGCATCGCGACTTCCTGCAGCAAATCGGCAATGTCCGCATGGTCGAGAACAAGCTGAAGCTGCGCTTCCATACCGCCGAGGGCGACACCGAGATGACGCCGCCCGGTTTCCGCGTCGAGGGCAAGCTGCACCGCCCGCATCCGATCTTCGTCGAGCACTTCAAGTTTCTCAAATCCGTCTGCCATGTCGTGCCGAAGATCACCCTGCCCTCGCCCAGCAACATCCATTTCCGCGGCGGGCGCCAGGCGATCAGCCGCGAGGCCTATCCCGAGATGGAGGCGTTCTACGCCGACCTCGCCCAGGTCTATCGCGAGGAGATCGCCGATCTCGCCGCCGCAGGCTGCCGCTATTTCCAGCTCGACGAGGTGAACTTCGCCTATCTCTGCGATCCCGAGCTGCGCCAGCAGGTGCGCGCCATCGGCGAGGATCCCGAGACCCTGCCGCAGACTTACGCCAAGCTCCTCAATGCGGTGATCGCCGGCCGGCCCAAGGACATGGTCGCGGCGATGCATCTCTGTCGCGGCAACTCGCGCAGCGCCTGGATCGCCGCCGGCGGCTATGACCCGGTCGCCGAGGTGCTGTTCAACAACGTCAATGTCGACGGGTATTTCCTCGAGTACGACAGCCCGCGCGCCGGCGATTTCGCGCCGCTGCGCTTTGTCCCCAAGGGCAAGACCGTCGTGCTCGGCCTCGTCACCAGCAAAGGCCCGCAACTCGAGAGCAAGGACGATCTGAAGCGGCGCATCGACGCGGCAGCGAAATATTGTCCGCTCGAGCAGCTTGCGCTCTCGCCGCAATGCGGCTTTGCCAGCGTGCTCGAAGGCAACAATCTCGCCGTCGCCGACGAGATCGCCAAGCTGAAGCTCATCGTCGAAGTGTCGCGCGAGGTGTGGGGTACCGCATAGCATAGGTGCGGCCCGATCCAAGGGCCGCGCCGTCATGCGAAGCAAAATCGAAAGCCCGGAGCACAGCGGGCGCGGAGCTTAATCCTCCGGGCCGCGCCGGCGAAGGTCGGCATAGGGCGTGCCGTCGCGCCGCGTATAGAGCGCCGGCTTGCCGCCAGCGGGCGATATCATGTCGATATCGGCGTAATGCGCTGCATCGCTCGCGGCGCGCGTTCCGACCTCGAGCACGCGCGCTTCGGCGGCGGAGCGGTTTTGCAGGCAATGCCCATTCGCGTCCCCGGCTTTGAAGCCGGCGGCGTCGCCGGCGCGCAGGATTTCCTCGCCCCCATCGGTGACGAGCGTCACCTCGCCCGCGACCACATAGATGAACTCGTCGGATTGGGTGTGCCAGTGCCGCTGGCTCGACCAGGCACCCGGCGGCAGCGTCAGGAGATTGACGCCGAACTGCGTCAGGCCGGCGGCATCGCCCAATTTGCGGCGCTGGCGGGCGCGGCAAGGCGCATCGAATGGCGGCGGGTAAAGGGTTCCGACCACCGGAGCGAGGCCAGCGGAATCGATGCGTTTCTTCATGGCGTAGGGTCCTTCTCGAGCATTGATTTCCTAGGCTGAGCCGGGCCGCGCGGGCACCCCCTGGCCGCAATGCCGGGGAAACTGCTTCCCCCGCGCTGCCTCTTAGCGGCATAATCCCAAAAATATCCTAAAAATCACGAATCGCCCCAGGGAGGAGATCATGGCGCAAAGTCCGGCTGTCGACGTAAGCCAAGTCATCGATAGCAGCCGCTTCGGCAGCTTCCAATGGATGGTAGCGATCTGGTGCTTCGTGCTCGTCACCTTCGACGGTTTCGATAACGGCGCGATCGGCTTCGTCGCGCCCGTGATCGTGAGGGAATGGGGCAGCTCGATGCCTGCCTTCGCTTCGATCTTCGCCGCAGGGCTGTTCGGACTGATGCTCGGCGCCCTCGCATCGGGACCGCTCGCCGACCGCTTCGGCCGCAAAATCGTCGTCCTCAGTTCGACCCTGACTTTTTCCGTCTTCGCCCTCGCGACCACGCTGGCGCATACGGCGGATCAGCTGTGGATCTTGCGTTTCCTCACCGGCCTCGGCGTCGGCGGGCTGATGCCGAACTCGATCGCCTTGACCGCAGAATATGCGCCCAAGCGCATCCGCGCGACCGTGGTCGCGATCATGTTCTTGGGCTTTCCCTTGGGCGCGGGCGGCGGCGGCTTCCTCGGCGCGCAGATGATCCCCGCCTTCGGCTGGCAATCGCTCTTCCTCCTCGGCGGGATCGTTCCGTTGATCCTGTTGCCCGTCGCGATTTTCGTACTGCCCGAATCGATCCGCTTCCTCGTCCATCGCGGCGACCGCCCGAACGCCGTCGCGGTGTTGCTGAACCGGCTGACCGGCTCGCATGACTTCAACGGCAGCGAAAACTTCGCCATGGCCGAGGAACAGCGGCTTTCCGGCTTTGCCGTGAAGCATCTCCTGACCGAAGGCCGGGCATTCAATACCGTGCTGCTGTGGATCACGTTCTTCTGCAGCCTTTTGATCATCTATTACATGAGCAGCTGGTTGCCGTTGGTATTGCGCGACACCGGCGTGCCCTTGGCCGCTTCGCTGAGGCTTTCGGGGCTCATTCCCTGGGGCGGGATTGCGAGCACGATCATTCTGGGACCGGTGGTCGATCGCTTCGGCGCGCCCCGCGTGGTAACGCTGCTCTACGTCCTGGCGGCTGTCTTCATCTTCGGGGTGGGGCTGTCAGGCGCCAGCGTTCCGCTGCTGGCGATCACCATCACGGGCTGCGGCATGTCCGTGATCGGCAGCCAGAGCTTCATCAACGTGCTGTCGGCGGTCCTTTATCCGACTGCCGTGCGCTCCACCGGTGTTGGCTGGGCGCTCGGGGTCGGCCGCGTCGGCGCGATCGTCGGTCCGGTGGTTGGCGGTATGTTGCTCGCAGCGCACATCCAGCCGCGCAATCTGTTCTTCTTGATCGCGATACCCGCCGTGATCGCCGCGATCTCGATGTTCATCCTCGGTCGCAGGCTGCGGCATGTCGAGACCGTCTCGGCCGTGGAGCCCGTGATCGCACACTGAGTATTGTTGGCCCGCTGCCGCTCGACCGGCGCCGCAGCGGGCTTGCACGTCACTCAAAGCGCGGCAGAAGCGGCGCGGCGTTGGCATCGATCGCCGTGAGCTCCGCCGCGGTGAATGCTTCGCTCGCGAGAAGGCCGCGCATGCACTCCTCCGAGCCGCGCCAGGGATAGTCGCTGCCATAGACGATCCGCGCCAACGGGATCAAATGCTTCAGCGCCGAGAGCGGCGCGCCGTGCAGGACCTGCGCGGTGTCGTAATAGAATTGCCGCGCCTGGGCGACGAAGCCCTGCGGCAGCAGCGGCGCGTAGCGCGGCATCTTCTCCATGCGGATGAAGCGCTCGACGAGGAACGGCATGGTGCCGCCGCCATGCGAGAAGATGAGCCGGATATCGGGGCAGCGATGGATCGTGCCGCCGAAGACGAGGTTGGCGATCGCGCGCGTGGTGTCCGTGCCATATTCGATGCTCGAATCGCGGATCACGATCTCCTTGAGAATGTCGCGGCAGCATTGCGGCCCGTGCGGATGGGTGTAGATCAGCGCCTTGCGGCGATTGAGCTCATCGAACACCGGAGCGAAGATCTTGTCTCCGAGCCAATGATCCTCGTAACTCGTGATGAGATGAACGCCATCGGCCTTCAGCGTGTCGAACGCGTATTCGATCTCCTTGAGCGCGCCCTCGACATCGGGCAGAGGGAGCGATGCGAACATGCCGAAGCGGCCGGGGTGATCCGCGACGAGCCGCGCCATATATTCGTTGTTGACGCGCGAGAAGCGCCGCCGCGCCTCGCCCTTCGGCTGCTCGGGCATGGTCGCCGAGTTGATGGCGAGCGTCACGCCGGCGCGGTCCATGTCGTCGAGCGCCGCGCGCTCGTTCATGATGGAAGCGAGCTGCGGCGTGAGCACCTCCCACTCGCGCAGCTGCGGCACGTATTCGGGCGCGACGAGATGGTGATGAACGTCGATGCGGGCCGCCATGTCTTCCCCCCAAGCAATTTCTCGATCCTGCGATGGGCGAAGCTAACACGCGCATCGCGCCAATCCCATCCCCCGGCCTGCCCGCTGCGAGCGCGGCGCAACCCGCGCCGGCGCGCGCCCGATCACGATCGCGCGCCATCGGCCGCGCTCGCTTGACGGGCCTGAAACACCTGTCATGATCCATGAAATTTCCGCGCCGGCGGCGGCAATTCGAGTCATTGTCGTGCCGCTCGAGCGCGGTCGGACGCGATCCATCGCGTGGCGACAGGGAGATGCCGATGAGCGCGGTTACCGTCGAAGATATCGGCGAGCGCAAGCGGATTGCCGCCAAGCGGCGCGACAGCATCTTGAGCGTCGTGTCGCCGCTGCTGCTGCTCGCCGCCTGGGAAGCCGCGGCCCGGCTCCAGCTGATCGATGTGCGGTTTTTTCCGGCGCCAAGCACCATCGTCTCGGCGCTGATCGACTCAGCCCAGTCGGGGGAGCTCCTCGACAATACCGCGATCAGCCTCGAGCGCCTGGTGCTGGGATTCTTTCTCGGCGGCGTGCCGGCGCTGATTCTCGGCATCATCATGGGCATCTCGCGCCCGATCCGCGCCGTCGCCGATCCGCTGATCGCCGCGACCTATCCCATTCCGAAGAGCGCGATCCTCCCGCTCATCCTCCTCATCTTCGGCCTCGGCGAGATGTCGAAGATCATGATGGTTGCGATCGGCGTCTTCTATCCGATCGCCATCAACGCGACCGCCGGCGTGCTCCAGATCAACAAGATCTATCTCGATGTCGGCACGAGCTTTCGTGCCGGACGATGGGAGACTTTCCGTACCATCGCACTGCCCGGGGCGCTGCCCTTCATCATGACCGGCGTCAAGCTCGGCGCCGGGCTGGGCCTCATCCTCATCGCCATCGCCGAGATGGTCGGCGCCAAGAGTGGCCTCGGCTATATGATCTGGAGCGCCTGGGAGACTTTCTCCGTTGAGAAGATGTATGTCGGCTTGTTCATGATCGCGATCATCGGCTTCATCATGACCCTGGGCCTCAATGAACTCGAGAAATGGCTGATCCCGTGGAAGACGGAGTCTTGACGGAGGCGGAGGCGGGGCGCGCCGCAAGGGCGGCGCCGAAGATCCGCATCCGCAATCTCTTCAAATATTTCGGACCGCTGCGCGCGATCGACGACGTGTCGATCGAGATCGCCGAGGGTACTTTCTTCGTCATCGTCGGCCCCTCGGGTTGCGGCAAGACCACGCTGCTGCGCATCCTCGGCGGGCTCGAGCAGGTGACGCGCGGCGCGGTCGAGCTGAGCGACCCGGCGCAGGGACGCCCGCACTACTCGATGGTGTTCCAGGGCGATTCGATCTTTCCCTGGATGACGGTGTGGGACAACGCCGCCTACGGACTCAAGATGCGGCGCGCGCCCAAGGCGGAGATCGAGAGCGCGGTCTCGCATTGGCTCGACCGCACCGGCCTCGCGCGCTACGCCCATCTCTATCCGCATCAGCTCTCGGGCGGCATGCGCCAGCGCGTCTCGATCGCCCGCGCCTTCGCCAACAATCCGGAGATTCTGCTGATGGACGAGCCCTTCTCGGCGCTCGACGAGCAGAACAAGACCATCCTGCAGCAGGAGCTGTTGCGCATTTGGGAGGCGGACAAGAAGACCGTCGTCTTCATCACGCACAGCGTCGACGAGGCCGTGACCCTGGGCGACAAGATCATGGTGATGACGGCGAGCCCCGGCCGCACCAAAACCATCATCGACGTGCCGCTCGAGCGACCGCGGCGCGTCCTCGAGCTGCGTCAGGACCCGCGCTATGGCGAGATCGTCTAT
The DNA here is from genome assembly GCA_035605975.1 of Allostellaceae bacterium. Taxonomy (GTDB): domain Bacteria; phylum Pseudomonadota; class Alphaproteobacteria; order ATCC43930; family CGMCC-115725; genus CAIKMD01. The sequence continues at coordinate 58,383 of DATNGG010000142.1, read as the reverse complement.
GGGATCTGGGAGCACCTCAAGGACGAGGTCGAGCGCGCCCGCTCCTGACCAAGGCGCCGGCGCGGCGCAACCCGATTGGTCGCGCCGCGCGCTTTGCGGCGCTACTTCAAGCTGGCGGCGGCTTTGTGCACGAGGCTTGCGTCGATCACCTTCGAGAAATCGAGCTGGCCCTTGTAGGTGATACGGCCATGCTCCTGATGGACCTTCTCCACATCCCGCAATCCCTTTTCGTATTTTGAGATGTCGAGATTGGGATCGATGTAGTAGGGCTGGCTGCGCTCGATCGCTTCGACCTTGAGGCCGGTCTGCTTGGCGATCGACTGGGCGATCGCCGGATCCTTCAAATATTCGGTGCCTTGCGCCTCGCGCGCGCCGCGCACCAGCGCGCGCAGGAAGCCGAGCGCCGCCTTCGGCTTGTCGTGCATGAATTTGGTGCCGTAGAAGAGAAAGGTCGTGATCGTTCCCTCGCCGACGCCGGCATCGGCCTTGTCGAGCACCACCGAGCCTTCGAGCTGCGCGGCGCTGGACAAGGGCTCCGGCAGGAAGCCCGCATCGATGCCGCCGTTCTTATAGGCGACGAGCTGACCGGCGAAGCCAAGCACAGTCACATCCATGTCCTTCAGCGTCATGCCGTTTTTCCGGGCCATGAGCGTCAGAAAATATTCGGTGATGTCGCCCGGCGCGTTGATCGCGACCTTGCGCCCGCGATAGTCCTTGACGCTGCGAACGGTGCCGTTATCCCAGAGCGCCTTGCGGATCACCGGCTGGGTCGACATCAGCTTGCCCTGGATTCCCAGTGCCGCGACGATGCGCAGATCGAAACCCTGATGCGCCGCGTTGAAAAAGCCCGCGGTGGCGGCGCCCATGCTCGCATCGAGCCGGCCGGTCGCGATCGGCCCGATCGTATCGAGCGCGCTGCGCGTGTCGCCAGCCTCGACCTTCAGCCCTTCATCTTTGAAATAGCCCTTGGCCTCGGCGATGTAGAACGGCACCTGCGCGATGCTTCGGACCAACTGAACCGTGACCGTCTGATCTTCGGCTCGCGCCGCTGGAGCCAGAAGCGCCAACACCGCCGCCGCCGCAACCCAATGCTTCACCATCCTTCGCCTCCCTATTGCCATCATGCGCGGGCCTTGTCCGGCCAAATGCCCCGCGGGCTTGCGCTCGCGCCAAAAATGCATCTTGCCGGGGCTCCTGGCAAGCGCAACCGCGCGAAGATGCCGCCGTGAAGGGATGGGACGTTACGCCTTGGGCACGAGATCTTTCACCGCGCCGGCCCAGCCATTATGCGTCAAGTCGAAGACGACGCCGTCGGGATTGCGGTATTTCGCCTCGTAGAAGGACTGCGGCGAGGTCGGCCGGCCGCTCAAATAGCGTCCGCCGGCATCGAGAACCTTTTTCTCGGCGGCATCGAGATCATCGACCCACATGCCGAAATGCGCGACGCCCAGCCGCTCGGTCTCGGATTCGACCTTGAGCAAGGCGACATTGATCGCGCCGTCCGAGACGTATACCCCGCGCCGCGCATGCCCGACGATCTTCATATCGAAGGCCTCGACGAAGAATTTCGCCGATTCTTCGGGGTCGCGGACGACAATGGCGATGTGACGCAGCTTGGCCATGGCAGTCTCCTCAAGTTTCGCGCGATTCGTCAGGCGCGAGCGGCGGAAAGCGACGGAAATGACAGGTGCCGTCGCGCTCGATGCGCGGCAAAAGATCGACCTCCCAGGCGAGATATTCCGCCATCGCCTCGCGCGTCTTGGCCGCGCGCTCATAGGGTTTGAGCCAGGCATCGACCGCCTCGTCGGCCATCTGCGTCTCGCCCGCTTCCATAGCGTAGCCGGCGCGCTGCCAGGCTTCGTTGCCGCCCGCGAGCACGCGAACAGGAGCGTCCACCAGGCTTTGCGCCTCCGCGGCCGCGAGCGCCGCCAGGATGCCGTCCTCCGAGGTGAGGACGAGGGTTCCCTTCATCGGAATCTTCGGCAAGGCCAATGCGAGCCGCGCGCGGATCGCGAACCACGCGCCGCCGATATGGGCTTTGCGGAAATTCCGGCTGAACGAGAGATCGATCACCGTCGCGGCGCGGCGACCGAGGAGCTCCGCGAGTGCTGCCGGCGCAATGGCGATTTCGGGCCGCTCTGTCCAGCCGAGAATTTTCGGCGGTGGGAAGCCCGTCTCGGCGCCTCTTTCCGCCAGCACGAACACGTCCTTCCAGCCCATCTGCACCAGCCAGGATGCGGTCATGATGGCACGGACTTCGAGATCGTCGATCAGCACGAGACGCGCGCCGAGCGTGCCGACATAGTGATCCGTCGCCTGGACCAGCTGGCCGCCCGGCGCGGAGATCGCGCCGGGAAGATGGCCGGCCGCGTAGTCCGCCGGATCGCGCACATCGAGAAGGTAGAGCGTGCGCTCTTCCGCTTCGCCGCGCCAATGCTCGAGCATCGCGCGGTCGATACGCTCGATGCCGAAATGGCGCGCGACCCGCGCGGCGGCTTCGCGCGCAGCCGCAAGGCCGGCCGATGACACCGCAGGTGCGCGGCGGTCCTTGCCGGCATCGCAGGCTTCGCCGGCGAGCGACCAGCCCATCGTGCCGTTGCGCAGCGCCACCACCTTGTTCGTAATCCCGGCATTGATGAGCGATTGCGCGCCGATGATGCTGCGCGTGCGCCCGGCGCAATTGACCACCACCATGGTCGCGGGCGACGGCACGGCATCGCGTAGGCGCAGCACCAGCTCGGCGCCGGGGACGTTGGTCGCGGTCGGAATCGAGACGCGGACATATTCATCGAAAGGCCGGCTGTCGAGCACGGCGATATCGGCGCGCTCGCGCATCAATCGCGCCAGCTCCTCGGCCGCAATGCTCGGCGTGCCGCTCTCATGCTCGATGAACTCGCCGAATGCCTTGCTCGGCACGTTGACGCCCGAGAACAGCTCGAAGCCGGCTTTCTCCCAGGCCGCGCAGCCGCCCTCGAGAATCGCGACATCGCGATAGCCGCCGCGCGCGAGAATGGCGGCGCCGCGCTCCGCCAAGCCATCGCCATCGTCGCAGAGCACGATCCGCGTTCCGCGCCGCGGCACCAGCCGGTCGATCGACAGCTCGATCCGGCTGAGCGGCAGCGAGCGGGCATGGAGCAGGTGATTCTGCGAGAAGATCAGCTCCTCGCGCAGATCGAGGATGGCGAGCTCCGCGCCGTCATCGAGCATCGCGCGCAGGCTGCGCGCATCGACGACGCGCGGCTTGGCCGCGGCGGACGCTTCTTGCGCACTCATGACCCACCCCCAGCGGCGCGCGGCTTCACCGCCGGATTGGCGAGGCGCAGCGGCGCGCCTCTCTCGAAGGCGATGATTTGCTCATAGGCCTCGCGGAAATAGAGCTCGAAATTCTCCCATTCCGCCCAGGCGCTGTGCGGCGTGCACAGCACATTCGGCATCGCAAGCAGCGGATGATCGGGCGGCGCCGGTTCTTCCTCATAGACATCGACCGCGGCAGAGCCCGGGCATCCCTGGCGCAGCGCGGCCAGCAGCGCCCCCGGCGCGATCAGCTCGGCGCGGCCGGTATTGACGAGCAGCGCGGTCGGCTTCATCCGCGCGAGGTCCTCCGCGCCGACGATGCCGCGCGTCTCCTTCGAGAGCCGCACATGCAGCGACAGCACATCGGCCGCGGCGAAGAATTCGGCCTGGCTTTCAGCGACCGCGTAGCCGAGCGCCGCCGCCTTGGCGCGCGAGCTCTCGCGGCCCCAGACGAGGATCTTCATGCCAAGTCCCTTGCCCGCCGCGGCAACGCGCTCGCCGATGGCACCGAGGCCGAAGACGCCGAGGGTCGAGCCGTTGAGGCGATGTGCGACCGTGCTCGGCAAGGCGCCGCGCTTCATGCCTTCGGCTTCGCGGGTGATGTTGCGCCGCGCCGAGAGCATCAGCGCAATCGTGTGCTCGGCCGGCGAATCGGGCGAGTTGCTGACGCCGGTCGCGACCGGAATGCCGAGCGCGGTGCAGGCGGCGAAATCGATGCTGGCGGCGGTGCGGCCGAGCAGCGCGATCAGCTTCAGCTTCGGCAGCCGCTCGAGCAGCGCACGCGACAGCGGGGGGCGCTCGCGGATCGAGACGATGATATCGGCATCGGCAAATCGCGCGGCCAGCGTGTCGAGATCATGCGCGGCATCGGTATAGCGCGTCACCTCATGGTGCCGGATCAGCGCGAAACAGGGAAGCTTGTCGGCAATATCCTGGTAGTCGTCCGGTATGACGATTTTCACGGCCGCGTCGCGCTCCTGCCTTCGAAGAAGAAGCTCGCGATCACGACGCGCTCTGCGGCGTCATTTGCGTGACCTTGCCGGTCTCGAGGTTGAACATCCGGCGCGGGATGCGGTCGAGATTCGTGCCGGTGACGCGGATGAAGATGGACATATCGGGATAGTCGATCGAATGGATCATCCCGTTCTGGTAGATGCCCGCATGCGCCGGCGTCAGGCGGTAGCTCTTCGCCGGCCGCAGCTTGCTCTTCGCCGGATCGCCGCCATCGTCGAGCCGCTCCCATTCGGTCATGTCGGTGTATTTCGTCGCCTGGCCGTAGATCGCCCAGGACGCGCCGTGGTCATGCGGCGGCGAGACCCGCGCCTTGGCATTGACATGGGCGAGGATTTGGAAACCCAGCTCGGGGTCTTCATAGAGGACGGTGAGCCCCGGCTGCACGTCCTTGCAATAGCGCGCGAGAAATTGTGGCTCGGCCAAGAGCCGCTCCAAATCGCCGCGCACGCGCTCGCGGCCGGCTGGTCCCGGATCCCGCGCCAGATTGGCGCGGCAATCGGCGATGAATTGGGCGAGGTCGTACTCCATGCTATCCTCCCGTCACGGCGATTCTCCGCAGCGCAATTCTGGCTCATTCCGCCTCCCGGTGCCAGGGGCTGGGCGCCTCTCCCCTTGCGCGCCAGCGCGGCCAGCGTGATGATGACGGCGCAAACCCGCGTCACGCGGTTGGGAGGTGATCGATGAGCGAGCTTCGTCACATCGCCATGTCGGTGCGCGACCCGTGGATGACAGCCGAATTCTACAAAAGTATTTTCGGGCTGGAGGTCGCGGGCGAGACGGATTCGAGCCTCGCCGAGGGCGTCTTCCTCACCGACGGCGTCTTCGGCATGGCGCTCCTCGCCTACAAATCCGACGAGGCCGCCCAAGGCAAGGGCAAGGATTTCGTCGGGCTGCATCACTTCGGCGTCTGGGTCGACGACGTCGAAGGAACGCAAAAGCAGATCGAGGCCCATGGCGGGCGTTGGATCATGGGCGAGCCCGATTATCGCCACAACGCGCAATACGAGGTGAAATTTCTCGATCCCAACGGCGTCGTGCTCGACCTCGTGCACAATGGCTGGGCCGGCACGCAGCGCCGGCCGGGCCAGGCCGACAATGAAACGAGCCCGAAGCGCGGCCTCGTCGAGCGCTTTGCCGAACGCCGTGCCAAGGCGGCGCAGGCGATTGCCGCGCGCGGCTTCACCGCGCCGCCGCGCCGCCGCGGCGAGATCCGCCACTTCGCCATGGCCGTGCCCGATCCGTGGATGACCGCGGAGTTCTACAAGCGCATCTTCGGTTTCACGGTGGTGGGCGAGACCGATTCGAGCCTCGCCGAAGGCGTTTTCCTGTCGGACGGCGTCATCGGCGTCGCTTTGCTCAACTACAAATCCGACGCGGCGGCGCAAGGACGGGGAAAGGATTTCGTCGGCCTGCATCATTTCGGCATCTGGGTCGATGATGTCGAGGCGACCCACAAGCTGATCGAGCAAGCCGGCGGGCGCTGGATCATGGGCGAGCCCGATTACCGCCACAACGCCGCTTATGAGGTCAAATTTCACGACATCAACGGCGTGATCCTCGACCTCGTGCACAATGGCTGGGCCGGAACGCAGCGCCGGCCGGGCCAAGCCGACAATGAAGCGAGCCCGAAGCGCAGCCTGGTCCCGCGCTTTGCCGAGCGCCGCGCGCGCGCCGAGCAAGCGCGCATGACCGATCCCGTCGGTTAAGCCGGGCGAGACTTGAGGACGCCAGGGATGACCACCAGCCGGATCACGGCAAACGGGATCGACGTCGCCTATCGTCTCGATGGGCCGGCAGACGCGCCGGTTCTGATGCTGAGCAACTCGTTCTTGACCGATGGCGGCATGTGGGATTTTCAGATCCCGGCCTTTGCGCGCGACCATCGCGTGCTGCGTTATGACAGCCGCGGCCATGGCGACACGCAAGCGAGCCCGCCGCCTTATTCGATAACGCTTCTTACCGACGACGCCATCGTCTTGCTCGATGCCCTCGCGATTCCGCGCGTGCATTTCATCGGACTTTCCATGGGCGGGATGGTCGGCCAGCTTCTCGCGGCGACGCATCCGGAGCGGCTTCGATCGGTCACGCTCTGCGATACGGCTTGCCGCCTGCCGCCCGAATCGGCCTGGGACGAGCGCATCGCTCTGGCCCGCAGCAAGGGCGCCGCGGGCTTTATCAAGCCGATGACGGAGCGCTGGCTGACCCAAGCCTATCGCGAGCGGCATCCCGAAATCGTCGACAAGATCGGTGCCATGATCGCCCGCACATCGCTCGACGGCGTCGTTGGCTGCGCCGAAGCGATCAAGCGAATGGACCTCTCGTCGAGTCTCACCCGCATCCGGGTGCCGACACAGATCATCGTCGGCGAAGAGGATTTCGGAACGCCGGTTTCGGCCGCCGAGTTCCTTCACCAATCGATCAAAGGCTCGAAGCTCGCGGTCATCAAACACGCGGCCCATATGCCGAATATCGAGCAGACCGAGACCTTCGATCGATGCGTGCTCGATTTCATCGCGACGTGCGAGGCAGTATCCCGATGAGTGAAAGAGGCATGGCGCAAACCGATGCGTTGATGAACGGGCGCGAATACCTCGAGAGCCTGCGCGATGGGCGCGAGGTTTACATCTATGGCGAGCGCATCAAGGACGTCACCACGCATCCGAGCTCGCGCAACGCGGCGCGCTCGATCGCCCGGCTCTATGATGCGTTGCACGCGCCCGAAACGCGCGACGCGCTCACCATGGTCGACCGCTACGGCATTCGCACGCATCGCTTCTTCACGCCGAGCTATTCGCCGCAGGAACTCCTCGCCGCGCGCGAGGCGATCGCGATCTGGGCGCGCATGACCTATGGCTTCATGGGCCGCACGCCCGATTACAAGGCCGCGTTCATGGCGACTTTGGGTGCGATGCCGGAATTCTATGCGCCTTATACCGAGAACAGCCTCGCCTGGTACAAGCGCTATGCCTCGAAGGGCCTCTTCCTCAATCACGTGCTGATCAACCCGCCGATCGACCGCAAGAAGCCGGTGCATGAGGTGGGCGACGTGTTCGTGCACGTGGTGAAGGAGCGCGACGACGGCATCGTCGTGCGCGGCGCCAAGATGCTGGCGACCGGCTCGGCCTTGACGCATGCGACTTTCGTTGCGCAGAACAGCGCCGTCCGTCTCGAGAAAGGCAAGGCCGAGGATTTCGCGCTGGTCTTCATCGCGCCGATGGACGCGCCCGGCTGCAAGTTGATCTGCCGGCCGTCTTACGAGGCAAAGGCGCACAGCCCGTTCGATTACCCCTTATCGAGCCGGTTCGACGAGAACGACGCGGTGGCGATTTTCGACAACACCTTCATCCCGTGGGAGAACGTGCTCGTCTATCGCGATATCGAGCGCGCCGGGCGATTCTACGCGGCCTCGGGCTTTCTCAATCGCTACAATCTTCAGGCCGGCACGCGGCTCGGCGTCAAGCTCGACTTGATGTGCGGCCTTCTCGCCAAGGGCCTTGCCGCCAACGGCACCGATGATTTCCGCGGCGTTCAGGTGTTGCTCGGCGAAGTGGTCGCGTGGCGCAATCTCATCTGGGCGCTGACCTCCGCCATGTGCCTCGATCCGCAATCGGGCCCCGGCAATTCGGTGATGCCGAAGCTCGAATACGCCTCGACGTTGCGGCTTTTCTCGACCATGGCCTGGCCGCGCGTCAAAGAGGTGTTCGAGACGATCCTCGGCGGCGCGCCGATCGTCACGCCCTCGAGCCGGCTCGACCTGAAGAACCCGGCACTGCGGCCGTTCCTCGATCAATATTATCGCGGCTCCGACAGTTCGGCCGCCGAGCGCATCAAGCTCTTCAAGCTGATCTGGGATACGATCGGCACCGAGTTCGGCGGCCGCCACGAGATCTACGAGCGCAATTACTCGGGCAATAACGAGCAGATGCGCCTCGACGTGCTGAGCTTTGCCAAGCAGCGCGGCATCATGGAAAGCTGCACCAAACTCGTCGAGCAATGCATGAGCGATTATGACCTCGAGGGCTGGACCTCCTCCGACTGGATTTCCGATCCGGGCCAATAGCCGGCATTTGAGACAAATCCCGGGGATCGTCGGAACCGGCGCCTGAGGCGGCGACGCCACGTCCTCCGCAACTGATTTGCAACCATTCTGTGCAGAATGCTTTACGGCACAGCTTCTGCTAGAATGGCCGGGGGTCGGGGGTCATGGCAATCGAGCGATTGGAGCCGGGCTGGCGCGGCGGGCCCGATGCATCAGGCGGCGGCACGCGGCTGCGTGTCGGCTTCGACGCGCGGCCGGGGCTCACCTGGCTGCTGATCAAGAACTTCCTGCTGACCATCGTCACGCTGGGCTTCTACCGGTTTTGGGCGCGGGTGCGGGTGCGGCGCTATTTCTGGAGCAGCCTTCGCCTGGCGGACGAGCCGCTCGAATATACCGGCACCGGCCTCGAACTCTTCATCGGGTTCCTGATCGCAGTCGCGGTGATCGCCCCCTTCGGCATCGCCTATGTGGTGCTGAAGCGCATCTCGCTCGGCAACCCTTTCGCGACCGGCGCCTTGAGCGCCGCTTATTTCGCTTTCCTCCTCATCTTCGTGCAACTGGTCAGCTTTCGCGCGCGGCGCTATCGCCTGTCGCGCACCGCTTGGCGCGGCATCGGCGCGCGCCAAACCGGCTCGGCCTGGCGTTATGTCGGGATTTTCCTCCTGACCGGATTGCTGACCGTGGTAACGCTCGGCATCTGCGCGCCGTGGAACAGCATCGCCTGCCAGCGCTACAAGATCGCCAATACCTGGTTCGGCGACAGCCGCTTCTCGGTCGAAGCCAAGGCCAAGGACTTGCTGCCGGCCTGGCTCGCCGTCCTCGCGCTGCTCGTCTTGCCGGCGGCGGTCGCGATCGGGCTGAATCACGCATTCTTTTCCGCCGCCGCGCATGTACAGGGGCAGGCTCATCCGGTCGCGCGGGTGCCGCATCCCGGCGCCTTTCTCCTCTTCCTCGTCACGATCTTCGCCGGCATCCCGGTGCTCATCGCCTATTGGGTGGCGCAGTTCCGCTATCTCGCCTCGCGCACGCGGCTCGGCGAGACCCGCTTCCACTCGGCGGCGCGGGGCGGTCCGGTGGCGGGGAGGGTCATTCTCGTCGGGCTCGCGCTCGTGGCGATTTTCATCGTCCTGGCCGGAGGGCTTGCCGGAGTCGTCGCGATTGCGATGAAGGGCGGAGCCGCAGGCGTAACCGCAAGCACCGCCACCGCCGTGCAAAAGGCCGCAGCGATCAAATCTCTCGCGCTCGTCATTCTTCCGGCGGTGATCGGCTTCTATGTTCTTATCGTCATGATCACGCAAATCATCGCTTACCGCTTCCTGCGCCTCGGCGTGCTGCGCCATCTCGCGACGACGCTCGAGATCGAGAATTTCGCGGCGGTCGAGCAGGTGGTGCAATCCTCGACGCCGCGCCAGCGCTTCGGCATCGCCGACAGTTTCGAGTTCGGCGCGTTCTAGCCGCATGACGCGATGATCGGGCAAAGCTGGGCGGCTCGGTACAGCGACGGACGCAGTGCCGCGTCGCGCCCAGCCACGGCACAGCTCGACGAGACCGGCCTCACCGTCCTCGACGAAAACGGTCCGCCGCGGACGAAATGGCCGCTCGAGGAAATCCGCCTCATCGAGAAGCCCGGCGCCGCCGCGGAGATTCGCCTCGGCCGCGCCGAGAGCAACGAGCGCTTGACCCTGCTCGATCGCGCAGCTTTGCCCCTGCTGCAGCGGCAATGCCCGTTTTTGCGCCGCGCGATCTATCGCGGCATGGGTCGGCAGCGGGTCGCGTTTTGGAGCGGTGCCGCGCTGGCGGGATTGGCTTTCCTTTTTTTCGTCGGCGTGCCGTTTCTCGCGCGCCATTCGAGCCAATGGATGTCGCCGCGCCTCGAAGCCGATCTCGGCCGGCGCGTCGCGACGGCGGTGATCCGCATCACGGCGCGCCCCGGAAAGGACCAGAAGCGCGAATGCACGGCGCCTGCCGGCCAGGCCGCGCTGGCAAAGCTTGCGGCGCCGCTCATCGCCCAGCTTCATCTGCGCAACAAGCCGCGGCTGCGCGTCGTCAATTCGCCGATCGTCAATGCGGTGGCGCTGCCCGGCGGACAGATTCTGCTTTTCCGCGGCCTCCTCGATTTCGCCGAACACCCGAACGAGATCGCCGGCGTCCTTGCCCATGAGCTCGGCCATGTCGCGCTCGACCATCCGACGACGGTGATGGTCGAGCGCGGCGCGACCGCCTTCCTCATCGGGCTCGTGGTCGGCGACGTGTTCGGCATCTCGGCAATCGGCGCGATCGGCACCGCCGCGCTCAGCGCCAGCTATAGCCGCGAGGCCGAGAGCGCCGCCGATGCCGAGGCCGTGACGCTTATGGAAGGAGCGGGCTACGATCTCGCCCCCTTTGCCGCGTTCTTTGCGCGGCTCGAAGCAAAGCAAGGCGATGGCGAGCTGCCGATCGGCTTCCTGCGCAGCCACCCGCCCGATGCCGAGCGGGCGCGCCTCATCGCCGCGGCGCCGGCGGGCGGAGGACAAGCGCTCGACATGCGCGGCTGGCGGTCGCTCAAAGCGATCTGTGGGCGCGCGCATGCCGCATCGGACAGCGAGCAATAGCGGTTAGTGGTTGACCCCTTGCAACGGACTCCTTAGGGTGCAACCGGCCGCGCTGGGTCGACGCAACAATCAATTCCAAGGGCGGCCGTAACAGGGAGAGTCGCCATGGCCACGAGCGAAGCGGTCGCACCCCGAGCCCTCTTTCAAAACCGGTGGTGGATCGTTCCCGCCTCCCTGATCGGCAACATCGTTGGACCAGGACCCGCCGTGATCTTCACGGTGAACGTGTTCATGGTGCCGGTGACGACCGAGTTGCACTGGACCCGCGGCATGTTCTCCTCGGGCCTGCTCGCCAGCGCCGTCGCCTCGCCCATCCTGACACCGATCTTCGGCAAGCTGCTCGACCGCTACGGCATCAGACGTGTCGCGCTGCCGACCTGCTTCCTCTACGCTCTTTCGCTGTGCAGCCTCGCTCTGCTCAACACGAACGCCTATTGGGCGCTCTTCATCATGGTCGCGGCCTCGGCTGGTTTCGGCGCCTGCCTTGGTCCAATCGTCTATTCGAAATCGATCACCGCCTGGTTCGACAAGGAGCGCGGCATCGCGCTCGGCATCGCCACGTGCGGCGTTGGCCTTGGCACGCTGCTCTTGCCGGAAATCGCGCATTTTTTCATCGTGGGCTACGGCTGGCGCGCCGCCTACATCGCCATCGGCGTCGTGACCTTTATCCTCTCCTTCTCGATGATCGCGCTCTTCGTGCGCGAGCCGCCGGGCTTTCTCGAGCGCATGCACACGGCGCATGCCGCCGACGCACCGCACCGCCTTGGGCTGACAACGCAAGCTGCGTTTCGCACGCGCCAATTCTGGCTGCTCGCAGCGATCTTCCTGATCGAGGGAACCGCCTGCAACGGCATCTTGAGCGGCAATTTCGTGCCGCTCTTGACCGACCGCGGCTATACGGTGGCCGGCGCCGTGGCGCTGCTCGGCGTCTCGGGACTTGCCGCCATGGTGGCGCGGATCCTCGTCGGCTTCGGCCTCGATTGGCTGCACGGCCCGATCTTCTCCGCTATCGTCATGCTGCTTCCGCCGGTCGGGGTGGGGCTTCTCTTGACCCATGCCGGGGCGCCGGTGCCGTTCTTCTCGGCCGTGTTCATCGGCTTGGCGATCGGCGCCGAAGTCGATCTGCTCGGCTTCTTCGTCAGCCGTTATTTCGGACGCCGCTCCTTCGGCCTGCTCTATGGGCTGATCTTCGCCCTCTTCGTCATCGGCGTCGGCACCGGCCCCGCCTATCTCGGCTTCGCCTTCGATCACTACCATAGCTACGACCCGGTGCTGCGCATCTTCGTCGCCTCGCTCGTTGTGGCCGCGCTGCTGTTCCTGCCGCTCGGGACCTATCGCTATCCGAAGGGGAGCGAGTGAGCGAAGCCGCGGGGCGCTCCGGCCGTTAAGATTAGTCCCTCCCTCGACGCGCGCGGGCGCTCGCCGCTTGCGCGTGCGGCTGCTATGCATCGGCGGGTTTGAGCTTGCAAGGCAGCGAGGGCGCGTGAAGAGCTACGACACCATCATTATCGGCGCCGGCTCGGCCGGTTGCGTCTTGGCGGCGCGGCTGGGCGAGGATGCGGCGCGCCGCATCCTCCTCCTCGAAGCGGGCGGCGAGGACAAGCACTGGCTGCTCCATTTGCCGCTGGGCGTCGGCAAAGTATGGAATGATCCGCGCTGGAACTGGAGCTTCAAGAGCGAGCCCGAGCCTTATCTCGACAATCGCCGCATCGATCATCCGCGCGGCAAGGTGGTGGGCGGCTCGTCCTCGATCAACATCATGGCCTATGTGCGCTGCCACCGGCTCGATTACGACCGCCTGCCGCAAATGGGCCTTCAGGGCTGGTCCTTCGCCGACGTGCTGCCCTATTTCAAGCGCGCCGAGGGGTTTGACGAGGGCGCCAACGCCTATCGCGGCGGCAACGGGCCCTTGAAGACGCGCAAGAACATGATGGAAGACCCGGTCTACGACGCCTTCATCGGCGCCGCGCCCGAGCTCGGCTACCGCCTCAATGAGGATTACAACGCCGCCGCGCAGGACGGCTTTGCCCGGTTGCAGCACACGATCGGCAATGGCCGGCGCTCCAGCGCCGCGGTCGCCTATCTGCGCCCGGCGATGAAGCGCGGCAACATCACGCTCGAAACGAAGGCGCTCGCGACGCGCATCCTCTTCGACGGGCCGCGCGCCATCAGCATCGAGTATATAAAGGACGGGCAGCGTCACGAGGCGCGCGCCGAGGATGAGATCATTCTCGCCGGCGGCGCGTTCAATTCGCCGCAGCTTTTACTGCTCTCCGGCATCGGCCCGGCCGACGAGCTGCGCGCGCTCGGCATCGAGCCGCGCGTCGATCTGAAAGGCGTCGGGAAAAATCTCTGGAACCACCCGGTGCTGGCAACGCAATGGCTCAGGGCCAAGCACGGCGCGTTTCATCGCGGGTTGCGCCTCGATCGGCTTCTGCCGAGCCTTGCCGAGGCCTATCTCTTCGGCACCGGCTTTGCGACGCGCGTCCCCGCCATGGGCACGGCCTTCACCAAGAGCGCGCCCCAGCTCGAAGCGCCCGATCTGCAATATTTCCTCGGCGGCGGCGGGTTCCTCGCGCGCGAATGGTTCCCGCTGATCCATCCGCCGATGCCGGATCTGTTCGGCCTGACCTACTGCCACCTACGGCCGGAGAGCCGCGGCAAGCTGTTGCTGCAATCGGATGATCCTGCGGCGGCGCCGCGCATCTTCAACAATTTCCTGGCGACGGAGTATGACCGCCGCGCCATGCGCGAGGGATTGAAATTCGCGCTGCGCACGGTCGAGGAGACCAAATCCTTCGCCGGGCTTGCCAAAAGCCGCGTGCTGCCGGGGCCGGATGTCAAAACCGACAGCGAGATGGACGCCTATATCCGCGCCAACACGGCGACCATCCATCACCCCGCCGGCACCTGCAAGATCGGGACCGATGCGCTCGCCGTGGTCGATCCCGAGTTCCGCGTGCGCGGCACCGAGCGCCTGCGGGTGATTGATGCGTCGATCATGCCCGATCCGATCGGCGGCAATCTCAATGCGCCGGTCATCATGATCGCCGAGAAAGCGTCGGACATGCTCCGCGGCCTGAAGCCGCTGCCGCCGGAAGAGGTATAAGGGGAAGCCGGCAGCGCGCAGCACTCGACGTTGCCTTCCGCTCAACGCGGCGGGATATGCTCCGCGTGATGCGCCAGATACCATTCGGCGATCTCTTCGCGCGTCGGAAACCACACATTCGATGCGGCTTTGGCGTAGTCGATGAAGTCGCGTAAAGCCGCGATGCGGTGCGGCTGGCCGATGACATGCGGATGGAGGCCGAGATTCATGATGCGGCCGGTTGCGGCGCCTTCGGCATAGAGCTGGTCGAAGCACAGCTTCAGCATCTCGACGCCGTCGCGCGTCGTCAGGCTGCCGCGCGCGAACATGTTGAAGTCGTTGACGTCGTTCGAATAGGGAACGCACACGATCGGCCCGTTGACGGTCGAGATCAGATAAGGCTGGTCGTCGTTGAGATAATCGCAATAAGCGACGAGGCCGAACTCCTTGAGGAAGGCCGGCGTCTCGCGCGTGCCGCGAATCGCCGAGGACAGCCATGCCTTCGCCGGCCGGCCGACGATTTTCTCATAAGCATCGAGGGTGCGGCGGATCACCGCCCGCTCGCCGGCGGGATCATGCGCGTAATAGGTGAGGAGATCGTTCTGCGCCCAATTGTGCGGCACGAGCTCCCAGCCGCGCTCTTTGACGGCATCGACGATGCGACGCCGCTCCATCGCGAGAAGCCCGTTCATCGTGCAGGATGGGGCGATCCCGGCCCGGTCGAACACCTCCATGACGCGCCAGATGCCGACGCGCTGGCCGTATTCGCGCCAGGTCCAATTGGCGAAATCGGCGACATCTCCGGGCAGCGCATGCGGAATAGTCGCGGGCCCGCCGGGAAAGAGCGGCTCCTTCTGGCCGGGACGCGCCATCTCCCAATATTCCATATTGATGGTGAAGATCAGCGCCACACGCGCGCCGCCGGGAAAGCGCAGCGGCCCCCGATCGGGCAGAGGCACGTAAGGATAGGAGGAGGACGGGGCATCGGTCATGGCAGGGACTCCAATTGCGTGCGATTGAGGCGCCAAGCAATGACGCGCCGGGCGAGGTCGGGGCCTTCGAGAATGCCGATGCCGAGGAGGATCGCGCCGGTGACGATCTCGTGCACATGGGGCGAGACGCCGATCGCGCTGAGGCCCGAGCGCAGCAGCGACAAGGTCAAGACGCCGGCAGCGATGCCGAGCGGATGGCCTCGGCCGCCGACCACGGAAACGCCGCCGATGATCGCCGCGGCCGCGGCCGGCGCCAGCACATCCGACAGCGCGGCCGGCGAGGCGGCGCCGAGGCTGTAGCTCAAGAGCACGCCCGCCAGCGCGGCGAAGGCCCCGGATGCGGTGAACACTCCGATCACCACGCGGTCGGTTTTGACCCCGGCAACCATCGCCGCGCGCCGGTCGCTGCCGGTCGCGACGACATCGCGGCCGAGATGCGTCCAGGCCATCACCGCCGCGGCGGCAAAGAACACCGCCAGCGCGACCGCGCTGCGCACCGAAAGGATGCTAGCGATCGGCGCGTTGAGGCCGAGCGCGACCGGAAGATTGCCGTAGGCAATGCTGCGATTGCCGGTCAGGACATAGGTGATGCCCTGCATCGTCAAGAGCCCGCCCAGCGTCACCCCGACGGAGCTGAGCTGAAGCCGGGTCATGATGAAGCCTTGCAACGCGCCGCTGGCAATCCCGGCTGCGAGTCCGCACAGAAGTCCGAACCAAGGATGAGCGGCGCCGGTCAGCACCGCGATGCAGCCGGAAAGCCCAACGACGCCGGCGACCGACAGATCGAATTCGCGGATGAGCATCGACAGGCCGAGCCCCAGCGCGACGAGGCTCAGCGTCGCAAAGAGCTGCATCACGCTGAACGCCGTGGCGAGGCTGAAGAAATAACCGGTGCCGCGATCGATCAGCGCGAGCACCACGATCGTGCCGGCAAAGATCGTGAAGGGCCGCAAGGTCGGCTCGATCAGCCGCTTCATTCGCGCCCGCCGATGGTATGGAGCATGATGACCAGCAGCACGATTATGCCGGTGACGAGATATTGCAGCTCTTCGGGAAAGCCGCGCAACAAGAGGACGACCTCGACGGCGGCGATCACGCTGACGCCGATGAGCGTGCGCAGAACCGAGCCCTCGCCGCCTTGGATCGCGGTGCCGCCGACGAGCACCGCCGCGATCGCGCTGTAATCGTAGCCGGCGCCCAGCTCCATATCGCCCGAGCCATAGCGCGCCGCGAGCAAGATGCCCGAGACGGCCGAGAAGGCGCCGGCAAGCAGATAGGCGCCCGTCACCACCGTCGCGGCGTTGAGCCCCGCCGCCTCGGCCGCGCGCCAATTGCTGCCGACCATGCGCATCGCACGGCCGAAGCGCGTCCCGCTCAAGATGAGCTCGCCCAGCGCGACCGCGCCGAGGAAAATGAGGGTGGTGACCGGAATACCGGCGATGCGCGACTTGAAGAAGGCGAAATTCGCCGCCGTGGGATAGACGCGCTGGCCGCCGGTGACGAGCTCCGAGATGCCGGTGATCAGCGCCAGCGCGGCGATGCTGACGAGGATCGGGTTGGCGCGAAAATAGCCGATGACGATGCCTTGCACGCCGCTTACCGCGACACCGAACAGCACCGCGACGATGCAGGCGCCGACGATGCCGAGCGCGAGGCTCGACAGGAAGACGAGCGCCGCGGCCGAGAGGGTGACGCCCAGCGACAGCGACATGATGTTCCCGGTGAGGGTGATGAAGGTCATGCCGACTGCGACGCAGCCGATGAAGGAGATCGCCGTCATCAGCGCGGAAAGGCTCAAAGGCGAGATGAAGCCCGGCGTCGCAATCGACCAGATCGCCAGCGCCGCGAAAGCGAAAAGGCGGATCGCCGTCACGGCGCGGCGGCGCGCATTGCCGTTCAGCCATCGACGCCGCCATGGGGGCCGCTCCGTCTCGATCGCGGCGGTCATGCGGCGGCGGGATGCGTGATGTCCGCGAGCAGGCGCTGCTGGTCCGCCTCGCCGCGGCGATAGAATCCGATGCGGCGGCCGCGATAGAGGGTCACGATCTCATCGGCCATGCCGAGAACCTCCTCGAGATCGGACGACGCGATCACCACCGCGTGGCCCGCTTCGCAGAAGCGGCGGATGAGCCGATAGATATCGGCACGCGCCCCGACATCGACGCCGCGGGTCGGCTCGTTCATCAACAGAACGCGCGCCTCGCCCGCTTCGACGACGCGGCCGAACGCCACTTTCTGCTGGTTGCCGCCCGACAGCTCGCCCGCGCGCGAGCGCAGCCGCGCGGGATCGACGCCGACGGTTTCGGCAAGCGTCCGCGCCGCCCGGCGCATGGCGCCCCCGCGCAGCAAGCCGAAGCGGCTCAACTGCGCCAGCCGCGTCGCGATCAAATTCTCGCCGACGCGCAGGCGCAGGAAGATCGCTTCGCCCGCGCGGTCCTCCGAGATGAATTGCACGCCGCGCGCCTGCGCCCGCTGTACGGAGCGCAGTTTCAGCGGCCGGCCGGCGACGGACACTTTGCCGCTGGCGCCTGGGACAAGGCCGGCCAGCGCGCGCAGCGTCTCGACCGCGCCCGACCCGACCTGTCCCGCGAGACAAACCACCTTGCCGCGCGCCGCATCGAGGGCGAAATCTTCCACCGCGCCATGAACGCGAAGCCCGCGGACGCGCAGGAGAATGTCGCCCTCCCGAGTCTCCCATTGCGGATACATGTCGCTCAGCCGGCGGCCCAGCATCATCGCCATCAGCGCCGCGCGGTCGATCTCGGCGGTGCGGCGTGTGGCGATCACCTCGCCGTTGCGCAGCACCGAGACCCGATCGCAGAGTTCGAACACCTCGCCGAGGCGATGGGTGATGTAGAGGATCGATTTGCCTTCCGCGCGCAGCCGGCGCAGCGCGGCGAAAATCCTCTCGATCTCGCTGTCGCTCAGCGTGGCGGTCGGCTCGTCGAGGATGAGCACGCGGGCATGCCGCGTCAGCATGCGCGCGATCTCGACGAGCTGACGTTGGCCGATGCTGAGGCGCGACACCGGCGTTGCCAGCGCAACCTGCTCCATGCCGAGCTGATCGAGGGTGCGGCGCGCCGCCTCGCGCAGATGGCGGCGGCGATGGAACAGCGGGACCTCGCGGTTGCCGAGCCAGATATTGTCCTCGATCGAGAGCGCCGGCGCGAGCGAGAGCTCCTGCGAGACGAGCGCGACGCCAAGCGCCTGCGCCTCGAGCGGATGGCGGATGTCGTGCCAGGCGCCGTCGATGCGCACGCCGCCGGCATCGGGGCGATAGACGCCGGTCAAAAGCTTGACGAGCGTGCTCTTGCCGGCGCCGTTCTCGCCGCAGATCGCGTGAATCTCGCCGGCGCGGAAGGCGAGCGAGGCGCCCTTCAGCACCACATTGGCGCCGAAGCGCTTGGTGATCCCCTCGACCTCGAGGATCGCCTCGCGCGGCGCCGCCGCCGGCGGGATCGCCTCCGCGCCGCCGTTCAATAGCTGCATGCGTCGGCGAATTTCGCGACGTTGTCCGAGGTGATGCCGTAGGATTTCACGATCTCGTATTTTTGCAGCTTCTCGCCGTTGAAATAGGCGGCGATCTTCTTCGCGGCGTAGGCGGCTTCTTCGGTCGGGATTTGCGTCGCCGTCGCATATTGCTCGCCCGAGCGAATGTGGACGATGC
This sequence comes from Allostellaceae bacterium, assembly GCA_035605975.1. Lineage (GTDB taxonomy): Bacteria > Pseudomonadota > Alphaproteobacteria > ATCC43930 > CGMCC-115725 > CAIKMD01. The sequence continues at coordinate 39,698 of DATNGG010000142.1, read as the reverse complement.
CGTCCTTCATGCAATTGCTGGCGACGATAACGATGCCCTTGTCTTTCACCCCGTTCTTCAGCCCCGCCGTCTCGACCGCCTGGATCGCGCCGGTCGCCTGATTGTCGGCCATGGCGAAAATTCCGTCGATGCCGCCGCGGCCGGAGAAGCGCACGAGCAGCTCGCCCGCGATCTTCTCCGACTGCGCCGTGTTCCACTTGCCGTCCTCTTGCGCGACCAGCTTGATGCCGGGATGGGCGCTGAGCACGTCCATGAACGCTTTCATCCGCTGCTGCACATGGAGCTGCTGCGCCAAGCCGGTGATCGCGACGACATTCGCCTTGGTCTTGCCCTCGGCTTCGAGGCCCTTCACCAGGTTTTCGCCGGCGATGCGCCCCAAATCGGCATGGTCGGTGCCGATATAGGAATAGAACAGATCCTCATGCGCCTTGGCGAGCGGCGTCGCCATCAGCACGACCGGCACGCCCGCGGCTTTGGCGCGCGTCAACGCCGGCAGGATCGCCTGGTCGTTGATATAATCGACCACGATCAAATCGTATTTCTGTGCGATCGCATCGTCGATCTGCTGTGACTGAAGCGCCGCATCGAAGGGCGATTCGAGGTTCGTCACCTTCATCCCGTCCGCCGCGGCGTCTTTCATGAAGGTCGAGGTCCAGGCGCCGATATAAGGATTGGTATTGAGCGTGGCGAGCAGCGCGATCCGCTTGCCTTGCGGCGAGGCGCAAGCCGTGTGTCCGAAGGCCACAGCGGCCAGCATGGCAAGCAGAGCGGAAACGGTGATCCGCATGGTGTTCCTCCCTTGTGATGTTATTGGCGATGTCCCAGTGTTTCTTGGGCGATGAAGCGGCCGATGGCAATGAGTTGTTCATCGCCATGCCAAGGCCCCAGCATTTGAATACCGACCGGCGCGCCGTCGCTCGCCAAAAGCGGCAGCGAGAGCGCGGGCGCGCCGAGGACGGACGACGCCTCGTTGAAGACGGCGCTGCCCTGATCCATGCCGATGGGCCCCGGCCCGGGCGATGACAGCGTCACGAACGCATCCGCCCGGCGCGCCAGCTCTTCATGCAGCCCGCGGAGATGCGCGCGCCGCACCAGCGCTGCGCGATATTCGGCGAGGGTCAGCCCCTGCCCTTCCGCGATCCCCTGCTTCAGCCGCGGCGGCAGCTTGTCGGGAAAGCGCTCGAGATATTGCAGCATCGGCCAGCGCATCTCGTAGCGATAGAGCGCGCGCCACAGCTCCGGCATGGCGGCAAGCTCGCGCTCATAGGCTTCGATTGCGGGATCGTCCTTGCGCGAAAGGATCGCGATGCCGGCGCTGGCGATGCGCTCGAGCCAGGCTTCGAACGCCGCGCGGGTCGCGGCGTCCGTCTCGGCCCACCCCGCCATGTCGAGACGTATGAGGCGTTGCGGCCGGCGCTGCGCCGGCACGGCGGTTCCGCCGTAAAGCCCGGGATGGCCGGGATCGCCGCCGGCCTCGAGCGCGATGTGAATGGCGGCGATCCACAGATCCTCGAGCGAGCCGGCGAGCACGCCGACATGATCCATGCTGTGCGCCATCGAGAACACGCCTTGGCGGTTGATCGCGCCGAAAGTCGGCTTGAGGCCGAAGGCGCCGCAAAAACTCGCCGGGCGAATGGTCGAGCCGCGCGCATGCGTGCCGAGTGCCAGGGGCAGCATCCTCGCCGCGATGGCCGCGGCCGAGCCCGAGGATGATCCGCCCGGCGTGCGGCGGAGATCGAAGGGATTGCGCGTCCGCGCCGGATCGCCGCCGCCGAGGCACACGGTTTCGGTCTTGCCGATGATGACGCCGCCCAGCGCGCGCAGCGCCGCGGCCGGCGCCGCGTCGCGGATCGGGCGATGGCCGCGAAACAGCTCGCAGCCATATTCCGTCGGCATGTCGTGGGTCTCCATGAGATCCTTGATGCCGATCGGCATGCCATCGATCGGGGAGAGCGGCCGGCCAGCACGCCAACGCGTGGTCGCCTCATCCGCGAGGCGGCGAGCGCCGGCTAGATCGAGATAGGCGAAGGCCATCACCTCGCGCTCGCGCGCCTCGATCGCCGCGACACAGCGCTCGAGATAGGCGCGCGGCGTGTCGCTTCCGTCGCGAAAGCGCGGCACCTTGTCGTGGAAGGTCAGCAAAGCGGCCGCGCTCGGATCGTAGCCGCGCATGCTCGCTTCAGGTGCCATCCTCTCCCCCTCTTTCGCGCTATCACAGGGAAATGTCCGCCGGGTGTCAAGCAAAGCGAAGCGCCGCGCAAAGTTTTCGCCGCGATCTCTTCTTTCGGCAGCCGCGAACGGCTATGGTGCCGGCAACGATCAAGATCGCCGGCAGCGGCGATCGCGAAGCAGATCGAGGGGAGGCGTATCCATGATGTTCCGGCTTGCCGCGCTCGTTTGTTTGTCGTCGGCATTTGCAATCGGTGCGGCGCAGGCCGCAACAGTGCCGATGACGCCCGAGCTTGCCAAGGTCGTCAAGGCCGCCGAGGCCGAAGGCACGATATCGCTGCGCTCCACCAACACCGTCTTCGCCGGCCCCGAAGGCGCCAAATTCGCGCAGGATGCGATCAACAAGACCTTCGGCACGCATTTGACCGTCGCCTGGACCCCAGGCCCCGCTTATGGACCTTTGGCAGCGATCCTTTATCAGGAAAAACTCGCCGGACAGAAATCGTCGACCGATGTCTATACGACGACGGCGGTGCAAATGACGCCTTATCTCGACAAAGATCTGTTCCGCGTCGTCGATTGGGCGAAGCTCATGCCGTCGCGGATCAATCCCGACATGGTCGAGGCGGAAGGCCGCGCGCTGCGGTTTCAGACCGTGCTGCCGGGCATTCTCTACAACCGGAAAGCCGCACCCTGGGTCTCTAGCATCGAGACCACCGCCGATCTGCTGAAGCCGGAGCTCAAGGGCAAGTTCTATACGACGCCGTTTCTCGCAGGCTTCGACGTGCTGCTGGCGAATGACGTGTGGGGCGTGCCGAAGACCGAGGATTTCGTGCGCCGCCTGTCGCCGCAGCTCGCGGGGCTTGCCGGCTGCGAGGCGACCGACCGCATCGCCTCGGGCGAGATCCCGGCTCTCGTCGTCGATTGCAGCGGCGGCGCGGTCAATCGCCTCAAATATCGCGGCAAGGGCATTCTCGCCAACCATGTCATCCGCGACATGGCGCAAAAGCGCGAGGACTATCTCGCCATTCCGGTCAACGCTCCCCATCCCAACGCGGCGATTCTCTATACGCTCTATGTCATGACCCATGAGGGGCAAGAGCGCATGGTCTATGATTTGTTCGGCGACGATCTTTATGATTTCCCGGATTCGCATATCCATCGCGAGGCCGACGCGCTCGCCGCCAAGGGCATCAAGTTCATCGATGTCACCTTCGATTGGTGGCGCGCCCATCCGGGGCTCGACAAGGCCAACGCGGCGCTCGCGAAGCTCGTGCGCCAGCGATAGAGGCGGTCTGGCGTCGCAATGACGGCGATGGCGGGAAAAGCGCCGGCGCCGGCGGAGCGCCGTCGGCGCGATTGGGCTCCAGCCGGCATGGTCGGGGTGGCGATGGTTGCCACCGGCGCCGTCCTCGCGCTGCTGGCCGTCGTCTTCTGGCTGAGCTTCGTCGAGGGGACGCCAGGCGACCCGGCGCTCGTCTACACGCTCGATCATTACCGCGCGATGTTCTTCGACAGCTTCACCTACCGCGTGCTGTGGAACACGGTGCTCTTCTCGGCGATGGCGTTGAGCGTTGCCCTTGCCTTGGCTGTTCCCATCGCCTGGCTGATCGAGCGCACGGATTTCCCCGGCAAGCCGCTGATCCTTACTTTGATGACCACGGCTCTGCTCATTCCGGGCTTTGCCGTCTCGCTCGGCTGGGTATTTCTGCTCCATCCCAAGATCGGCCTCGTCAACCATTGGCTGATGGCCGTCTTCGGCTTGAGCGAGGCGCCGCTCGATGTCGGCAACATCTTCGCCATGGGCGCGATCGAAGGCATGAACCTGACGCCGCTCGCCTTCATCATGACGGCGGCGGCGCTGCGGGCGATGGACCCGGCGCTCGAGGAGGCCGCGGCGACGAGCGGCGCGCGGCCGTGGCAGACGGCGTGGCGCGTTACCCTTCCCGTGCTGTGGCCGGCGCTGCTGGCCGCCGCGATCTATGTCGCGACCATCGGCTTCGCCGCTTTCGACGTGCCGGCGATCCTCGGTCTGTCCCGTCGCATTTTCACCTTCTCGACTTATGTGTTCTGGGTGCTCACCCCGTCGGAAGGCGCGCCCGAATATGGCAGCGTCGCGTGCCTCAGCGTCCTCATGACGGCGATCGCCGCGCTGATGAGCTGGGCTTATCGCCGGGCACAGCGCCAAGCGCCGAAATACGCCGTCGTCACCGGCAAGGGTTACCGGCCGCGCATCGCGCGGCTTGGCCGTGCGAAGCTTCCGGCCATTCTTGGCGTTGCGCTTTATTTCGTCGTGGCGCAGCTCCTGCCGCTGCTGATGCTGTGCTGGGCGGCCCTCCTGCCTTACCTCCAGCCGCCTTCCGCCGCGGCGCTCGCTGCGGTGTCGCTCAACAATTTCCGCAACCTACCGCAGGCCCTCTTGTGGCGCGCCGGCACCAACACCGCGATCCTGATGGCGGTGGTGCCGACCATCACGCTCTTTGCCAGCGTGGCGATCTCATGGGTGGTGCTGCGCACCCGCATCCGGTTTCGCGGCGTGTTCGATTTCCTCGCCTTCCTGCCGCTTGCGATTCCGGCGATCGTCTTCAGCGTCGCGGCGCTGCTGATCGCCCTGTTCGTGCTGCGCAGCATCGTGCCGATCTACGGCACGCTGTGGATCCTAATCCTCGTCTATGTCGTCGCGCGCCTCTCCTATGGGACACGCATGACCAACGGCGCCCTCATCCAGATCCACACGGAGCTCGAGGAATCGGCGCGGGTCTGCGGCGCGAGCACCGGCGGCGTGCTGCGGCGCGTGCTGCTGCCGCTGCTGATGCCGAGCCTCGTTTATGCCTGGATTTGGATCGCGCTCCTGACCTATCGCGAGCTCAGCCTGCCGGTCGTGATATCGACCAGCGGCAACCTGCCCTTCTCCTATCTCGTCTGGGGCTTCGTGCAAGATTCGGCCTATGGCCAAGCCGCCGCGGCGTCGCTCATCATGCTGGCGCTGATGTTGCCGATCCTGCTGCTCTACTGGCTGGTCGCACGCCGCGCCGGCATCGTCGCGCTGCGCTGACCGGCGCTCCTACTCGGCTTTTTTCGGCGCGCCGACGGCGATCGCTAGATTGCCGAAGGGATCGACCGCGAGCGCATCGCCGGGCAGGACCACGGTGGTCGAGGCATGCTCCTCGATGAGCGCCGGCCCGGCAATCGCATTGCCGGCCAGCAGCGCCGCCCGCGCATAGCTCGGCGTGTCGATGAAGCCGTTGGTTTCAGCAAAGAACACCGGCCGAGTGCCGGTGAAGGCTGCGCGCGGCGGCTCGGCCGCTCCGGCGGCGATCTTTTCCTGTGGCGGCTTGCGCATCACACCGGTCACGGTCGAGCGCAGGCTGACGATCTCCGCGCGCTCCTTGGGCGCGTTGGTGCCGTAGCGCAGCAGATGCATCTCGTCGAAAGCGCGCTTGATCCCCTCGCGGTCCTGCGCGGCAAAAAGCGGCATCGGCAGATCGACGGTCACCGCGTGCTCTTGGCCGACATAGCGCATATCGGCGGCGCGGGCGATCGCGACCTCCTGCGGCTTGACCGAGGTGCCGGCGATCGCCGCACGGCCTTGGCGCTCCAACTCGTCATAGATGCGCTCGACCTCGTCGAAAGACGCGCTCTCCAGCCGCTGGAACCAGCTGCGCACGTAGTCATAGCGCAGATCGGAGAACAACATGCCGAAGGCCGAGAACACGCCCGGCGCGCGCGGAATGATCACCCGGCGGATGCCGAGCTCGCGCGCGATCGCGGTCGCATGGAGCGGCCCCGCCCCGCCATAAGCGACGAGAGCGAAATCGCCGACATCGAGCCCGCGCTCGGTGGTGACGGCTTTCACCGCATAGGACATCGCCGTCGAGGCGATGCGCAGAATGCCGTTGGCGGCGGCGACCGGCGACATCCCGAGCGGCCCCGCCACATGCTCTTTCAGCGCGCGTTCGGCCGCGGCGAGATCGAGCGCCATTTCGCCGCCGAGGAAGCGGTCGGCGCCCAGCCGGCCGAGCATCAGATTGGCGTCGGTCACGGTCGGCTGCGTTCCGCCCAGCCCATAGCAGGCAGGGCCGGGCGCCGCACCGGCGCTTTGCGGGCCGACGCGCAGCATGCCGTCCTCGATCCGCGCGATCGAGCCGCCGCCGGTTCCGACCTCGAAAATATCCATCATCGCGATCTGGATCGGCAGCGCGGTGTTGTAGCCGCCCAACAGCGCGGCGCCGGTGGTGAGCGCCTCGCCCTTGTGAATGACGCCGGCCTTGGCCGTGGTGCCGCCCATATCGAAGGCGATCGCGTTTTCGAGCCCGATCGCGTGGCAAAGGGCGCGCGTGCCGATGACACCGGCGGCCGGCCCCGATTCCATCATGCGCACGCAATGCGCCTGGGCCTGCTCCGCCTCGTAAAGCCCGCCGGTCGACTGCACGACGAGAAAGGAGCCGCGGCAGCCTTCCTCGCGCAGATGCGTTTCGATATCGGCGAGATAGCGCCCCACCCGCGGCCCGATATAGGCATTGGCCGCGACCGTCGAGCAGCGCTCGAACTCGCGATATTCCTGCGACAACTCGTGGCTCGCGGAGACGAAAAGCTGCGGATGGTTGCGCCGCAGGATTGCCTTCGCCAGCGCCTCATGCGCCGGATTGCGATAAGAGTGCAGGAAAAGGATCGCCACCGCCTCCATGCCGAGCGCCTCGAGACGTCGCCCAAGTGCCGCGATCTCGTCCTCGCTCAACGGCGTGCGCACCGAGCCGTCGGCGATGATCCGCTCATTGACATCGAAGCGCAGCGCGCGCTCGATCAGCGGCTCGTGCTTCTTGAAGAAGAGATTGTAGGAATCGGGCCGATTGACGCGCCCGATCTCGTAAATATCGCGAAAGCCCTTGGTGGTGAGAAGCGCGGTCTTGGCGCCGGTGCGCTCGAGGAGAGTATTGATGGCGATGGTCGAGCCGTGGAGGAAAAGCCCGGCCTTGTCGTAAGCCGTGCCCGCCTTGGCAACGCCCGCATTGATGCCTTCGGCGAGGCGCGCCGGAGTCGTCAGGCTCTTGCCGAGCAGCAGCCGGCCGCTTTCCTCGTCGAACGCCGCGACATCGGTGAAGGTACCGCCGATATCGGTGCCGATCCGCACATCCGCCATGAACCGCCGTTCCCCCAACCCAGCGAAGAGGCGCAACCTAGCTGGCGCCGCCGTCAAGCACAATTCGCGGCGGTTGCTTTTTCGGAGCGCTGCTCCAAGATGCCCGCCGCGATTGCTGGGAGTTTGGGTTCATGCCTGATAGCGCCGTGCGCAACCGCCGCGCCGATCCTGTGACGACCGAAATCGTGCGCGCGGGCGTCCTCGCCGTGACCGGCGAGATGAAAACCAATCTCATGCGCACCGCCTACAACCTCATCATCTACGAGGCGCTGGATTTTACCTGCGGGCTCTTCACCGCGGATGGCCGGACGGTCTCGATCGGCCTCGGCCTGCCGATGTTCATCCGCGGCATGGGCGAGACGATCAAAGCGAAGCTCACGCATTTCGGCGAGGATATCGGCCCCGGCGACATCCTTATCACCAACGATGCCTATATCACCGGCAGCCATTTGAACCACGTCACCCTGTCGGTGCCGATCTTCCATCGCGAAAAGCTGATCGGGTTTTCCTGCTGCATGGCGCATTGGCTCGATATCGGCGGCGTGCTGGCGAGCGTCACCACCGACATCTATTCCGAAGGCCTGCAGATTCCGATCTTGAAGCTGCATCGCGCCGGCGAGGTCAATCAGGACGTCGTCGACATGATCCGCATGAATGTGCGGGTGCCCGAGCGGGCGATGGGCGACCTCCGCGCCCAGGTCTCGGCGGTGAAGACCGGCGAGAAGCGCTTTCTCGAGCTGGTCGAGCGCTATGGCGCCGACGAGGTTCTGGCCTCGATCGAAGAGATCATGGACCGGTCCGAGGATTCGGCGCGCGCCCGGACGCGGACCATTCCCGACGGCGTCTACGAGGCCGAATCCTTCATGGACGATGACGGCGTCGATCTCGGCAAGCACGTGCCGATCAAGGTGAAGATCACCGTGCGGGGCGACGAGGCGGAGATCGATCTGAGCGATGTGAGCGCCCAGGTGCGCGGCTTTTACAATTCCGGTTACAGCACGGCGATCGCCTGCGCCCAAGTCGCCTATAAATGCATCACCTCGCCGACCGATTATCCGATCAATGACGGCAGCTTCCGCTCCCTGACGGTGATCGCGCCGCCCGGCCGCGTCGTCAGCGCGGTGAAGCCGGCCGCCATGCGGCGCTGGATGACCTTTCCGATGACCATCGTCGATACCATCTTCAAGGCTCTGGCGCCGGCGATCCCCGACCGCGTCGCCGCCGGGCATCATGCCGATCTCATCATCGCGCAGCTCATCGGCTTCACCCAGAATCAATTCATCTTCGCCGGGTTGAGCCATGCTGGCGGCGGCTGGGGCGCGAAGAAAACCGAAGACGGCGTCAGCGCCACCATCGCCATGAATGACGGCGATACGCATAACAGCCCGATCGAACTGCTCGAGGTCAAATATCCGCTCTTCGCCGAGCGCTATGAGCTCGTGCCGGATTCGGGCGGCGCCGGGCGCTATCGCGGTGGCCTCGGTGTCGATCGCGCGGTGCAGCCGCTGATCGGGCTCCATTTGACCAGCCATATCGAGCGCTCGCAATGCAAGCCCTGGGGCCTCTTCGGCGGGCACGACGCGATGGCCAACGCGCTCTTCATCCGCAAGGACGGCAAGGATCTCGGCGAGCTGCCGAACGCCAAGGCCTTCACCATGCCGCTGAAACTGGGTGATTCGGTGACGATCCGCGGCGGCGGCGGTGGCGGCTATGGCGATCCGACCGAGCGCGAGCCCGAAAAGGTCCGCGAGGATGTCTATCAAGGCTATGTCTCGCAAGATGCGGCGCGCGAGCTCTATGGCGTCGTCATCGACTCGGAGAGCCTCGTTGTCGATCTTGCCGCGACCGAGGCGCTGCGCACCCGCATGAGGGCGGCGCAGCGCTAAGCCGTCCCGCGACGGCCGTTCCCCTTCATCTTATCGGCAATAGAAATCGAAGACGTGGCGCTGCTCGGTTTGGGTGGCGAAGCGCCAGGTCCCGAGCGGCGGGAACTCGACGCGGCGAAACCGCCCAAGGCTCGCGATACGCTCCGGCGGCACCGGCGCCAATTCGGGCGTGTCGTTCCAGCCGAGAACGAAATGCCCGCCATGGCGCAGGCGAGAACGGCATTGCGCGAAAGCCGATTCGCACTGCGCGCGCGAATCGAGACCCCAACCATAAACGCCGTTGCACAGGATGAGATCGAACATATCCGCCGGGAAGAATTCGGCGAGGCTCTCGAGCGGCGCGACCACGTGATGGCTTGCGCCGTAGCGCCTCGCGTCGTGCGTGGGCTCGATCGTCCAGAATGTCTGCCGCGGGAAATAGGTTTTCTCATAGTGCCGCGTGTACCATTGGCAGCCCACGAACAGCACCGTGCGCATGTCGTCGCGATTGGCATAGTAAGGAAAGATCACCTGCTCGAGGATGCGGCGGTCTTCGGTGCGCAAGGGCGTGCGCAGCCCCAAGGCATAGCGCGCGACGCGAACGACATAGGCGGGGTCGCTGAAGAGCCGCAGGATGCGTTTGCGCGCCAAAGCGCTGGCGCCCGGGCTCTCGATGCTCCGCCCTTGTCCGTCAATTTCGGCCATGGCTTGACCCCAGGTGAGGGTGACGGCGTGACCAATTCGCTCTGTTAGGGGAGCCGCCCCCGGCCGTCATGTGACCATTCGGTGGCAGGGCGGCGTGACTGCGCCATGGGTTGTTTTCTGCATGTGCGCTATTTTCTGGGCGCGCGCTCCCGTTTTTCGGAGCGGCGACAACAGCCTCGGTAGCCCTTAGAGCCGAAAGACCCAATGGGTTAGGCCATGTGCGCGCTATGACCAGCCGGCCCGACATCTCCGCAGCGAGAGCCAGAGAGGCTGCCTCCGACGACGCATCTTGGCGGAACGCCGCGGCGCCGATGGCGCCCTCGCCCTCTCACGCGCGCGCGCGGACCGCGCCCGCGAGCCGCGCCGATCTCGTTGAGGTCCGCCAGGGCGGCGGCCAGCGCCCTCTCTTCATCGCCGACGCAAATTTCGGCGAGGCGCTGGCGCTGCGATTGATCGCCGAGCAGCTGCGCATCGATCGGCCGATCGACCTCTTGCAGATGCGCGGCGGCGATTCACACGACGAGCCGCATGCCACGATCGCCGAGATGGCGGAGGCCTTGATCGAGACGATGCGCGCGCGACAGCCGGCGGGACCCTATGCGATTGCCGGTTTTTCCGTCGGCGGCATCGTCGCCTATGAGATGGCGTGCCGGTTGCGCGAGCGCGGCGATGCGGTCGATCTGTTGGCGCTGATCGGCGTCGATATCTTCGCGGCGGACCGCGCGGTATTCTCGCGTCTGACGCAGGCGTCGCGAAGACTGGCGCGCTCGCTGCGCCGCTTGACGATCCGGCCGCCGCGGCAATGGGCGGGATATGCCGCGTGCGCCCTGCGCGCGCGCGCAAAGCACGGGATGGCGCGGGTCGGCATCCGCATGCAAGGCGCGGCCCCGACCGAGACCAAACGCGTCTTGCCGCCGCTCTATATCCGCCGCTGCGAAGACATCGCCGCTTACCGGCCGCGCCGCTATGACGGCACGGTCAGCCTCTTCCCCAGCGCACGCGGCGCCTTTTCCGCCCAGCACCCTTCCGCTGCCTTGCGGCGCGCCGCCGCTGCCGTCGCGGTCTACGAGCCCGCGCGAGAGGACGGCGCGGCCGGCGAGCAGCCGCGCATCGCCGCTATTGCGCGACAGATCGAGCGATGCCTCGCCGGGCTTCCTCCGAGCGCCCCGCCGCAGGGCTCGCCTCGCTCAAAGTCTCGGACGGGCGATGCAGCCGGCGGCGAGCTGAAACGCCTCTTCGCCCGCTTGGCCGGAGACGAGGCGCGCATTGCGGCGCCAAGCCTCGCGATCGTCGTGGCGCATCCCGATGACGAGACGATCGGCATCGGCGCACAGCTGGCGCGGCTCGATGGCGTGTTGATCGTTCATTTGACCAATGGCGCGCCGCGTGCGATGCGCGATGCGCGCGCCCTCGGCTTCGCGACGCGCGCGGCCTATGCCGCGGCACGCCGCGCCGAGCTCGAGCGCGCCCTGGCGGCGGGGGCAGCGCAAAATGCCGCGGCGATCTGGCTCGACATCGACGACCAGGAGCTCGCTGTCCACATGGCCGCGGCGGCGACGCGCTTGGCCGCGCTCTTCGCCGACGAGGGCATCGCGATGGTGCTGACCCATCCCTTCGAGGGCGGACATCCCGACCACGACGCGGCCGCGTTTGCGGTGCGCGCCGCGGCAAGCTTGATGGCGCGCGCCGGCGGCAATACTCCCGATATCGGCGAGATGGCGTTCTATCACGCCGGCGTCGCCGGCATGGTCCGGCAATCCTTCCCCGCGCCAGGCCCCAACGATGTTGTGCTTCGGCTCGATGATGCCGCTTGGGCGCGCAAATCGCGGATGATGGCCGAGTTCCTAACGCAGCATGGCGTGCTGGCGGAGTTCGGTTCGCGCATCGAGCGTCTCCGGCTCGCGCCCGTCTATAATTTTACGGCGCCGGATCGAGGCCCGCTGCTTTACGACGGGCAAGAGTGGCGCCTCGCCGCGCGGGACGCGCTTGCCGAACTGGACCTTGCCGCGCCCGCCCCGCGATAGAGGGCGGCGGCGCGGCGCAAGGAAGCGGAGGAACATTGATGAAGATCGCGTTCGTCAACCAGCCTTTCGATCGCATTCTCCCTCCGCTGCAAAATTCCGTCGGCGTTTGCACCTATGGGCTGGCGCGGCCGCTCGCAAAATTCGCCAATGTGATCGTCTATGGCAGCCGGGACCTGCATAAAGACGCTCCGCAGGATCTCATTACTGACGGCATTCGTTTTCGCTTCCTGCCGTCGCGCGCGCGGGAGCGAATCCTCTTCACGCTGCATCGCAAGCTCAATATGTCCGGCGTGCCGATCTCGCGGGCGATCACCGCGGCGTCCGCCTATCCGAGTTTTGTCCGCGAGGTGGCGATGGAACTCCGCAAGGAGCGCTGCGATGTCATTCACATCCAGAACTTTTCGCAATATGTGCCGGCGATACGGGCCCAGAATCCTCATGCCAAGATCGTCTACCAACAGCATGCCGAATGGCTCCCGCAGCACAACTATCCGCGCCTCGCGCGGCGGTTTCAGGACGTCGATTTGTTCGCGACGGTCAGCGATTTTCTGGGCGACACGGCGCGCCGGCATTTCCCGATGCTCGCGGATCGTCTGGCGACGATTCACAACGGCATCGATCCGGAAGAATTCCGGCGCGAGAAGGATTACCGCGCCGCCAATAGCGGCCGGAACAAGCGAATTCTCTATGCCGGGAATGTTTCGCCGAGCAAAGGCGTCCATGTCCTGCTGGCGGCATTCAAGCGGGTCGTCGAGCGCTATCCCGATGTGCGGCTCGATATCGCGGGTTCGCATTTTTCCTACCCGCTCCTCGATATGTTCAGCAGCGAAGACGAGGCCGCGATTGCGAGCGTCAAGCCGTGGTATGCGCCGAACTATGCCGCCCGCATCAAAGCGCTGTTGTCGCTCGCGCCGAAGGATGCGGGATCCTACGCGTTCCGCTTGAAGGCGTCGCTGTCGCCAGAGCTTGCGGCCAAGGTCTCCTTTCTCGGCCAGCTCCCGCACGCCGAATTGACGGACCGCTATGCCGAAGCGGATATCTTCGTCTTCCCGCCGATCAACCAGGAAGGCTTCGGCCTGCCGCCGCTCGAAGCCATGGCGGCTGGGACGCCGGTCGTCGCCACCCGCTCGGGGGGCATCGTCGAAACCGTGCGCGATGGCGAAACCGGACTCCTCGTCGCCAAGAACGATGCGCAAGCGCTCGCCGAGGCGATCATCCAGCTGCTCGACAACGACGCGCTCCGCGAAAGCATGGGCCGCGCCGCTCGCGCCCGGGCGCTCGGCCACTTCACCTGGGACCGCATCGCCGAACGAGCGTATGCGATCTACGAGAGCCTCTCCGTCCCGGTGCCGGTGTAAGCGGCGATGGCGGAGTTAGGAGCCTTGTCTTCGAGATATTGGCGTCCCCGGGGTGACTCGAACACCCGACCCACAGTTTAGGAAACTGTTGCTCTATCCGGCTGAGCTACGGGGACGCGGTTCCTGCTTATAGCAAGCGATGCCGGCAACCGGCCAGCTTGGGCTCGGCTCGGGGCGGCGACTCGGCGCTTCGCGCCGGCCGGCGGGAGGCACGGCTTGGGCGGCCCCCTCGTCGGCGCGCCGCTTTTCACAGCGGCCGTTTCACGCCTTCGTTGCGGGGGTTTGCCGGCCAAGCTAAACTGTTTGTAATAATTCCGCCCAGCTCAGCCTCGGGCGGAGAAGAATATCTAGCGCGCAACTCTCCCGGGAGAAACGTTCATGTCGGTTTCAGCGCCTGCCTTGGGCCGCGCGAGCCCAGCCTCCAAGCAATCCCTGAGTTTCATCATCGCCGCCTCCTCGGCCGGCACCCTCATCGAATGGTACGATTTCTATCTCTACGGCGTGCTCGCCGGGTTCTTTGGCACGCATTTCTTCTCGCCGAGCATCTCGCCGACAATCTCCTTCATCTTGAGCCTCGCGGTGTTCTGGACCGGGTTCGTGGTGCGCCCCTTCGGCGCGCTGCTTTTCGGGCATCTCGGCGATCTCGTCGGCCGGAAATTCACGTTCATGCTCACCCTCGGCCTGATGGGCGTCGCGACCTTCCTGGTCGGGTGCCTGCCGACCTACGAGACCATCGGCACGCTGGCGCCGGTCCTTCTGGTCACCTGCCGCGTCGTGCAGGGCCTCGCGCTCGGCGGCGAATATGGCGGGGCGGCGACCTATATCGCCGAGCACGCGCCCGATGGTAAGCGCGGCCTTTATACGAGCTGGATCCAAACCACGGCGACCATGGGCATCGTCATCGCCCTCGTCGTCATCCTCGCCTTCCGTTTGGGCTTGGGCGACGCGGCCTTCACCGCTTATGGCTGGCGCTGGCCGTTCCTGCTCTCGGCCGTGCTGGTCCTGCTCTCGGGCTATATCCGGCTGAAGCTCGAGGAATCGCCGATCTACGCCCGGCTCAAGGCGCAGGGCAAGACCTCGGCCAATCCCGCCCTCGAGACCTATAGCAGCGGGCGCAATTGGGGCTTGATGGCGCTGGCGCTCTTCGGCGCAACCGCCCCCGAAGGCGTCGTCTGGTATACGGGCCAGTTCTATGCGCTGACCTATATGTCGGCGACGCTGAAGCTGCCCTATGTCGAGGTCTATCTGATCCTCATGATCGCCCTGCTGTTCGGCGCGCCGTTCTTCGTCTTCTTCGGCTGGCTGAGCGATCGCATCGGGCGGCGGCCGATCATGATCGCCGGGTTCCTGCTGGCGGTGCTGACTTACATTCCGGTCTTCACCGCCTTCACGACCTATAAGGACAACCCGACGATCCTCTGCCTGCTGGTGTTCTACATGGTGATCCTCGTCACCATGGTGTATGGGCCGATCGCCGCCTTCCTGGTCGAGATTTTCCCGGCGCGCATCCGCTACAGCTCGATGTCGATGCCCTATCACATCGGCAACGGCGTCTTCGGCGGCGTGGTGCCGCTGATGGGGGCATCGCTGGCGGCGGCTTACCCCAACATCCACCTCGTCGGGCTCTATTACCCGATCGGCATCGCCGCGATCGGCGTGGTGGTCGGCTTCTTCGGCTTCCGGCAGACCTATCTGAAACGCATCTGGGACGAGGTCGGCGGGCAGCCGCCAGCCGCGTCCGGTCAAGCCTGACGGCACCGCCACCGGCGTCTCAAGCCTCACGGCCCCGGCGGCTTCGCCGGGGCCTTTTTCTTGCCGCGAAGGAGCTCAATCTGCTCCGGGTGGGTGATCGCCATCAGCGGCTGCCGCGTGCCGTCGATGAAGCCGCGAATGAGGAGGCGCTTGCCCGGCAGCGCCAGCGGATCGAGTCCCGCCTCGCGGCACAGCTGCAACGCCCGCGCATCGATCAGCGCCGTCAGCGCGCGCGACCCCTCGGGGCCGAAGCGCAAGAGAATGCCGCGGCTGGTCTTCGCCGCCGTGGCGACCTGCCCGGAGACGAGGCGAAACGTACCGGCGGCTTTCGCCGCATCGCCCGCATCGATGATCGCGAAGCCGGGATCGGCCCAAAGCCCGCGGCGATAGCGCCGCGCCTGGCGCTCGATCCGCAGCATCGCCGGCACGCCCAGCCGCAGATCGGCGGTGCTGTGCACCAGGGCGAAGCCGCGGCGCAGCAATTCGCCCTCGATCCACAGCGTGCCGATGAAAGCCTGGGCCAGCACGCGGCCTTGCCGGTCGCGCGCCGCGCCGCCAAGCCGCAGCACGATGGGCTTGCCGAGCACGAGATCGCTGAGCGCGTCGCGCGCTTGACGCGCGAGCGCGCCATGCGCCGGCAGGTCGATCCCGGCGAGGCGCAATCTTCGCCCATCGGCAAGCTCGAGGGTCGCATCCGCTTCGACGGTTTTGACTTGGGCGGTGCCGGCCGGCGGGAAGTCGGGGAGCGGCGCGGCGGCCACCGGAAGGCCCGGGAGGAACAGCGCGAGCGCCGCCAGCGGCGCGGTCAGGCCTCGATACACTCGACGATGGCCCCGTCGGGCAGCACGCAAGCCGCCATCAGCGTGCCGCCGAAGCCGGCGCCGCCATCGATCGAGGCGGCATAACGCGCTTCGACGATGCCGCGATGCGCGCGATCGAAGCCGCGGAGCACCCGCCGGAACCCGGCAAAGGGCTCGGCGAGATCGAGGATGTCGCGATCGCCCCACCAGAACCGGTCGCCTTGGAGGTCGAGCGGGCGGTTCGGATCGATGGCGGCATGGACGAACAGCAGCGCACCATCTTCGGTCAAGGCGGCGCGGCGCAGCTGGTTGAGAAAGGGCCGGTGGCCCGGCCGCGCATCGATCGCATTGCGCAAGGCCGCGGTCCAGCGGGTGATGGCGACCACCCCCTCGCGGCAGGCCGCAAGCCCGGTGCGCGCATCGATGCCATAGGATTGGAGCGTCTTATCGACCCCGTGATCGAGCATCCAGGGCAGGACCTCGCGCGGATTGGGCGCGAATTGCAGCTCCAACAGCTTTTGCCACATCTCCTCCTGGGCGCCGCGCAGAAAGGCGATGTCGCCGAGAAAGGCGTTGCGGCGCGCGAGGAAAAGGCGGCGAAACCGGATCAGGGCGTCGAGCGTCGCCGCCGAGCCGGTTCCGGCGCCGAGATAGTTGCCGAGATAGACCAGCCGGTCGCCGGGATCGAGATGTTGCGCCAGCCGCGCATGAAGCGCGATGAGCCGCTCGGCCTCGCCATGAATCGAGGCCACCGCCCAGACCCGCTTTGGGCGCAGGAAGCGGGCATAGATGTCCGCATCGCAGGGCGGAGTCGAAGCCACGGGGGGACTAACGACGGCGCAACGCCGCCCGCGCGCAGGCCGCCGTCACGCCGCGCTCAGCATCTGCTCGACGCGGCGGATCGCCGTATCTTCGTCGATCTTTTCGACCGCCGCGAATTCGCGCACCAGCCGATCGAGCGCCGCCTGGTAAATCTGGCGCTCGCTATAGGATTGCTCGGGCTGGCCGCCATTGCGATAGAGGTCGCGCACCACCTCGGCGATCGAGGCCGGATCGCCGGAATTGATCTTGGCCTCGTATTCCTGCGCGCGCCGGCTCCACATGGTGCGCTTGGCGCGCGAGCGGCCTTTGAGCTTCGATAGCGCCGATTCCATCTCCTTGCGGGTCGAGAGCCTGCGCAGGCCGGAATTCTTCGCCTTCGCCACGGGGACCCGCAAGGTCATCCGATCCTTGTCGAAATGGACGACAAAGACGCTTAGCGAGTAGCCGGCGATCTCCTGATTTTCGACCGCCATGATCTTGCCCACCCCGTGGGTCGGGTAGACGACCAGATCGCCCGAGCCGAAGCCGAGCTTCTCCGCCACGCGCTTGTCTTCTTTCGCAATAGCCGCCATGACTTCCTCCGCCGGGGACCATGAGGCACACGGGACCGCATTCCGGCCAAGCGCGATTCCCTTCGCCCCCGACCGGCTGACTCACCCGGACCCATGTCACCGGGACCGGCACGCGGTCTGCGTACCGTTTGTTACAATTAGCACAAAATGGCCGCAAATACCAGAGCGGGAGCCATGCGGCGGTCGCAACCCTCTCTTTTGCCTGGGTTTTTTTACCCTGTTTTTGCGAGGTTTCAGCGCTTGGCGGGGTTCGGGTTGAACTCTTTTTCGAACTTATCGGGAACGCCCTTCCAGGCATCCGCATCTTCGGGCGGCGGGCCCTTGCGGGTGATGTTCGGCCAGGTCGAGGCGTATTGGCGGTTGATCTCGACCCATTTCTCGGCGGCGGGCTCGCTGTCCGGGACGATCGCCTCGGCCGGGCATTCGGGCTCGCAAACCCCGCAATCGATGCATTCGTCGGGATGGATCACCAGCATGTTCTCGCCCTCGTAGAAGCAATCGACGGGGCAGACCTCCACGCAGTCCATGTATTTGCACTTGATGCAGGCTTCATTAACGACATAGGTCATGGCGCATCACTCTGAGTTGGCAAAGCATCATTCCGGTTGAGCGAGGCCCAACTGGCGCATCACGCGCAGCTTGGCATCGCCCCGGTCGCGATCCGACACATCGATCAGACCCGCTACCCGTCGCAAGAGGCTGTCTTCGAGCGGATCGAGCACACGGTCGGCATAGGCCACCTGCCACAGCATCTCGATCACCTCGACCCGGCGCTCGCGCGGCAGCCGGTCATTGATCGTGCTGGTGAAGCGGAAGAGCTGCGCCGAATTCTCGACGCGAGCTTTCGCGGTCGCGAGCACAGCCTCCGCATCGGCCGCCGCCAATCCGAAGCGGCGCTCCAAAATACGCAGGATAGCGTTGCGCTCCGTCTCGTCGAACCGGTTGTCGACCACGACGGCCGCCTCGAGCAGCAAGGCGGCAACGGCGAGCTGCAGCTCGTCTTGTCCCCGCGAAAGATCCTGACCCCCCTCTTTCAGCCACTCGAACAGGCGATCAATCATGGCCCTGCCTAGCATGCGCCTTTTATGCGTTCAACCCTGTGCAGAATATGGATTTTTGGCATATTCGTGCTGCCGCGCCGTGCGCTTTCCGCCTAGTCTTGCCGGATGGAAGATGGTGTTGCCCTCCTCTCGGCCTTGCGCAGAACCTATGGGCTCGCGCGCTCCTCTCTCATCTATCGCGCCAATGTGCCGAAACTTCGGCGCGCGCACGCCTTCTACCGGCGATTTGTCGCAGCGGGGGATCTGTGCTTCGACATCGGCGCGCATCTCGGCGACCGGACGGCGACCTTCCGCAGGCTCGGCGCACGCGTCATCGCGGTCGAGCCTCAGCCGCTACTGCTGACGCGGCTCGCGCGCCGCTTCGGCCGCGATCCCGGCGTCGCGTTGGTCGCGGCGGCCCTCGGCGCGGCGCTCGGCCACGGCGAGCTCGCGATCGATCCGATGAATCCCACCATCGCCACCCTGTCGCATGATTTCATCCGCAAGGCCGGCGCGAGCCGCGGGTTCCGTAGCGCACGCTGGCGCGAGCGCGCCACGGTCGAGGTGATGACGCTCGATGCGCTGATCGCGGCGCATGGCCTGCCCGCCTTCTGCAAAATCGATGTCGAGGGTTACGAGGACGCCGTGCTCGAGGGCTTGTCGCAGCCTCTGCCGGCGCTGTCGCTCGAATATCTTCCGGCGGCGCTCGAGCCGGCGCTCGCCGCGATCGCGCGGCTCGAGCGCCTCGGTGCCTATCGCTTCAACCGTTCGCCGGGCGAGAGCATGCGCCTGCATCATTCGCGCTGGCTCAATACCGTGGAAATCGCGGCGGAATTGCGGCAAATCCCCTGCGAGGATGGGGCGGGCGACATCTATGCCTTGCTCGACGCGCCCGCTTTCAGCCGATAGATTCGGCGCCGCGATGAGCAAGGCCTTCACCCGAGAAAGCGATCCGGCCGAGGAGGACGCGCCCGAGAGCGGGCCCGCCCTGCCGGCCGGCGCCAAGAACTACATCACGCCGGAAGGCTTCGCGCGGCTGCGCGAGGAGCTGCGCCACTTGACGCGCATCGAGCGGCCGAAGGTCGTCGAGACCGTCGCCTGGGCCGCGGGCAATGGCGATCGCTCGGAGAACGGCGATTACATCTACGGCAAGCAGCGCTTGCGCGAGATCGATCGCCGCTTGCGCTTTCTCACCAAGCGGCTCGAAATCGCCGAGGTGGTCGATCCGGCGCAGCAGAAGAATCGCGAGCAGGTGTTCTTCGGCGCGACCGTGCGCTATGCGAGCGGCCAAGGCGCCGAGCGCAGCGTCACCATCGTCGGCATCGACGAGGCGGATTCGAGCGCCGGCCGCGTCAGCTGGGTCTCGCCAATCGCGCGCGCGCTCTTGAAGGCGCGCGAAGGCGACATGGTCGAGCTGAAAACGCCCGCCGGGATCGAGACCATCGAGGTGGTCGCCATCGCCTATCCCGACGCCTCCGCGGTGAGCCGCGGCTGAGCCATGGCCAAGCGCGGCAAAGTCGTGGTGCTGCATTTCGTTGCGCAAATGCCGCTGGCGGGCATTGCGTGGCAGGCGCTGCAATATCTCGTCGGCCTCGAGCGGCTCGGCTTCGAAGCCTGGTATGTCGAGAATCACGGCGCCAATCCCTACGATCCGCGCGCCAACAGCGTGATGATGGATTGCACCTACAATGTCGATTACCTGAAACAGGCGATGGAGCGCTTCGGTCTGGGCGAGCGCTGGGCCTATTGGGACGCGATCAACGACGTCTATCACGGGCTGTCGCGCGAGCGGGTGTTTGCTCTACTCAAAGACGCCGACGCGCTGATCAATCTCTGCGGCGCGACGCGGCTGCGCGAGGAGCACATGGCGTGCCCCCGCCGCATCATGATCGACACCGATCCGGTCTATGAGCAGATCAAATACGCCAAGGCCGATCCCGCGGCCCGCGCCTATCTCGACGCGCATACGCATTTCTTCACCTATGGCGAGAATGTCGGCGGGCCCGGCTGGATCGTGCCGCTCTGCGGCGTGCCGTGGAAGCCGACGCGGCCGCCCGTGGTGCTCGATCTGTGGCCCGAGGCGGCGGGCGAGCCGCCATGCTTTTCGACCATCGCGACCTGGGAGAACAAGGGCAAGGACATCGAATTCGAAGGCGAGCGCTATGTCTGGTCGAAGCATGTGAACTTTCTGCGCTTTCTCGATGTGCCGCAGCGCAGCGGCGAATGCTTCACCATGGCGATGCTGCCGCCGAGCGCCGAGGTCGATACCCTCGTTCGCGGCAAGGGCTGGCGGCTTGCCGATCCGCGGCCGATTTCGGCGGGGCTCGACGCTTATGGCGATTTCATCCGCAACTCGCGCGGCGAGTTCACCGTCGCCAAGGACATTTACGTGCGGCCGAAAAGCGGTTGGTTCAGCGACCGCAGCGTCTGCTATCTTGCCTCGGGCCGACCTGTGGTCACCATGGCGACGGAATTCACCCGGTTCTACCCGGCGGGCGAGGGGCTGTTCGATTATGTCGATGCCGAGGGTGCGCTCGCGGCGGTCGCGGCCATCAAGCGGGACTATCCGCGCCATGCCAAGGCGGCGCGCCGGATCGCGGCGGAATTTTTCGCTAGCGATGGCGTTATCGGAACGATGATGGAACAGACCGGCCTCTAGCCGGCAATGTCTGCGTGGAGAGCGCCTTTTACGATGAGCGTCGTTGAGCTGCGTCCCCGTTCGGCGCCGACCGCAAGCTGGGTCGCGCGACTGCCGCGTCCCTCCTGGGATGCGCTGGCGCTGCTGCTCTTCTTCGTTGCAACGCTGCTCGTGCTGTTTACCTTCCAGGATTACGGCGTCACCTGGGACGAGGATGTGCATCGCTGGTATGGCGAATTCGTCCTCAACTATTACCTCTCCGGCTTCACCGATCTCCGCAGCCTGCATTGGCTCGATCTGTTCAATTACGGCGCCGCCTTTGATTCGATCGCCGCGGCGCTCAATCTCGTCTCGCCTTTCGGCACCTATGAGACGCGCCATTTGCTGAACGGCGTGGTCGGCGTCGTCGGGCTGATCGGCGCGTGGAAGCTCGGCCGCGTTCTGGGCGGGCCGCGCGCGGGCTTCATCGCCGCGCTCTTCCTCGTGCTGACGCCCAATTACTACGGCCAGATGTTCAACAACCCGAAGGACATCCCCTTCGCCGCCGGCACGGCCTGGTCGATCTATTACCTCGTGCGGCTGCTGCCGAGCTTGCCGCGGCCGCCGCTATCGCTGCTGCTGCGCCTCGGTATCGCCTGCGGCCTCACCTTGGGCGTCCGCGTCGGGGGCCTGCTGCTCCTCGCCTATCTCGGCGTGATGCTCGGGCTCTTCGCGCTGTGGCGCGCGATCGAGACGCGCCAAGTCACGCGGCTGGCGAGCGACGGCGCGCTCTGCCTCGGCCGCGTCTTCCTGCCGGTGATCGCGATCGCCTATCCGGTGATGCTGATCTTCTGGCCCTGGGCGCAGCGCGGGCCGATCGAGCATCCGCTCGCGGCGCTCGCCACCTTCTCGCACGAGACCTTCCCCTTCCGCACCTTGTTCGCCGGTCACTATTTTCCGGCGACCGACCTGCCCTGGGTCTATCTGCCGGTGCATATCCTTCTCGCCTTGCCGGAGCTGATCCTCATCCTCCTGGTGGCGGCGCCTTTCGTCGCGCTCTGGGCGATGCGCGATCATTTCGGTGCGCTCGGGCGCGATAAAGTCATTGGCCGCTTCATGGTCGCCTTCGCGATCCTCTTTCCGGTCGGCTACGCGATCGCAATCAAGGCCGTGCTGTTCGACGGCATGCGGCATTTCATCTTCGTGCTGCCGCTGATCGCGGTCATCGCCGCTTTGCTTGCCGACCGCGGGCTGGAACGGTTGCAGCGGCGAAGCTGGCGAAATTTCGCCTATGGCGCGCTCGCGGTTTATGGAATCGCGCATGTCGGCATCATGGCGCGGCTGCATCCCGATGAATATGTCTACTACAACGCGTTCATCGGCGGCACTGAGGGCGCGCAAGGCCTCTTCAAGCTCGATTACTGGGCGAATTCCTACGCCGAGGCGGTGCACGGGTTGCGCGAGCATCTGAAGGCCGAATACGGCGCCGATTTCAAGGATCGCGACTTCACCGTCGCGGTGTGCGGGCCGCCGGGCTCCGCGGCCTACTATTTTCCGCCGAATTTCATCTACACATCAGACCGCGACAACGCCGATTTCTTCATCGCCTTCACCAAGGACGATTGCAACAAGTCCTTGCCCGGCACGGAGATCTACCGCGTCGAGCGTCTCGGCACGCTGCTCTCGGTGGTGCTCGACCGCCGCGCCATCGTCGCTGGCGAGCAGCCCGCGCTGCTGGCCGGCCGGCGCTGAGCGCGCCGGCGAGCGGCACCCGGGTCATCCGCGTGGAGCGCATCGAATATGACCGCCTCGCCGCGGTCGAGGAGCGAGGCTGGTGGTTCCAGGGCTTGCACCAAAACCTCATCGCCGCCTGGCGGCGCGCGGCCGCGCCGGGCGTGACGCTGCTCGATGCCGGCTGCGGCACGGGCGGGTTCCTCGCGCGCTTGCGGCGTGCCGTGCCGCAGGCGCGCTGCGTCGGCATCGAGCTCGATGCGCGCGCCGCCTCCATGGCCCGCGCCAAGAGCGGCGCCGCGGTCGCAATCGCCTCGATCGCCGCGCTGCCTTTCGCCCCCGGCAGCTTCGATGCCGTCTTCAGCGCCGATGTGCTGTGCCATCGCGGCGTCGAGCCGGCACCGGCGCTTGCCAGCATCCGCTCTTGCCTCAAGCCGGGCGGCGTCATCGTCCTCAATCTGCCCGCCTATCGCTGGCTGTTCTCCGGCCATGACCGCGCGGTCGACAATGTCCGGCGCTTTGGCGGCCGCGAGCTGCGCGCCCTCTTGCGCGAGGGCGGCTATGCGCGCATCCGCATCGGCTATTGGAACAGCCTGCTCTTTCCGCTCATGGTCGCGCAGCGCCTCCTTCACAGCGGCGGCGCGAGCGATGTCGCTTTCCTGCCGGCGCCGCTCGAAGCCTTGTTCCGCGTGGCCGTCGCGCTCGAGGCCTGGCTCGGCGCGCATGGCTTGCGCTTTCCTTTCGGCGGATCGATCCTTGCGACAGCGGTAAGACCATGAGCCTGGCCCTCAGCATCGTCATCCCGGTCTATAACGGCGCCGCGAGCATCGGCGAGCTGGTCCAGGCGCTCGAATCGCTCGAGGTTCCGGGCGGGCACGAGATCGTGCTCGTCAATGATTGCAGCCCGGATCGCAGCCTCGAAGAGTGCCGCCGGCTGCAGGCGCGGGCGCGCGTGCCGATGACGGTCGTCAATCTCGCGCGCAATTTCGGCGAGCACAACGCGGTAATGGCGGGACTGCGCGAAGCGCGCGGCACCCATGTCATCACCATGGACGATGATCTGCAAAATCCGCCGAGCGAGGTGCTGCGCCTCCTGGAATACGCACAGACCAGCGCCAAGGACGTGATCTACACCTATTACGCCAAGAAGCAGCATTCGGCCTGGCGCAATCTCGGCAGTCGCTTTGCCAACCGCGTCGCCAATTTCGTGCTCGACAAGCCCAAGGACCTTTATTTGTCGAGCTTCCGCTGCATCGGCGCCTTCGTCGTCGATCAGGTGACGCGCTATGAAGGCCCTTTCCCCTATGTCGACGGGCTGATCCTTCAGGCCACGCAAAGTATCGGCACGCTCGAAGTCGAGCATTTGCCGCGCCATGCCGGGCGCAGCAATTACACGCTGACGCGGCTGACGCGGCTGTGGCTCAGCATGTTCGTCAATTTCTCGGTCATGCCGCTGCGCATCGCGACCGTGACGGGGTTCGCGCTGAGCGCCCTCGGCCTTGTCGGTTTCGTCTGGGTCGTGGCCGAAGCGCTGGTGAGCCGCACGCCGCCGGGCTGGGCCTCGCTCACCGCCGCGACGCTTCTCCTCCTCGGCGTGCAGCTCATCATGCTCGGCATCATCGGCGAGTATCTCGGCCGGCTCTACCTGACGATCAACCGCAAGCCGCAATCGATCGTGCGCGACATCACGCGCAGCGAGCCCGCAGCCCGGCGCGCCGAGCCGAGCATGGTCAGCCCGAGCTGATCTCTCTCACAGCCGCGATGACGCGGCGAACCTGCGCCTCCTCGAGCTGCGGAAACATTGGCAGGCTCAATACCTCGCGCGCCGCGCGCTCGCTGTGCGTGAGGCCGCTCGGCCCCATCGCAACGCGGCCGCGATAGGCCGGCTGGAGATGGACCGGCTGGGGATAATGAATATTCGTGCCGATGCCGCGCGCTTTGAGCGCCGCTTGCAGCGCGTCGCGCTGCGCCGTGCGCACGACATATTGGTGGAACACATGGGTTGCGCCGGCGCGGCGCGGCGGCAGAGCAAGGCCGAGCCCGCGCAGGCCTTCGTCGTAAGCGCCGGCGATCGCCTGGCGGCATGCATTCTCCGCATCGAGCCGCCGCAGCTTCACGCGCAGGAACGCCGCCTGAAGCTCGTCGAGCCGCGAATTCATGCCGGCGAGATGGCTGACATAGCGCTCGCGCCAGCCATATTCCCGCAGTTCGATCAGCCTCGCCGCGAGCGCTGGATCGCTTGTGACAACCGCGCCGCCATCGCCGAAAGCGCCGAGATTCTTGGTCGGATAGAAGCTGAAGGCAGCGAGGTCGCCGAAGCTGCCGAGCCGCTTGCCGCCGAAAAGAGCGCCGTGGCTCTGCGCGCAGTCTTCGATGACGCGGACATCGTGCGCGCGCGCCAGATCGAGGATCGCGGAGAGATCGGCGGCAAGACCATAGAGATGGACCGGGATCACCGCCGCGATGCGGCCGGGCGGATTCGCCAGAGCGCGCGCGAATTCCGCCGGGTCGAGCGTGCCGCTGGCCGGGTCGATATCGATGAGCAGCGGCTTTGCGCCCGCGAGCTCGATCGCGGCGACGGTCGCAACCGCGGTGTGCGAGACAGTCGCGACGTAATCCTCGGGCTCGAGCCCGAGCGCCTTGACGGCAAGGACCAGCGCCTCGGTGCCGCTGGCGACGCCGATGGCGCAGCGGCAGCCGATATAGGCGGCGAAGTCGCGCTCGAAGGCCTGGGTTTCGGGCCCCAGCACATAGCGCCCGCCGGCGAGCACCCGCGCGGCCGCGGCATCGAGCGCCGCTTTTTGCGCGAGATAGCCGGCTCTCGGATCGGCCTGGGGAATCGGCGGCTCAGACATAATGCACCAGATGGTCGCGGAAATAAGCGAGCGAGCGCGCAAGGCCATCGGCCAGCGTCACGCGCGGCTCCCAGCCGGTGACGCTTCGGAACAGCCGGTCATCGGCAAAATAATCTCCGATATCGATGCGCCGCCGCTCGGCCGGGAATTCGTGATTGAGGTAGCGCCCGCCGCCATTCGCCGCCACCAGCAGCGCGGCAAGCTCGCTCAGGCTCACCGGCGCCTCGCCGCCGAGATTGAACACCTTGCCCTTGGTTTCGGGCGCAAGCGCCGCGAGCAGGAACGCCTCGACCGCGTCGTCGACATAGGTGAAGTCGCGCTTTTGCGCCCCGCCCCAGACCTCAAAGGGCTTGCCCTCGAGCACGGCCCGCAGCCACACGCCGACGAAAGTCTGGCGCGCATCCTTGATGCGCATGCGCGGCCCATAGGTGTTGGTGAGGCGCAGCGACGTGGCCTTCAGCCCATAGACCTCGTGATAGAGCGTGTGGTAGGCCTCGCCGGCCATCTTGTTGATGCCGTTGACATCGACCGGATGCAGCGGGTGCTTCTCATCGACCGGCAAATAGAGCGGCCGGCCATAGATCTGGCGCGTCGAAGCGAAGACGATCGTCGCGCCGGGACAGATGGCGCGGCAGGCTTCGAGCAAGGTGAGCTGGGCGAGGCTGTTGATCTCGAGATCGGTTACCGGATCATGCATCGAGTCGAGATGGCTGGTCTGGCCAGCGAGGTTGAAGAGATGATCGCAGCCTTCGAGCAGGGGCTTGAGGCGCTGGGTTTCGCGAATATCGAGGATCGCAACCTCGACGCGATCGCGAATCGACGCGATGTTGAAGAGGTTGCCGCCGTAATTGGGCGCCAAACTGTCGATCAGCAGGACCTTGGCACCAAGCGCGACCAGCCTTGCGGCCAGCGCCGAGCCGATGAAGCCCAGCCCGCCGGTGATCGCGACCTGCGATCCGGCAAAGCCCGCCACATCCTGCTGCAACCCTTGCGCCATGCCCCGTCCGATCGCTCCCGCCGCCGTGACGCTTCGGTCGCGGCGCGGCATTGTAATATAACGGCGCGCATGGCGATGCTCTATCACCGGCGGGGGCGGGCATGGCGCGCGGTGCTTTGCGCGGCGAGCCTCGCGCTCGCGTCGTGCGCAGCGAAGCCGCCACCGGTCGGCCAAAATGCCGGAGAATGCCTCGCCCAGCTCGACCGGCTCGGCCTGCGCTACCAGCTGGCGGCCCTCTCGCCTCGCACGCCGGCGGCCTGCCGCGTCGAAGCGCCGGTCGAGGTCTCCGCCGCGACCCTTCCCTTCAACCAGCCGGCCGTCGCGAGCTGCGCTCTCATTCTCCAATTCGACCGCTTCGAGCGCGAAGCCTTGCGCCCGCTCGCGCAGCGCTATCTGCGCGAGGACATCAAGACCATCCTTCATTTCGGCGCTTATAGCTGCCGCACCACCCATGCCGGACGCGAGAGCGAGCACGCGCACGGCTTGGCGATTGACCTCGCCGGATTCGAGCTCGCCGATGGCCGCAGGGTTCTGGTCAAAGACGATTGGTCAAAGCGCGATCGCGAGGGCCGGTTTCTGCATGCGGTCGCGCAGGCGGCGTGCCGCTATTTCAACGAGGTGCTGACGCCCGAGTCGGACCGCGATCACGCCAATCACATCCACCTCGATTTGGGGCCCTACACGCTCTGCGTCCGGCGCTGAGCCTCCAGCGCCTCATCCTCCTCGGCAAAGAGCGAGACCCAATTTCGCCGATCATCCTCGGGCGGCAAGGATGTTTCCTCGTCATAGAGCCGGCGCGCCTCGGCTGCGGGGCCGCGGCGTTCGCCCAAGGCGCGCACGATCACCACCCGGCGCAAGCGCGGCAGCTCCATCGTCACCGCGTCGCCAATCCGGACCGGATGATGCGGCTTGGCCGCGACATGGCTGCCGACGGCGACGCAGCCCGAAGCGCAGAGTTTCGCGGCGAGCGAGCGCGTCCGCGCCAGCCGCGCGAACCATAGCCATTTGTCGAGACGCAAGGACGAGACGCCGTTCTGCAGCGGATCGCCGTTCATTGCGCGAGGCGCAGCTCGGCCAGCTTGGCAAAGGGGCTGTCGGCCGGCGGCGCGCGCCGCTTGCGGCGCCGCGTCTTTGCTCCGCGGCGCGCATGAAAGGTGAGGCCGCCCTCCTGACGCACCACGCGATAGGAGAGCGCGCTCAGCATCGCGGCCAAATCCTCGACGGAGCCGCCGCAAAGCGCCGCCAGCTCTTCAACCGGCCCGAACGGACCGGTCCGCGCGAGGCGCCGCGCCGACGCCGCCAAGCGCTCGAGCCGGTCGACGCGCAGGACGCGGGGTCCCAGCACGCGATAGCCCATCGCGGCGTAAGCCGCCTCCGATGTCTCGGGATCGCGCGGCGCGGCGGCGCCGCTCGGCAGAGCCGGCGCCGGAACGCCGTGCCGGATCGCCCAGAGCATCGACGCGAACTCTGCCGCCTCGCGCTTCAAGGCGCCTTCGAGATAGACCGTTTCCGTGCCGAGCCGGACGCCAAGCCGCGCCAGCGCCTTGCGGTCGCCGCGGCGCAGCGCCGCGCATTGCGCCGCCGCCGCTTTCGCCGGCAGGGTGCCGAGGGCTTCGCAAAGCTGGAAGACGAGGCCGCGCGCGGGGCCGTCGAGCTCCGCCTGGCGCGCGCGCATCAGCGCGCCGAGGCGCTGGCGCAGCAGCATGCGCCAATAAAGCGCGAGCCGCCGCCGCACGATCTCGCGCAGGCCGCCTTCGAGAAAATTGCTCGGCAGCGCCTCAACACGCGGCTCGATGACGCTGTCGCCGGGCGCGAGCCGCCCGACGGCGCCGCCGCGCCATAAAAATGTGCCGCTGCGGTCGAGCGTGAATTCGCTGTCCGCCGCCGCGGCAAGGCTCTTCGCGCGGGTGTCGATCTCGCCGCGCAGCACGCGGTTGGCGGCGGTCAGAAGCGTCTTCGCCGCATCGCCCTCGGCGCCGCCATCGGGAATGAAGCGGAAGCCGGCGAGACGGCCGACCGGATGGCCTTCGACCTTCACCTCGCCGTCGCGGCTGACCGAGGCGAGGAGCTCGCGCGCCGAGGCGAGCTGGCGGACCAGGAAGGCCGAGCGGCGATCGACGAAACGCTGGGTGATGCGGTCATGGAGCGCGTCCGAGAGATTATCCTCGATCGCGCGCGCGCGCTCCTGCCAGGCTGTCGCATCGGCGATCCAGTCAGGCCGGTGCGCGATATAGGTCCAGGTGCGGATATGCGCGATGCGCGCCATCAGCGTGTCGATATCGCCATCCGTGCGGTCGAGCCGGTTGACCTGCGCCGCCACCCAATCGACCGGCAGTCGCCCGGCGCGGCCGACGAGATGGCGATAGATCTGCGCGACCAGCCGCGCATGCGTATCGCTCATGACTTTGCGGAAATCCGGGATCTGGCATACTTCCCATAAGAGCCGCACCGAGTCGGGATGGCTCGCCGCGGCGGCGATGTCGGGGAGCTTCGCCAGCGCCGCGAGGGTGAGATGATCGTCAGCCTCGCGCGCCGGCACAAGACCCGGCATGCGCGGCGGCTGCTCGAGGCTTTTGAGGAGCGCGCCCAGCGAGCGGTAATCGAGCCTCGCGTTGCGCCAGTAAAGCCGCGGCAGCGGATCGAAACGGTGATTCTCGACCGCCTCGACGATCTCGGCATCGAGCGCGCCGAGCTCGGCGGTGGTGCCGAAAGTGCCGTCGCTCATATGCCGGCCGGCGCGGCCGGCGATCTGCGCGATCTCCGCCGCGGCGAGCCGGCGCGGCGCGCGCCCGTCGAATTTCGCGAGCTTGGCAAAGGCCACATGGTCGAGATCCATGTTGAGCCCCATGCCGATCGCATCGGTCGCGACGAGATAATCGACCTCGCCCGATTGGAAGAGGCCCACCTGCGCGTTGCGCGCACGCGGGCTGAGCGCGCCCAGCACCACCGCCGTGCCGCCGCGCTGGCGCCGCATCAACTCGCCCAAGGCGAAGACATCGGCGACCGCGAAGGCCACCACCGCGCTGCGCGGCGGCAGGCGGGTGATCTTCTTCGGGCCGGAATAGGACAGAGTCGAAAAGCGCGGCCGGCTGATATATTCGGCCTCGGGCACGAGGCGGCGCATCAAGGGCCGGATCGTGTCGGCGCCCAAAAACATCGTCTCGTCGGTGCCGCGCGCATGCAGCAGCCGGTCGGTGAAGACATGGCCGCGCTCGGGATCGCCGCAAAGCTGGATCTCGTCGACCGCGAGAAAATCGACCGGCCGGTCGAGCGGCATCGATTCGACGGTGCAGACGAAATAGGAAGGGCTCGGCGGGACGATCTTTTCCTCGCCGGTGATGAGCGCGACCGCGCGGGCGCCTTTGAGGGCAACGATCCGGTCGTAGTTTTCGCGCGCAAGCAGCCGGAGCGGAAATCCGATCATCCCGGTGCGGTGACCGAGCATGCGCTCGATGGCGAGATGGGTCTTGCCGGTATTCGTCGGCCCAAGGACGGCCAGGACCCGCGGAACCGGGGTGAAAGCGCCCATGGCAAAAACATCGGGGTTCCGGCGCCGAAAGGCAAGTGGCACGACGCTTCGCCGGATTACAGGGATTTCATCTGGCGGAAAGGGTTTCCGGCCCGACTCGCCCCGTATAGCCAAGCGTAGGGTTTTTTAAGGCCCAAAGGAGGTCCAGATGACCCGCTTTTCGCTTCGGTTCCGGCGCTCGAAAGCCGCCGCCATCGCCCTCGCCGCCGCGACCCTCGCCGCGCCGCTGGCGGCAAGCCCTGCTTTGGCTGCCGGCTGGGACCACGGCCGCGCCGAGTCGCACCCCGCCGCCTGGCAGCGCGACCGCGAGGATTGGCGCCGCCCGGTGATGGTCGCGCCGGCCCCGGTCTACCGCGCCCCGGTCTATGCCGCGCCCGCCTATCCGCCGGTGGTCTATGCGCCCTCGCCGGCCTATGCCGCGCCGCCCCCGGCCGTTTATTACGCCCCGGCGCCTGGTCCGGCCATGGCAGTCGCCTGCAGCAACGGCGCGATCGCCGGCGGGCTCATTGGCGCCGCCACCGGCGGGCTCATCGGCTCGCAATTCGGCCATGCCTCGGGCAATGCCGCGGCGACGATTGTCGGCATACTGAGCGGCGCAGCGGTCGGCGCCTCGGTCGGACAATCGGCTGCGGGCTGCTATTGACCGTTACTGGGCGGTGATGGCGCTGCGGAACCGGATCGGATCCTCGACGTCGCGAAAGGGCTCGAGGCTCCCGCCGGTGCCGCGCACCAGCACCGTGCCGTAATTGAGGGCGCGGCCCATGATCCCCTGCTGCACATCGACGCTCTCGACCTTGGCGCGCGCCATCTCGATCGTGTAGCGGCCGATGATGCCGCGCTTGTAGATGACGCGATGGTCGGTGACGGCGAGCTCGGTGGTGACGCGCCGGAGCGCCGCCGCTGCCCCGTCGAGAATGCCGATCGCCGCCAAGAGCCCGGCAAGGACGAGCAGCGGCAGGTGCAGATCGGTCTGGCTCTCGGCAAAGCCGAAGGCGATGAGGGCGGCGACGAGGAGAACCACCGGCCGGGCATAGATCAGCCAATGGAGGCGCGTCCGATAGATCAGGACCTCGCCCGGCTGGAGAACGCGCTGCACATAGCTCATGGGCGCCGAGTCTAGCACGCCGCGCGGACCTTGCATCGCCGCGCCCGCCGCCACATATCTCGGGGCGATTGCAATATGGGGGCAGGGTTGACCACGGAGAAACGCGAATTCCAGGCGGAGGTAAGCCGCCTCTTGGAGATCGTCGCGCACTCGCTCTACAGCGAGAAGGAGATCTTCCTGCGCGAGCTTATTTCCAACGCATCCGACGCCTGCGACCGGCTGCGCTATCAGGCGCTGACCGAGCCGGAGCTGATCGCGGGCGATGCCAATTTCCGCGTCGTGCTCGAGCCCGATGCGAAAAAGCGCACCCTCGTGATCGCCGACAACGGCATCGGCATGAGCCGGCAGGAGATGATCGACAATCTCGGCACCATCGCGCGGTCCGGGACGGCCCGGTTCATGAAAGAATTCTCGGGCGACCAGAAGGCCGATCTCGCGTTGATCGGCCAATTCGGCGTCGGCTTCTATTCCGCCTTCATGGTCGCGGGCGAGGTCGAGGTGGTCTCGATGAAGGCCGGCGAGGCGGTCGCCCATCGCTGGGTCTCGGACGGCAAGGGCCAGTTCACCATCGAGGAGGCCGAGCGGCCGGGGCGCGGCACCACCATCACCCTGCATCTCAACGAGGCCGATGCGGAATACGCGGAGCCCACGCGGCTCGAAGCGATCGTCAAGAAATATTCCGACCACATCGCCCTGCCGATCGTGCTCGATCATGCCGGCAAGGAGAAGACGCTCAATTCGGCCTCGGCGTTGTGGATGCGGCCGAAATCCGAGATCACAGTCGAGCAGTACAAGGAATTCTATCATCACGTCGCCCATGCCTTCGATGAGCCCTGGCTCACGCTCCACAACAAGGCGGAAGGCGTTTTCGAATATACGACCCTGCTCTTCGTGCCCGGCAGCAAGCCCTTCGATCTGTTCGATCCGGCGCGCAAGCACCGCGTCAAACTCTATGTACGGCGCGTCTTCATCACCGAGGATGCGCAGGAGCTGTTGCCGCCCTATCTGCGCTTTCTGCGCGGCGTCGTCGACAGCGAGGATCTGCCGCTCAATGTCAGCCGCGAGATGCTGCAGAACAATCCGACGCTGGCGCGCATGCGCGGCCAGATCGTCAAGCGCGTGTTGGGCGAGCTCGCGAAGAAGGCCAAGGACGATGCCCAGGACTACGCCAAATTCTGGGAAAATTTCGGCGCGGTGTTGAAAGAAGGCATCTATGAGGACCGCGAGAACAGCGATGCGCTCCTCGAGCTGGCGCGCTTCCGCTCGAGCGCAGGAGAGGCGCTGGTCTCGCTCGAAGAGTATCTCGGGCGCATGAAGCAGGGGCAGGAGGCGATCTATACGATTGCCGGCGACAGCATCGAGGCGGTCGCGAAGAGCCCGCAGCTCGAAGGCTTCCGCGCCCGCGGCATCGAGGTGCTCTATCTGACCGATCCGGTCGACGAGTTCTGGGCCTCCTCGGTCGGCGAATACCAGAAGAAGGAATTCAAATCTGTGACGCGCGGCGCCGCCGATCTCGACAAGATCGCCGCCGAGGCGCAAGACGGGGCGGACGACAGGCCCGAGGGCGATGTCGCGGCGCTGATCGCGGTGCTGAAGCTCGCGCTCGGCGATGCGGTCAAGGATGTGCGCGCCTCCAAACGTCTCACCGACAGCGCCGTCTGCCTCATCGCCGACGAGCACGACATGGACATCCATCTCGAGCGGCTGCTGCGCCAGCATCGCCAGCTGGCCGCCGATTCAAAGCGTATCCTCGAGATCAATCCCAAGCATGCTTTGATCGCGCAGCTCTTGAAGCTCGCGGGCAAGGACGGCGCCGCCGACACGCTCGGCGATTTCGCCTGGATCCTCCTGGATCAGGCCCGCATCCTCGAAGGCGAGCCGCTGCCCGATCCCGCGTTGTTTGCGAAGCGCCTCTCCTCGGTCCTCGCTAAGGGATTGGCGGCGTAACGCGTAGCACAGGTGCGGCGCGAATCCTCAGCGCCGCGCCGTCGTGCGAAGCAGAATCAAAAACCGAAAGCTATTTCGGCAGATCGATGCTCGCGGCGGTGAGGATCGGCCCGGTGCCGTCGAGTTGAAGCAGCACTGCCACGCCATGATCGCTGAGCTTTTGTGCTTCCTCGGGCGGCACGACGAGCTCTTCCGACCATCCCGCCCAGGAACCGAGACGGCGGAAGCTTCTGACCGCATGGTGATCCCACGCGACCTTGCCCTCGTTCTCGCCGGCGAGCACGGGATTGGTGTGGACGCTGTCATAACCGACGAGCCACACGGTTGCCGGCTCGCCTTGCGGCGATTTTCCGTCGCCGATCGCGGCGACGAGCGCGCCGTCGTGGCGCCACCGCAGCGTGAGGCGCGGATGCGGCAGGCGCTTGGCGGCGGCGGCGCGGATCAGCGCCTCGACCGTCTCGCGCTCGGAGCCGACGGCTTCGGCGGTGCCCTGCACGACCATCTCGGGGGTATAGACGAAACGCTGCTTGAGGCGGCTCGAATAGTCGCGCTGGCGGCGCGTTGCCCAAGGCTTCGAATACGGATCGGGCCAGCCGATATAGTTCCAATATTCGACATGGAAGGCGAGCGCGAGAAGATCGGGTCGCTTGGCAAGCTCGCCGAAATATTTATCGGCCGGCGGACAGGAGCTGCAGCCTTGCGAGGTGAACAGCTCGACGACGATCGGCGAAGGATCGGCGCGCGCGGCGCCGATCGCGATCGGCGCCAGCAGCAGCAAAGCAAAGAAACGGGAGACCATGCGATGCATCCTGCGCCGCGGCGACACACCACGCCAGACACTAGCTTTCACAAGAGGGTGATGCCAGCGCCGAAGCGCGCTTGACCGCAAGAGCAGGCCCGGTACGCTTCCCGCGCTAACCATGACAGAGCAAGCGCGGGAGGAAAGCGATGATTCTGGAAGTCCGCACCTATACAACGCATCCGGGCAAAACGGCCCAGTGGCTCGAACATTATGAGAAGCACGGGCTTGCAGTGCAGCAAAAATATTTGGGCGGCCTGGTCGGTTTCTTCACCTGCGAGATCGGCATGCTCAACCGCATCGTCCATATGTGGAAATATGACTCGCTCGCCGACCGCGAAGCGCGGCGCGGTGCGATGGCGAAAGACCCGGAATGGCAGGCTTACCTCAAGAACGGGCCGCAGCCCTCGCCGCTGATCTCGCAGGAGAGCCAGATTCTCACGCCGACGACGTTCTCGCCGATGAAATAGTTGTAAGCCGTCAGTCAGCTATAGGCTGTTGGCTATAAGCTCTAAGCGGAAGATGCTCAAAGCTTATAGCTTACGGCTTAAAGCTAAGCTTTCATCATCCCGCGCAGCACGTATTGCAGGATGCCGCCGTGGCGGAAATATTCGAGCTCGTCGAGCGTGTCGATGCGGCAGAGCAGCTTCACCTCGTCGGTCTTGCCGTTGGCGCGGTGAATCCGGCAAAGCAGCTCGGCGCGCGGCTTCAGGCCCTGGGCGATGCCGGAAATGTCGAAGCGCTCGGTGCCGTCGAGCTTCAGGGTCTGGCGATTCTCGCCTTCCTTGAACTGCAAGGGCAGCACCGCCATGCCGACGAGATTCGAGCGATGGATACGCTCGAAGCTCTCGACGATCACCGCGCGCACGCCCAGCAGCTTCGTGCCCTTGGCGGCCCAGTCGCGCGATGAGCCGGTGCCGTATTCCTTGCCGCCGATGACGACCAGCGGCACGTTCTCCTTCTGATAGAGCATCGCCGCGTCGTAGATCGGCATCACCTTGCCGTCGGGCTGGTGCTTGGTGACACCGCCTTCGACGCCCGGCACCATCTCGTTCTTGATGCGGATATTGGCGAAGGTGCCGCGCATCATCACCTGATGCGTGCCGCGCCGCGCGCCATAGGAATTGAAGTCCTGCGGCCGCACCTGATGCTCGAGGAGGTACTGGCCGGCCGGGCTGTCCTTCTTGATCGAGCTGGCGGGCGAGATGTGATCGGTGGTGATGCTGTCGCCGAAGAGCGCCAATTCGCGCGCGCCCTGGATATCGCTCAAAGGCCCCGGCTCTTTCGGCATGTTCTCGAAATAGGGCGGATGCGCGAGATAAGTCGAGCCCGGATCCCAGCTGAAAGTCATGCCCGAAATAAGCGGCACCTTCCGCCACTCCTCGGGGCCTTCGAACACGTTGCCGTAGCGCTTCTTGAACATCGTGTCGTTGACGGCGCTCCGGACCGTATCGGCGATCTCGCGATTGGAGGGCCAGATATCCTTCAGATAAACCGGCTTGCCGTCGGGATCCTCGGCCAGGGGATCGCGCGTCAAATCCATGGTGACGGAGCCCGCCAGCGCATAAGCGACGACGAGCGGCGGCGACGCTAAGTAGTTGGCCCGCACCTGCGGGTGGATGCGGCCCTCGAAATTGCGGTTGCCGGAGAGCACGCCGGCAACAACAAGATCGCCGTCATCGATCGCGTTGGCAACCGGCTCCGGCAGCGGTCCGGAATTGCCGATGCAAGTGGTGCAGCCATAGCCGACGAGGTTGAAGCCGAGGGCGTCGAGATCCTGCTGCAGGCCCGATGCGGCGTAATAGTCGCTGACCACCTGGCTGCCGGGCGCGAGCGAGGTCTTGACCCAGGGCTTCACCTTGAGGCCGCGCTTCAAGGCGTTACGCGCCAGGAGCCCGGCGCCGAGCATGACGCTGGGGTTGGAGGTGTTGGTGCAGGAGGTGATCGCGGCGATCACCACCGCGCCGTCTTTGAGCGTGTAATTCGCGCCCTTGACGGCGATCTCGCCCTTGGCGTGCTCGGGTGTGCGGCCAATGGCGAGCTTCGGCAGCTCGCCGGCGAAATTCTTCGCAACACCCGCAAGCCCAACGCGGTCTTGCGGCCGGCGCGGCCCGGCGAGCGAGGGCTCGACCGTGCTGAGATCCAATTCCAGCGTG
Organism: Allostellaceae bacterium; assembly: GCA_035605975.1. Lineage (GTDB taxonomy): Bacteria > Pseudomonadota > Alphaproteobacteria > ATCC43930 > CGMCC-115725 > CAIKMD01. Next base: position 3,715 of record DATNGG010000142.1, on the reverse strand, counting down.
TCGGTGAAGACCGGATCGGGCGTCGACTCGTCGTGCCACAGCCCTTGCGTCTTGGCATAGGCCTCGACCAGCGCCACGCGCGCAGGATCGCGGCTTGTCAGCTTCAGATAACGGATGGTCTCGGCATCGATCGGGAAGAAGCCGCAGGTCGCGCCATATTCCGGCGCCATATTGCCGATGGTCGCGCGGTCGGCAAGCGGCAGACTGCCGATGCCCGGCCCATAGAATTCGACGAAGCGCCCGACCACGCCTTTCTTGCGCAGCATCTGCACGACGGTCAGCACCAGATCGGTCGCGGTCGCGCCCTCGCGCAGCGCGCCGCTCATACGGAACCCGACCACCTCGGGCAGGACCATCGAGATCGGCTGGCCGAGCATCGCCGCTTCGGCCTCGATCCCGCCCACGCCCCAGCCCAGCACCGAGAGGCCGTTGATCATGGTGGTGTGGCTGTCGGTGCCGACGAGCGTATCGGGATAGGCGATGGTTTTGCCGTTCTCGTCCGTTGTCCATACCACCTGGCCCAAATATTCAAGATTGACCTGGTGGCAGATGCCGGTGCCCGGCGGCACGACGCGGAAATTGTCGAAGGTGCTCTGGCCCCAGCGCAGGAAGGTATAGCGTTCCTGGTTGCGCTCGAACTCGACCTTGACGTTGTTGCGGAAGGCCTGCGCGTTGCCGAAATTGTCGACCATCACCGAATGGTCGATGACGAGATCGACCGGCGCCAGCGGGTTGATCTTCTTGGGATCGCCGCCGAGCTTCACCATCGCCTCGCGCATCGCCGCGAGATCGACCACTGCGGGCACGCCGGTCAAATCCTGCATCAGCACCCGCGCCGGCAGAAAGGCGATCTCGCGCTCGGAGCTACGCGTCTTGAGCCATTGCGCCAAGGCCTTGATGTCGTCGACCGTGACCGTGCGGCCATTCTCGAGGCGAACGAGATTTTCCAAGAGAACCTTAAGGGAGAAAGGAAGACGCGAGATATCGCCCAATCCCGCGCTCTGGGCTGCGGCCTCGAGGCTGAAATAATCGTAAGACTTGCCCGCGACGGTAAGCGTGCGGCGCGCTTTCAGCGAATCCTGGCCGATGACGGACACATCCAATCTCCTTGTCGGGAAGAGCTTCCTCCGTGCTGCTACTGCCTTTGGCGCGGGAGATCAAGGTGCCGCCAGCCTCCTTCCGCCCAGACTCCCTGTCGCGGAAAAGATCGTTCTAAATCAACCGGATAACGCAAGGCCGGCGAAGGCAATTCATGCACAGAAATCTTTCTTTCGCCACGATTCTTTCGTCACGGTGTCTCATTCCCAAGCTTTGATACGCGTCGGCGAGAGAGGTAAAGGCTTTTCTCCCTCTCCGTAGCGGTCATTCCCCCCGACCGCTCGCTATGCGGCCTCGGTTCCCCCGACCGAGGCCGCCTTTCTTTTGGGAAACCTCCGCGACGCATGCGAGCCGGCTTTCTTTGCCGCGCTCGAACCGGCACAATCGCCCGCCGCGATGTCCGAGCCCGCCTTTCCCATTCCTGCCGATCGTGCCGCCGCCGGTTTTGCCGGGGCGGGCCTCGCCTGCCGCCGCGGCGAGCGGCTGATCTTTTCCCGGCTCGACTTCGCGCTGAAGCCGGGCGGAGCGCTGATCCTGGTCGGGCCCAATGGCAGCGGCAAATCGAGCCTGCTGCGCCTCATGGCAGGGCTGACGCCGGCTTGGCGCGGCCGTCTCTCTTGGGACGGCGCCGATATCGCCGCGGATCGCGAGGCGCACCGCGCCCGCCTTCATTTCATCGGCCATGCCGATGCGGTGAAGCCCGCCTTGTCGGTCGAGGAAAGCTTGCGCTTTTGGGCGGGGATGCGGGCGGGCGCCGGGGATGAGCCGCGCGACAGCGCCGCCGTGCTCGCGCAATTCGGGCTGGAGACCGCGGCGCGCCTCCCCTGCCGCTATCTCTCGGCCGGGCAGAAGCGCCGGCTGGCTCTGGCGCGTCTCATCGCCAGCCCCGCGCCCTTATGGCTGCTCGACGAGCCGCTGACCGGCCTCGATCGCGACGCCGCGGCGCAGCTCCTGGCGGCGATCGCCGCGCATCGCCGCCAGGGCGGCAGCGTCGCGCTCTCGACCCATGCGCCGCTCGATCTCGGCGATGCCGCCGAGCTCTCGCTCGCCGCTTTCCGCCCGACGCGGCAAGAGATCGGCGAAGCCGTCGAGGCATGAGCAAGTTCTCCCTCCTCGTTGCGCGCGATTTGCGGCTGGCGCTGCGCCAGGGCGGCGATGCCGCGATGGTGATCGGGTTTTTCGTGCTGACGGTCATTCTCTTCCCCTTCGGCGTCGGACCGGAGCCGCAGCTCTTGCAGCGCATCGCGCCCGGCATCATTTGGGTCACGGCGCTCCTCGCGGCGCTCTTGTCCTTGGAGCGGCTGTTCCAGGCCGATTACGAGGATGGCAGCCTCGAAGCGCTGGTCCTCCTGCCCCTGCCGCTCGAAGCACAGGTGCTGGCGAAATGCCTGGCGCATTGGCTGGTCACCGGCTTGCCGCTGACCCTGGTCGCGCCGCTTTTGGGACTGCTGCTGCATCTCGACCTGGCGGGATACCCGGCGCTCGTGCTCGGCATGGCGCTGGGGACGCCCATCCTCAGCCTCTTGGGCGCGATCGGCGCGGCGCTGTCGCTGGGCGCGCGGCGCGGCGGCGTGCTGTTGTCACTGATGGTGTTGCCGCTCTATATCCCGGTGCTGATCTTCGGCGTCGCGGCGGTCGAGGCCGAAAGCGCCGGACTGGCTGCGCGGCCGCATCTTCTGCTGCTCGCGGCGCTGCTGCTGGCAGCCCTGGCCCTGGTTCCTTTTGCCGCTGCCGGCGCCTTGCGCCAGGCGGTAGAATGACGTCGCCTCGAGCGGCGCCTTTGCAGAGTGGTTGCCATGTTCCGTCTCGCCAATCCCAACCGTTTCATGAACTGGTCGGGCAAGCTCTTGCCCTGGTGCGCCGCCGCCACCGCGATCCTGCTCGGTCTCGGCACATGGCTCGCGCTTTTCGTCGCCCCGCCCGATTATCAGCAGGGCGAGGCGGTCCGCATCATGTATGTCCACGTCCCGGCGGCGTGGATGGCAAGCTTCGTCTATGCGGTGATGGCGATTTCGAGCGCGGTCGCGCTCATTTGGCGCCATCCCTTGGCCGACATCGCCGCGCGGCAATCGGCGCCGCTTGGTGCGGGCTTCACCCTTGTCTGCCTCGTCTCCGGCTCGCTCTGGGGCAAGCCGATGTGGGGCACGTTCTGGGTATGGGATGCGCGGCTGACCTCGGTGCTGGTGCTGTTCTTCCTCTATCTCGGCTATATCGCGCTGGTTAACGCGTTCGACGAGCCGACGCGCGGCAATCGCGCCGGCGCGATCCTCGCGCTGGTCGGCGCGGTCAACCTGCCGATCATCAAATTCTCGGTCGATTGGTGGAACACGCTGCACCAGCCGGCGAGCGTCTTTCGTCTGGGCGGGCCGACGATCGCGGCATCGATGCTGTGGCCGCTCCTCATCATGGCGCTGGGCTTCACCCTCTTCTTCGTCTTTCTCCTGATGATCCGCATGCGCACCGCGCTGATGGCGGCGAAGCTGCGCGCGCTCAAACGCGCCGAGATCGAGCAATGGACGGAATCGCGCAGTTTCTCATGATGGGCGGCTATGCCCAATATGTCTGGCCGGCCTATGCGCTGGCCGTGCTCGTGCTCGGCGGCTTCGCGGTGCAGAGC
>DATNGG010000141.1:0-20884 GCA_035605975.1 Allostellaceae bacterium | reverse complement strand
CCGTAATCATTGCCGTTGGGCGTGCGCACGATGGTGTGGACGTGGAACTTCGCCGGCTCGGCATTGGTGAGGAACACGCCGCAATGATGGTCGAACTCGATCAGCACGACCGGACTCTGGATGCGGTAATAGAAGGTGCTGGTCTCAGCGGAGCCGCCGATCCAGCAGAAATGGGTTTGATCGAGATGGCGCTCGATCTCTTCCATGCGCTTTGCAAAAGGTCCCTCGGGCAGCGGCGCGATGTAGCGGCCGATGAGCTCGCTGAGCTTGCGGCGCTGCGCGGCCGAGAGCTCCTGCGCCGCGATGCCTTCGTAAGGAATGATGCGGTTGTCGCGATAGGCGCCGCCGAGATGGAGATTATCCGCGAAGTGACGCCGCCCGGGCGGCAGATCGCCGCCGACCATCGAATGCGCGACGATGGCGCTGCGCTGCTGCGCCGGCGAGAGGAGGCGCAGCAGCTCGAGGCCTTGGCGCTCCTCGTCCTGGAACAGGACCGTGCCCTTGAACGGTCCGGTATCGGCGTAGGATGGTTCCGCGCCCCAGAAGCCGGGGCTTAGCACCATCTGCCCTTCGAGGACGAAGCAATTGAGGCTCAGATGATGGCCGAACAATTGCCAGCCCCAGGGCTCGCGCAGCGACGGCTCGCCGAAAAGGCAGAAATTGTAGCTCCACTCGCCAAGGATGTGCGGTGCGCCGACGAGATCGCCGAGGAAGCGGTTGAGCTTCATCACGTCATGCGAGCGCTTCACGCCTTCGGCGCTGAGGCTCGCACGCAAAACCTGCATCACCGCGTCGCGGGTTGCCTCGCCCGTCTCTTCGAGCCGAAGCCCGTAGTCCTCGAGGAAGAGCTCGGTGTTCTGCCAGCGCCGCCAGGTTTCCGAGTCGACGGGAAAGCAGCTCGCCTGCCGCTCGGTGGCGCTCATCAGCCCCAAGAGCTGCCGCGTCGCGTCGACCATCGCCGCGACCGGCGCGCCTTCGGGCGCGAGTTGGAAAAGCCCGGGCATCGTCTGCCCGTCGGTGGTGATGCCCCTGAAGGGCTCGGCCAGAAGCTTCGCCCAGGAGGCGAAGAACTCCTTCCCGCGCGGCGTTTGACGGCGCGCCTCGGCATGGGCGCGCGGGGTCGGGCCGGCGATCTTCGATTGCGCGGGCGACGGCAGGAAGGGTCTGTAATCGGGAGAATCGGTCAAGGGGCCAGCCTTCTCGCGGGTTCGAGCGCGCAATCATAGCGCAAAGCGCAGCGCGGCAATCACATCGGCGTCAGGCGCGGCGCCAAGGCTTCCCGTTCGGCGGGAAACTCTTTAGCTTGCGCTCCGCAAAGGGCGCCGGGCGGTTCCGGCGTCTCGCCCCCGAGGGGGCAAGGCACAGGGAGGAAGACCGAATGAGGACAAGGGAGCGCCGGCTCGCCGCCGTCGCGGCGATCGGCATCGGGCTCGCCGCCGGGGTTTCGGCAGCGGCCGCGCAGGCCGGCACGATCGTCGATGATTGGTCGAAGGTGAAGGTCGGGCCGGCGCCGCAGCTCAAAGAGGTGACGGTCGATCCCAAGACCACGGCGCTCCTGATGCTCGACTTCATTCCGACGATCTGCAACGAGAAGGTCAGGCCGCGCTGCATCGCTTCGCTGCCGGCGATGAAGCAAATGCTCGAGCGGGCGCGCGCCGCGCATGCAACGGTGATCTTCAGCACGGCGGGCAAGGCGACGCCCAAGGACGTCTGGGCCCAGGTCGCGCCCCTGCCGAGCGAGGGTTGGGTGCATTCGCATGCCGACAAATTTCTCGACACCGATCTCGAGAAGATGCTGCACGACAAGGGCATCAAGACGGTGATCGTGGTCGGCACCGCCGCCAATGGCGCCGTGCTCTACACCGGCAGCCATGCCGCTTTGCTCGGCTACAAGGTGATCGTGCCGGTCGACGGCTCGACCGCCGAGAACGAGTACACCGAGCAATATGTCGTCTATAATTTCGCCCACGCGCCGGGGGTGTCGAACGAGACGACTTTGACGACCAGCGCGATGGTGAAGTTCTAAAGGATGCGCGAGGGGGCGACCCGATAAGCGCCGCGAGCCGGCTCTAGCAAGGCTGCGGCTTTCCTGCCCGGCCCGCGGAATCCTGGTGCTTTTCGACCCAGTCTGCGAGCGTCTCGAACTTCGCCGCGGTGGCGAGCAGCTCGGTCCGGATTTCGGGGTCGAGCACCGCGGCGGCGATGCTTCGCAACGTGGCGGCGCTGTCGCGGTAGTATTTAATCTGCTCGGCTTTGTTCATTCCCCCGTCCCAGTCGTGTGATAAATGGTTTCAATGGTTTTTCTATGGCACGCAATGAAAATTTCGCCACAATTGCGCGCGGCGCGGCGCCCGCCTCGGCTTTTAGGCCGAAGTGACATGGTGCTTTGGGTCGGAGTCTGGATGGAGCCGCGGCAAAACATGGCCGCCGCCCGCGTAATGACCGTCCGGCTGCGCAAAATCTCCGCCTCGGCGCCGCATTCGCCGCCCATCTCCCGCTTAGCTCCAATCAGGCTGGAGATGTGCTGATGGTCATCGGTCAGAACGAAGCCGAATTTTTGCGTGCCCAAGCCGCGCGGCTGCGCAGCTTGGCCACGGGATGCACACAACCCTTAGGCGATGAGCTCTTGGCGATCGCCGACGATTTCGAGCGTCGGGCGCACCTCATCGACGACGAGGCGGACTGAGCGCGGCCGCCCGTTAACCATACGCGGCTCGTTCTCTCGGACTCTTCGGCACAACCACGCCCGATGCTATGCTTCGCCCGGGAAGCCCGCAAAGGGCGGAGGCGCGGTGATCAAATCGGTGACACTCGGCATGGCGGCGGTTGCGCTCCTCGCTTGCGCGGCGCAATCGCAGCCGAGCACTGAGGCGGTGGCAACCCAGCGCGAGCGGGTCGCGACGGCAACCGCCCAGTCTGCCGCCTGTCAGGCGCAATATGCGCGCATGTTCGCCGATGACGATCGCGAGTTTCGCGCGGCGCTCCGCGCCAATGCCGCGGATGCGGCCGAGCCGAGCCTCGCCGAGTTGAAGCGGACCGTCGCCGAGACCAAGAGCGAGTTCGACCGCCGCGACCGCGCCCTGGCAGGTAAAATCCATGAATGCGATGCGATCGCGCGCGAGGAGATGGAGGCGCGTGACCGGCTCTGGACCCTCTGCCACGACGCCGGCGCGGCAAAGCAAACGGAGACGGCCTGCCGGTGAGGCGGGCGCGACGCGCCGGCGCGCTCAGCCCGCGCGCTCGGCGGCGGGCGCCGCCGAGAAATTGGTGATCGCGCGCGGCACCGGTCCGCAGCCATAACCCGGAAAATACCCCCAGGGCAGCGTCGCGCCGGCTGGGCGTTCGCGCGCGCATTGCGCGTTCTGCGCCTCATCGCGCGCGCAAGCGGCAAGGGAGAGAGCGAGACTCAAAAAGAGGATGATGCGTGTCACAGACCGGCTCCACGGGCAAAAAAAGCTTCTCCGCAAGAGGTGGGACGGGTCGCGCGTCTGGCGAGCAGGCCTCACTCCCTTGTGAGGCAGGGCGACATCCCCCTGCGCCGGCATCAACCAAGGGACGATGCGGGATATTCCCGCGCCGTCCCGCCGGTTTGGACTATTCGCAAGCCGCGATCTGGGATTGAATGCGCAAGGGCCGGCGCGCACTCGCGGCGCCGCGCCCGCAACCGATCGAGGGGGAGGACAGCATGACGGAGACAGATCGAAGCGGCTTGGGCCGCGCCTTTCGTATGGGCCGGCGCGATCTCTTGCGCGGCGCCGCCGCGCTCGGCGCGACGGCGCTCGCTCCTGCGCTCCCGGCCGCGGCGCAGCAGGCGCGCGCCTACGCGCATCTGCCGAGCCGCGGCGAGTTCGTCATCCGCAACGCCTATGTGCTGACCATGGACGACAAGCTGGGCGATCTGCCGCGCGGCGACATCCATGTGCGCAATGGCGCGATCGTCGCGGTCGGCAAGAGCCTTCATGCGCCCGGCGCCAAGACGATCGATGCCAAGACGATGATCGCCCTGCCCGGCCTCATCGGCACCCATTGGCATATGTGGGGCACGGCCGCGAGCAACACCGCGGGCGATGATCCGAAAATGGGCTATTTCAGCTTCGCCAAGGCCGTCGGCGCGATCTTCAAGCCCGAGGACAATGCGCGTGGCGTGCGGCTCGCCATCGCCGAAGCGATCGATTCGGGCCTCACCACCGTGCACAACTGGTCGCACAACATCGTCTCGCCCGCCTATGCCGATGCCGAGCTGGAGGCGCATCGCGCGATGGGGCACCGCGCGCTGTTCGGCTATGGCTATCACGGCATCCGCATGGAGAACCAGGCGGTCGATGTCGCCGATCTGCCGCGCGTCAACGAGAAATGGATCAAGCCGAGCGAGGGGCTCTTGACGCTCGGCGTCTGCTCGCGCGGGCCCGAGAGCAACACCATCGAGATTTGCCGCGCCGAATGGGACGCGGCGCGCAAACTGGGCCTGCGCATCTCGACCCATGTCGGTACCGGCCTCGCGAAGGTGAAGCAACGCCAGGCAATCAAGAAGCTCAACGAGGCCGGGCTGCTCGGGCCCGATGTGATCCTCGTCCACGACACCAACATGGTCGACAACGACACCGAAATCCTCGGCAAGACAAAGACCGAGGTCAGCCTCAGCCCCTTCACCGAGCTGCGCACCGGCTTCGGCGTCACGCCGGTCATGGACTTCGTCAAGGCAGGCGTGCCCTTGAGCCTTTCGGTCGACACCACCGTGCTCGCCGGCAATTGCGACATGTTCGCCATCGCCAAGGCCTTCCTCAACCTCGCCAATGGCGAGGCTCAGAGCGAGTTCGCCATGCCGGCGCGCACGGCGCTCCAGGTCGCGACCATGGGCGGGGCGCGGGCGCTGGGCATCGCCGATCGCGTCGGCTCGCTGACGCCCGGCAAGCGCGCCGATATCATCCTCGTGCGCACCACCGATCTCAACATGGCGCCGTTCACCGATCCGGCGCATATGATCGTGCAATCGGCCAACCCGTCGAATGTCGATATGGTGGTAATCGATGGGCGCATCCTGAAGCGCGGCGGCAAGCTCGTCGGCTTCGACGTGGCACGCATTGTCCGCGAGGCGAACGACACCGCGGTGCGCGTCCGCGCCGAGGCCGAGCGCATCAGCAAGGGTTGAGAGGTGCGGCGGGCCTAAGCCGCCGCACCGACCGAGCTACGCGAAGAACTCGACGCCGCCGGTTTCGAGGTCGTACATCGCGCCGATGATCTTGATCCTATGGTCGGTCTCAAGGCCGGCGAGCACCGGGCTGTCCTTGCGGATGGCGCTCAGCGTCATATCGACATTCCGCCGCGCGACCGCATTGACGAACGCATAGTTCTTCGCCGAACGCTCGCCCTCATAGCGCGTCGCCTCGACCGCGGGCTTGATCTTCTCGAGCAGCCCGGTGAGATTGCCGAGCTCGGCATGATCGATCGCGCCTTTGATCGCGCCGCAGCCCGTGTGCCCCATCACGAGAACGACTTTCGCGCCCATGACCTTGCAGGCGAACTCCATGCTGCCGAGAATGTCCGGATTCTCGATATTGCCGGCGACGCGGCAGTTGAAGATATCGCCGAGGCCGAGATCCATGATCACCTCGGCCGGGGCGCGCGAGTCGATGCAGCTGAGGAACACGGCCGCGGGATATTGCCCCTTCGCGCTCGCCTTCTGCTCGTTGAGGTAGTTGCGGTTCTTGCGGACGCCGGAGCGAAAGCGCTCATTGCCCTTCTTCATCATGGCGATGATGTCCTCGGGCGTCATCCGGTCGCGCTCGGCTTTGGTGAGCGCGTCGGCCCGGGCCGAAGCGGCGAGGAGTCCGTCGCCGGCAAGTCCGAGCGCGCCGGCGGCGCTCGCGGCCTTGAGGAAATTCCGGCGCCTTAAACCGTCGCGGTGAAAAACCTGATCGGGCTGGTCGCACATGGCTCCTGTGACCTTATCTATGGCGGTTTCGCGAATTCCCGGAATGAGGCGTGCCGCAAGCGCAGTTGGAAATCATGACGCGCCCCCGGCGCGGCGCTGGATCGGATCAATCCACGCGGTTATGCGGGCGATCCTAGCATTTCGCCGGCGCGGCGCGCTCAAGGATTCGTGCTATACGCTCTGCGCGTTGAGCCAAGCGGCGAGCGGCGCCCACACCGCGCTTGGCGCCTCGCGCGCGGTGATCATGCCGATATGGCCCAAAGGCGGCGTCATGCGCTCGGCTTGGGGCAGCGCGTCGGCGAGGGCCTCCGCCGTCTTCGGCGGCACGATGCGGTCATTGCCCGGCACCACGACGAGGCTCGGCATTTGGACCGCTGCCGGCAGCACGCGCCTGCCGGCGACGCGCCAGCGCCCCTGCCCGGGCAAATCCTCGCCATACCAGCCGCCGAGGCACTCGCGCGCGACCTTGACTGCAAGGGGCACGCCGTCATTGAGCCAATCCTCGAGCGCAACGAAGCCGCGCGCCGCGGCGCTGCCCTCGGCAAGCTCGGCAAACCGGGTGAATTTGCGCAACGCCGTCAGCGCGTCCTGCGCGAAGAACAGCGCCTGGAGCACATCGACCGGAACTTCGCCCAGCGCCGCGAAGCTTCGCGCGATCGGTTCGGCGAGCGCGCCCAAGAGCCGCGCATGCTCCGCGCGCTCGGCATGAAAGCGCCACGGCGTCGCCAGCAGCGCCAGCGCCTTGACATCACCCGGCCGGCGCGCGGCCAAGGCGAGCGCCAAGAGCCCGCCCATGCAATACCCCATGACGATCGGCGCCGTGCCCGCCTCCTCGCGCGCCGCATCGAGCGCGGGCTCGAGGCGCTTGACGATGTAATCGTCGAGGCCGAAGCGCCGCTCTGCCGCGGCCGGCGCATCCCAATCGACCAGCATGGGGCGGAGGCCCTGGCTGCTCAAATAGCGCAGCAGGCTCTGCCCCGGCGCGAGGTCGAGGATATAGGCGCGGTTGATGAGCGAGGGCACGACGAGGAGCGGCGCGCCGTCGGGCGGGCCGTAATCGAGCAGCAGCGTCGTCCCCTCGCGCCAGAGGAGCGGCGGGTCAGCGAGGCCGCGGCGATAGGGGTGCCGGCGATAGCGCTCGATCCCGTCGAGGAAAGCCGCGGCGCGGGCAATCAGCTCGCGGTCGAGTGCCTCGAGGAAAGGGTCCTCCGGATCGTTGCGGCCGGGCTCAGCCGCGCTTTTTGCGAGGGCGGCGTTGAGCGCGAGGCTGAGCGCCGCGCCTTGGACCGCGAAGCCCGGCCTCCAGAGCCGCGAGCCGCTTCTCAAGAGCGGCGAGGCGGCGCGCGAGCTGAGCCACGCGCCCATCGCGCTCGTCAGGTGCAGCCCGAGCGGCCGCGGCCCTTGGCGCGGGCCCGGCGTCAAAGCCGCGGTCCTGGTGTGGCCACACCGCCGGCGCCAGCGCCGCGAGGATGCGTGCCGTGCTCTCGGCCAGGGCGGGATCGGCCGCCATCGCGATCAGTTGGTCCTGCCACAGATCCACATAGCGCTTGGCAAGGGAAGCGAGGTCCGGCGGTTCCGCCATGGGCGCCGAGCATAACGGGCCGCGCCCCGGGGCGCCAGCGGGCCGCATCGTCGGCGGGGCACGACGCGGAACCATGCTTCATCCCAGGCTTGGCCCATCTCAATCCTGGAGCCGCGGGGCCCAAAGCTGTTATGCTAAACTTTAAGCAGTTCAGGGGTATAGAGCCGGTGGGCCCATGGCGGAGCCGAAAGGTGCAGAGCAAATGACGGAACAGGGCGGCGCCGAAACCCCGCCGGTGGTGATCAAGAAATACGCCAACCGCCGGCTCTACAACACCTCGACCAGCTCTTATGTGACCCTCGACGATCTCTCGCGCATGGTGAAGGCGCGTGCGGATTTCGTCGTCTACGACGCCAAGACCGGCGAGGACATCACCCGTGCGGTGCTGACCCAGATCATCGTCGAGGAAGAGCAGAAAGGCGGGCAGAATCTTCTGCCCATCAGCTTCCTACGGCAGCTCATCGGCCTTTACGGCGACAGCATGCAATGGCTGGTGCCGCGCTATCTGGAGCACGCGATGTCGTCCTTCGCGCGCAACCAGGAGCAGATGAGAAAGAGCCTGCAGGATGCGTTCGGCGGGCTCTTTCCGTTTGGGCCGCTCGAGCAGATGGGCAAGCAGAATTTGGCGCTGTTCGAGCAGACGATGAAGATGTTCTCGCCGTTCCCGCCTTCGCCCGACAAGCCGGGCGAGAAAGGCAAGGAGGCCGAGCCCAACGGCTCGCTCGACGAGTTGAAGAAGCGCATCAACGAGCTGCAGAACCAGGTCGATGCCTTCGGCAAGAAGGACAAGGGCCCGGGTTGAGCCCCGCCCGCCCTCTCAAGCAAGACCGCACGCCCGTCGAAAAAACCGTAACGAAGCGCGCGCGATACTGATCCGCCGCGCCCTCGCGGGCACCGGCGCAGGCATTTGCTTTCCAGGTCTTCGCGCCCGTGGCACCGCGTCTCAGCCTCTACCGCCTCGCGCCGCCGCTGGCGGCGCTGGTGGCGTTTCTGGCGCTCGCCGCGCTTTATGCCGCTGGCGGGCACGAGGCCTATGCGGCAATCCTCCGCTTCTGGGGCGTGACCCCGGCATCTTCGGCCCCTTCCTCGACATGCATGGGCTGACAGCGGCTTGGCATTGCCATCGCCTCGGCATCGATGTGGCGGTGAGCGATCCCTGCGACCTGATGCGGCGCCCCTTCAATTACGGGCCGCTCTGGCTGCCGCTCGCTTATGTCGCACCGAGCTTCAGCGATGCGCTCGGCTTCGGCTTGGGTCTGTTGTTCATTCTCAGCCTCGTCGCCCTGCCGCCGGCGCAAAGCCTTGCCGAGACGGGCCTGCGCGTCGCGACGACGCTTTCGACCACGATCGTCTTCGCCCTCGAGCGCGGCAATCCCGATCTCGTCATCTTCATGCTGGTCCTGCTCGCGGGCCTCTTTATGGCGTCGGCGTCGCGGTTGCGCTTTGCGGCCTACGCGCTCGTCATCGCCGCGGGGCTTCTGGCGCTGCGTCACCATGCGCAAGAGCCGGGGCTGAAGCGCCTTTGCGCCACGGCCGGGCTGGTGACGGTGCTGCTGATGTGGCGCGCTTTTTTCGATAATCATCTCCTCGCGCTGGCCGCGGCAACGGGTCTCCGCGCCACGATGGTGAGCGCGCTGCGTCTTGATGTCTGGCTTCTCTGCGAGCTCGCCTGGTGGTTTCTCGTCAGCGTCATGGGCGCCGTGATTGCGGCGCAGCTCGGCGAGACCCACACCGGAAAGCAGCTTGCGGCACTGCTGCGCCGCATCGGCATCAAAGCCGCGCGCGCACCAGTCTGAGACGCGAAAGTGCCGCTTAGCCCGCGGCGCTCGAGAGGGTTTGGCGCTTGGGCGGCTTGACGAGCCAGGGCTTCTCGAGCGAGGGCGCGCCGAAATAATAGCCCTGGAGGAAACCAACGCCTTCATGCCGGAGGATCGCCGCTTCCTCGGCGGTCTCGACGCATTCGGCGACGGTCTGAAGATTGAGGCCGCGCGCCAAGCCGACGAGATGACGCAGGAAGACCTGGTTCTCGGTGCTCTGCGTCAGATTGCGCACGAAGGAGCCATCGATCTTGACGATGTCGACGGCCAAGGCCTGAAGATGGCGCAGCGAGGTGAAGCCGGCGCCGAAATCGTCGAGCGCGACGCGGCAGCCGAGATCGCGCAAGGTGCCGACGAAGCGCACCGATTCCTCGATGTCGTGCAAGGCCTCGGTCTCGGTGATCTCGACCAGGAGGCGGCGCGCGACCTCGGGCTTGTTGCGCAACAGCGAGGTGAAGGTCCGCAGCCACGGCCGGTCGGTCGCGGTAAGCCCCGAGATGTTGATGCCGAGGCAGATGTCCTTGTGCTCCGCGACCTCGGCCACCGCCGTTTCCAGAACGAAACGGTCGATGATGCGGATGAAGCCCAGCTGCTCGATCGCCGGCACGAAGGCGCCGGCCATCACGATGCGGCCATCCTCGGCGATCATGCGCAACAGGCATTCGTGATAGTCGATCGCGCCCGTCGTGCTCGCCACCACCGGCTGATAAGCGAGGGTGAGACGGCCCTCCTTCAAGGCGCGCTGCACCCGCTCGCCCAGCGCCATGTCGACGCGGTGGCGGCTGCGCTGCTCTTCAGAGAGACGATAGGGCACGAGGCAGTCGCGGCCGGCACGCTTGGCCTCGGCGAGCGCGCTCTCGGCGCGGGTCATCACCTCGTAAGCGGTCTTCGCCTGATCGGGGAAAGCGACCGAGCCGATCGAGACGGTGGCGTAGATCGGGCCGACCGCGGTCTCGATCGGCACGCGGCTGACCGCGGCGAGAATCTTGTCGGCGGCCGCGGCGACATGCGATTCGGCGCAATGCGCCAGGACGATGCCGAACCGGTCGCCGCCGACCCGGCCGATCACGTCCGAGGCCCGCAGGCACTGATCGAGGCGATGGCCGATCTCGACCAGCACCTCGTCCGCGGCCTTGTAGCCGAAGGCGTCGTTGATGGTCGCGAGCTTGTCGATGCCGACCGCGAGATAGGCGCCCGGGTGGCTGGCGCGGAAACTCGCGGCCAAGAGATGATCCAGCACCTCGCGCAGCCGCTTCTTGTTGAAGTGGCCCGTGAGCTCGTCGTAATTGGCGCAATGCTCGAGCTGCTGCTCCTGATGCTTGCGCGACGTGACGAGCCGGAGCACGCCGAAGACGCGCTTGGGCCGGCCGGCGCCATCGAACTCGGCAGCGCCCCGGTCATGCAGCCAGGCGAAATCGCCGCTCTCGAGGCGAATGCGGTATTCGCAGTCGAAGCGCGAGCCGCGCGTGTAATGCGCATGCAGCTGCTGCTGGCGCAGCAGCAGGTCGTCGGGGTTGATCCGCTCGGCGAAGGCCTGGCCGCGGGCGAGCACGGTCGAGGCGGCAAAGCCCAGATCGCTCAGCGCGCCATGCCATTGGAGCGCGTCGCTCTCGAGCTCCCAGACATAGGCGACGTCGCCCGCCGCGGCGAGCGCCCGCGTTACCGGCGAGCGCTCCGAGCCCGGTGCGTCTTGCGGCGCACCTGCGACGCCAAAGGAATCTCGTGGAAATTCAGCCATACTGCCCAAGCATCCGAGATCGACGGATCGCGATCGTCGGATGGTGCGGGCAAAGGCTTTAAGAAGCGTGAAGAAACAGCGCGTTAAGCCTGTTCCCGCGGGGTGTGAGCCTGGAGGAAGGGCAACACCGCTTGGTTAAATTCGCGCGGCACGACGCGGGTGAAGTCATGCCCGCCTTGCGGGAAAAATTTCGCTTCCGCACCCGGAATGCGGCGCGCCAATTCCTCGCCGAAATAGGACGGGGTGATGAGGTCGTCATGCGCCGAAAGCACGAGGGTCGGGACGCGGATGCGGCTGAGATCGGCAGTGCGGTCGAATGCCAAAATCGCATCGATCCGGCTCGCGGTCACTTCGAGCGGCGGAAAATTCGCAAGCCATTGCGCTTCGAGCTGCCGCAGATGCTCGTTGTTGGCGGCAATGTAGTTGGCGGGATAGAGGAACAGCGTGTTGGCCTGGATGTAGGAGGAGGGGCCGAGCCGCGACAGCAATTCCTTCCGCAGGCCGAAGAAGCGGCGGAAATAGGCGTCCGGCTTGGTCCAGGCCCCGGCCAGCACCACGCTCGCGAGCCGCTCCGGATGGTCGATCGCGAGAATTTGAGCCACCGCGCTGCCCGCGGAATGGCCGATGATGTGAATCTTCTTGAGGCCGAGCTGATCGATGAGGGCGATGGCGTCGGCCGCCAGGCGGTCGATGCTCGAAGCGGCGCCGACATGATCGCTCTGGCCAACGCCGCGATGGTCGTAGACGATCACGTCGTAGCTGCGCGAAAAGGCCGGAATCTGATCGCGCCAGAAGCTGGCATAGCCCGAAAGCCCGGTCACGAACAGCACCGGAAACCCGCCGCCGTGCCGTTCGTAATACATGCGACTGTCGCCGATGGATACTCGCGGCATGATCAGCCGACTCCGCTCGAAGGCTGTCGGAGGTAACACCCGGGCATCGGCACTGTCAATTCGCCCTCGACGCTAGCAGCCATGCGTTTTCTTCACCGGACGCGGGGAACCGCGACCGCCGCTCAGCGCGGCAGCATCATGGTTTCGGGCGCGGGCAGCTTGTCGGCGGCGATTTCGCCGGCATCGGCAACGAGTTGCAGCGCGCGCTTGAAGCCCGCCGGATCGACGTCGCCGGTGCGGCTGTAGCTCTTATCCGTAATGAACAGCTGCTGATAGATCGTCTTGGCGATTTCGGCATCGACTTTCGTGTACTTCTGGAGGATCCGCTCGGCCTCGGCGCGGTTCGCCGGATCGGCGAGCCACTGATGCGAGCGCTCGAACGCCTTTTTCGCGCGCGCGCCATTGTTGTTTTGCATCGCCCAGCTGCGGCTCGCGACGACGAGCGTCGGCGGATAGGCGCCGATCTGCGCGTAGCGCCCGAGCTCCTTCAGCCCGCTTTGGATCGCCTTCTCCGCGCCGGGCTGGAACAAGGCGGCGCCGGCGATCGAGCCCTTCTCCATCGCCGCGACTTTGAGCGGCGTGATGCCGACCTGAATCCCGGTCCAATCGCTCCGCTTCAAGCCGTGTGCGGCGAGCAGCCTCTCGGTGAGCCACACCTCGTTGACCTTGAGTGAGCTGAAGCCGATGATCTTGCCCTTGATGTCCGCCCAGCTCTTGATCGACTTCGAGACGACGAAGGACCAGTCGGGCGCGCTTTCGGGCTGCGCGATCGCGACCAGATCGGCGCCGTGCCGATTGGCGTCCATCAGCGATTCCGGCTGCACGCCTGCGATCTGCGCGGATTTCGACACGATGAGCTGAATCGCTTGCGGCGAGTTCTGGAAGGGGATCGTCTCGGTCGCGAAGCCCTCTTCCTTGAAGAAGCCCTTGTCGAGACCGACATCGACCGACCACCAGATCGCGTTGGGGCTCGCATAATTGATCGCCAAGGGCGTTGCCGCTTTTTCCTGCGCCGAGGCCGTGCCGCAGAGCGCAATGCCGGCGACCAGCGCAGCCGCACCGAGGAACTTTCGCATGACCGATAACATTCTTCCGGATCTCCCTTGCCTGTTATAAAGCCGCAACCCACGCCCAGCCGCCGATTGCCGCTGCGACCGCGAGACCGGCCGAAAGACTCGCCGCGCCCGGCTCGATGCCGAGAACGAGCCACAGCACGAAAGATCCCGCCGCCGCTGCCGCGGCACCGATAAGCGCGCGAGTCACCAGCCTGTCACCCGGGGGCCAACCTATCGTCCGTTCGATTTCGGGTCAATTGTCGGCCTCTTGCCAAAGGATCAGAACATGATAAGAGATTTCCATCGGGCACCCAGAGCGACGCTAACATGGCCGAAAAATTCGATGCCGCACGCATGGTCGCAAAGCTTCTCGCCGCGCGCCCGACGCCGCTGGAAGAGGTGCCGCAAGTGATCGCAAATGTTCAGCGTGCCTTGGCGTCGCTCGACGCAGAGAGCCCCGCGCCGCGCGTGACGCGAGAAGCGCGGCCGCGCCGTACCGCGCCTGGGCGCGCCGCGCCGGCCGAGACACCGCAACCGGCCGCCGCGCCCGCTGCCGAAGTCGAGCCGAAATCGGCCGCGCCGACGCTCGTGCGGCGCGCGGAGCTTGCCGCGCAGACGCCGGCTGAGCTCCCGGCATTGCTCGCGCCCGCTCCCGCAGGCGCAATCCGCGGCGTCGTTCAATGGTTCGACAGCCGTGCCGGGCACGGTGCATTGCGGCTGCCCGGCTTCAGCCGCGACATCGCGGTCGATGCGGCGATGCTCGCGAGCTTCGGCGTCGCGCGGCTCTTCAAGGGACAAGAGATCGAAGCGACGCTCGCGGGCGCGGGCGAGCACACGCGGCTTGCCTCGCTTCGTCTCGTCAACGCGGCGCCCAGCTCGCCGGTGAGCGGCGGCACGGTCCATGATCGGCACGCCAAGACAGTGGTCGTCGAGCTGAAGAATCAGCCGCAACGCCGCAACGCCGCCCGCGCCGAGGCGGAGCTTCTGCTGTCCGCGCGCCGCGCGCCGAAGTAAGTCGATCGCGCATCAAAGGGAGACGCCACATGGCCGAGATTGCGCTCATCGTCGGCGCCGGCACGGGCCTCAGCGCGGCGCTCGCGCGGCTGTTTCACAAGGAAGGCATGAGCGTGGCGCTCGCCGCGCGGCGCACCGACAAGCTCGCCGCCCTCAGCAAAGAGACGCACGCGCGCGCCTATGCCTGCGATGCCGAGCGCGCCGCCGATGTCGAAGCGCTGTTCAAATCGGTCGTCGCCGATATGGGGCCGCCGAACCTCGTCGTCTACAATCCCAGCTACCGCACGCGCGGCCCGGTGGCGGAGCTCGATCCGCAGGAAGTGCTGAAAACCATCACCGTCACCTGCTTCGGCGGCTTTCTCGTCGCGCAGCAGGCGGCACGGCTGATGCTGAAAGAGGGTCACGGCACCATCCTCTTCACCGGTGCCTCCGCCAGCATCAAGGGCTATGCGCGCTCGGCGCCTTTCGCGATGGGAAAGTTCGGATTGCGCGGCCTCGCGCAGAGCATGGCGCGCGAATTAGCGCCGCAAAACATCCATGTCGCGCATTTCGTCATCGATGGCGGGATCAGGCGCGGCGATGATCCGCGCGCCAATGAGCGCGGCCCCGACGGCTTGCTCGAGCCCGATGCGATCGCCCAGAGCTATCTTCACGTGCATCGCCAAAAGCGCAGCGCGTGGACGGCGGAGATCGAGCTTCGTCCCTGGGTCGAATCCTATTGAATTGAGCGCACCTTGAGCGATCCTGCTTCGACGCGCGGCGCAGAGCTTCGCGCGGACAGTCCGATCGCGGCCGGCGCGGCGCAGCGCACCTGGATTCTGACGGCGTCCGTCGTGCTGATCCTGATGACCGGCATCGAGGGCACGGTAATCGCGACCGCGATGCCGACCATCGTTGGCCATCTCGGCGGGTTCGAGCTCTTCAGTTGGGTGTTCAGCGCCTATTTTCTCAGCCAGGGCGTCACCATCCCGATCTATGGCCGGCTCGCGGATATTTTGGGCCGCAAGCGCGTGCTGTTCTTCGGGCTGAGCCTCTTCCTCATCGGCACGACGCTGTGCGGCTTCGCGCCGAACATGCCGTCTCTCATCGTCTTCCGCGTCATTCAGGGCGTCGGCGCCGGCGCGGTGCAGCCGGTCAATCAGACCTTGATCGGCGACATGTATCCGCCGGCGATTCGCGCGCGCATGGCGGGGTTCTTTTCGAGCGTCTGGGGCATCGCCGCGATCATCGGCCCGGTGCTCGGCGCTTTCGTCGTCTCGCGCGCCGAGTGGTATTGGGTGTTCTGGGTCACGGTGCCGATCGGCATCGCCGCCTTCCTGCTGCTCGCCTTCGCGCTCCACGAGACGATCGAGCGGCGCGCGCATCGCATCGACTATTCGGGCGCCGCGTTGATGGCGCTCGGCATCGGCCTGGTGATGTATGCCTTCATTCAGGCCCAAGCGCTGGGCATCGCGCGCTTCTGCGCCGTGCTCGGGCTTTCGCTCGCGATTCTCGCCGCCTTCGTCGTCCGCGAGCATTATGCGGCGGAGCCGATCCTGCCGCTGAGCTTGCTGCGCAATCGCATTCTTGCCTGCGGCAATATCGCCTGCTTCGGCGTCGGCTGCGTCGTCATGGCGAGCACGACCTTCCTGCCCGCCTATGTGCAGGGCGTGATGGGCCGCACGCCTCTGATCGCCGGCTATGTGCTGGCGGTCAGCTCGGTCACTTGGATCGCGGGTTCGGCCTCGGGCGGCCGGATCATGCTGCGCAGCTCCTATCGCATGGCGACGATGGTCGGCGCCCTCTTCCTCATTTGGGGCATCGCCATGCTGATCCTCCTCAATCCCACACGCGGCCCGCTTTGGGCGGCGGTCGGGACGGGGCTCGTCGGCATCGGCATGGGGCTGACCCAAAACACCTATACCGTCTCGGCGCAAAGCTGCGTCGATTGGAGCCGGCGCGGCACCGCGACCTCCTTGATCGCCTTCAGCCGTATGCTCGGCCAGACCATCGGCACGGCGATCTATGGCGGCGTCGTCAATGTCAGCCTGGCCGGGCTGTTGGGCGGCGACGCGGTCGAGCGGATCATGGAGCCCGCCTTGCGCGACAAGCTCGGTGCGCAAGCCGGCGAGGTACTGCTCGCGGTCTCCGACGCGATCCGCAACGTCTATTGGGTCGCGGCTTTCTTCGTCGCGCTGGTGGTGATCGCGGGCCTCGCGCTGCCCAAGGGCTTGAGCCCGACGCGGCCCGCGAAATAACGAGACGGCGCGGCGGCGCTAGACCCGCCAGGAGGCGAAGCCGCAGCCGACATAGACTTCGGGGATCGCGCGGTAATCGATGAGATCGAAGCCGCGCGCGCCGGCGGCGGCATGGGCGATCACCCAATTGCGCACCTCATGCGTGCCGTTGCCGGCATCCGCCATATGCGCTTCGAGGAATTGCGTCAGCGGCGCCTCGGCGCCATCGGTAAAAGCGCGGATGCAATCGCGATCGAAGGCCTCGTCGATCGCGCCCATGGTCGATTCGCCGATCGAATGGCTGAGGCCGCCGGTGGCGAGAATCGCAACGCGCAGCTTTTTCTCCGGATAGGAGGCAATCGCGCGCGCCAAGAGCCGGCCCCAGGCAAAGCAGCGCCGGATGCTCATCATCGGCGGCTCGAGATCGTTGACGGTGATCGGCACGAGCCGCGGCAGCGCCGGCAGCTCCATGCGCTCGAGCGGAATGCAAAACCCGTGATCGAGCTTCAAATGATGCGAGATCGAGGGCTCGAAATCTTCGGCAAGCGCGGTTGCGGCAATGTGCATGCCGAGCGCGGCATGCCCCGCGATCGAGCGCGGAAAGCCCTTCATGAAGGGCTCGGACGGCCCTTCATGGCTCTCGCCGACGCCGATGCAGATGCTCGGCAGATTGTCGAGGAAGAAATTAGTCCAATGATCGGGCGAGAGCTCGAGGATCACATCGGGCCGTGCCGCGGTCATGCGCCGGCCGAGCTCGCGATAAGCCCCCGCGATCTCGCTGCGGCGCTCCTCGGAAAACCGGTGCCAATCGCGCGCAATGAGCGGCGCGTGGCTCGCGGCAAAGGCGCCGACGAGTTCAGCCATGGCTTGCCTCCTTGCCGCTTTGATGCAGCTTCTCGAGGAAGACGGCGTCGCTCATTCCCGCGGCGCCGAAATAATAGCGCAGCAAATACGCATTGACGCGGCGGCCGAGGAAGAGGACATCGTCGCGCGCGATCGCGTCAAGCACCTCGGGCGCCAAGGGATAGCGCGCCAGCACCTTCGCCCGGTCCGCGCGGTATTCCGCCGCGGCGGCGGGATTTTGCAAATCGAAGAACAGTTTGCTCAGCCAATAATCGGTCATGCCGACAATTTACAACGGCCGGGGCCGCTACCGCGAGTCCGGCGATTGTGCTAGCCATCGTGGCGATAAGGAAGGGGAGGATCGAGATGAAGGCAGCCGTCGTCGGCGAAGCAGGCCTCGAGATTCGCGAGGTGCCGCAGCCCAAGCCGAAGCCCACCGAGGTGCTCGTCAAGGTGCGGGCTATCGGCCTCAACCGCGCCGAACTACCGGGCGCCTACGGCTCGGGCCATACGCGGATGACCGGCACGATTCCGGGCATCGAATGGTCGGGCGAGGTGGTGGAATGCGGCGCCGAGGTCAAAGGCGTGAAGCCCGGCGACCGCGTCATGTGTACCGGCCAGGGCGGCTATGCCGAATACGCGGTGACGGATTGGGGGCGAACGACGGCGATCCCGGCCAACAATATGAGCTGGGAGCAGGCTGCCACCCTGCCGACCTCGCTCGGCACCATGCATGACGCGATCGTCACCAATGGCCGGTTAAAGCCCGGCGAGAGCGTGCTGGTCCAAGGTGCGAGCTCGGGGGTCGGGTTGATGGGGCTGCAAATCGCCAAGCTCAAAGGCGCAAAACTGGTCTTCGGCAGCTCGACCAATGATGGCCGGCGGGCGCGCCTCAAGGAATTCGGCGCCGATCATGCGATCGACACGCGCCAGGCCGATTGGTCCGAGGCGGTGCTGAAGGCGACCGACGGCAAAGGCGTCGATCTCATCATCGACATGGTCTCGGCGAGCGTCGCCAATCAGAACATGAAAGCCGCCGCCGTGCTCGCGCGCATCGTCAATGTCGGCCGGCTCGGCGGCGGGCGCGGCGAGTTCGACTTCAATCTCCACGCCAACAAGCGCATCGCCTATATCGGCGTCACCCATCGCACGCGCTCGATGGAGGAGCTGCGCGCCGAGGTCAAGAACATGCGCGCCGATCTCATGGACGCGGTGACCGCGGGGACTTTGCGCCTGCCGATCGACCGCGTCTTCAAGCTCGACGAAGCCGAAGCGGCGCAGACGCATATGCGCAACAATGCGCATTTCGGCAAGATCGTGATGGTGACGGAAGGCGGCTGAGCGCTACTCCGCGGCGACGATTGCGGCATCGCTCTTCGCCGAGGCGCGCGCCGAGCCCATGCAAAGGAGGCTCGCGAGCAGGATCGCGGCCGCGGTCACGAGCACCCATTCGGAATGGCCGTGATCGATGAGATAGCCGAAGGGCACGGGCGTCAGCGCCCCGCCCAAGGGCAGGCCCGAACTGACGAAGCCAAAGACCTTGCCGATCTCGCCCGGGGGCGCCGCGTCCTTCAGCATGATATCGCGCGGCGTGCGGCTGCCGCCCAAGGCGGCGCCCGCGAAGAACATGAGGGCGATCGCGGCGATGCCGCCCACCGGCAATATGCCGACGAGAAAGATCAGCGCCGACGAGAAGGTCGTGAGAGCGGCGACGAAGACGGCGATGAAGCGCTTCCAGCGATCGACCATGGAGCCGCCGATCAGGACGCCGGCGCTGGTGCCGACCATATACGAAGTGAGCGCCGTCGAGGCGAGCGCCAGCGCGACGCCTTTCTGCTCGTGCAGGATGGTGATGAGCCAGGCTTGGATGCCGCTCCCGGCCATGGAGCCGAGGAGATAGAAAAAGAAGAACAGGATCAGCGTGCGGTCGAGCAGCAGCTTGCCGACCGTCATGCCGCCCGCTTTCTTCTCGCTGCGCACCTGCTCCTGGAGAATGCCGCTCTGCCACACGATCGCGGCGGCGACCGGCAGGCCGAGCAGGCCCAGCACCAGCAAAGTCTCGCGCCAGCCGATCAGCGCCAAGAGCACCGCCGCGACCGGCGGCGCCAGGGCGAAGCCGGCATTGCCGGTGAAGGTGTGGATGGCGAAGGCTTGACCCATGCGTTCCTTGCGGATCGAGCCCGCAAGAATGCTGTAATCCGCCGGATGATAGACCGCGTTGGCCGCGCCCGAGATCCCCGCCAGAATGACAATCTGCCAATAGGCGGTGGCGAAGGCCATGAGCGCGATGGCGATCGACATGACGAGGGTGTTGCCGATGAGAAAGCGCCGCGCGCCGAAGCGGTCGACCAGGAAGCCATAGGGCGTTTGCATCGCCGCGGCCATCACCGCCATCACCACCGGCGCCAAGCCCAGCTCGGCGAAGCTGACATTGAACTGATCCTGCCAGACGAGGAACAGCGGCGGCAGGCAGAGCTGATAGAAATGCGACAGGAAATGTCCGGTGCCAATGAGCGAGTTGACGCGTGCGTCGCGGGAGATCATGGCCGCCATGCTGCGCCAGGGCCGAAAGCCCGTCAATATGTCGCAGGCCTGCTCTGCCTATGGCTGGTGCTGGGCCTTCCCCGGCCTTCTTGGTAAAACCAGATTAGGGTGTTCTCCGAACAGACGGGAAAATGACCCGGCCGGCGCGTGTTGCAAGCGAGGTGAAGAATGAAATTCGCGCATTTCGCCCATGTCTGGGGCAAACCGGGCATGAGTCCTGCCGAGCGCTATCGCCAGCTCTGGCGCGAGCTGCAGCTCTGCGACGAGCTCGGCTTCGATTATGGTTTCTGCGTCGAGCATCATTTCCGGCCGGATGAGAGCTGGATGTCGGCGCCGAGCCTTTACGCCGTCGGCGCGGGCGCGCGCACCAAGCGCATCCGCCTCGGCGGGATGGGCCATATCGTGCCGCTGCATCACCCACTGCGCCTTGCCGAGGAAATCGCGCTCGCCGATCAGATGCTCGAGGGCCGGCTCGAGGTTGGCCTCGTGCCCGGCATCTCGCTGCGCTATTTCGAGCCCTTCGGCGTCGATTTCGCGACGCGGCGCGAGGTGACGCTCGAATTCGTCCGCTTCCTGCGCGCGGCCTATACCGACGCGCCGAGCTTCAGCTTCGAGGGGAAATATCACCGCTTCAAGGACGCCAAGCTCGCGGTCAATCCTTATCAGCGCCCGCTGCCGCCGCTCTGGATCGAAACGCGCGACCCCGCGACGCTCGCATTCTGCGCCACGGAAGGCATCAATCCCGGCTATTTCCTGGTCTATCCGCGCGAAGACGCGGCGCCGCGCTATCGCCGCTTCCTCGAGCAATGGCGTGCAGCCGGGCATAGCCGCAAACCCAACATCGCCTATTGCACCGTCGTTTATGTCGACGAGACCGATGCGAAAGCGCGCGAGCGGGGCCTTGCCGATGCCGGCCAGGCCTATCGCGGATTCTTTCCGGCTGCCGACAGCGCGGCGCAGCTCAAATCGCTGCAGCATGAGCACGCGGCCTTTTTCGAGCAGCGCGGCGAGCCGGGTGCGGCCGAGACTATGCGCAATCTCCTCGATCCCGATTGGCTGGTGGAGCATGACCGCATCCTCATCGGCTCGCCCGAGACGGTGGCGAAGAAGCTGCGCGCCTGGGCCGAGGAAGGCGTCTTCGACACTTTCTTCGGCGAGTTCAATTTCGGCAATCTCGGCGAAGAGGATCTCATGCGCTCGATCCGGCTCTTCGGCACCGAGGTGATACCGCAGCTGCGCGGCTTCGAGCC
>DATNGG010000140.1:0-76000 GCA_035605975.1 Allostellaceae bacterium | reverse complement strand
CCGCTTCAAGAACGCCGTCGGCCACACCGCCGTGCATCACAATCCCGACAGCTGGGAAGGCTGGTATTGGGGCGCGGTGCATCATTGGGGCCATTCGCTGCGCGTCGGCCAATCCGAAACCTACGGCACGGTCGAGGACTGCCTGCAGAATTGCGACATGATCGTGTTCTGGTCGGCCGATCCCGAAACGACGAGCGGCTCCTACGGCGCGCAGGAGGGCACGGTGCGCCGGCAATGGCTGAAGAACCCGAAGCTCGGGATCAAAATCGTCCATGTCGATCCGCATTACAACGCCTCGGCGCAGTTCCTGGGCGGCAAGTGGTTCGCGCCGCGGCCGACGACCTCGGTCGCGATGGCGATGGCGATCGCCTATGTCTGGATCAAGGAAGGGCTTTACGACAAAGATTATGTCGCGAGCCACACGGTCGGCTTCGACAAGTGGAAGGCCTATCTCCTCGGCGAGGAAGACGGGATCGCGAAGACGCCGGAATGGCAGGAGTTGGAGACCGGCGTGCCGGCGCGGGACGTGCGGGCGCTGGCGCGCGAATGGGGCGGCAAGCGCGTCTATCTCGCGCCCGGCGGCTGGGGCAACGGCCATGGCGGCGCCTGCCGCAACCAGACCGGCATCCAATGGGCACGCGTCATGGTGTGCCTCATCGCCATGCAGGGCCTCGGCAAGCCCGGCGTCAATATGGGCAATCTGCAGTGGGGCTGCCCGATCGATTTCAATTTCTATTTCCCCGGCTATGCCGATGGCGGCATGTCGGGCGATCTCGAAGGCACCTCGATGCCGGTCGAGCTTTATCAGCGCATGCCGCAGCTGCCGACCATCAACACGCCGTTCCAGCGCATTCCGCGCATCTGGATGCCCGAGGCGATCGCCGACGGCAAGGCGGAGGGTTATCCCTGGATCGGCAAGTCGATCGAGCATCAATTCGCGAAATTCGCCTATCCCGCGCCCGGCCATGCGCCGGTGAAGATGCTCTATAAATATGGCGGCTCGATCCTCGCGACGATGAACAACACCAACCGCCATGTGCGGATGTATCAGTCGGCCAATCTCGAATTCGTCGTCAACCAGTCGATCTGGTTCGAAGGCGAGGCGAAATTCGCGGATATCGTCCTCCCCGCCTGCACCAATTTCGAGCGCGTCGATATCAGCGAATGGGCGGGGCTCGGCGGCTACGCGCATCACGGCCACCAGCAGCTCAACCATCGCGTCATCATCTTTCAGGCGCCAGCGATCAAGCCGCTAGGCGAGTCAAAATCCGATTTCTGGATCTTCAACGAGATTTCGAAGCGCCTCGGGCTTGCCAATTACTTCTCGGAAGGCGTCAACGAGATCGATTGGGTGAAGCGCCAGTTCGATGGATCGGATTTGCCCAAGCACATTTCGTGGAAGGACTTCATCCGTCGCGGCTATTTCGTCGTGCCGAGCGAAAAGGAGAAGCTCCGCGCGCCGGTTTCCTTCCGCTGGTTCTGGGAGAACCGCAAGAAAGACGTGCCCGAGCCGCAGCCTCTGCCCTCGGATTATGCCGGCGAGTATTTGAAGGGCCTGCAAACGCAATCCGGCAAGCTCGAATTCGAGTGCAGCAGTTTGAAACGCTTCCACGACCCCGAGCGCCCACCGATCGTCAAATACGAGCCCTCCTGGGAAGGCCCGCATTCCGGCGTGCTTTACGAGAAATATCCGCTGCAGCTCCTAACGCCGCATTCGAAATACAGCTTCCACACCCAGGGCGACGGCAAGGACAGTTTCCTGCTCAACATTCCCGATCACCGCATCAATGTCGGCGGCTGGTATTACTGGATCATCCGCATGAACAGCACCGATGCCGCCGAACGCGGCATCAAGAAGCACGATATCGTCAAGGTGCATAACGATCGCGGCGCGGTGCTGTGCGCGGCGCTGCCGACCGAGCGTCTGCCGCGCGGCGTGTGCCATGGCTATGAATCCTCGGCGATCTACGATCCGCTGGGCGAGCCCGGAAAATCCGTCGATCGCGGCGGCTGCCTCAACTTGCTGACGCCCGAGCGCACCCAGACCAAGACCACGCACTCGCTGGCGGGCTCGCATTCGCTGGTCGAGATCGTGCCCTGGGACGGCAAGATCGAGCATGTCTCGGCCGCCTTTGCCGGCGAAGCGAAGAGCGAGGCCGCGCGGCGCGCGGCCGAGTTGCCCGAGCCGGTGCCGGCACAGTAGTCGCGCCGAGGAGCGCAGCATGGCCAAGTGGAACGTGATCATCGACGTCGCCGAGTGCACCAACTGCAATCTCTGCACCCTCGCGACCATGGACGAATATATCGACAATGCCTGGCCGGGCTATTCCGCGCCGATGCCGAAGCACGGCCATCGCTGGATCAACATTCTCCAGAAAGAGCGCGGCCAGGTGCCGATGGTCGATGTCGCTTATGTGCCGACCATGTGCAATCACTGCGACAACGCGCCCTGCATCGCCGCCGGCAAAAACGGCGCGGTCACCAAGCGCGACGACGGCATCGTGCTGATCGATCCGGTCAAGGCCAAGGGACAAAAGCAGATCGTCGATGCCTGCCCCTATGGCCATATCTGGTGGAACGAGGCGCTGCAAGTGCCGCAGGCTTGGCCGTTTGAAGCGCATCTTCTCGATGCCGGCTGGGACAAGACGCGAACCCATCAATCCTGCCCGACCGGTGCGTTCCGCAGCGTGAAGCTGGAGGATGCCGAGATGGAGCGCCTCGCGCGCGAGGAAGGGCTCGAAGTCATGCGGCCCGAGCTCGGCACCAAGCCGCGGGTTTATTACCGCAACCTCTGGCGCTACACGCGCTGCTTCATCGGCGGCTCGGTTTCGGCCAAAAGCGGCGAGATCGTCGATTGCATCGAAGGCGCGGCGGTGCGGCTGCTTCACGGCGGGACGGTTGTCGCCGAGACGACGACCGACAATTACGGCGATTTCCGCTTCGATCGGCTCGAGGAAGGCTCGGGCCGCTACACGATCGAGATCGCGGCACCCGGCTACGCGCCCAAGACGGTCGAGGCCGAGCTCGGCCAAAGCATCTATCTCGGCGAATTGCGCATCTGAGCCAAGGAAAGAGCGATGTCGGATTATCTGCACAGCAAAGCGCCCTCCAAGATCATTGCGGTCGAGGAGCATTTCGTCACGCCGCTCTATCGCCAGCACGTTGCCGCCGGCGAATTCCGCAAATTCTTCATCTCGAGCCGCAGCGAGCAGCTGGGATACGACATCCCAAAAGAGCTTCTCGATCTCGGCGAGACGCGGCTGCGCTACATGGACGAGTCCGGCATCGACGTGCAGCTGCTGTCCTTCGGCCAGCCGGGCGCGCAGGGCTTCGGCGCCGAGATCGCGATCCCGATGGCGCGCGATGCCAATGAGCGTCTCTATGAGGCGATGCGCAAGCATCCCGACCGCTTCGCCGGCTTCGCCGCCTTACCGACGGCAGACCCGGATACATCGGCCCGCGAGCTGGAGCGTTGCGTCAAGGAATTCGGCTTCAAGGGCGCGATGATCCACGGCCATACCCAGGGCGCCTTCCTCGACGAGAAGAAATTCTGGGGCATTTTCGAGACCGCCGAAAAGCTGGATGTGCCGATCTACCTCCATCCGGCGATGCCGCACCCCGATGCGATCAAGGCCTATTTCGCGGGATATGAAGAGCTGCAGGGCTCGGCCTGGGGCTTCGCGCTCGATACGAGCTGCCATTTCCTGCGCATCATGTTCGCCGGCGTCTTCGATGCCTATCCGAAGCTCAAGATCGTCCTGGGGCATCTCGGCGAAGGCCTGCCCTTCGCCATGCATCGCCTGCAAGACCACACCTATCGCTCGGCCAAGCGCCGCGGCCTCAAGAAGACGGCGCTCGACTACATCAAGGACAATCTCGTCGTCACCACCAGCGGCAACTGGTACGAGCCGGCCTTCGTCTGCACCCTGTTGGCGCTCGGCATCGACAATATCCTATTCGCCGTCGATTGGCCTTACGAGCCCAACCGCGTCGCCAAGGATTTCCTGCAGAACCTCTCGATCAGCGATGAAGACAAAGAGAAGCTTGCGCGGCTGAACTCGGAGCGGCTGTTCAAGATGTAGCGCCGTGCCCGAGCGGGGCGCCGCTGCTATTTCTTCATCAGCTTGGCGACTTCCTCGCGGTAAGCGGCGAGCACCGCGGCGCCGTTGGGCGTGCGCTTCACCCAATCCTCGACGACGCTGTCGACCTTCGCTTTCCACTTCGCTTGCTCGGCCGCCGGCAGCCTCGAGACGGTTTGCCCCTTGGTTTGAGCGACATGCTCGCTCTCGGCCCGGTCATCGGCGTCGAGAATCTTGCCGATCGCCGTCGCCCAGGGCGCCAAGGAGTTCTGATCGATGATGGCGCGGCCTTTCTCGGGCAGCTTCGCATAGGTCTTATTGTTCATCATCACGAAGGTGACCTCGCCGCCGAGCGGCACCTCCAAATGATTGTCCGTGACCTCGGCGAGCCGATAGCTGCGCGTCGCCGGCCAGCCGATCACCGAGCCGTCGATCACGCCGCGGTTGAGGCTCTCATAGAGATCGGTGACGGCGAGCGTGATCGGCGCGACGCCCAGAAGATGCATCGTATCCGAGAGCAGCCGGCTTTGGACGCTGAGCTTCATGCCGTCGATATCGGCCAGGCTATGGATCGGCTTCTTGGTGTGGATGACGACGTTGGGGAAGACCATCAGCGTCAGCGGCTTCACCTGCTGCCATTCGCTCGAGATGAGGCCGCGCTCATAGACGTGCCACAGCGCGACCGTGCCGATCGTGGCGTTGGGCGTCTCGAAGGGGAGCGATGCGACCGAGGTCTGCGGGAATTGGCGCGAGATCGGACCGAGAAGGCCGAAGGCGAAATCGGCGACGCCGTTCAGCACGCGATCGTAGATCTGCGGAAATTGGCCGAGCGCCGGACCGGGGAAATGCTGCACGCGGAACATGCCCGCGGCTTCCTTGTTCACCTTGGCGATCCAGGGCTCGATGATCTGCTTCGAGACGTCGCCGGTGGGCGAGCCGGGATTGGCGAATTTGAGGACAGGCTCGGCCGCGCGGCCGGCGGGCGGCACCGCCGCAAGCCCGATTGCAACCAAAAGCCCGACGAAAAGTGCCTGTTTCATTTGCGCTCCCTTCCCTGCCCTGCAACCGGCGCGACCGGCTCGGCCTGATAAAGGCAGAGGCCTTGCTTGTCAACGCGGCACGGCGAACCCGCGCGCCGGCTTCTTGCCGCTCGATGGGCTTTCACGGCATAGTCTGGGATAGAGACAAGGGGTTCGGAATGGCAGCTCCAAAAATCGTCGGCCGAGGCTCGGCCCTGGTCGAGACTCTCCTCAGGACGGGTCCCGGGACGGAAGCGGGCGCCTATCTGCGGCGCTTCTGGCAGCCGATTTACCACAGCGCCGATCTCGCCGCGGGCGCGGCTGTCCCGCTCCGGATCATGAGCGAGAGCTTCACGCTTTATCGCGGCGAGAGCGGCCGCGTGTGCCTCGTCGATGCGCGTTGTCCGCACCGCGGAACGCAGCTCTCCTCGGGCTGGATCGAAGGCGACGAGCTGCGCTGCTTCTATCATGGCTGGAAATTCGCGGCCGACGGCCAATGCATCGAGCAACCGGCGGAGGATTCGAGCTATTGCGACCGCATCCGGATCGCCTCCCATCCGACGCGGGAGTATCTCGGGCTGATCTTCGCCTATTTGGGCAGCGGCGAGCCGCCGCCTTTTCCCCTCTATCCAGAGTTCGAGGCTTTCGACGGGCTGGTCGAGGTCGATTCCTATCTGCGCGAGTGCAACTACTTCCAGAACCTCGAGAACGCGCTCGATATGAGCCATGTCGCCTTCGTCCATCGCGACAACATGGCGTCGTTCAGCAATATCGGCCGCGGCGCGCAGCTCCACGCGGAGGAATCCGATTGGGGCGTGACCTATACCTTCACCCGAAGCGACGGCCAGCTGCGCATCCAGCAATTCGGCATGCCCAATATCTTCTATATGACGGCGCTGCCGACCGATCCCGAAGTGGGTTGGCAGGAATCGTTGTTCTGGTGGGTGCCGCTCGACGATGTCTCGCATATGCAGTTCAGCCTGCACCGCGTCTGCGTTTCGGGCGAGGCCGCGGCCGAGGTCGAGGCGCGGCATCAGAAGCGCCGCGCCGCGATCGATCTGCCGCATCAGCGCATTGCGGAGGAGATTCTGCGCGGCCGTCGATCGCTGCGCAATGTCGACACGTCGCGTGTCGATCTGGTGCGGCTTCAAGACGACATTGCGCAGTTGGGTCAAGGCCGCATGGCCGACCGCGAGGCGGAACGGACCGGCCGCGGCGATGTCGGCGTGATCGCGATCCGCCGGCTGTGGAGTCGCGAGCTTGGCGCGCTAACCGAAGGCCGGCCGCTCAAAACCTGGCGACGCGACGCCTCGATCGCGCCGAGGGCCTGGGGCCGATCGAGCGCCGCGCGCGGCACCGAGCCCGGCGCCGCGCCGCGTGTGGCTTTGAGCGACATCCGCCCGCAGATCGAGATCGACATCCAGCTGAAGGCGCTGCACGGCGATCCGCTGGCGTCCTAAGCGCGCGCCGACCGGATCGCGCGCCAGACAGTCTCCGGCGTCGCCGGCAGCGAAATCTCCCGGATGCCGAAAGGCGCCAGCGCATCGACGATCGCGTTGACGATCGCCGCCGGCATGCCGACATTGCCGGCCTCGCTCCCGCCCTTGGCGCCGATCAGATTGGTCTTGGTCGGCGCGGGAGCGAGGCCGGAGATGATCGCCGGCATGACATCGGCGCGCGGCATCGCATAATCCATGAACGAGCCGGTCAGAAGCTGACCCGTGCCGCTCTCATAGACCACCCGCTCCAGCAAACTCTCGCCGAGCCCATGCGCGACCGAGCCATGGAGCTGCCCTTCGAGAGCAAGCGGATTGACCGCCTGGCCGACATCGTCGACGCAATAGAGGCGCTCGACCTCGACAACGCCCGTCTCGGTATCGACCTCGACCTCGCAAATGAAGCAGCCATTCGGATAGGTGTTCGGTCCTTCATGCGTGCCGACGCCGGCAAGGCCGATGCCGAGCTCGCTGGGCACGCCATTCGCCATATAGGAGCGGCGCGCGAGCTCGCTCCAGCCGATGACGCGGTCGGTGCCGGAAACCTGAAATGCGCCGCGCTCATAGGCGATGTCGGCTTCCGCCGCTTCGAAAACCCAGGCGGCGAGCCGCTTGCCGTTCTCGATCACATTATCGGCGGCGCGCTTCAGCGCCGAGCCGCCGGCGCTCATGCTGCGCTGCGCGAAGCTGCCGCGTCCGAAGATGACCTTGTCGGTGTCGCCCTGGAACACGCGCACGCGTTGTGGCGGAATGCTTAGCCAATCCGCGACCATTTGCGCGAACATGGTCTCGTGGCCCTGCCCCGTCGCCAGCGTGCCGACATAGAGCGAGACGGCGCCATCGGGCGCGAAGCGGATTTCCATCCGCTCCGAAGAGCCGCCCGCCCGCTGGCAATGCATCGCCAGCCCGACACCGTGGCGCTTGCTCGCGGTGGCAGGATTGGCGGCGCGGACCAGGCCGTGGCGCTCGGCCAAGGCGAGCGCATCGTCGAGCACGCGCTCGAAATCGCCGCAATCATAGAGTTCGCCGCCGATCGTGCGATAAGGCAGATCGGCCGCCCGGATGAGATTGCGCCGCCGCAGCGCGACCGCATCGACGCCGAGCTCCTGCGCGGCTTTCTCGATGAGGCGCTCCATGATGAAGCTCGCCTCGGGCTTGCCGGAGCCGCGATAGGGGCCGAGCTGCGATGAATTGGTGAAAGCCGCGCGCACCGCGGTGTGCACCGCCGGGATGCGATAGGTGCCGGGATAGCTGACCCCGGCATTGTGCGGCGGCACGCCGCCCGAGCCGCCGAGATAGGCGCCGACATCGATCGTGACCGCGGTGCGGAAGGCGAGAAAACGGCCGTCCCGATCGAGCGCCAGCTCGGCTTCGGCGATCTGATGCCGGCCATGCATGTCGGAGGCGATCGCTTCGCTGCGCTCGGCGGTCCATTTGACCGGCCGGCCGAGCTTTGCCGCGGCCCAGACCGTGAGAATTTCCTCGGGGTAGACCTGACCCTTCATGCCGAAAGAGCCGCCGACATCGAGGGCGCGAACCCTGAGGCTCGGCTGCGGAATACCGAGGATTTGCGCGATCGCCTCGCGCACGCGGAACGGATTCTGAGTCGAAGAGCACAGCGTATAACGCCCATCGGCCGGATCGTAATAGGCGATTGCCGCGCGCGGCTCGAGCGCATTGGCCGAGGCGCGCGGATAATGCACACGCGCCTTGGTCACATGCGCGGCGGCGGCAAAGGCCGCCTCTGCACCGGCGCGGTCGCCGAATTCGACATGAAAGCTGAGATTGCTCGCCGCCTCGTCCCAAACTTTGGGCGCTGCGGGTAAAAGCGCGTCGCCGAGAATGACGGCCGGCAACGGCTCGTAGTCGATGACGATCGCCTCGGCCGCATCCTTTGCCTGCGCGAGCGTCTCGGCGATCACGAAGGCGATGCGGTCGCCGACATGGCGCACCTTCTCGGCAGCGAGGATCGGCTGCGTCGGACAGTAGGATGCACCGATCGCATGCGCCTTGGGAAAGGTGCCGCAGGTGAGAGCGCCGAGCTTCTCCGCTGCCGCGTCCTCGGCGGTGAATATGGCGAGAACGCCGGGCTGGGCGAGCGCCGGCGCCTTGTCGACGCGACGAATGCGTGCATGCGCATGCGGCGAGCGCAACACATAAGCATAAGCCATGCGCGGCAACGCGATATCGTCGGCATAGCGGCCGCGCCCGGTCAGCAGCCGCTCATCCTCGACGCGCGGGACGGCAGCGCCGATCCCGAAGGCCGCGCTTGCCGCGCCTTCCATTTCAGCCTCCGTTCAAGTCTGCGGCGGCGCGCTCGGTCAGATCCGTCCAGATGCTGCCGCCCATATTTGCCGGCCCGAGCCGCGCGACCGCTTCCTGGAAATGCGGCTCGGCGAGCGGCTTCCACTGCAGATATTCTTCGATCAGCGGCTCGGGGATGCTGGCATGGTCGCGACCGGCAATCGCGCAGGCGTGGTAGTTCATCTGCGCCTGATGCTCGAGCTGGATCATCGCCGTGACCGCCTCCTCCATGGTCTTGCCGACCGTCGTCACGCCATGCCCCAGGAGATGCACGGCGCGCGCCGCGCCGAGGCAACGGGTCATCTCGGCCCCCTGCTCCGCCGAGGTGACGAGCGCGGTATGCGGATAAACCGGCAGGGGCTTGCGCACGAGGCGCAGGCCTTCGAGCACCACCGGGACGATCGGTATGCCAAGCACGGTCAGCATGACGCTGAATGGCGGATGCGCGTGCACGATCGAATTCACATCGGGCCGCGCCTTGAACACGCTGGCATGGATCATGACCTCGTTGCATTGCAACACGCCCGGCGGCCCGTCGATGAGATAGCCGTTGAGATCGCAGAGGACCATGTTCTCGGGCTGCATGCGCGACAAGACGTCGATCGCGTAACCGCGGCCCTTGACGACGAAGCGATTGGGATCGCCCGGGTCGCGCACACTGACATGGCCCAACGAAGCCCGCACGCCGGATGCCAAGCCGGTGAGCGCGAGAATCCGGCTGCCGATCGCCACCTCGCGCCGCAGCGCGTCGAGCGCCGCACTACCGGACATGGATGTGCTCCTTGGCCCCTTCGTAGAACGGCGTGCCGTTATCCTGGAGCGAGACGGCAATGGCGCGGACCTTGTAGAGCTCGCCCTTCAGCGCCGCCGCCGGCTCTGTTCCACGCTCGAAATCCGCGATCGCGCCGAGCAGCTTGCGCCGCATGCGCATGATCGCGGCATCGGTGCTGCCGAGATGCTCTTTGCTGCGATCGGCGATCGGCGTTGGTCCCTGATTCTCGATTGCCGCGGCGTCCTGCGCGTTGGTGCCCTTGATACCGGTGAATGAATAGCTGCGCTGCAAGCCGCGATCGATCAGATAGTCGTTGCCCTTGTTGCGCACCGGCAGATAGGTACCGGGGATATTCTCGACATTGAGACGGGCGAAGCCCGCCGTGTTGTATTCGTGGATCTCCTCGACGGTGAGCGGCCGCCAGGGATTGTATTCCATGCGATAGACCCAGGTGTGCTCGTCATCCATCGGGACCCAGGCGTCCCAGAGCAGCGTCTCGCCCGGATTGGCGGCGATCATGGTGTGCACCGGCAGAAGCCACTGCGTGATGCGCCAATAGGCATCGCCCGCGGCGGTTTTGCGCTTGGCGCCGATCATCAGCCCGTAATCGGTCTCCTCGATATCGAAATGCGGCAAGGCCGCCTGATAGCCATGGGTGACGCCGCCGCGCTTGCCATGGCCCTGACCGCGCGGATCGAGAGCCGTTCCAGTCGAGAAGCTGTGCAGATAGCCCGTGTGAAATGAATCGAGATTGCCCTCCATCGCCTGAAGGTAATTACACTCGAGCAGGCTCTTGCGGATGAAGAAGCAATCCTTCGGCAGCGAATTGAATTCGAATTGCGGGAATTGGACCGGGAGATCCTTGGGACCGAGATAGGCCCAGACGATCCCGGCATGCTCCTGGCAGGGATAAGAAGTGAGACGGATGCGATCCTTATAGGCGCTGGTCGGCGGCTCCGTCGGCATCTCGACACATCGTCCGTCGACGTCGAATTTCCAGCCGTGATAGACGCAGCGCAGCCCGCAGTCCTCGTTGCGGCCGAAGAACAAATCCATTTGCCGGTGCGCGCAATAGCGGTCGATGAGGCCGATCTTGCCGTTGCTGTCGCGAAACGCGATGAGATGCTCGCCCATCAGCGTCACCCGCACCGGCGCGCAATCGGGCGCCGGGATCTCTTCCGAGAGCAGCGCCGGGATCCAAAAGCGCCGGAAGAACTCCCCTGCGGCGGTGCCACGGTCGGTGCGCGTCAAAATCTCGTTCTCGCTCGCCGAAAGCATGGCTTGCTCTCCCGGAATTCTACGAAAGGGATCAAAGCTTATGATCCCCTGAAAGAACAGGTCAACGACTTCCCGCGATTGCGAGCCACGGGCATGGCTCCTCTGCTAAAATGAACAAGGCTGTGCCGCGATCGCGCTTGTCCTGCAGGCATAGAATTGAGGGGGAGGAAGAGGTGAGCATATCGATCGAGCAGGTCTTGGCCCAAATCGACAAGGACGAGCTGGTTCAGCTCGCCTTAACGGTGTGCAACATCGACAGTGCCGGTCCGACGGAGGCGCCTGTCGCCAATTTTGTTGCCGACTGGCTCGAGGCGGAGGGCTTCAAGACCCGGAAGATCGGTTTGCTCGCCGATCGCTTCAACGTACTCGGTCGTCTCGCGGGGAGCGGCGGCGGCTGCAGCCTGATCTTCAACAGTCACATGGATACCTCCGTGCGCGTGAGCGATATCTGGTCGCGCGTCGATCCCGAGGCCGCGATCCATCACAAGGCATGGATCGAAGGCGACGAGCTGGTCGGCGAGGGCATCGTCAACGACAAAGGGCCGATGGTCGCGTTCCTCATCGCCGGGAAAGCCATCAAGAAGGCCGGCCTGACGCTCAAAGGCGACTTGCTGCTCTCCGCGGTCGTCGGCGAGACCAGCCATGAGCCGAGCGACGGGCCCCCGGGAGCGCTGGTCGAGAGCAAGGATTTGGGCGCGCGCTTTCTCGCGACGCATGGCGGGATCGCCGATTACGCCCTCATCGCCGAAGGCACCGGCTTCAGCATCGTCACCGTCGAAGCCGGCATGGCCTGGTACAAGGTCACTTGGCGCTCGGACCAGCCCGCCTTTTACGTGCCCTATCTGCCCGAGCGCACGAGCTTGGAGCAAAGCCCTAATATGATCGTGCGCGCCGCCGCAGGGATCGCGGCGCTGGAGCGCTGGGCGGCCGACTATCAGAAACGCTACGCGACCGAGCTCGGGGGCGGCCGCGTGATCCCGAAGGCGCAGATCGGCGCCATTCGCGGCGGCAATCCCAATTCGATCACCTCGACACCGCAAATCTGCAGCCTCTATGTCGGCGCTTTCATCGTCCCTGGGCAGGACCCGCTGATCCTGCGCGAGGAGATCGCTTCTGCCCTCGCGGAGGCCGGCGTTCCGGCAAGCGATACCGAGCTCTATCTCTTCAAACCCGGTTATGAAGCGAAGAATGCCGACCGGCTCACCGCGTCGCTGCGCCGCGCCCATGAGGCGACGTTCGGCGAGGCGCCGCTGCCGCCCGATCCGCCGACCTGCAGCATGTGGCGCGACATCAATCCCTTCAACGAGATCGGCGTGCCGGCAATCACCTATGGGCCGCGCTCGACGCGGCACTCTTACCGGCGATCCTTCACCATCGACGCCCTCTACAAGGCCAGCTGCGTCTATGCACGGGTGATCGCCGACCTTTGCAACCAGGACAAACGCCGCTGACTATTTGACGAACTTGTCGGTGAAGAGCGCATCGATGTTCGCCACTTCGCTTGCCTTGATAAGTTTGTATTCGAGCATGAAATCGACGACGTTCTTGATTGCCTGGCGCGTGATTTTCCCGTCGGTGCTGAGCGAGGTCTCGGCATAGACCGCCGGCGCCGCGGCGTCGGAGTAGTGATTGAGCTTCTTCATGGTCGCGATCGCCCAGGGCTTCCCGGCCGGGCTCATGATGAAGGCATTCGCTTCAAGGATCGAATGGATGACCCGCCGAGCGACATCGGGTTGCTTGCTGACGAAGTCCTTGTTGGCGGTAACCGTATAAGAAACCCACGGCTGCGGTTTGTACTTCTCGACTTCGGCGATCTCCTTGACCTTGCCTTCAAGCGCGAGATCGATCATCTGGTGAGGCGTGAGCACGACCCCGTCGACTTGCCCCGTGAGCAGCAGCGCCATGCTCGGTTGCACGCCGCCTGTCGCGGTGAATTGGATGTCTTTGATGCCGATCTTGCTGGCAACTAGCTTGCCGTAGGAATCCTCGGCCCCGGATAGACGCGAGACGCCGATCTTCGCACCTTTGAGGTCGGCGATCGTCTTGATGCGGCCTTTGGTCGAAACCCAAATGCCGAAATTATCTTTCGATTGCAGATTGGCAACGATGATCGAGGGCGCGCCGCGGCCGATCGCGGGGATGTCGGTCGCACCGGTCGAGGAGCCGATTTCGATCGCGCCGGCGGCGAGATCCCGTTGAAAGTCGGGGCCGCTATTCGCCGGGACCCATTCGACATCGAGATTGTTTTTCTTGAAAATCCCTTGTTCCTGGCCCGCCAGCACCGGCAAGTAATAGACTGGCGAGAGCTTGACCGCCGTGCCGTATTTGACCTTGTCCGCCGCCGCGGCCGTGCTGGCCGAGACCGCGATCAGAAGAAGCGTCCACAGGAACCGGGATTTCATCGGCGAGCCCCCTGCCTTTTCATGCGTCTCTAATTGCGCCAGCGGCCAAAATACCGCGCGATATACCAAAGCGCCATATTGATCAGCACCGTCATGCCGGCGGTGAGTACCACGGCCGCATACATGTCGGCGGTGCGGAAGGTCATCGCCAAATCGTGGACATAGGCGCCCATGCCGTGGCGGTCGAGCGCCAGCTCGACGATGAAGACGCCCATCATCGCCGCATTGCAGGCATAGAACAGGCCCGACGACAGAACGGGCAGCATCGCGGGGAACACCACCTTGCGATAGATCTGCACGCGGCTGAGCCCCATGGCGCGGGCCAGCAGCACCTGCGCGGGCTTCACCTCGTTGCCGGCGATCAGCACGTTCACCACCATCGGGAAGAAGGCGGAAAGCGCGCCGAAGACGATCACCGGAAGCCGGGCGATGCCGAACCATAGGATGAAGAGCGGCATCAGCGTGACCTTGGGGATGGTCACGCCGAGCACCAGAACCGGCAGGAACACAAGACGGCTGTAGTTCGAGAGGCTGATCGCGAAGCCGATGCCGAGCGCGAAGATTACCCCCGTCACGAAGGCGACGAGGAAGGCGGTCACGGTCGCGGCGATATCGAGCTTCGCCTCGACCACGACGGCGCGGATATGGATCAGCGTGTCGAGCGGGCTTGCGAGAAACAGCGGATCGATCCAGCCCCAGCGCAGCGCCACATCCCACAGCGCGATCACCAGCACGATCGCCGACAGCCGGATGGCGCGCACCAGTTGGCGCTCGGCGGACCGCGACATCATTTCACCCACAGCCGCTCGACGCGGCTGACGAGAGAGTTCGCCAGGACCCCGAGGACGAGCGTGATGGCGATCAGCGCATAAAGCTCTGCGGTGTGATAATTGACCGAGGCCCAATCGATCAAATAGCCGAAGCCCGCATTGACGACCAGCAACTCGCCGGTGAGGACGCCGATGATCGTGTAGCCGAAGCCGAGCCGGAGCCCGGCGAGAATGGTCTGCGCCGCCGCCGGCAGCTCCACTTTGAAGAAAATCTTGGTTCGGCCGTAGCCGAGCGAGCGCGCCAGCCGCACGTAATTCGCATCGACCTGGCGCAGCCCCGCGGTGGTGTTGAAGATGATGACGAAAATCGCGACGAGGATGCCGAAAATCACCTTCGCCGGATAGCCGGTGCCGATCATCAGCACGATGACCGGATAAAAAATGATCTTGGGGATGGCATAGAGCACGAGCAGGATTGGCTCGAACGCATCGCCGATAATCCGCGAGCCGGCCACCGCGATGCCGATCAGCGCGCCGATCAGCGCCGCCAGCGCGTAAGCGACGGCGATCTCGCCGATCGTCACCAGGGCATTGGCGTAGAAATCCGGCACGGCGCCGGCCTCGACCGCGATCCGCGCCACGTTCCAGAGGATGAGGCTCGGCGGCACGATCAGCAGTGAGCTGACGGAGGAGAGCCGCGTGCCTGCCTCCCACAGCCCCAGCACGGCGAGGATGATCGCCCAGCGCGCAAGGACCGGCGGGACGCGGCAGCCGGTCATTCGTTCGGCAGCAGCATGTCTTGCTGCGCCGGGCGCGTGCGGCCGGCGGCAGCGATCGATTCCTGCTTCAGCTGGTTCCAAAGTGCCTCGACCAGGCGATTGAAGTCCGGCGCGCCGATCGCGCGGGGCCGCGGCAGCGGATTGGCGAATTCGGCTTTGATCCGCCCCGGCCGGGCGCTGAACACGGCGATCCGCTCGCCGAGATACACCGCCTCGGTTAGGCTATGCGTGACGAAAACAATCGTGCGCTGTACTTGGCGCCAGATCGCCACCAGCTCGTCGCCGAGAAGGATTCGCGACTGCTCGTCGAGCGCGGCAAAGGGCTCGTCCATCAGGATGATGTCGGTCTCGAGCGCGAGCGAGCGGCAAATCGCGACGCGCTGCGCCATGCCGCCCGACAATTGGCGCGGATAAGCGTGCGCGAATTCTTCGAGGCCGACCATGCGCAGATATTTCAGCCCGCGCTCGCGCCGTTCCTCCTTGGCGATGCCCTGCGCCTCGAGGCCGAACTCGACATTCTTCAGGACCGTCCGCCACGGATAGAGCACGGGATCCTGGAACATGTAGGCCATGCGCTTGGGATTGGGGCCGGTGACGGGCTTGCCCTCGACCATCACCGTGCCGCCATCGGCGTCGTAGGACACGAGGCCGGCGATGATGTTGAGGAGGGTGGACTTGCCGCAGCCGCTCGGCCCGAGCAAGACGAGGAAGTCGTTGTGCTTGGCGGCGATACTGACATTGTCGAGAGTGCGAACGACGCGGCCGGTGGCTTGATCGTGATAGGTCTTGCTGACCCCGGTAACTTCGATGGCTGCCATGTTCCCGTTCATTCGTGCGCCGCTCATCCGATAGTAGCCTATTGAATCCGCCGCGCGTAGTGTCCTAGCTCGACTGGATTTTGCATCGCTCCATTGGGAGTCACTTGAATGCCCGAGCTCGTCGTCAATGGCTGCACCATCAGCTATCAGGAATTCGGCAGCGGGCCGATCAATGTCGTGCTGACGCCGGGAGGGCGATGGGGCGGCTATGTGCATCGCGTGGTCGCAACCGCGCTCGCGGAGGAATGCCGCGTCATCACCTGGGACCGGCGCAACACCGATGCCCGCGCCGACATCATCATCGCCGGAGATAGCTCCGAGGCCGATCTTTGGGCGGATGATCTCGCTGCACTGATTCAGGCGTTGAAGCTGGGTCCCTGCTATGTTGGCGAGTATGCCGGTTGCCGCGTCACGCCGCTGCTCTGCGTCAAATATCCGCAACTGGTGAAAGGGCTGATGCTCGCCTGGTGCTCGGGCGGCGACTATCCCGCGGGACGCCTGCCGAAGAATTTCTATCAGGCTTATACGCGCGTCGCGCTTCGGCGCGGCATGGCGGGCGTGATCGAAACCAATCATTTCGCCGCCTCGATCAAGCAGAACCCGGG
Organism: Allostellaceae bacterium; assembly: GCA_035605975.1. Classification (GTDB taxonomy): domain Bacteria; phylum Pseudomonadota; class Alphaproteobacteria; order ATCC43930; family CGMCC-115725; genus CAIKMD01. Next base: position 59,678 of record DATNGG010000140.1, on the reverse strand, counting down.
CAATCGCGACCGGCTTCTCAAGATGGATGCGCGCGAATTCATCCGGCAGATGGCCTATTGGGAGGCGTTCTTCATCACCAGCGGCGATTTGCCGATCGCGGGTTGCCGCCTCACGGATGAGGAATGGGCTTCGATCAAGGTTCCCGCCAGCGTCACGGGCGGGGTCGATCCGACCCATCCGACCGAAGCGGCGCAGCGCCTCGCCCGCCTGCTCCCGCAAGCCCGATACCATGAGCCCGTCGTGACGGTGGCGGAATGGGACGCCAATTTCGGCGGCCCGACGCCCTACCCGATCACCGCGAATTTCCAGGGTGAGCGCATCGCGCCCGTGTGGCGGAATTTCATTCGCGACATGGAGCGCTGAGCCGGGGACGAACGGCGGCCAGTCGTTGCCGCGCCGTCACGCATCTCGCGCGAGCGCCGCCGCCACCGCATCGGCGACCAAAGCCGCCTCGCGCTGCAACAAGCGCAGCCCATGCTCCCGGCTGGCAGAGGCGGGATCGCCGACATAGCCGTGCGGGCTCTTGCCGCGCGCATGCTCGCCGCCCTTGCGCCATTCGGCGAGATCGGCCGGCGCGAAATCGGTCGGCGCCAAGCCGGGCAGCACATCGCTGCGCACCACCTCCGGAAACGCCGCCCACATCAGCGAGGTCTCCCAGCGGCCGGCATGAACATCGATCGGCTCACCCGGCGCGGCCCCCTCTTCGGGAGCGATGGCGAGGTGCGGGTCCGCCGAATCGAAGCCCAGCCGTGCGGCCATGGCGCGCGAGACGATTGTCCGGCCATCGATCGCGGCGGCGGCGCTGCCCTGGCGCACCCCGTCGAGAACCGTGCGGTTATGGACCGCATCGCCATGGCCGGAGACGCAGAACACATGGCTGAACCCGTCCTTCTTGAGGCTGGCGAAGACGTCAATCATCAAGGCGACGAACACCTCGGGGCGCACGAGGAAAGAGCCGGCATAGCTGGCCGTCACATGATTGACGCCCCAATAGCAAGGCGGAACGATCACGCTCTCGATCCCGCGGCCCGCCAGCACGCGGCGCGCCAGCCGCAGCACCGCCATCGGCACGTAAACATCGGTGCCGAGCGGCAGATGCGGCCCGTGCTGCTCGATGACGCCCAAGCCCCACAGCGGAACCGCGCCCGATTTGGCGGCGCGCTCGATCTCGGGATAGATCATGTCGGCCATGGTCTCGTGGAAGATCGAGTAGCCGCCCTGCTGCAACGGGTCTTCGATCATCGATTGCCCTCCCCTTTTCCTCGCGCATGCCGCGGCGCGGCGGCCAATGTTGACTCGTCTATCATCCCGCCGCCAAAATCTCCTGGCAAGCCAAGCAGGGCTGGCGATTTCGTCACGCGACTTCCGAAGAGGGCTCCGATGGGCATCATGCAGACAGACAAGACCTTGCCCTGCAATCGCCTGATCTTCGAGGTTCGCCGCGACGCCGGCCTGCGCGCGCGTTTCCTTAGCGATCTCGACGGCCTCATGACGGATTACGGCTTGTCGGACGAGGAGCGGCGGGCGCTTCGCAACGCCGATTTGAAGCGCTTGGGCGAGCTTGGCGTCCATCCCTATTTCCTGCCGCAGGTCGCGCGCCTCTTCCGCAGCGCGAAATACAATCACAATGAAAGCGACGCGGCCCAGCTCTACGCATCGAAAATGCTCAACCCGACCGGGAGCGACGCCAATGGCTGAGATCGTCTCCGTCATCGCCTTGGCGCATGCGCCCGGCGCCACCGGCTGGCTCGACAAGGCGCCGCCGAGCCAGCAGAACGAGCTGCGCGCCGGCTATGCAAGGATGGCCGAGCGCTTCCGCGCCGCGAGGCCCGAAATCATTGTCGGCATCGCCAACGACCATCTGCTCAATTTCCGTCTCGACAATATTCCCGATTGGTGCGTCGGCACCGCCGAGCATTGGCACGGGCCGGCCGATTGGTTTCGCGATTGGGTGAATCTGCCGGAATACGACGTGCCCGGCCATCGCGAGCTGGCGCGCCGCATCGTCCGCCAATCGGCGCTCAAGGGATTCAACCTCGCCTTTTCCGATGCGCTCGAATTCGACGACAATTGGTCGGTACCGCTGCATTTCCTGACGCCGCGGCACAATGTGCCGCTCGTCCCGATTCATATGAACTGCGTCGTGCCGCCGCTGCCGGCGCCGCGGCGCTGCATCGAATTCGGCCGCGTGCTGAGCGAGGTCATTCGCGCCTGGCCCTCCTCGACCCGCGTCGCGATCATGGCGACGGGCGGGCTTTCGCATGATCCAGGGGGCCCCAAATATTTCGCCGTCGATGAGGAATTCGATCGCTGGTTCCTCGACCTCTTGGCTCGCGGCGATACCGAGCGCGTGCTGCGCGACGTCACGATCGAGCGGATGATCGCGGCGGGCGACGGCGGGACCGTCGAATTGCTGGCCTGGCTAGTCGCGCTCGGCGCCGCGGGCGGAAAGGCGGCCGATCCGATCTTCTATGTTCCCTCGGTCGAGCTACGCTGCGGCATGGGCGGCGTCGATTGGAACGTCGCCGCGTGATCTCCGCCCCGAAAGCCTGATCCTTGGAGGAGCTTCTGCTGACCCTCGCCGACCGGCTCGCGCCGCGCCATGCGGCTTTGCTGGTCGTCGACATGCAGAATGATTTCTGCGCGAGCGGCGGCTATGTCGAGCGCGTCGTCAAACGCGATGCGAGCCCCTGCCGCAGCATCGCGGAGAAGGTCAACGCGCTGGTCGCACGCGCAAGAGACGCAAAGGCGCCGGTGGTCTGGCTGCGCGCCGACTACGAGCCGGCGGGCTTGCCGGCGAGCATGCAAACCCGCCTGATCGAGCAGGGCATCACCGAGGGATGCTGCATCCCGGGAAGCTGGGGATATGAGTGGTATGGCGTCCGTCCGGAACCGGGCGAGCCCGTCATCGACAAGCGCTCTTATGACGGTTTTGTCGGAACGCCCCTCGAGGCGACGCTGCGCAGCCAAGGCATTCGCACGATCGTCTTCGCCGGCGTCCAAACCAATATCTGCGTCGAGGCGACGCTCCGCCACGCGCATGCGCTGGGATTTTATTGCGTCGTCGCCGAGGATTGCGTTGCCTCGCACACCCTGCCGGCGCATGAGATGACGCTCTCGATCGTGCGTTTCGTGCTCGGGGACGTGGCTCCGGTCGCGAAAATCGCCGCGATTTGGGCGAGCGCCGCCTAGGTTTGGCCGGGAGCGCGGCTCCTCTCGCCCGCCGCGAGATGAACCTCGGCAAAGAGATTCTTGCCGACGGCCCATGACGGGTGGCGCTTGAAGGTTTCCATGTCATGGCCGGGGATGATCCGCTCGAGCCGGTCCTCGCCGACGAGCCCGCGCAATTCGCGATAGGTTTCTATCAGCCGCCAGGTATCGCCCTGGAGATAACCGGGCGGCCACATGCGCTCGACATTCGCGTACCAATAGACGCAATCGCCGGCGAGCACATAGGGTCCGTCCGCGGTCGCGACCTCGACCCATTGCGAGCCGAAAGTGTGGGTGTTCTCGGCGAGATGGCAGGTGATGCCCGGCGCGATCTCCTGATCGCCGTCGAGAAAGGTCACGCGCCCCGTTTCGATCGCGCGGTCGAGCTTCGCGAACACCTCGACATCAAGCGAAGACAGCATCCAGGATTGCTTGCCGACCGCAAGGTCGGGGATCGCCGCGATGACCGCCTTCCAACGCTCATATTCGAGCCGCTGAACATAGATCCGCGCCCGCGGAAACGCGTCGAAATTTCCCGCGTGATCGAAGTGAAGATGCGTCAGGACCACGGTGTCGATGTCTTCGGGGCGGTAACCGACTTTCGCCAGCACAATCGGCGGCGTCTCGAAATCGTCGAATTGCCGCCCGGTCATCGACCGGCCGGTGCTGAAACCCGTATCGACGAGGATGGCGCGCCGTTCCCGAGCATCGGCATGGGTTGCGACCAGCGAATAAACCATCGGCACTTCGACGAGGCCTTGGTTGCTGCAGGCTGGACACCCGCCCATGAAGTCGGCGGGCAGACGGCCGCGCGCATAGCAAAAGCTCCAAATCGAGTGATCGTGAGGCACGCTCATCGCAAGCTCGCTTTCTTCGCCGGGGGCTCGTCCGCGAGAAGCTGGCGCCACGGCTTCTTGATGGCAAAGACTTTTTGCGCGCGCTCCTGCAGCTTGGCGAGCGTCCCATAGAGCGCTTCGCGCTCGGCGGGGCTGAGGAGGCTCAAGAATTCCAGCTCGAGCTGCGAGATCTGCATTTCGAGTTGTTCGAAAACGCGCTGTCCCTTGGCCGAGAGCGACAGGCTCGCGCGCCGCCGGTCGTTCTTCTCTTGGCGGCGCAGCACGAGGCCGCGCTCGACAAGGTCGTTGAGAAGCCGGGCGACCGCGTCTGGCTCGAGGCTCGTATGCAGCGTCACCGCCGTCGGCGAGAGCGGCGCGAAGCGGCCGATGACGGTCAGCACCTTCCAGCGATTGGCCGGGCGGCCGAAGCTTTCGACGAACATGCCGCTGATGCAGCGGTTGATCTGCACGGCGAGAATCGACAGGCGATAGAACGCGCGCTGGTCGAGATCGATGCGAACGCTGCTCGGTTCCGCGATCCTTCTCTGGATTCGACGCATTCGGCTTCCTTGATTGCGGTATCATCCTCTTATTGGATGACGGAAATTTTGTCGATAGCCGCGTGACCGCGGCACAGGCTCGCGAAGCATCGTCTTGCCGCGATAGTTGTATAAACCAATTGACTTCGGTCAGGGCCGCAAATACCCTCGCCGAAAGTCGGGATCGCGCCCAATAATCGCTCGCTTCGAGGGAGGAATGATGGCCCAAGGCTCCTCGCAGAGTTCGCGGAGGCTCCACACGGCGCGCGGCGCCCTGCGGATTGTTTTCTTCATCGGCGTCTTTGCGCTTGGCTCGATCGGCTGGGCGAGGGCGGACGTGCCCCTCGGCGTGTTGATCCCCACCTCCGGCAAGGGCGCGGCCTATGGCCAGCAGCAGCAAGCCGCGATCGATATGTTCATGGAGAAATACGCCGATCTCGGCAAGGCGGGAAAGCTCAAGCTCGTCATCTATGACACGCGCGGCGAGAACACGGATGCGATCAACCTCACCCGCAAATTGATCGGCAGCGATCAAGTGGTGGCGATCGTCGGGCCGGAGTTCAGCGGCGAAGCCGAAGTCAGCTTCCCGCTCGCCGCGCGCGGCGACACGATGATGGTGACGCCGATGGCGGCAAAGCCCGGAATTGCCGCGGCGAACCGTCCCTGGGCGTTCCGCTTCGCACTGACCTCCGAGAACGACTACGGCCCGCTGATCGATGCCTGGGTCAAGCACCAGAGCAAGCCGATCAAGAAAGTCGTCATCCTGATGGACGCCAAGGACGGCGTCTCCAGCGCCGACGGCAAGAGCGTGTTTCCGGCCGTGCTCAAGAAGCACGGCATTCAGGTCCTCGACACGATCTCGTTTGAGACCGGCGATATCGACTATTCCGCCCAGGTCACGCGCGCGAAGAGCCTCGCCCCCGACGGCATCGTCGTCTCCGCTCTCTACAACGAAGCCGGCCACGTTACGGCCGAGATTCGCAAGCAGGGCATGACGCAGCCGATCGTCGCCGGGATCGGCGTCAACGATCCGCGCTTCATCGCGATCGCCGGCTCGGCCGCGGAAGGCGTGATGGCGGCATCCGATTTCTTTGCCAAAAACCCGGCGCCCAACGTCGCCGCCTGGTCGGCGGATTTCGAGAAACGCAACGGCAAGTCGCCGAGCAATGCCGCGGCTCTGATGTATGACACGCTCTATCTGATGCGCGGCTGCATCATGGAGACCGGGGTCGACGGCAAAAAGCTGCAGAGCGATCGGGTCAAGCTGCGCGACTGCTGGACGAACATGAAGAACAAGGACGCGCCGCTGACCGGAAAGACAAGCATCAACAAGGATGGCGATGCCGAGCGCACGCCGGTCGTCCTCGTGGTGAAGGGCGGCGGCTTTGTTCCCTTGCAGTAGCGGGGTGGCGATCGCGCGGCTGGGAATGCCCGGCTGAGCCGGCGATCGGCAGGGGTGTTGTGCTTTCCCAGCAGCTTATCAACGGCCTCATGCTCGGGAGCACCTATGCGCTCGTCGCGATCGGGTATTCGCTGATCTTCGGCGTGTTGCGCCTGCTGCATTTCGCGCATGGCGAGGTGTTCATGGTCGGCGCCTTTGTCGGCGTCGAGCTGGTGTTGTGGATGCATGTCGGGCCGTTCATTGCGCTGATCGGCGGCCTCGTCGGCGCGGCGGCGCTCGGCATGCTGCTCGAGCTCGTGGCATTTCGGCCGATTCGAAAGCGCCGCGGCAGCTTCCTCGCGCCCATCGTCAGCAGCATCGGCGCCGGGCTGGTGTTGCAAGAGCTCATGACCAAGCTCTTCGGCGCCGAGCAAATCGGCTTCCCGGCGCAATTTGCGGCCACCGCCTATCATTTCGGCATCGTCACGGTAAGCGGCGCGCAGATTTTCATCATGAGCATCGCCTTCGTGACGATGGCGGCGCTTCACCTCTTCATCACCTATACGCGCTACGGGATGGCGATGCGCGCGACCTCGGAGAGTCTCGAAGTCGCCAGCATTCTCGGCATCGACGTCGACAAGGTGATTTTGCTGACCTTCGGCATCGCCTCCGCCTTGGCGGGAATCGCCGGCGTTCTGGTGGGGATCAACTTCAACGCCATCTCGCCTTTCATGGGGATCGACATGACGACCAAGGGGTTGGCCGTGATGCTGATCGGCGGACTCGGCAGCATCTATGGCGCGATGGCGGGCGGGCTGCTCTTGGGATTGGCGGAGGTGCTGAGCGTCGCCTACCTCGCCTCGTCCTATCGCGACGCCTTCGCGTTCGGGCTGATGATCCTCATCCTGCTCTGGCGTCCGCGCGGCCTGTTTTCCGCCGGCGTTGCGTTCGAGAGCTAGGCCTTGCTTGGCGGCTACTGGGAATCGGTTGCGATCTTCCTCGGGATCGATATCCTGCTCGCGCTCAGCCTTTATGTCCCGCTCTCGGCCGGGCTGATCTCGCTCGGCCAAGGCGGGTTCATGGCGATCGGCGCCTATCTCAGCGCCGTCCTGACGAAGGCTGGCATCGCTTTCTTTTTTGCCATACTCGCGGGCGGCTTTCTCGCCGCTCTCGTCGGCCTTCTCGTCGGCATCCCCGCGCTGCGGATTCGCGGGATTTACCTGATGATTCTGACGCTCGGCTTCGGCGAGATCGTCAAGGTCTTCTTCTTGAATTTCGACCCGACCGGCGCGGCGTCGGGGCTCGGCGGCATCGCACCGCTCACCGATTGGCGCTGGGTCGCCGGCGCTTGCGTCCTGGCATTCGGCGTTGTCTGGCGCTTGCGCTCCTCGCGGCTCGGACGGGCGATGATCGCCGTGCACCAAGACGACACCGCGGCCGAGGCGATGGGCATCAACTTGACCCAGGTGAAGCTCGCCGCGTTTTGCATCGGTGCATTTTTGGCGGGCATCGCCGGCGCACTTTACGCGCATGAAGCCCTCTTCATCGACCCCAATCAATTCGCTTTCGCCCGCTCCGCGATCATCTTCCTCTATGTGGTGCTAGGCGGGCCCGCCAATCCGCTCGGTCCGCTGGTGGGAACGGCGGTCGTCGATCTATTGCCCGAATTCCTGCGCGGCCTTCAGGATTGGCGCATGACCGTCTTCGGCAGCCTCCTGGTAATTGTCGCGATCTGGCGGCCGGACGGGTTGATCGGCGCGCCGCGCGGGCGGCGGCGGTGAGCGCGCTCTTGGAGCTCGGCTCGGTCAGCCGGCATTTCGGCGGCTATCAGGCTTTGCGCGATGTCAGCTTCGTCGTGACCGAGGCTCATATTCATGCGCTGATCGGCCCCAACGGCGCCGGCAAGACCACCCTCTTCAACATCATCAGCGGCGCGCTTCGGCCCAGCAGTGGCCGGCTGCAATTCCTCGGGCGCGATTATGGGGGCCGGCGTCCGCATGCGATCCTCGCCATGGGCATTGCGCGCAATTTTCAGCAGGTTCGGCTCTTCCCCGGGCTGTCCGTCATCGAAAACGTCATGGTCGGCTGCCATGCGCGAATGCCGGACCATAGCTGGCGGGACTTGTTCTCGTTCCAGCTCTTCAGCGCGCCCGCCGAGCGCCAAGCGCGCGATCGGGCGCAGGAGATGCTCCGCTTCGTCGGCCTCGAAGGACATGGGAATGGCGGACCCGGCGAGCTGACCCTCGTCGATCAGCGGCGCCTCGAGATCGCCCGGGCCCTGGCCAGCCAACCGCGCCTGCTGCTGCTCGACGAACCCGCCGCCGGTATGAACCCGGCGGAGGTGGCGCAGATCTCGCAGCTCATCCGCCTCATCCAAAGGAACGGGATCACGATTCTCCTGGTCGAGCATCACATGCGCTTGGTGATGGATGTCGCGAGCCGCATCACGGTGTTGAGCGCGGGCAGCGTTCTCGCCGAAGGAACGGCCGACGAGATCCAGCGCAACGCGGATGTCGTCTCCGCCTATCTCGGAACCGATCATGACGCTGCTGTCGGTCCGCTCGCTTAGCGTCGCCTATGGCAAGGTGGTCGCGCTCGACGCGGTTTCGCTCGAGATCGGCGACGGCGAAATCGTCGCGCTGGTCGGCGCCAACGGCGCCGGCAAGACCACGCTGATGAAAACCATGATGGGCCTGACACGGCCGCAGCGCGGCGAGATCGAATTTGCCGGCGAGCGGCTATCGGCGAGCCGGCCGCACGAATTGTCGCGGCGCGGCATTGCCTATGTCCCCGAAGGCCGCGGAACGCTGCGTCAGCTGACGGTCCGCGAAAATCTCGTGCTCGGCGCCTTTGCGCGCCGCTGGGACGCATCCTGCCGCGCCGATTTCGACCGCGTCCTCGAACAATTTCCGGTTCTTGCCGAGCGCTTGCATCAGGCTGCCGGGACGCTCTCGGGCGGCGAGCAGCAGATGCTGGTGATCGGCCGCGCGCTCATGTCGCGGCCGCGGCTGATGCTGCTGGACGAGCCGTCCCTCGGCCTCGCGCCGCTGATCGCGCAGCGCATTTTCACGATTGTCAAAAACCTGACGCGGCAAGGCGTGACCGTGCTTCTCGTCGAGCAGAATGCGCATGCCGCGCTGCGGCTCGCGGATCGCGCCTATGTGATCGAGCGCGGGAAAATCGTCCTCGAAGGCGCCGATTTGCTGAGCGATCCGCGCGTCCGCGACGCCTATCTCAGCGAGCTCGCGACCGACCGGCCTAGCGATCAGGGTGTCTAGCGCTCACGGGCGCGAAGCCCCAAGCGCTCGAGGCGCGGGATCACCTCCTGCGCGAAATAGGGAAATTCCTCGAGGTAGTTGACGAAACCGATGGCAATTCCATCGAAACCGGCGCGGTTCAGGCGGAGGCATTCGGCGGCGACATCGTCGGGCGAGCCGCGCAGCGAGTAGCTGCCGCCATATCCCAAAATCGTCCGCGCCGGGTTTTCCCGCCGGTTGCGGGCGTTTTCATCCGCCGAGCGCGACTGCGAGCCGGCACTGCCGGCGTAAAGCCGATACTGGTGCTCGAGCGCCTCCCAATCGGCATTGTCGACGCAATGCTGCGCGTAGTCCTCGGCCTCGCGCCGAGTCGGGCGACAAACGACGCTCGCCGGAATCCAGACCTCGATCGCGCGCCCGGCGGCGCGAGCGAGGCTCTTGGTTTCGGCGACACGCTCGGCGCTCGCTTCGGGATTGCGGCAATAGTCGAAATGGATATCCGAGTTGCGCACCGCGAAGGACCGGCCGGCGGGCGACGCGCCCGCGTTCATCATCGGCGGAGCGGCGCCGCCGTAAGGTGTCGGCGAGCCTTCGAGCCCGCGGAAGCGAAAGAACCGGCCGTCATGGTCGAACGGGCCCCCGCCCGACCAAATGCCGCGCACGATCTGCCACCATTCCTCGCCGCGCTCATAGCGAAGATCGTGCTCGTCGGGCGCGACCCCGAACATCTCGAACTCGTCGCCGTTCCAGCCGCAAACGATATTGACGCCGAGCCGGCCATGCCCGATCTGATCGACGGTCGCCATCTGCTTCGCCGCGACGATGGGATGGATCATCGGCACATGCACGGTGCCGAAGACGGTGATGGTCCGCGTCGAGGCGAGAAGACCGCCCGCCCAGGTGATGGTCTCGAGCGAGGTCGCGTTGACATTGGTCGCGCCGCCAAAGCCCTTCCAGCGCGCAACCGGAACAAGACATTCGAAACCGGCCTCGTCCGCGGCCTGCGCGAGGCGGAGATTGTTGTTCCAGCTCGAATCCCACCGCTCCGGCAAGGTGGTGAAGGCGAGGCCGCCCGAGCAATTCGCGCCGAAGAGCCCGAGTTTGAACGCATTGCCGCCGAGGAGACCGGGATTGCGCGGAAGCGTCATGGCGGCGCGCGGTCGATCGCACTCAGCTACCGTGCCGGCGCGACGACAGGGTGCTCCTTTTCATAGCGCTCCTGCCATTCGATCGCCTCTTGCCACGGACGGTCGGCGGGCATTTCGATCGAGACGCCGCGCTGATCGTAGCGCATTTGCGGGTCCTGCGCCGGCAGCTCGCGTCCTGCCTCGTTGTCCTCAATAAGCTTCAGCATCAGCCGCCGATAAAAGGCGACGACGCGGTCGCTCGCGCCGAGATTCTCCTGGGTGCGGTCGTAGATCGGTCCCATGCTCTCTTGCAGCGCAAGGTCCTGGATGGCCGCGCCGTTGATCCCCGAGTAATTCCGCTCCATCGCGTCGCGCGACTGCAGATGGCGGTTTTGCAAATTATAGGACGTTTTGAAATCCGGCGGCCTTGTCCGGTGACCCCAATTGCGCCAGATCGCCTCGGGATCGAGCGGCTTGTCGGCATCGAAGTGTACGTAAAATGTGAAGCAGCTGTTATCGTCGATCGGATGCCAGGCTTTGAACAAGCGCGATTCATGTGGGCCAGCCGCGACATAGGAATAGAACGGCGCGATGCACTCGAAGACGCGGACATAGTTGATCGCCGGGTCCTCGGTTTTGCGGATCGCCGCATAATGCATCGAATAAGCCGTTTCCTCGCAGACGAGCCGCGGCGCGCCGTCATACATCAGCTTGACGACGGATTGCCAGCCCGCACCGCGCCAACTCTCGTCCTTGCCGGCATCGAAATCGCGGTGAAGATAATTGGGATGCGCCGGATCGAGGTCGCCTTCGACGCCTTGGAGATAATTGCAGTCCTGATACATCTTGACGACGAGGAGATGCGGCGGCTTGAGCTCGAGCCAGGGGAAGCGCGGGAAGGGCGGCACCTTGTCCGGCGCGCCCATATAGGTCCAGACGATGCCGCCTGCCTCGCGCACCGGATAAGCCTTGTGGCAAACGGACTCTCGCAATTTGCTGTCCGCCGGCTCGGCGGGCGTTTCCAAAACCGCGCCGCGCTCGCTCAGCTTCCAGCCGTGATAGAGACACCGCAGCCCGCCGATCTCGTTGCGCGCGTAAAAGAGCGAAGCCCCCCGATGCGGACAGAATTCGCCCAACAGGCCGATGGTGCCCTGCGGATCGCGAAAACCGACCAGCGCCTCGCCGAGCAGCTTGATGCGGATCGGCGCGCCGCCGCCCGCATCGATTTCCTCGGAGGTCGCCGCGGGAATCCAATAGCGGCGCAACAGCTCTCCCATGGGCGTTCCAGCACCCACACGGGTCAGCGCCGAGTAGTCTCGACCGGCCATGCTTCTCCTCGCGATTGGCGCTGCGGCATGAGAAAATCGCTTTCAGCTTGACCACGATTGTTGGTAAATGCAAGTATTTTTGACCTCGGGCCAGGGAGGACGGCGTGCTGCAATACTCCTATCGACCGAATCCGCCGCCGATACGCAGGACGCGCACGGACTCGGATCAGCCCTGGGCGATCTATGATCCAATTCTCGGCCGGCCGCCGATCCGCTGGCCGAACAAGGCGCGGCTCGCGTTTTGGCTTTGCGTCGGCGTGCTCGACTATGAGTTCCTACCGCCGCACGATCCCTGGCTCGATCCTTGGGCGCGCACGCCGCCACCCGACGTGTTGGGCTATTGCCGGCAGGAATTCGGCAACCGCGTCGGATTTTGGCGCGTGCTTCAGGCGATCGACACACATCGCGTGCCGACGACGGCCGTCGTCAATGTCGCTGCGCTCGAGCTCTATCCCGACATCACCCGGGCGATCGTCGAGCGCCGCTGGGACATTCTCGGCCACGGCTTGTCGAATACGCGCTTCTTCTATGGCTGTGGGGAAGACGAGGAGCGCGCCTATTACCGCGACATGATCGAGCGAGTCGAAGCTCTCACTGGTCTGCGCATGAAGGGAATGGGCGGACCAGGCCCGCAAGTCGGCACCGAGAACACGCCCGATCTTCTCGCCGAGGCAGGGTTTCTCTATCACAGCGATTGGTTCATGGACGACCAGCCCGTGCCGTTGCGCGTCCGCGCCGGCAAGCTCATCGCCATGCCTTACACCGTCGAGATGAACGACGTCAGCGTCATCGCCGCGGCGGAAGCGGATGTCTTCTTCGATGATGCACGGCGGCAATTCGATCGTCTTTACCGCGAAGGCGCCGAGAGCGGACGCGTGATGTGCCTTTCGCTCCATCCGCCGCTGATCGGGCAGCCGCAGCGGATCGGCTATCTCGAGCGCTTTCTCGCCTATGTGACCTCCTTCACCGATGTCTGGCTCGCGACCGGCGCGGAGATCGCCGACTACTACATGACGAATTATCACGACGCGGAATTGCGCCGCCTCCTCGAGCTGGAGCAAGCAAGGCGATGAGCGGCGGCACCACCGATACCCAGCACAGCTACTACAGGCGCGAGCCGATAATCGGGCGGCCGGCGCTGCGCTGGCCGGGTGAGGCGCGTCTTGCTTTCGCAATCGTCATCGGCGCCGAGCATTACGAGATGCGGCCGCCAGAGGGCGCTTTCATCCCGCCCAATGTGCCGGGCGGTTTCGGCCGCGGTCCCTATCCGGATTTCCGCGCCTATACGGCGCGCGCCTATGGCAATCGCGTCGGGATTTTCCGCTTGATCGAGCTGCTCGACCGCTTTCACCTGCCGGCGACGGTCGCGGTCGATGCGCAAACCGCGACCGCCTGCCGGGCGCTGATCGAGCAGATCCGATCGCGCCCCTGGGAAATCGCCGCGCATGGCCAGAGCGTCACGCGCGTCATCTCCTCGCGCATGAGCGCCGATGAGGAGCGCGATTATATTCGTTCGACGCTGGCAACGATCGAGACGCATTGCGGCGTTCGTCCCGCCGGCTGGCATGGCCCGGAATATGGCGAATCGCCACGCACGGTCGAGCTCCTCGCCGAGGTCGGCCTGCGCTATGTCCTCGACTGGCCGAATGACGAGCAGCCTTATTGGATGACGAGCGCCGCGGGAGAGATCGTGTCGCTGCCGATGGCGATCGATCTCGATGACGTGTTCTCCCATTTCCACCGCAAGATTCCGATGGCGCGCTGGTGCCAATGTCTCACCGAGAGCGTTGACCGCCTGCTGGAGGACGGCGAACATTCCGGCCGCGTGCTGGTTCTCAACCTTCATCCCTGGCTGATCGGGCATCCCTTTCGCATCAGCCATCTGGAAGATGCCCTCGGCAGCGTGAAGGCGAGAAAGGGCGTGTGGTTCGCGACCGCCGGCGAAATCGCCGAATGGTGGCGCTCGCAGCGGACCGTGACAGGATTCGAAGCACCCCCATGAGCGACAATCTCGACGATTCGTCCCGCGCCGAGGCGGAGGCGTTCACGACGGAGCTGGCAGCGCTCTGGCAGGCGCAGCTTGGATCGTCGCTCATCGGCGTCTACCGGATCGGCAGCCTTGCCCATGGCGGCTTCAGCCGCCGCTACAGCGATATCGACATCGCGATCGTCAGCGAAACGGGCCTTTCCCGCGAGCAATTGGAGAGAGCGCGCGCGGCGGCGCTCCAGCGCTCGGCGCCGCTTGGCGCAAAGCTCTCGATTTTCTGGAGCGACCGCGGCTTTTCCATCGGGCGTTTGCCGCCGCTCGACCGCATCGACTATCTCGATCACGGCGTCCCGCTCATCGAGCGCGAGCGTATCCGGCCCGATCGGCCGAGCCTCGACGCGGTGCGCGCCTATCTTCGCGGACAGCCGCTCGAGAGTTTTGGCGAGCAGGTGAAGCGCTTCGCCGCCGTGACGAGTCTTGGCCCAGCCGATCAGAAGCCCTATCTGCGCACGCTGCTCTATCCGGCGCGCTTCTTCTATAGCTGGATGACAGGCAGGATGGCGTCGAACGATACGGCCGTCGCGTTTTTGGCGAAGGCGGCGCCACCGGGGATCGACATCGACCTCGTCGCGCGGGCCTTGCATCTTCGCCACGAGGCCAGCGATCTCGACGCGCTGTTGCCCGACCGGGTCAAGCTGCCGGCTCTCTTCACTGGCTGCGTGCACATTGTCGAGACTGCGGCGGGCTGAGGCGCTGCGTTCCGCTTCCGGCCGGCAACTGAATTCCGGCATTGCCAAATCGCCGGCAAATAACCGAAGCTAAGGCCCGGGGGAGGAACTGTGCCGGAACTTCGCGGATTCGAGCGTCTCCACGTGCCGGTACGGCGCTGCATCGTGCCGGCGCCGGGCGAGCGGAAGCCCGAATGCGCTTGAGGCTTTCCGGTCTTTCCCTGATCTACGGCTTGGCGCTCATCGCGCTCGCCAGCGTGCTCGTATCGCTGCTCGGCAATATTCTCGCCAGCCTCAGCGTCGAATCGGAAATCGGCCGGGTCACCCTCCACAATTTCGCGCGGCTCCTCGGCGACCCCGATTTCCCGCCGATGCTGTGCCGCACCCTGATCCAGGGCGGCGGCACCGTCGTGGTGATGCTGTTCTTCTCGCTGCCGATCGCCTGGCTCGTCGCCCGCACCGATATGCGCGGCAAGGGCATGATCGTCGCGCTCCTGACGGCGAAGCTCGCCATACCCGGCTTCATCACCGCCATGGCCTATGTCTGGCTCCTCAATCCCAACAACGGCATGGTGAACGCCCTGCTGGGACGCACCGGCATCGATGCGACGCCGCTCGCCAATATCTATGGCCTCGGCTGGATCTGCTTTCTTCAAGGCGTGGTGCTGGTGCCCGCCTGCGTGTTCCTGATCCTACCGGCGTTCTTCACCATGGACGGCACGCTCGAAGAGGCGGCCTGGGTGAGCGGCGTGACACGCTGGCGCACGCTGCGCGGCATCGTGATCCCCCTCCTCGCCCCCGCGCTTCTCGCGGCGATGCTGTTTTTTTTCGTCGTGGCAATCGAGGTCTTCGACTTCGTCGGCCTCATCGGCATGCCGGGACATGTCGAAGTGTTGAGCCTCTGGATCTACGATGCGACGCATCCCGTCGTCGGTTTGCCGGATTACGGCTTTGCCGGCGCCGCCGGCATGGCGATGTTCGCGCTCTCCGGCACAGCGATCGCGTGCTACGTCCACTATCTGAAGCGCGCGCGGCGCTTTGCCGTGCTTGGCGGCAAGGCGCGTCAGGTCGACCTGCTGGAGCTCGGCAAATGGCGCTGGGCGGCGCATGGCTTCGTCGGCACCTGGCTTTTGATTGCGCTCGGCCTGCCGATCGCGACTCTGCTTTGGACGGCGCTCGTCCCCTTCCTCGAGCCGCCTTCCACGGCCGCTCTCGCGCATTTGACGCTCAACGGCTTCGTCTTCGCCTTCACCTATATGGGCAAACCGCTCGTCAACACGCTCTTGGTCATGGCGATCAGCGTCCTCTTGACCCTCCTCTGGGGTGCGTCCGTGTCGTGGGTGGCGACGCGCAGCCGCTCGCGCTTCGGCCAGTGGCTCGATGCGCTGATCTTTCTCTCGCCGGCCGTGCCGAGCATGGTCGCGGCGGTCGCGTTTCAGATGATGGGCATCGCCCTGCATCGCTGGATTCCGCTCTACGGATCGATCTGGCTGATCGCCATCGCCATGGCGACGCGCCTCCTCGCCTTCGGCACGCGGACGGTGAACGCGGCCGCGTTCCAGATCAATCCCGAGCTCGATGAAGCGGCTTATGCCTCGGGCGTCTCGCGCGGCAAGGCTTTCCGCCGCATCTTCCTGCCGATGGTGACGCCGGCGCTGTTTTATGCGGCGATCATGGCGGGAATGCTGTCGGCGCGCGAATTGACCTTGCCGCTGATGATCGATACCGGTCATGCTTCGCTCGTCTCGACCCTCATTTTCAATCTCCAGACCAACGGAAATGTCGGGCCTGCCTCGGCGGTGGGTCTTTATATGATCGTCCTGCTGCTGGCGCTGGTCCTCGCCGCGCGATGGCTGGGCGGCTTCAGCGAGCGCGGCATCACCTCCGCGCCGCCACGCGGCGAAGAAGCATAAGGAAGAGGCATAAGGAGGAACGATGGGGCGTTTCAGGGAGGAATGCATGTCACGGGCGCGGGCGATTGCGGCGGCCTTGCTGGTCCTCGCTGTGGCGGGAGGCGGGGCGCGCGCGGCCGATTTGCCGCCGGCGGTGGCGGCGCTGTTGCCGCAGGCCAAGGCCGAGGGGCTGACGGCGAATATTTTCGGCATCTCGCTCGATCCGGCGCAGATCGCCGCGTTCAACAAGAGCATCAGCGCGTTCTATGGCGTGCCGATCACCCTCAACATGACCGGCAGCCTCCATCCGCAAAAAGCCGCCGAGCTGGTGCAAGGCGCCAAGATGGGCGCCGAAAGCGGGCTCGACATTTTTTGGACCGCCTCGGCCATCGCCGGCACGCTCGAAAAAGCCGATCTCATCGCGCCCTTCGATTGGGTGAGCGCTTTCGGACTCGATCCGGCGTTCCGCGAAGGGACCAAGGGGCTGCGCCTTCATGACGGGACCCTCGCCGGCGTCATCTACAACACGCAGCTCTTGAAGCCCGACCAGGCGCCCAAGAGCTATCCCTCGATCGTCGACAATCCGAAGCTCAAAGGGCGCATCGCGATGCCGCGCGCGCCCAATGTCTTCATCTTCATGGCCTATGCGATCGGCGACGCCGCCGCGCAGAACCTCGTCAAGCAGCTGATGGGTCCGCAGCAGGCGCGCATCCTGCCGACCTATCCCGATGTCCAAAATCGCGTGATGTCGGGCGAGTTCGCAATCGGGCTCGGGGTCGATTCGACCATGGCGCGGCGGCGCGGCGCGCCGGTTGCAAACGCACCGATCGATCCGGTCGTGCTCACGCCCTGGGCCGCCTGGCTGATGAAGGACGCCAAGCATCCGGCGACCGGCAAGCTCTTCGGCTATTGGGCGAGCTCACCCCAGGGCCAGCGCACGCTGTGGGATGTCGATGGGATCGCGCGCGTCACGACGCCCGATACGGATCTGGCAAAGCTCGCCGAGAAGAAGAAGGTCGTGCTCGTGCCGCACGATTATATGGTCGAAACCCTGCCGAAGCTCGTCCCGGTCTATAGCCGGCTCATGGGCTTGCACTAGGCGTCTCACGGAGGATGGAATGAAATTCAACTATTTTCATTTGATGCCCTGGTGCCAGGCGAACGAGCCGAACCAGGAATGGCCGGTCTCGAACCGCAACTTCGTTCCCGAGCAGGGAACGGAGCTCTACAAGACCTATATAAACACGATGATCTATGCCGAGGAATGCGGCTTCGATTGGGTCGGCTGCAACGAGCACCATTTCAGCCCCTATGGACTGATGTCGAACTGCAATCTCATCGGCTCGGTCCTCATCAACCGCACGAAGAACGTGCGCGTCGCGATGTGCGGCAATCTCGTTCCGCTGCTCAACCCGATCCGGGTCGCCGAGGAATACGCGATGCTCGACGTCCTCTCGGGCGGGCGCCTCGTTGCCGGCTTCATGCGCGGCATTCCGCACGAATATGTCGCCTACAACATGTCGCCCGATGAATCCTGGGAGCGGCTCGCCGAAGCTTACGAGCTAATCGTCAAGGCCTGGACCGAGCCCGAGCCCTTCGGCTGGGAAGGCAAATACTATCAATACCGCGCCGTCTCGATCTGGCCGCGGCCGCACCAGAAGCCCTATCCGCGCGTGCTGATGTCGGCCTCCAATCCCGAATCGGCGCGTTTTGCCGCCGAGCGCCGCGCGATCATGGGCGTGGTCATGCTGCCCGACTACGATTCCGCACGGGAATCGATCCGGGTCTACAAGGAGACGGCGCGCGCGAATGGCTGGGAGGCGGGGCCGGAGGATATCCTCATCGGCGCGCACACTTTCGTCGCCGACACCGAGAAAGAGGCCAAAGCCCTGCTCGGCGACGGGCTCAAATATTTCTACGACGTGCTGGCCGGTGGGCCCCGCACCGCGCAGCGCCTCGTCGTGCAGAAGACCCGTTACTACCGCGACACCGATGCGGCGCTCAAACGCACGGCCGCACGCCGCGCGGTCCTCAAGGAGACCTCGATCGAGGAGCGCATCGAGAAGGGCATCGTTCTCTGCGGCACGCCCGACCAGGTGGTCGACCAACTCACGCGCATGAAGAAGGAGCTGGGTCACGGCGTGATGAACATCAACATGAAGATCGGCAATATTCCGGACGAGGCGGTGCTGCGTTCGATGAAGCTCTGGGGCGAAGGCGTCGCTCCTCACGTGCGCAATCTGTGAACGGGGACAGGCCGATGGCATTCGTCAAATCCGAAGCAGCGCTGAAGCGCGGCGCCCTGCAATTCCACGAAGCGGGCACGGGCGAGCCCCTGCTCTATCTTCACAGCGCCGGCGGCGTGCGGCTGTCGCCGGCGCTGGAGCGCCTCGCCGAATCCTATCGTCTTCTCATCCCGGTGATGCCGGGATTCGATGGGACCGAGCGCATTGCCGGGCTCCACAGCATGGAGGGGCTTGCCGATCTGGCGGCGGAGTTCATCGACAGCGTGGTCAAGAAGCCTTGCGATGTGATCGGCCATTCCTTCGGCGGCTGGCTCGCGACTTGGCTGGCGGTCCAGCATCCGACGAAGATCGAGCAGCTCGTCCTCGCCGCGCCGGCAGGATTCCGGACGGAAGGCGCCGGCGGCCTGCCGACCGATCCGGAGCAGCTCCGCCGCGCGATGTTCGCGCATCCCGAGAATTTGCCGCCCGAGACGCGCGCACCGGCCATCCTCGCGCAAAATCGCGCGATGCTGAGCCACTATCATGGCGAGCACGCGACCGATACCGCGCTGTTGGGGCGGCTCGGCGAGATCGAGGCGCTGACGCTCATTCTCCAGGGCACGAAGGACGGCGTCATTCCGGTGGCGAGCGCACGGCTCCTCAAAGAGCGGATTCCGCGCGCACACCTCGTCTATCTTTATGACGCGGCGCATGCCCTCGAGATCGATCAGCCGGAGCGGTTCACCAACCTTGTCGGCGACTTTCTCCGTCGCGGCGAGGCGTTCATCGTCAACTCCGCCAAGGCGAGCTGAGCCGGGGTTACTCGTCGCGCTCCGCCGCGGACCCGTATTCGCCGCGCGATTAACCGTTTGGTTATGGCGATAGTCGCAGTGCGGATTTTGCGGCCGCGGCGATCTCGGCTAGCCTCGGCTGGCAGAGCGAGGAGGTAGCGATGAAATCCGCTTATGGCCGCACGACACCGGGCGAGACCATCGAGTTGACGCATGTCGAGGCGGGATCGCCGATGGGCGAGCTGCTACGCCGCTATTGGCAGCCGGTCGCCGTCGCGGACGCGCTGAAAGACCTGCCGCAGCGCGTGCGCATCCTCGGCGAGGATTTGGTGGTCTTCCGCTCGGGCGGCGGCAAGGTGGGCTGTCTCGATCTCCATTGCGCCCACCGCGGCAGCTCTCTCGAATTCGGCCGGATCGAGGCCGACGGCCTCCGCTGCTGCTATCACGGCTGGCTCTACGACACGGAGGGCCGGGTCATCGACATGCCGTGCGAAGCCGCGGGGTTTTGCGAGCGGATGGCCGTCGAGCATCCCGCCTATCCGGTGTTGGAGTTCGGCGGGCTCGTCTTCATCTATATGGGGCCGCCCGACAAGCAGCCGGAATTCCCGCTCTATGATGTGTTCAAGCCGCCGACGCAGGACGTCGTGCTGGTCGGGAAGAAAATCTGGGGCGACTACTCGATCGGCTATGTGAAAGACTGCAACTGGCTGCAGCATTACGAGAATGTCGTCGATCCGTGGCATCTTCTCGTGCTTCACCAATCGAATAGCGGCGATCAGTTCAAGGGCGCGATGATGCAGGGCGCGCCGCATATCGCGTTCGAGCGGACGCCGCTTGGCATGCGCTACAATATCCTGCGCGATCTTCCGAACGGGAACCGGTTCCTGCGTCATGCCGAATGCGTGCTGCCGAATATTTTCCTTGTCCCGAACCTGCACGAGCCTGGAACCGAGGGCAAGCGCAAGGATCGCTGCTCGGAAATCTCGTGGTGCGTGCCGGTCGACAACGAGCACATCACCGCGTTCAGCATCATCGCCTGGCCGTTGGAAAACGGCGCGCCGAAGAAGGATTGGCGGCCGCGAACCGACACGGTGCTCGATATCAGGCCGGCGACCATCGACCGGCCCTATGAGGAGCGCCAGCGCCGGCCCGACGATCTCGAAGCGCAGGAAAGCCAGCGGCCGATCGCTGTTCACGCCTTGGAGACGCTCGGCATGTCGGATATGGGCATCGTCGCGCTGCGGAAAATGCTGCGCGAGCAGCTCGATCGCCTCAAGCGCGGCGAGGACCCGATCAACGTCGTCCGTGGCGCCGCCGCGAAAGCCATCATCGAGACGAATGCCTGGAACACGATCCTGTCGCCCGAAGAGGCCGCGCGGCATTCGGGCGAGGATTGGTGAGAGCGGGACTGCTGCCCTTAGACTCTCTCGGGCAGCAGCGCGGTCAGACGATCTTCACGCTCTGATCGGAGAAATTGACCGTCAGATTGATCGAGCCCTCGTTGAGGTTCCAACGATAGAGCTTGAATTTGCGCAAACCCGATTTGTGAAAGACCTCCTGGTCGAGGATCGCCCGCGCCTCTTCGAAGGACGAGGCGCGAAGGACGAACATGCCGCGCGTCGGCTTGTCCTTGCCTTCGTCCTGGAGCGGGCCGGCGCCGAACAAGACATTCTTCCGCTCGAGCTCGATCTGGAACAGGATGTGATCGCGCAGCTTGCCTGAGGCGACGATCTCCGGCGAGGTCAGGGGATCGGTAATGGCGATGTAGAGCTGCTTGTGCAGCAGCCCATCGAGCAGCTCCTGCAGCGGTTTTTGACTGGCATCCATGTCACCCTCCCTCGCTCAAGACGCTTCGCGCGGCGCAGCGTCGATCCATTCGCAACGATTGTCCCGCGCCAGCTCGATTGACCGATTGGCCGACCGCTTATCGCAGCCGCGCCGCAGCCTCGCCGACGATGCTTTTGTCGAGATAGTTTCGCACATCGATGCTGGCTTTGACATAGCCAAGGTCCGTCATCAGCGTCAGGCTTCTCTGCAGCGCATCGACGTCCACCTGCATGTCGGGATTGTGATATTGATCCTTCTTCGTGTAGAGCCAGGAATCGAAATAGGCAGCGGGCGCCTTGCCGATCTTGGCTGCGATCGCGACAACCTCTTGGCGGTTGGCGGGATCGAGAAACCAGCGCTCGGCGCGCAGCGCGTCTTCCATATAGTCGACCAGCGCCGGGCGATGCTTATCGATGAAGCCTTGGCGGACGGCCCATACATTCATCTGCACCGTTCCCATCGCATCCTTTTGCGTAAAGAGGACGCGCGCGGATTGTTGGGCTGCGGGATCGGCGGCAAGCGTCCGGGCGCCATAGATCAGATCGACCTTGCGGCTGGTCAGCATCGGGAACATGTTCGGAATGGCCGCCTCGACGAAGGCCACGTCCTTCTTGGGGTCGAGGTTGTGCAGTCTCAGCATCGCGCGGATCGCGATATCGATGGCGCTTCCGGCACCGTTGGTTGCGATCACCTTGCCTTTGAGATCATCGACCGTCTGGATCGGCCCGTTTTTCAGGACGAAGAACTGAGCCGAATAATAGTCCTGAAATCCGTCCTCGAACTCGCCGGCGATGATACGCAGGTCCTTCATGCCGGCATGGTCGATGGCGAAGGCGAGCGTCGAATAGGCGAGAAGACCGACCTCGATCTCGTCGGCCGCCAGCGCCGTCAGCGCCTGAGGCGAGCCCTTGAAGCGGATCGGTTCCATCACATAGGAATGGCCGAAATGCCGGGCGAGCCCGGGCTTCGCGGAGAGAATGGAAGCCCAATGGATGACCGGGATCGCATAGGCCTGCCGGATGCGCACCGGCTCCTCGGCGCGCGCCGGCGCGGCAACGGCCGCAGCGAGGATCGCGATACAGCAGGCCATCGCCGGCGCGATCAGGGTTCGCAACACCATTCCGCGCTCGCTGCGTTTATGGGTTTTCGCGATTCGCGAGATCGGGATCATGCCGAGGCCGCCGACCGATCGATGCCATGGTCGGTGATGTTGTAGAGCTTCATCGCGTTCTGCCCCAAAATCTTCGCCTTCACCTCGTCCGAATAGGCCGGATTGTCGATGAATTCGGGGATCGAGCCCGCGATGGAATTGTCGGGCGTCTCATGCGGGTAGTCGGACGCATAGATGATCCGGTCGGGCCCGATCGCGTCGAGCGTATATTTGAGGCTGCGCTCCTGCTCCTCGAGCTCGAGCGAGACCCAGAAATTCCCGGTATCGCGGATATATTCGCTGGGGTGGCGCTTCACCTTGCTGCGCAGCGCCTTGCTGTAAATTTTTCCGTACTCGCCATCGAGCCGGTCCATCATGAAGGGAACCCAGGAGCAGCCGGCTTCGAGGAACACCACGCGCAGCCGCGGGAACGCGTCGAACACGCCGCTGAGGAGAATGCTCGTCAGCTGCTTGAAGATCGGCACGGGCTGCGAGAGCGCATGCACCATGTAGAAGGCGGTGAAGTGATCCAAGCCAAATCCGGCGCTCGATCCGCCATGCAGCGCGATCGGCATGTTCTGGCGCTCGGCCTCTTCGAAAATCGGCCAGTAGAATTCCTCGCCATAGGCGAGGGTCGATGAGGTCACCGTCGGCAGCAGCATGCAGGCGAAGCCCTTGCGCTGGGTGGCGCAGCGCTTGACCTCGGCGACGGCGGCGGCCGGATCCATCAGCGGCACCAACCCGGCGCAGAACAGCCGCGGATCGCGCGAGCTATAGGTCGCTTCCATCCAATTGTTGTAGGCGATCGCCGTCGCCGTGCAGAAATCGCGGTCGCGCATCAGGCCGATGCCGAGGCCCGCGCTTGGAAAGAGAACGCTCGCCGTGAAGCCGAACTTGTCCAGCGCGGCGCCCCAGACGGCCGCGTCCGTATGGTCCGGCCGGTTGGGATTGTCGTCGTTGAATTGATTGTTGGCGCGGCGCGGCCAGCCGTCGATCGAGGGGAAAATCGGCGCCGATTTGGTCTTCTTGTTCGCGCGCGGCCCTTCGTAGAAGCCGATCATGCTGTCGTTGTTCTCGAAGATATGGCCATCGCCGTCGATGATCGGAAACCGATGCTTCACGTCCGCCTCCCACCCTTGAAAATCGTTGCTTGAGATTTTGCTTCGCTTGGTCTGCTCGAAGGCTACACGCGACGAAGGCCGAGCAGAAATTCTTCCTTGGACTAGCGGCATAACCGAACGATTATGAAAGCAGCCTCTGCTATCAATCGTGGCAACGATCCGGCGGTGCATGTCACGGATCGGGCCCCGGCCTTGGCGTCCTTCGCTGCGTCCCGGCGGTCCCGCCGCGGAAACCGATGCGGCGCGAAAGATCGTCGGCGACGCGCTTCAAGAGCTGCGCCGCTTGCCCTTCCGGCGAGAGATCGCGCGCGCCATGCATCGCCATGATCGTGAGCGCCAGGACGATATGACCCTCATGGTCGAAGACCGGCGCGCTCAACCCGTCGATCCCGCGCACGAGATCGCCCTCGATCCACGAGATTTTGGTTTCGCGCACGCGCTCGAGCAAATCGCGGAAGGCTTTGCGGGTGATAGGCTTGGTTCCATCGGTCGGCGTGCCGGCGGCGAACTCCGCATCGATGAAGGGTGCCGCCACCTCGCCCGGAAGCAAGGCGGCGAACAAGCGCCCGCTGGACGAGAAAACGGTCGACACCACCGAGCCGATCTTGGTGCTGAGAACGACGGCGCCCGGCGGCTCGCGGCGGCGCACGAGCGTCGAGCCATGGCTTCCCCAGGTCATGACCATCGCGGTGACACCGGTGGTGCTGACGAGCGCGTCGAGCGCCTCGTCGGCATAGCGGTACTCGTCGAGCTGGTTGAGAGCAGCGAGGCCGAGGGGGATCAGCGCATGGCCGAGCGCATAGCGCCCATTCGAGGCCACTTGCTCGGCAAGGCCCGTTCGGCAGAGGCTCACGAGGTAGCGATGGGTCTTGCTCGCCGAGAGGCCGGCATGCCGGGCGATCTCGCCGAGCGTCGCGGGCCCGGGCGCGGCGGCTTCCGCCAAGGCAAAGGCCACGCGCAAGCCGATCTCGACGCTCTGCACCCCTTGCTGGGCGCGCGGCGCTTTCTTCGTGCTCCGCGGTCGCTCGCCGCGCTGGGGCTCGGGCTTTCTCGGCACCGCTTCCGGCGCGGCGGGCGACCGCGGGAGTTTGTCCATCGATCGATCCCTCAGCCGACCAGGCTGCGGGTGGCGACTTGCTTGCGCCAGCCATAGACCGCCTTGTCGAGACGCCGAAACGCCGCGATTTCCACCGCCGCCATCAATGTCATGAAGGTGAGCGCCCAACCCAGCATCATGTCGAGGCGGAAATTCTGAAACCAATACATGAATTCCCGCCCGACGCCGATCGTCACGCCGAACACCTCGCCGATCAAGGCGATCTTCCAGCCGAGCGCAAATCCGATCTTCAGCGCGCTGTAAAGATAAGGCATGAGATGCGGGACGAGGATGTTCAGGAAGATCAGCCCGTTCGAGGCCCTGAACGCCTTCGCCATCTGATGCAGGTCTTTGTTGGTCGACTTCACCCCCTGCCAGATATTCATCGTCACGACCGGCAGGACCACCAGCACGATGGTGAAGACGGGCGCCGCATCGCCGACACCGAACCACAGCACGCCGAGAAACGCCCAAGCCACCGCGGGCATCCCGAGGAGAACGACGATCCAGCCCTTCAGCAGCGATTCGCTATAGCGCCCCGCGCCCATGAAAAGCCCGAGCGGCACGCCGAGCAGCATCGAGAAAGCGAGGCCGAAGAGAATGCGGGCAAGCGTCGTTCCGATGATCGCCCAGGATGCGCCGTCGGAGACGATCTGCCACACGATCCGCGCCAGCTGGATGGGGCTCGGGACGAGATCGGGCGGATAGAACAGCGATACGACCGACCAGCCCGCCAGCACGGCCGCGGGGGCGATGCAGCGGCGCAAAACCGCGGCCCAGGCCCCGGCCGCGCGCGGCGCGCCGGCCTCGTCGATCGCAGCCCGCGCGCTCATGCCTTGCTCGCCTGCAGCGTGGAGCGAAGCGAAGCCTGCTCGAGCTCCGAATTCGGCCGGTCGCTTTCGATCGCCCGCAGCAGATCGAGGATCAGCGAGCGCTCGAGCGCGAAGACGCGCTCGTCCTCATAGTCGCGCGGCCGCTCGATATCGATCCTTAGCTGCTTGAAAATCCGTCCCGGATTCGGGCGCATCATGTGAATCGTATCCGACAGGAACACGGCCTCGCGCAGATCGTGGGTGACGAACAGCGTCGTCGTGCGCGATTGGCTTTGGATGCGCGTCAAATCCATCCGCAACTTTCGCGCGGTGATCTCGTCGAGATTGCTGAAGGGCTCGTCCATCAGCAAGAGGTCCGGCTCGATGACGAGCGCCCGCGCGATCCCCACCCGCTGCTGCATGCCGCCCGAAAGATTGAGCGGGAAATTGCGCTGCTGCCCGCCCAAGCCGACGAGATCGAGGTAATGGGCGATGAGCCCCTCCCACCTCTCCCGCGGAATGCCGGAGGCCTTCAGCACGAATTTCAGATTGTTCTCGACGCTCATCCAATCGAGAAGGCGCGGGCGCTGAAAGACATAGCCGATGCGCGGCTTGGTGCCGCTCTCGCCGCCGATCGTCACCTTCCCGCTCGTCGCCCTGTCGATCTCGGCGATGATGTTCAGCACCGTGGATTTGCCGCAGCCCGAGGGACCGACAAGGCTCAAGAATTCGCCCTTGCGGACGACAAGGTGAAGATCGCGGCAGGCGACGACCTCCCGGCCCAGCGGCCCGGCCGGAAAGACTTTCGTCAGATTCGCAATTTCGACGACGGGACGCTCGTCAGCCATCAAACCTTCCATTTCGCAGCGATGAGCCTCGTCTCTCCCGCGAGAGCAAATCCCTCAGTGATGCAGAAGGTCCACGGCGTGCTTGTCCTTGGCCGGGACGGCGTCGATCACCCCTTCCTTCTGCGCCAGCTCGAGGAATTTCCAATTCGAATCGATGACCTTTTGGTCCCAGTCCGCAAGCAGGATGCTGTCATGCTTCAGCCAGTCCTTCATCACCGCCGCGGCTTCGGGCGTCTGGGCATCGAGCTGCTGCGGATATTTGTCGACGAGCATGTCGGCATTGGCGATGCACCATTTGATCGCCTCGTCGACCGCCGCGACGAAGTTCTTGGCCCGCGCCGGGTCCTTCTCGATCCAGTCGCGATAGGCGACCAGCAGCGAGCTCCAGATCAGCGGCTCGCCGTTCTGCTTGATCCAGTCCGCCTGCGCGTCGAAGAGGATGCGGTATTTGCCGGTGCCGAGGGCCGCCGCTTCCTGGCCGCTCAGGGTCATCATCGCCTCGATCTCGCCTTTGTCGATGAGGCCGCGCAGCACCGGCGGCGGCGCCTCGACGGATTGAAGGTCGGTCTTGAGATTGATGCCGTAGCGCTCGCGCGAGATCGTTCGGTAGACGGCAAAAGCCGAGGAGCCGAGCGAGAATACGCCGACTTTCTTGCCTTTAAGATCGGCGATGGTCTTGTAGGGCGAATCCTTTTTGACGATGAAGCTGTTCTGAAGGCCGAAGACGCCGTGAAGCGCGACGATGTCGCGGCCTTTGTTCATCAGGCTGACGGCCGGAATCCCGGGATAGGTGATCGAGATATCGACGGCGTGGGAGCCCAGCTCGGCGAGAAGCGCGGCGAAACCGACTTCCTTCACATGGAGATCGATGCCGTGCTTTTTGTAGATGCCGGCATCGGCGGCCGCCTGACTCATCAGGAATGTCGGGCTGTCGCGCGTGATATGGACCTCGATCGGCGTGAGATCGGCCGCGCGCACGGCGGTGCAGCCAAGAGCGGCCAGAGACACCAGCGCAGCGACCCATAGATTTCGACGAAACATTTCCGTTCCTCCCTGATCTAGACGTTTTTCCGCTTCGGCCCTGTTATCCGCGCCATTGCGGCCGCCAGCCGAACAGCCGGGCTTCGAGCGGGCCGATAATTCCATGCTCGATCACTAGAATGAAAACGATGAACAGGCCGACCCAAGCGAGCACCAAATCGAGACGGGCGCGCTCGAACCAATAGGAGAGCGCGGCGCCGACTCCGACCTGCAAGAAGAACGCCTCGACGATCGCGACCACCTTCCAGGACAAGCCGAAAATGCTGCGAAAGGTCGCGAACAAAACCGGATAGAGCTGCGGCAGCAGGATATGGCGGATCGTGTCGGCGCGTGCGACCTTGAAGGTCTTGGCCATCGCTGACAAATCGGGATTGAGCGTCTTGGTTGCCGCCCAGACATTCGTCGCCGCGATCGGAACCAGCACGACGACGGTCGCCAAGGTGGTCGCGAATTCGTTGAAGCCGAACCAGAAGGTGCAGAGAAGAACGACCAGGAGCACCGGCAATGCCATCCAGTAGACCAGAAGATCCTCGAAAATCTCTTCGGCGCGCTGCGATAGCCCCATGGCAATGCCGAAGGCGCCGCCCAAGATCATGATGAGGGCGCTCGAGGCGAGGATTCGCGCGAGGGTGACGCCGAAATCGAAATAAGCGGATTCTTCCAGCCCGCCATGGCCGCGCAAAATCTCGACGACGCGCGCGCCGACGACGAGCGGGCCCGGAAGGATTTCGGGGCCGCTCAGCCTCGCCCCAACCGCCCACAGCAGCAGGAAGGCGAGCAGCGAGAGAAGCCTCGGATCGAGAATCCGACGGCTCCCGCACAGCACCCGCCCCATCATCGCCATCGACCGCGCCGTCTCTGCTGTCACAGATGAATGTATTTCTTCACTTCCTCCTGCTCGTAGAACGCCTTGCCGTTGGTGTTGTCGAAGAACACGGCAATCGGCCGAACGTTATACATATCGCCGTCGAAGGCCGGCTCGGGCTCGACGCCTTCCTGCAGATCGCGCGCGACCTTCAACAGCCGGCGCCGCGCCATCACGATGCCGATATCGCTGGTGCCGAGAAATTCCTTGGTGCGGTCATAGATCGGCGTCGGCCCCTGATTCTCCATGATGGCCGCGTCCTGGGCATTGTTGCCCTTGATCCCGGAATAGGAGTAGCTGCGCTGCAGATTGCGGTCGACCTGGTAGTGATTCCGCTTGTTCCGCAGCGGCAGATAGGTGCCGGGGATGTTCTGAACGCTCATCGGCATCAAGCCGGCATTGTTGAACTCGAAGATCTCCTTCTCGTTGATCGCGCGCCAGGGATTGTAGGAGATGCGGTAGACCCAGGTGTGCTCGTCATCCATCGGCACCCACGCATCCCAGAGCAGCGTCTCGCCCGGCGGATTGGCGATCATGGTGTGGACCGGCAGCAGCCATTGCGTGACGCGGCAATAAACCCGGCCCTGCGCGGCGGGACGCTTGGCCGCGAGCATGAAGCCATAACCGGTTTCCCGAACTTCCATGTTGGGAATCACGTCGAGGACGGTCTGCGCCGCCTCCGAGTTCCCGAGCGAGATGCCGCCGACGGCGGGCGCCGAGCCGTTGCGCGCGAGGAAGCTGTGCAGGAAGCCGATATGGGTCGAATCGAACTGGCCTTCGAGATTCTGCAGGTAGTTGGATTCGAGCAGGCTCTTGCGGATGTAGATTTGGTTTTTCGGCAGGGAATTGAATTCGAACACCGGGAATTCGACCGGCAGATCCTTGGGCCCGAGATAAGCCCAGACGATGCCGGCGTATTCCTTGCAGGGATAGGCGGTGATCCGCACCTCGCCCTTCAGCTTCTCGCCATTCGCTTCCGACGGGATGTCGACGCATTGGCCACGCACGTTGAATTTCCAGCCGTGATAGATGCAGCGCAGCCCGCTCTGCTCGTTGCGGCCGTAGAACAGCGGCGCTTGCCGATGCGGGCAATAGGGCTGGATCAAGCCGACCTCGCCGTTGGTGTCGCGAAAGGCGATGAGATGCTCGCCCATGATGGTGACCTCGACGGGCGGACAATCGGGCGCGGGAACTTCCTCGGAGAGCAGCGCCGGAAGCCAAAAGCGGCGAAAATATTGGCCCATCGGCGTCTCTTTGCCGGTGCGCGTCAGCAGCTCGTTCTCTTCCGCAGTAATCATGAAGCTCCCCAATCGTCCTGTGCTGAAGGGTTCGTGAGAGGTGTGCCGGCTATTTGGCCGGCTCGCGCGCGGCCGCGTCGAGCAAGGCGGCGGCGCCGGTGTCGAAAGGCTGCGCGCTGTCCAAGATCACCGAGGCCGAGCGCACGCTGTACCAGCTGCCGTGCTTGGGCAATTCGAGCGCGGCGCCGCTTTGCACGAGCGCGAGAAGCTGGCGGCGGAAGGCGACGATGGCGCGATCGGAATTGCCGAGGAACTCGCGGCTGCGATTGACGATCGGGCCCATGCTTTCCTGAACGCACGCATCCTGATCGCCGAAGCCTTCGATTCCCGAATAGCTCACCGTTCTTTGGTGTTGGCGATCGATGAGATAGTCGTTCGATTTGTTGCGCAGCGCGTGGAAATTCTCGTCGAGCGGGCCCCAGAACCCGCTGCGGCTGCCGTTCCATTCCAGCTCCTCGTCGCTGTATTCGCGCCATGGATTGGCGCTCAGCGACCAGGCCCAGCAATGATGATCGTCGATCGGCACGAAAGCGTGCCCCCAATAGAACGCGCCGACCGAGCTGTCGCTCTCGGTGCGCGGTGGAACCATGGTGTAGAACGGAAGCAGGAACTGCGTGATGCGCCAGTAATACCGGTTCTCGCCGGCGCTGCGCCGCGCCCCGACCAGCATGCCGTAACGCGTCGGCTTGATCTCGAAGACGGGGTGGCGGTCGGCATTCCAGGTGTTGAGGGCGACATCCCGGCGGCTGTCGCTGCGCGCCTGCCGTTCCGTCCGGCTGTGCAGATAGGAGATATGCGCCGAATCGAGCCCGCCTTCGACGGCTTGCGCCCAATTGCATTCGAGAAAGCGCTTGATCGCCGTCCGCTGCCGCGCCGGGAGCGAGACGAACTCGAATTCCGGCGGCTCCGCCGGGACGGAGGACGGCCCCATATACATCCAGACGATCCCGCCGCGGATCGTGCTCGGATAGGCCTTGAGCTTCACTTGATGCCGGATCGCCGCGCCGCCATCGGGCTCGGACGGCATGTCGAGGCAATTCCCGTCGACATCGTATTTCCAGCCATGAAAGATGCAGCGCAGGCCGCCCTCTTCATTGCGCCCGAAGAACAAATTGGCGCAGCGATGCGCACAATGCGGCTCGATGACGCCGACCCGGCCCGCGGTGTCGCGGAACGCGATGAGGTCTTCGCCGAGGAGGCGCAAGCGGATGGGATCGCAATCGGGACCGGGAATTTCGCTCTCGAGCAGCGCCGGCAGCCAGAATTGGCGCATCAGATTGCCCATCGGCGTTCCCGGCCCGACAGCCGTCAGCAGCGAATTGTCCTCGGGTGTCAGCACGGCCGCTCCTCCCCTGACCCGCTTTCAGACAGAACGGGCTCCAGGCTCCCGAGGCTGGATTAGCATGATTTCCGAAATGTGGAAAGCATTTTGCATTTTATGATTTGGTGCAAAGACCCCTGGCAAGCAAAGCTTGAGGCGGACAGGGCCACGACGTTCCGTCAATGCGCTCAGGACTACATCGCAGCGCATCGGAGCGCTGGAAAACCTCGATCTCAAGGTCCGGTGCGTTCGCAACGTGCGCACCGGGCGCGCCGCTGAAGCCATTGCCGATGCCTGAGCGCCTTCTCGGGCTGATGCAGGATGGCGGCAGCTACCCCGTGCTGGAGCGATATGCGCGGTGCGTTCGATAGCCTTTGCAAGCCTCGTGCATCGCCAGCCGAGACTCGGAGACGGAGCTCAGGGTATTTCTTTATCCCGAACGCTTTGCAAGTCGCGCAAACGGCTACGCAACTCATCGGTCGCGGCACGCGCGTCGTTCGAATCGTGCAGTACCCGCGGTGACAGCAGAACAAGGAGTTCCGTGCGCTGCACCGAGCGGTCCGTCGAGCGGAAGATCGGTCCGACGATGGGCAAGTCCGAGAGCCCGGGCAGCCCGGCCTTGGTCACGCTGTTGGAATCCTGGATGAGGCCCCCCAATGCGACCGTCTCGCCATCCTGCACCGTGATCGTACTTTGGATGCGGCGTTGCGTGATCGTTGGTCCCAGCGAATTGGTAGCCGCGGTCTGGTTCGCGTTGGCGACAGCACTGACTTCCTGCGAGATGTCGAGCGTGATGAGGCCGTTGGAATTGACGCGCGGCGAGACCTTCAGAATGACGCCAGTATCGACGTACTGGATGGTGCTAATCAGCGGTGCGCCGGCGGTGACGGTGCTCTGAATCTGCCCCGTCGGGATCGGAATCTGATTGCCGACAAGCAGCGACGCCGTCTGGTGGTCGAGGACAAGAAGCTCGGGCGCCGATACCACGTGTACATTCGTGATCGACGACAGCAGATTGAGCACGACATTCGCGTTCGTGCTGCCGAGGATGTAGTTGAAACCAGGAAACACCCCTGCGATCGCCGTTCCGGCCCTGATAGGGGTCGTCGTGCTGCCGAACATGAATTGGTTTTCGTGGGCATGGAAGAAATATTGCAGCCCATATTGCAGATCGTTGCCAAGCGTCACTTCGGCGATCGTCGCCTCGATCAGCACCTGGAGCGGCACGATGTCGATCTTCTCGAGCGCTTGCTCGACCATGCGATAGGTTCGCGGCGTGGCGTAGATCACCAGCGTGTTGTTCTTTTCATCCGCCACGATATGGACGGGTGGAAGCTCGAGGCCACCGGCGGAGGGGGGAGCGCCCGGGGCGCCGGCTTCCGGCGCGCCTGCTGCTTCGCTGGGCCTTGCGGCAGGGACACCGAATGGTTCGTTGCGTGCTCCAAGGCCGCCGCCACCCGGTAGGCCGCCCGTGCCGGGTGAGAGCGGTCCAGGCGCCGAAATCCCCGGCGTTTGCGCCGCACCGCCGGTTCCTGCCGTCAGCGACGACGTGCCGAGCATCGAACCGGGCGCGGCATTCGGATAGGTGACCGCGGTCTCGGTGGTTCCGGGCGCGGTTTGCGGCTGCACGGTGCTGACCTCACCACTCGAGAACAGCCGCGTCAGGACCTTCGCGAGGTCGGCCGCGCGGCTGTTCTGGACGTGATACTCGTAGATCCGCGGTTGATTCTCGTTCTCACCGCTATCGAGACGCGCGATCCATTGCCGCGCCTGATCGACATAGGCTCGCTGCGGCGAAACGACAAGCACGGCATTCATGCGCTCGAGCGGCGCGAAGCTGAGCATCCCGGGTAACGGTACGCTGCCCTTGGGACCGAAAATTTGCGTGAGCTGGTCGACGATCGATTTCGGCGAAGCGGTCTGGAGGGGAACGATCCCGAACGACATGCCCGCGATCCAGTCGACATCGAACGCGCGCACCATGTCCGTAACGGTGGAGAGATCGATGCCGCTGCCCGAAAGGATGAGGAGATTGCGCGTGGGATCGATCTGCATGACCGCGCCCTTCGGCAAGAACGGCTCGAGCGTGTGCTGCAGCTCTGCCGCCGGAACATATTTGAGGGGGAGGATCTGCACATTGTAAGCCTGGGTGCCGACGCTCGCCGGCCTCCTCTCGCCCACAATGACGGGCAGCGAGCCGCTTCGCGGCGCTTCTTCGCTCGAAACAAGGCGATAAACACCGCTCGCGGTCTCGACCAGGGTCAAGCCGCTGGCACGCAGAGCCTCTTCGAGTGCCGGCAGCACGTCCTCGCGCCGCAAGGGGCGGCTGGTCTGGATCGTGACCGTCGCCTGCACCTTGGGATCGATGGTGAAATTGAGATGGAGCACATCGCCCAGCACGCGCGGCAAGACTTCGTGGACATCGGTATCGACAAAGTTGAGCGTGATATCGCCGCCCTGAGCCTGAACGCCACCGCTCGGAGCAGGCGCAGGCGACGGGTTAACGAGCGAGCCCCGGCCGGAGAACACCTGCGGTCTGGGCGTCGGAACCGCAGGCGGCTTGTTGGCGACTTCGGGCGCCGATGCGGCTGCGCCGGGCGCGATCCGCTGCGGCTCGGTCGGCGGCGAGACATGGGTGAGCGGCGCGAGGCTCTGGGTATCATGACAGCCGGTGAGGACGATCAGGCTGACCATCCACAGTGTCGCACCAAGCCGAAAGTGGGAAGCAGCGCCGTTTTGGGTGAGCTTGCGCGGCTTCCTGGCCTCCCGGCGGGTCTGGTCGCCTCCCCGACGATGCATCGACGCCATCCCGATACTATTTTACCGCCGTTGATTATGACGATTATCGCGACGGTATTGCTGGGCCAAAATAGACCCTTGTTCGCCATTGTGCAGTATTATTTTTCTCCCGTTCGGGGAAGCATCGGTTCGAGCTTGCATCGAGGCGACGCGCGCCGATCTGCCCGACGAGAGCGGTTGGTTGGTATTGGTACTGACACCCTCGTCCGGCGCGATCGGCTGTGCCGCTGCCGGCGTCGCGACGCATCTTGCGCGTCGGCCCTTCGAGATTCACGGCACGCGCATCTCTCCTGATCGAGAACCCCATGTTTATCCGACCGGTGCCGGCGAGGTCCTTTGCGAGACGATCAAGACCGCGCGCGTGGTGCGCATCGCGGACGATCTGCGCGCTCCGCTTAGCCTAGCGGTCTTTTCGAGTCCTGTTCACCAACCCGACCGCCCCATTCTTTTTACCTGCCAGCTTGCTCCGCGCCAGGTTCAATCGCTCGAGACTTGCGAGCGTCGGTTCGGGCCGCATGGCGGCAATACCGACGAGCAACGCTTCGATGAACCCGAGTGTGGTGGTGTGGAAGCTGACCATGTCGGAGTATCCGCGTGGAACCGAAACGATCATGTCGACGCGCCGCTTCAGGGCGCTCTCAAGCGTATCGGTGACCAGGATCGTCCGTAATCGGACAGCTTGCGCTGCATCGAGCAAGGCCTCAACTTCCACATAGACTCTGCTATAGGCAAAGAGGACCACGACGTCGTTTGCGCGAAGCTTGGCAAGATCGTCGGCAAACAATAAGCCTGTATTGCTAAGGCTGATAGCGTCGATGCCGAAACGCACGAGTTGCATAACAAGGTAATTCGCCATCGCGCTGGACGGGCCAATTCCAAAGGCTACGACCCGCTTCGCGCTGCCGAGCGCTTTTGCCACTCTTTCGAACTGCTCTGGGACGATGCTGCGCGAGAGGGCCTGCAGGCACTCGAGATGCGTACCAATCGTCGTGTGGAATGCGGCGGCTCGTCCCCCGCCAACCTCGTCCAGCGTGCGGCTCATCCGCTCCGCCGGAGAGAGAGATTGGCGCATTTCTTCGGCGAGCGCGCGCCTCAGACCGTCGAGTCCCGAGTAGCCCAATGCTCGGGCGGTTCGAATTACGGTAGCATCGCTCGTCTTCGCCTTCGCCGCCATCGTCGCGGCGGAAGCGATGAGCACCTCCTCTCGGCGGTCCCGAAAAAAACGGACCACCCGCTGTTCTGCGGGCCTCAATTCCGGATAGCGGCTGGCGATCCTTTCCTCAAAGGTCATCGGTCATGCACCGCTTGACATAAGTTGTACACACAACCAGTCTACCGAATATTGGTCGCAATTGCGACCTCGGCATGCCAACCGGCCCGCATTTAAGCGGGCCGCGTCACTGGTTGAGCGCTGGACATTGACAGGGATGGCCGCTCGCTTCGAACTTGTTTTGGCCACGGGAATGCTGTGCGCAGCCTTGTCGAGCTGCGCGGGCTACCGCTCCCTGCCACTGCCTCAACAAGCAAACCTCGCATCCGGCATTGCCCAGTTACAGCATAAGCTTCCCGCACCAGAGAACCGGGTCATTGACATCGACCACCCCTTGGATTTGGCGTCGATCGGGCTTCTCGCCGTCCTGAATGATCCTGAGCTGCGAGCCGAGTGGGGGCAGATGAGCGTCGCGCAAGCGCAGCTCGTCCAAGCAAGCCTATTGCCGAACCCCACGGCAAACCTCGCCTATGGGGTGCTGCTTGGCGGCCCTGGTACGACACCATCCTATGCGGCATCCTTGTCGCAGGATATCGCGTCACTCGTCACGTATCATTCGCGCGTCAATTCGGCCGAGGCCCATGTCGCAGAAGTGAATGCCGAACAGCTGTGGCAGGAATGGCAAGTCGCACAGAAGGCGCGGCTTCTTGCGCTCGATCTCTATTGGGGCGGTCAGGCCATCGACGCGCAACGACAAGAGCTTGAAGTCGTTTCGTCCGCGTTTGACAAGGTCAAACGCGCAACCGCGGCCGGCAATCTCAATCTTGCGGCACTGTCGCCTTTGGCCGCGGCAAAGGCGGCGGCCGAGCAATCGCTTGCGACCCAGGAACTCGACGAGCTGAAGTCCTGGCAGGAGCTCGATGGTTTGCTGGGCCTCGTACCTGATGTGCGCTTCGCCATTGAGGTGCCGCAATTGCCGCCGATGCCTTCGGACATCGACCATCTCGTTACCGGTCTTCCGGAGCAGCGTCCGGACCTTATCGCATTGCAGCTTGGCTATCGCTCAGCCGACGAAGACGTGCGCGGCGCCATTCTGGGACAGTTTCCCGCCTTGACCTTGGGCGGCTCCTGGAACTCCGACACGACGGGCGTGCGCTCGGCTGGGCCGACTGTCACCTTCGACCTGCCAGTCTTCAATCGCAATCAGGGAAAGATCGCGACGAGCAAAGCGACACGACTCTTGCTTCATGAGCAGTACCAGGCACGGCTGGACAGCGCCATTGCCGGCATCAGAGGCCTCGTGGCGCAGGGCGAGCAACTAAGGGCGGCGTTGTCGGCGGCTCGGGAAGCGGCGGCGGACGCTCAAGAGTCAGCACGATCGGCTCGAGGTGCTTACGCGCAAGCCAATCTCGACCAGCGCGCTTGGACCGATTACGAAACAACGGCCTTGCAGCGGCAACTCGAGGTCATTGCGCTGGAGCGCAGCCTTGGAGAAGTCGAGATCACGCTGACGGTCGAGCTCGGCATCGGCCTGCCACGTACGCGGATCGTGCCGCCCGACAGCGCGGAGGCGTTCTGATGCGGCAAGGTTTGTTCATTGTGGCACTTTCCGCGGCGCTGTTGTCCATGGGCCTTGCCGCTGCCCAGGAGACGCCGAGCGTCCAAGTCCAACTGACACAGCTCAAGAAAGGCAGCCTGCCGCAAACCGTTGCGGTCTATGGCACCGTCGAGCCGAGCGCTTCAGCTTTGCGTACCGTCGTGGCGCCGGCCGCGGCCATCGTTGACCAGATCTACGTGCGACAGGGCCAAGACGTCGACGATAACGCGCCGCTTCTCCGGCTGTTGCCGAGCCCCGCAACCCAAGCCGCCTATTCGCAGGCGGAATCCGCGCTGCGCGTCGCTTCGGACATGGTCGTGCGCACGCGCAGCATGGTGCAGCAACATCTCGCCACGGCACAGCAGCTTGCCGACGCCGAGAAATCCCAAACCGACGCGAAAGTGGCGTTCGCGGCGCTTCAGGCGCAAGGTGCCGGGGGTGCGAATATCCTGAAGGCGCCCTTCCGGGCGGTGGTGACGGCGATCGCGACCAGTCCGGGCACCATCGTGTCGGAAGGTGCCCCACTCCTATCACTGGCGAGCCCGGCGGAGCTTGTGCTCAAGGCCGGCGCGATTCCGGCCGAGGCAGCGTCAGTTGCGGTGAATGATCCGGCAACCATAACCGCTCTCGATCGGATTGATGGCGTTTCCGGGAAGGTCTTGCTGCGTGGTGGCATGGTCGATCCGGCAAGCGGTACGATTCCGATCGAGATCGCTTTGCCCGCCGGCAAATTCCTGCCGGGACAGGCAGCCGTTGCGACGATCACGACCAGACAAGTTTCCGGCTACGTCGTGCCACACGAGGCGGTCCTGGTCGATGATCAAGGGCATCCATACGTCGTCCAGGCGCAGAATATGACGGCAAAGCAAGTGCCGGTCAGGATTCTCGAGGCGGCGGGGGATCTGGACGTAGTCGACGGCCCGCTCGACGCGGCGGCACCTCTGGTCCTCGCTGGGAATTATCAGCTCAAGGACGGTATGAAAATCCGCACGAGCGAAGCGGCCGGCCCTCGTAAGCCATGAGCTACGTCGGCTGGCTGGCACACCACCGCCGCGCGGTTCTATTTGTCGTCTTCGCCTTCGCGATCGCGGGAGTCTATGCGGGGATAACACTCCCGATCGGTCTATTCCCGGTAACGAGCTTTCCGCGTATCCGCATCGAAATCTCAGCTGGCAGCATGCCAGCGAAACAGATGCTAATCGACGTCACGGAACCGCTCGAGGAGGCCGCTCGCGCCGTTCCGGGGGCTGTCGATGTTACGTCCACGACCTCGCGCGGTGCCGCGGAAATCTTCGTCGATTTCCCTTGGAAAGCCGACATGAATCAGGCGCTCCTCGCAATGGATGCTGCCTTTGCACAAAAACTGCCTGACCTTCCGCAGGGGACCAGCTACGACGTTCTTCAGATGAGCCCGAGCGCCATTTTTCCCTTCGTCTCCTACGCGCTCATCTCGGATCAGATTTCCTCGGCGGATTTGCGAAGGCTCGCGGAATATCAAATCACGCCTTTGTTGGCCAGCATCGAGGGCATACGGCGTGTCGGAGTCCTCGGCGGCCAGACGCCAGAGATTCAGGTGGCCATAGACCCTCACCAGCTTGCAGCCGTGAACCTGACGCTGGCCGATGTCTCGAAAGCGCTTGCCGATACCAACGTCGTGACGGCGTTGGGTCGGCTCGAAGACAATGATCTTCTCTACCTCGCAATTGGCAATAACGCCTTTACCTCGATTGCATCCGTTCGGAATGCAACTATTCGCACGCCCAAGGGCGCCCTCGTCCGGTTGGGTGACATTGCCAAGGTGACGATGGGCTCCGCGCCGCAATGGCTTCTCGTCAACGACAATGGCCGTCCCGCGGTAACCTTCGACGTGTTTCAGCAGGATAGTGCGGATTCTTTGGCGCTCGCGGCGCAGGTGCAAGAAAAGCTCGCCGCTTTTATGAAAAGCCAGCCGGCCTCGATTCACCTCGTCAAGTGGTATGATCAAACAGAGTTGGTCCGGTCGTCGATCGGTGCGCTCGGTGAGGCGATTGCCATCGGTCTCGTCTTCGCAGCGCTGGTGATACTCGCCTTCTTGCGCAATTGGCGCGCAACCGTAATTGCGATCGTCGTCGTGCCTCTTTCTGTCTTCATCACGATCCTCCTCCTTTCGGTCCTCGGCATGACTTTCAACATCATGACCCTGGGAGGCATCGCGGCAGCCATCGGTCTGCTGATCGACGATGTCATCGTCATGATCGAGCATATCGCGCGTCGCGCAGGCGCTCCCGGTGCGGAGTACGCCTCGACGATGGTTCTTGGCGCGGCCCGCGAGTTCCTCCAACCGCTTTTGGGCTCGAGCCTCGCGACGCTGATCATCTTCGTGCCGCTTGCGTTTCTCTCCGGTCTTACCGGTGCATTTTTCAAGTTCCTCTCGATCACGATGGCCTCAGCGCTCGTGATCTCTTATCTGCTCGCCGCTTACGCAGTCCCGTTGCTTGCAGCCGGCATCATCGACTTCAAGAACTGGCATGATCCCGACACGGTGCGCGAGAGCTGGCTACGTCGTACTCACCGCCGCACGCTCGACAGGCTTTTTGCCCGGCCTCTTTTCGTCGCTCTTGGGGTAGCTGCACTGGTCGGTCTCGGTTACCTGGGGTATTCGCAGGTCGGTACGGGCTTCCTTCCTCGCATGGACGAGGGCGGATTCGTCCTCGACTATTACACCGCGTCCGGAACGTCGCTGGCGGAAACCAATCGC
This sequence comes from Allostellaceae bacterium, assembly GCA_035605975.1. Classification (GTDB taxonomy): domain Bacteria; phylum Pseudomonadota; class Alphaproteobacteria; order ATCC43930; family CGMCC-115725; genus CAIKMD01. The sequence continues at coordinate 20,654 of DATNGG010000140.1, read as the reverse complement.
GAGCTCGAGCAGGTCGAGGCGATCCTAAAGGACGATCCGAATGTCCAGACTTATTCGCGGCGTACCGGTGCCGGGCTCGGAGGTGATTTCAAGGAAAGCTATCAGGGCGATTTCTTCATCAAGCTCGCCGATCCGTCTCGCCGCCCGCCGATTTGGACGGTGATGGACGACATCAGCACGAAGATAACCACGCAAGTGCCAGGAATTCATTTCGATATTCACCAACTGCTCGACGACATGATCGGCGACATGGTCGGTCGTCCGCAGCCGGTGGTCGTGGAGCTCAGCGCCGGCAATCCCGATCTCTTGGCCGGCGCCGCGGACAAAGTGGCCGCGATGCTCGCGCAGGTGCCAGGGATCGAGGCGGCTTCGGTCAACAATGGCATCGTTCCCGCCGGCGATGCGCTGGAGGTCAGAGTCGATCCCGCGGCTGCGGCTTTGGAAGGGGTGACGCCGAACGAGATAGAGGCTCAGCTTAGGGATTATATGCAAGGCAAGGTCGTCACGCAGTATCTCGGCTCGCTGCAAGATGTCGGTGTACGCCTCTGGCTCGATCCGCCGCAGGAAAAGCTCTATCGCAATGCCCTCGCGAAACTTCAGCTCCGCTCGCCCAACGGGCGCGTTTTCGCTTTGGGAACGGTGGCAAAGATCGACTTCGTTGCCGGCCAACCGGAGCTCACACGCGACAATCTCGCACAGGTCGTTGCAGTGACCGCGGAGATCAGTGGCGACCACGATCTCGGTTCGACGGTCGCGGCGGTGAAGAGCGCGCTCGATCAACCCGGCTCCCTTCCGCCGAATGTCTATTACACAATTGGCGGGCAGTATCGGCAGCAGCAATTGGCGGTCAGCGGCATGGTCAAGGTGTTCGCGGCCGCTGTGATAGCAGAGTTTGCGCTGCTGCTTTTTCTCTATGAAAGCTTCGCGCTGTCGCTCGTGATCATCTTGGGCTCGCTGATCTCGACGGGTGCCGTGTTTTTGGGGCTCTGGATCACCGGGGTGGAGCTGAACATCACCGCGATGATGGGAATGGTGATGATCGTCGGCATCGCCACAGAGATGGCAATTTTTCTAGCCTCGGAATTCCAATCCCTGGCGCAAAGAATGCCACCGCGCGAGGCAATCCGTGAAGCCGCCCTTAATCGTCTGCGGCCCATCGCCATGAGCACCATAGCGATGATTCTGGCTCTGGCGCCTTTGGGCGCAGCCATTAGCGGCTCTGGCGATCAGATGCTTCAGCCTCTGGCGCTCGCGATCATCGCGGGAATCATTGCGCAATTGCCGATGGTCCTGTTGGCCATGCCTGTCGTCATCGGCCTTCTCTCGCGAGCCAAGGTGGCCGGTTGACGTAAGCTTGCGCCGAATGACGGCGCCGCCCGCTTGCTTCGATTTTCGAGGTTGTGACGAGTCCGCGCATCGGCGCGCGAGCCGGGGCGGCGCCGAGAAGCGTCGCCCCGGTCTCTTCGATCAGTGCTGGTTGTCGCCCGCGAATTGCTGCCCGGAGTCGCGATGGCCGCCCAAGACCTGCTGCGCGAAGACGCTCGCCTCGTCGCCGCCGCTCGAGGTGTAGATCGCGACGCAAGCACCCGCGCCGCAGGCGTCGCCGGCAAAGGCCGGAATCCAGCTGCTTACCGTCACCGGATCCGCCGCGATCGAATGCGCGCCGGGTGCAGTCGGCACCTTCGCCTGATCGACCGCGATCGGATGCGCATCGACCTGGTCATAGCCGAACTGGCCAGGGCCGGCGCCGGTACTGCACGCGCCGACGAAGTGGTTGTCGCCGGCATTGTAGGCGACCTCGTCGCACCCGCCGGCGGTCGCCGTCAGCGTGGCGAGGACATGGCCCGAGCGTGCATCCATCACCTCTTCGGGGCCGGAATTGCAGCCGAGGAAGAGCTCGTCATCGGGGCCGATGGCGAGACCGTGCGGGTTGCAACCCGGCGTTGGGATGTTGCGCACGACATGAATGCTATCCTTGTGACCGTTGTCGCCGCGCGGATCGACGATAACGATCCAGCCGTCATTGGGAGCGGCGGTGTTGCCCGGGACCGCGATATAGAACAGCCCGGTATCCGCGACATAGACCGCCTGCTCGATACCGCCATTGGCCGCGACCGTTCCGTGCGTGCCGTCGAAATTGATTTGCTTGACGATCGCGTGATGATCGCCAGGCATCACCGGAATAGTCGAGATCAGGGTGATGAACGGGCTGGCATTGAGCGCCGTGGCGCTACCATTGCCCGGCAGCGGCTGCTCGGAGGGGTTGGCGAAAAGCGCGAGTTGATCGGTCGGATCGAACGCGCCTTCATCGGTGCGGAAACAGCCATGAAGGTTGATGTGGTCGGTCTGCTGACCGGTGGCGAGGTTGAAGACTCGCACCGAACTGTCGCAGGGGTCGCTCGCGTAATCGGCGGCGGTGTTGGTTTGGCCGAAAGTGAAGCGCGAGGGTCCGTCGCCAGCCCAGGCCTCGACATGGTTCACCGTGAAGACGCCATTCGGGCCGGTGATCTCATTCCGTCCCGCCGCGGCCGAGCCGCCGAACGCGGCGTTCTGGTCGCAGACGATGCCGGCAAAAGGATCGTCCGAAGGCGGAGTTAGTGCGATCGTGCCTTGGTTGGTCGGATTGGGGCTCTTGAGGTTCACATTGGCGATGTCGATCAGCAGAATATCGCCATCGGAGGTGAGGCCCGTGATGTTGTTGCCGTGAGTGCGGTCGGCCAGGAGATAAACATGGTCGAAGGGATCGACCCAGGAGATATCGAAGGAGAATGACGTCGGCGTGCAGCCCGCCCCCCCGGTGCCGACCATCGAATGGGCATCGACCGGCACCGTGCTGGTCTTGGTGATGTTGTCGGTATCGGCTTTGGCGGAGATGGTCGCGGCCGAGAGCAGCAATGCGCCTATGGCTAAAGGCGCAAGAAGCTTGCGGCCGCCCGCAAGCGAAAGACCCTTCATGGCGTTCCTCCTACAGGAAAGTTCGCCGCTATCCGCGGTTGGGATGGCATCGAGAGCGCCCCGACTCTGCGGCGGTGCCCCGAGCCATCAGCAAGGTGTGCTCGATTTATGTCAAAAATAAGCACGGAGTCGCAATTTCATGTTTTTAAGTGCGCTTCGATTTGCTGGACCTGGGAAGCGTTTGAAATCTGCTGCCTCGGTGAGAGCTGCGCGAAACCCGAATACGCCGGATCGGGAAGTTCTCGGCGACCTATCTGCGACAAAGGCGAGAGTCGCTCCGTCGAATCCGTCTCCGCGTTCGACCCTCGATCCTCGATCCGCTTTTACACGGCCAGGCGAGTGGTCAGAACGATCACGACGTCGCCGTCGATTGTGAATGCTGCTGTCGTAGTTCGCATCACCGCTCATGCCGGGTCAGATCGCGGTCGCATGGCGCGATTCGCTTCGCGCAAAACGCAAGGCTTAATCCTTTTGGGCGATTGTCATCGAATTGCTGGCGCGATATGACGCTCGATGCGTGCCGCTTACGCGCGCTTAATCTTAGTACCGCATAGTTCCATCGCGCTTGGTCCGAAGAACAACGTGCGATCGCATGCGATGGCGTTTTCTTGGCCCTCGGCAGCCTTTTCGGCGGAAACGCACGTTTTTACCTGAAATCTTCGTATGGTGAGCGCCGCGTATCCCGCGGCGACGCACATTGCGTGTGGCAGCTTCAGCGATCCAGATCCGCTTGGGCGGTTTGGGGGGAAGGGGGATTCGTGTCTTATCGTAAAGCACCGCTTTGGCGGCGCCTTCGCGCGCGCGCCATATGCAAGCTCGCTTGGCTTCCGGTTCTCATCGCGATCTTCGGCGGAGCCGCGGCTCTCGCTCCTGATTCTGCTCTGGCCGGAAGCCTCGCCTCCGGGGCGCAGGTTACCTTACAGCAGAACAGTTCGCCGAACTCGTTCATCGTCGCCAGCGGATCGAGCGTGACCGTCAATGCGTCGAGCGCGTCCGATACCGCGGTGTTCGGCTTCACCGATCTGACGCGGCCGAGCTCGCCCTACAACAACGATTTCGTCACGTTAAAGGACTCGGGCGGCGCCTATCTCGTTGTTGCGAGCGGGATTGTCACGACGGGCAGCACTCCGATGAACTTCAAGATACGCAAGGTCTCGGGCACGTCCGGCATGGGCATCGCCGATGGGGATGTGGTCTATTTCGTCAGTCCGGACGGACGCGATTGCGGACCCAATTCGAGCCGGCAATTCGTCTGCACGGCAACCTGGCCCGCCAATTCGATGTTTTTCCGCGTCGCGGTGTCGAGCGCCGGGGGTTCCACAAGCTCGACCGGCGGATCGACAGGTGGCACCACAGGAGGAACGACGGGCAGCACGACCGGCTTGCAGGCCGCACGCGCTCAGCAACTGCTGAACGGATTCGGCGTCAATACCCATATCGACTTCCAGAAATGGGGGTATCAGAACCTCAGCCAGGTCGTCGCCAACGTCAACTATCTCGGCGAGATCAAGACGCTGCGCGATTCGCCCGGCAGCAACAATGACTTCACCTGGTGGCCGCAAGTGGCATCGGGAACGGGCGCGAAGTTCGATGCCTTTATCGGCGAAGGGGCGCCCAGCATCTACTCTGCCCAACTCGCCCGCATGACGCAGATGCTGCAGTCGGGCGGCAATTATCTCATGGGAATCGAGGGCGGGAACGAGGAGGACGATCCCTATCCGACGAGCCTCGGCAACGACCAATACCAGGCGGCATCGTTCCAGCCGCAGGTCTATGCGCTCGGCCAGTCCTACAACATTCCCGTCTTCAACATCTCCTTCGGCGCCGGGTGGAGCAGCCGTTCGACGGGCGACTATGGCACGGTCGGCGATCTCTCGGCCGCGGCGACTTACGCCAACGCGCATACTTATCCGGGCAGTTCGCCGGACGGGCATAATTTCTGGGCGAACCTCGATTCGGATGCGTTGCTGGCGGCGAAAACCCGGCCGCTTGCCACCACCGAATTCGGCTGGATCGCCTATAGCGGTTCGCCGACCTCCGGATGGGGACATGTCAGCCGCGCGACGCAGGCCGCCTATGTCATTGAAGGAATTCTCGATGCCTGGCTGCATGGCAACGCCTACTACTTCTATTATGCGCTCTACGATGACAGCTACGGCACGGCCGGCTTGTTCGACGATTTCGGCAACGCGAAGCCGGCGGCGGTCGCCGTGCACAATCTCTTCGCGCTCTTGGCGGATAGCGGCGCGCAGGGGTTGAGCTTTTCTCCCAGCAAGCTCGATTACGCGCTTTCGGGCATGCCGGCGATCAGCAGCGGCTATGGCGGGCACCAGGCGCTCTTCCAGAAAAGCGACGGCAGCTTCTGGCTCGCGCTCTGGAACGAGCAGGCACTCAACAACACCTCGACGGGAGCAGACATTTCGATCGCGCCCGTCTCGATCACCCTGACGCTCGGTGCGATTGCAAAATCGATCACGGTCTATGATCCGCTGACGGGGACCGGCGCCGTTAAATCGGCGGGCAGCGTAAAATCGCTCACGATCAGCCTGCCGGCGCATCCGATCCTGGTGGCGGTCGTTCCATGAACCCGCGTCCAATCGGCCTCCTCTATTGCCATTCGAGCATACTTATCGGCTGAAGCGGGAGATCCGGCGACATCAGCACCACGGCCCTGCGCTGGAAATGCGCACGACCGGAGATCGTGACTTGCGCAATGATGGTGACGGCACGAATAGCCGCGAGGCGCGCATAGCGGCCGAGGCCGGCGAGCGGCGGCAATGGTGCGTCGACAGGCAAGGCTCGACGCGCCGCAAGAAACGCATCGACATCCTGTTTGTTGGTGTCCGGAATGGCCAGCAAAGTCGCGCGCGCGGCCGTCATCGGGTTGATCGTGGGGCTTTGGGAGTAAACGGTGATAGAAGGCCGCAGACAATCGTACAGCGCGCGCGACATTTGTGGCAGCAACGTCACTTCGGAGATTTCGGCGAAAGCCCACCGCGCTAAATTTGTGCCGAAGTCGTCGCCCTTGAAGGTAAACCGCGCTTGAGACGGACGAACGCTCGTTGCGGCGAGGAACGCACGGCGCCGATCGGCAATTCCGTTGGCGAGCGACATGCGTTCATCCACTGTGGCGCCGCACTCTTCGGCCAAGCCGCCAATCAACTCGATGGGCGCGTTGTTGAGGTCGATCTTGCCGCCTTCATCCTCGACGCGAACAATGACCGTCTCGCCATCGTAGGTGACCGCCCGCGTTCGTCCGTCAGCCCGCCAGCGAGTCGGCAAATCGGCGTCGCGGAGACCAACGATCGCCAACGCAATTCCAGCATCGGCAATGGCGCGCGATCGGGCGCCGTCGATGCGATTTCGCGCGACGATCGCGGCTGAATGCGAGGAGGCGGCAATTTCTGCGGCGAGCGCGGCCAACAAGGCCAGAACCCAGATCACCAGGAGAAGAGCGAGCCCTCGTTCCGTGTCTCCAGGACTCCCCTCGGCCTGAGCACTGCTACCGGTTATGCCTCGCACGCTGAAGCAGCCAGGCAACCGAGCGGGCGCCGCCGCTTCTTGATGAAGCGATCGGCGCGCACGCGTGGCGCTTGTCAAGGCTTCAGGCGCAAGAAGACTTTTGCCGATTTCGGATATTGGCCATCCGAGATCATCCCGGGATAGGCGCTATTTGTGTTCCAATAGTCGTTGTAGAGAACGTTGTTGTTCTTGATCCAGTTCGCCATCCCGGTCACGAAGGTCGGGTTGTCGCCTTCCTGGCCAACGCCCCACTCGGGATAAGACATCGGTTTGTGGTGGCTAGCGGCGAATTGCTTATGCCAACGCAGCCCGTAACGCGAATTGAGGTAGTTTTGCCAAGACGCATTGGGATCGGTCCGGCTCTGGGGATTCGTGTCGTAAATGTCCATTCCGATAACGTCGACGACGTCATCGCCCGGATATATCTCGTCGGCAGGGACGTTGTTCGGCCCGAAGTTTACGCACCAGTCGATAAGGAATCCCGGTGAAGCGGCTTTGAAGATCTTCGCGACATGTCGGAAGGCGTTGATGTAGTCCATCTGCTGGCCATTCGCCCCTGACCAAGGGAACCAGTCCCCGTTTCCCTCCCAGCCGATGCGAATGATCGCATTCGGCTGAAAAATAGCGATCTGCGAGGCGACGTATTTAAAAGCATCATCCTGCAGACCGGGCGTGATCTGCGACAGCGTCGTCGTCTCCATCGTAAGCTGTATCGACCACACGATGTTTCGGTTGTGGTTGTATTGCCACCAGTATCCCGGAAGCCATGCGGCGGTGGCCGTGAAGTTCGCCCAGCTGTCGCCCGGCGTGTAGTCGAGCGCGAGGAGGCCCTTGCGACCGAGCCATTGCTCGAATGCTTCGACGTTCGATTCGCGTCCATTCGGGTCACCCCAATCCACATAGACGCCGGCCTTGTGACCCGAGATCGCTGCATGCGCGAGGCCCGGCCACATGGACGCCAGCAACGCCGTCAGAATGCAGGATGCGAGTAAGCATGTGCGCCGCTTCGCAGCGCAATATCCTCGTGACATTTGATGATCCCCCGTTAACCCCCGAAATCCGACGCTGCACCACAGAGCGGTGGTCGCGCCGGAGCTCGCCCTCACACTGCGTCAGCCGGTTTGCATTGATAAGTGATCACTTTGTGACTGTTGTGAATTGCAACTGAGCTGGAGCTATCGGACTCCAATCCTAAGGGCCACACTCTTTCTTCGCCCAAATATAGAAAGTAATCTTGCCGCAATGCCCGAGGCGCGGCCGTGCCCTGTCGCAGCGGCGTCGAGGCGAGATTGGATTGGCTCAGGGGCGATCGGATCGAATGCCTTCGACTGATTGGTCGCTTTGGCCGGTGTTAGCGGCGCCGTTCATCGGCAGTTTTCTCGGGCTGCTCGCTATGCGTTTGCCAAAGGGCCGGCCGATCGTCGCCGGACGCTCCGCCTGCGATCAATGCGGCCAGGTGTTGAAGCTTGCCGATCTCGTCCCGATCGCGAGTTGGCTCGCTGCGCGTGGCAGATGTCGCCATTGCGGTAGCAGGGTGAGCCCACTCTACCCCTCGATCGAGCTCGGCGCGGTCCTTATCGCGATCTGGGCGGCGAGCCTTGCCCAAGGTCCGATGCTCTGGATCAGCTGCGTTCTCGGTTGGGACCTTTTAACCCTCGCCGTCATCGACTGGCGCGAGGGCATTCTGCCAGACGGCCTGACGCTGCCGCTCATCCCGCTCGGTCTGTTTGCCGCCTATCTTGCCGCCGCCGATCGCGTATGGCCTCACGCGCTGGGTGCCATGGCCGGGTTTGTCGCTTTCGCCCTTATCCGATGGGGGTATCGGCGCCTTCGAGGGCGCGAAGGGCTGGGCTTTGGCGATGTGAAGCTGCTCGCGGCGGCCGGCGCGTTCGTCTCCTGGGAGGGGCTGCCAAGCGTCGTGCTGATCGCGGCGATGATCGGGCTCGGCCTGGCCTTGGCTCGCGGTCTGAGGGGCAACGGGCTTACCCTCGATGATCGGCTCGCCTTCGGACCAGCCCTTTGCCTCGGCCTCTGGCTGGTTTGGCTTTACGGTCCCTTCGGCTAAGCCTGCGTGCGCTTTGCGGCCATTGCCGATCATTGGAATGACTTTAATTGTTACCGCGCTGGTGACAGCATAAGGAAATGACCCTCCGCCACGTCCGTCCGTCCGCGGCTCTGGGACATGAATCCGTCATCATTGTGCTTTTTAACGATGGCCGAATGCGGCGTGGTAGATTGGCGGTGAGCTGAGAGGCAGGGAAGTCGCTTTGATTGAAGAGCTCGACCGCAAAGCCGTAGAACGGCTGGTTGCCGCGCATCTCGTAGCCGGCGGCAAGCTCGACGAGTCGGCACTCGATCGCGTTCTACGCCTGCAAGCGAGCAGCGGGGAGCGGCTTGAGGCGCTGCTGGTCAAGCTCGGCCTCGCTGGCGAACGGGACGTCGCCGACGCCCTGTCGCGCGAGCTTCGCGTCGAGATTGCCGAGGCCCCGGATTATCCCGAAGCGCCTGTCGCCGAGGGCAAGCTTACCGCCAAGTTCATGCGCCATTCCGGCGTCCTGCCGCTCGCGGATCAGGAGGAGGGGTTGGTCGTCGCGATGATCGACCCGCTCGACAATTATGCGGCCCGCGCCGTCGAAATGGCGATCGGCAAGCGTCTGGTGCGCCGCATCGCCTTGCCGTCGGATTTTGATGCAGCTTATGCGCGCCTCTATGAGGCCGAGAAGCCGGGCTTGGGCCAGGTCGCGAGCGCCGGCGAGATCGGCGCCGATGACGAGCTGCTCGAGGACGTCGATCGGCTGCGCGATCTCGCGAGCGAAGTTCCGGTTATCCGGCTCGTCAACCAGCTCATCGCCCGCGCGGTCGAGAATCGCGCCTCGGACATTCATATCGAGCCGCTGCAGAACCGTATGGCCGTGCGCTACCGCATCGACGGCGCGCTGCGCGAATTCGCGTCGCCGCCGACGCGCCTGCGCGCGGCGATCGTTTCGCGCATCAAGATCATGGCAAAGCTCAACATCGCAGAGCGGCGCCTGCCTCAAGACGGGCGCATCCGCCTCGCGGTGCAGGGCAAGGAGTTCGACCTTCGCGTGTCGACCATGCCCTGCCTCCACGGCGAATCCGTGGTTATGCGCATTCTCGATCGCTCGAGCCTCGTCGAAGATCTCGGCACGCTGGGCTTCGAGGTGGCAACGCTCGAGCCTTTCCTCAAAGTGCTCGATCATCCGCAAGGCATTCTGCTGGTGACAGGGCCGACCGGCAGCGGCAAGACGACGACGCTCTACACCTGCCTCATGCGGTTGAATTCGCCGGACCGCAAGTTGTTCACCGTCGAGGACCCGATCGAGTATCAGCTCGAGGGCGTTAATCAGATCCAGGTGAAGCCTCAGATCGGCCTGACCTTCGCCCAGGTGCTGCGCTCGGTGCTGCGCCAGGATCCGGACGTGATCATGGTGGGCGAGATGCGTGATCTCGAAACCGCGCAGATCGCGGTGCAGGCGGCGCTCACCGGCCATCTCGTGCTCTCGACCTTGCACACCAACAGCGCCGCCGGCACGGTGACGCGGCTTCTCGACATGGGCGTCGAGGACTATCTCGTGACCTCGACGGTCAACGGTGTCCTGGCGCAGCGCCTGGTGCGCAAGCTCTGCCCGCATTGCTGCGTGGCCTACCGCGCCCTGCCCGAGCTCGCGGCGCATCTGCGTCTGCCCGCGAATGGCGGCGAGCCGACGCTTTACCGCGCGCGCGGCTGCGAGCGCTGCCAGGGCTCGGGCTATTTCGGGCGGATCGCCGTGCTCGAATTCCTGCCCTTATCGGACGAAATTCGCCGCCTCGTGCTCCATCGCGCGACCGCCCAGGATATTCACCGCGCCGCAGTGGGGGAAGGCATGCGCTCGATGTATGAAGATGGTCTCGACAAAGCGCTCCGGGGGGTCACCTCGATCGAGGAGGTGCTTCGCGTGACGCGGGACGTCTGAGATGACGCTTTACCGTTACGAAGCGGCGGCGGCGACCGGCGAGCTCGTCAGGGGCGAGATGGATGCGCTCAACCAGGATGTCGTGGTCGAGCGGCTGCACGCACTTGGCTATGTGCCGATCCGGGCGGATGCGGCGACGGGCGGACGGCTGTCTCGGCTCTTCACCGAGCCGTTGACCTGGCGGCGCGCACGCAGGCCGGGCAATCTCGTCTTCCTGACCCAGCAACTCGGGATGCTCCTTCAGGCGGGATTGTCGCTCGACCGTGCGCTCGATATCGCGCAGACCGTTGTCGAAGGCAAAGCCGAGCGCGACGCCATGCGCGCGGTGCTCGAGATGGTGCGTGGCGGCAGCTCATTGGCCGACGCGATGGCAGCCCAGAACGGGCTTTTCCCGCCCTACTACATCGGCATGGTCCGCGCGGGCGAGGCGAGCGGCTCGCTCGATGCGACCTTGCGGCATTTGGCAGAGCTGCTCGAACGGTCCAAGGCCGCGCGCGAGCAGGTGAAATCGGCGCTGATCTATCCCTCTCTCGTGCTCGCGACCGGCGCCGGCTCGATTGCGATTCTCTTCGGCTTCGTCATCCCCCGCTTTCGACCGCTCTTCGAGGAAGCAGGCGCCAATCTTCCCCTTGCTACGCGGTCGGTGCTCGCCCTTAGTGATATCATCAGCAATGACGGGTGGTTCATTCTCGCCGGGATCGCAATCGCCGCGCTTGCGCTGCGCTCCTATCTCGGCACGGCGGATGGCCGGCGGCGTTGGGATGCGCAGGTGTTGCGCTTGCCGCTGATCGGCGATCTCGTCACCAAGATCGAGATCTCGCGCTTCAGTCGGACGCTCGGCACCTTGCTGCGCAACGGTGTCTCGCCGTTGACCGCGCTCTCCATTACCGAAGATACCGTCTCGAACCTTGCTTTGCGCGATGCGATGTCGGGCGTCATCGAGAGCGTCAAGGAGGGCAAGGGGTTGGCTGAGCCCTTGGCGCGCACCGAGCGTGTGCCGGCGCTCGCCGTCCATCTGACGCGCGTCGGCGAAGAGACCGCCCGGCTCGACGAAATGCTGTTGAAGATAGGCGAGATCTACGAGCAGGAAACGAAGCGCAGCGTCGAGCGTCTGCTCGCGCTGCTCGTTCCGGCGGTGACGATCGGCCTCGGGGTCGTCGTCGCCCTGGTCATCGGCTCGATCCTGACTGCGGTCTTGAGCGTCTACGATCTCGCACTTTGAGGAATGGATATCGGGTTGATGATGGTGAGAGCTCCGTTTCGCGAAAAATCGCTGAAAGCCGCCGATGCCGACCTTTCAAGCGGCTTCACGCTGATTGAATTGCTCGTGGTTCTGGCGATCCTTGGCATGATCGTCGCCTTCGTCACGCCCCAGGTTCTCAAATATCTCGGCCGCGCCAAAACCGATGCCGCGCATATCCAGATCGAGAACCTCGCCGGCGCGCTCGACCTGTTCCGCCTCGATGTGGGGCGCTACCCGACGCAAACCGAAGGGCTCGAAGCGCTGGTCGAGCATCCGTCCGGCCTCAATAGCTGGAACGGGCCTTATCTTAAGCAGAAGAGTATTCCGGCCGATCCCTGGGCGCGCGCCTATGTCTACAAGATTCCGGGCGATCACGGCGACTATGACCTTTACAGCCTCGGCGCCGATGGCGCGCCGGGCGGGACGGGCGAGAACCAGGATGTCACGAACTGGTAAGGATGCATCCCGGCAGCGCGGCTTCACGCTGATCGAAGTCGTCGTGGTGCTGGCGATCCTCGCTCTCGTCACGGCGATGGCGCTGCCGCTGCTGTCGCGCGCCGGCACGAAGGCCGATGCGCGGGTCGCTGCGCGCGAAATCGCGGCCGGGCTGCGCTTGACTCGGAACCTCGCGATGCTACGCGGCCATGCCGAGGCGTTCCTCGTTGATTCCGCAAGTGGCGCGTTCCGTGCCGGTTCCACCGCCACGCCGCAGCGGCTCCCCGGCGGCGTGCGGCTCGTCCTTTATACGACGACCGAGGAGCGGCGCAGCGCCACCGCCGGAAGCATCCGCTTCTTTCCCGACGGAACCTCGACCGGGGGCGGGATCCGGTTGCAGTCGGGCAACAGCCGGGCTGAAGTGCTGGTGGACTGGTTGACGGGGCATTTGACCATTGGAGATGGGACCAATGCGCCGCCGACGCCGTGACGATAGCGGCTTCACGCTGATCGAAGTCCTGGTCGCCTTCGCCATCGCGGCGGTTCTGCTGCTGCCATTGTTGCGAAGCTTCTCAACCGGTATCGGCGCGGCGACACGCAGCGATGCCGCTACCGAAGCAACGCTCATCGCTCAGTCGACGCTCGAGGGGATGGGCCACCTCGTTGCTCTCAGCGATGGCGCGTCGATCGACCGGCAAGAGGGGCCTTACCACGTCTCGGCCCTGGTTGGCCGCTATCACGGCGACGGTGTTGCGTCCGGCCTGATCCTCACCGTCGTGCCCTACGATGTCGCGGTCACGGTCGATTGGCAGGACGGCGCTCGCACGCGCTCGATCACGCTGCATACGGTGCGGCTGGGCCCACCGCTTGCCGCGGAGCAGAGTCCGTGACCCCTTCTCGCCAATCCCATGGGACGGCCAAGGGCTTCACACTTCTGGAACTCCTTGTCGCTGTTTCTCTCGTGGCATTGCTGAGCGTCTTGCTCTTCGGCGGGCTGCGGATCGGCCTGCGCAGCGCCGATGCGGTGGATCGCCGCGTCGACCACAGCGCACAGATCGCGCTGGCCTATGACTTCATGCAAAACGAGCTTGCCGATGCGAGGCCTTTGCCGACCCAGCCGGGGGCGCTGCGCTCGCCGATCGATTTCACCGGCGAACCGGACGGGCTGAGCTTCGTTGCGGTGCCGCCCGACGATGTCGCGCTCGGCGGATTTCAGTTGTTTCGTATCGCGCTCCAAGGCCAAGGACAAAATCGCCGCTTGGTCGTATCCTGGAAGCAGATCGAGCGCGGCGTCACGGCGGAACCGACGATGGTTCGGCCCTCGATCCTGCTCGATGGGGTGAGCTCCGTCGAATTCGCTTATTTCGGCGTGGTCGATCGCACTCGGCCGCCCGAATGGCTGGATCATTGGACGGATATGCTAACATTGCCGCAGCTGGTGCGCTTGCGGATTGCCATGGCGGACCATTGGCGTGCGCCCGACCTGATCGTGGCGCCGCGTCTTGCGGGGCCAGCCGCGCCATGAACAAGAGAACGCCGGCGATGTCGGCGACGCGACAGAATAGAGCCCGACCAGGGGACAAGAGGAGATGATTCAGGTCGACCGCATCCTCGATTGGCAGAGCGGGATAGAGCCCGCCCTGCGGGGGGTGCTGCGCTGGTGGCTCGGTGAATTGGCGAGTTTCGTGCCAGCCGGCTTGCGTCGCCGTATGGCGGGCCTGCGCAGCCGGTTGCTGCTTGTCGGCGATCAATTCGGCACCTCACTGGTCTTGGAGAACGGCGAACAGCGCCAGCCTCTCGGCCCGATCGACCTAGAGGCGCCGCATTCGGTTCAGCGCGCGCTTGCCGCTTCGCCGCAAAGTTGGAGTGGCCGTTCGGTCAATGTCGTGCTGTGCGTTCCGGCGAACGGCGCCTTGCGCACCACCGTCACGCTGCCGCTCGCGGCTGAGCGTAACCTCGACCAAGTCGTCGGCTTCGAGCTGGAACGGCTGGTGCCATTCAAGCGCGAGGCCGCATATTACGCCCATCGCACGCTCGCCCGCAGCAAGGCGGCGCGCAATTTGCAGATCGAGCTGACGGTCGTGCCGCGTGCCGAGCTCGATGCGACGGCGCAAGCGGCACAACGCGTCGGCTTGCACGCCACCGGAATCGAGATCGCGGGCGCAAGCCCTGCCGATCCGCCGGCTTTCATTCCCTTGGAAGGCGCGACGCGGCCGGCCGCGCCTTCGCATGCGCGGATCGTGCTCGCCTCGCTCACCGGCTTGGCTGCGCTTCTTGGCATTGCCGCGATTGCCATTCCGTTTTGGCAGGCTGAACGTGCACGCAATGTGCTGAGCGTGCAAGTGGTCGAGGCGCGCCGCGAGGCTGAAGCGAGTCTCGACCTTCAGAAGCAGATCGACGCGCAACGCCAGCTTCAACGCCTTCTAATCGATCGCCGGCGCCAAATGCCGACCGTGACCGAGCTGCTCGACGTCATTACGCGTCTCACGCCCGACAATACGTTCTTAACGGAGCTCCAGATTGGCAACGGCGAAGTTCATCTGATCGGCGCCTCAACTTCGGCGACCGCGTTGCTGGGGCTCGTCGATCAATCGCCGAGCTTTCGCAACGCGGCATTTCGCTCGTCGATTACCCAGGATTCGAAGCTCAACCGCGAACGCTTCGACATCTCGGCGAAGATCGCGCCCCGGGCCGGCCAATGAACCTGAAGCTCTCGCCGCCGATCAGCCGCGCTTTGGCGCTCGCCATTCTCCTCTGTCTTGTCGCCATTCTCTATTTGGGGGTCGCTCAACCGCTCATCGACAGCTACGCGGCGGCACGCGGTTCGGTGAGCGAGCTTCAGGATATGCTCGAGCGCTACCGCCGTGCGGCGCGCAATCTCGCTCCCCGCCAGGCAGAGCTGGCTGCGCTCAAGCAACACCAATCCTCACAGGAAGGCTTTCTCCAAGGCTCAAACGATACGCTGCTCGCGGTGCAGATCCAAAACCGGATCAAGGCGCTTGCCGATGCGAACCGCGCCGAGCTGCGAAGCTCGCAGGTCCTGCCGCCGCAAGATGAGGGTAAATTGCGCCGCATCAGCGTGCGTGGACAGGTCTCGACCACCTTGGCCGGAGCGCTTCATCTCTTCTATGGCCTCGAATCGGTGATGCCGCTGCTGTTCATCGACAATGTCGACCTGCGGGCACGGCCCGCGAATCTGCGCGACCGCAACAGCACGGATGCATCCGACATCGTCGATCTGCAATTCGACGTCTATGGCTATGCGCAGGGAGGCAAATGATGCCCCTCTTGCCGCGGGGCTGGTCGGCTGCGCAGCGACTTGCCGCCTTTGCGTTGGTCGCGGTCTGCATCGGCCTTGCGGCAGCGATTTACAGCGAGGTGAGCGCGGCGCCCGAAGCAGCGTCCGGCGCTTCGCTACCGGTGGCGAGCGCGCGCCAAGCCAAAGCGGAAGCGCCCACACTACCCACGATGCCGCCGCTGCAGCATTTTTCCGCGGTGACCGAGCGCCCGCTGTTTTCGCCGAGCCGCCAGCCCCCGCTTCAGGCTTCGGGTGATTCGGAAGGCGCTTGGTCGAGTTTCGTGCTTGCCGGAATCGTTATCACACCGGACTCGCGTGAGGCTTTGATTCGGCACGGGACGCCGCCGACCATCGCCCATCTGCGTGAAGGGCAGGATCTCGAGGGCTGGGTGGTGCGCTCGATTTTGCCCGACCGCGTCGTCTTCGCCGGCGGCGACACACTGCACGAGTTGCGGCTTACGTCGAAGCCTCCGCCATCCTCTTCGACCAATCGAGCGTCGGCGCGGCGCAGTTTTCGCTAGAGCGTAAGTTTTATTGTGCGGCGGCGACGGCGGGCGGAGGCGCCGCGCGCGGCCGGCGCCAGCTCAAGATTCGATATGGACGCTGTGGGAGATTGGGCGAGAGCAGGATGACGGCTTGCCGGCTGAAAGCTGCGCCGCTCGCCGTGTTCGCCTGGGCGGTAATGGTGACCGCGTGCAGCGCGCCGAATTGGACGTAGCGGTCGGCGCCGGAGAGGGCCGGTTTTTCGACGTTGCTGGCAGGTTGCTCGCGGGTCTCGAGATAGAACGCGACCTGTTGCGCGCTGATGCCTGGGACAGCGAGCAGGGCCACGCGCGAGGCGGTGAGGGGGTTGAGCGTTGCGCTTTCCGAAAAGACGGTAAGATAGGGGACCATTCGCTCATAGGCGGCGCGCGGCACGCCGGGCAGCAGCCGCAGCTCCGACAGATCGGCAAACGGCAAGGTCGCGATATCCGCGGTGTAGATATCGACCGCGGCATAAAACCGTGCCGCCGGGGGTGGGGCGGCGGATTGAGCCGAGGCGCGCCGCGCGGCAATGCCGTTGAGCAGGGCGGCGCGGCCAGCGGAGGAGACCCCGAACTCGTCGGCGAGGCCGCCTATGAGATCGAGCGGTGCGGCGTTGACGTCGATCTTTCCGCCTTCGTCTTGGAGCGTGATCGCGATTGTGCCGCCAGCGAAGCTTGCTTGCTGGACGCGGCCGTCTGCAGGCCAGCGCGTGGTGGGATTGGGGTCGATCGCACCTTGGATGCCCAGCGCGATGCCGGCGTCGGCAAGCGCTTCGGCTTGCGCCGCGTCCATGCGGTTGCGGGTAATGACCGCCTCGCTGCTCGAATCTGCGGCGATTCCTGCAGCGAGAACGGCGAGCAGCGCCACGACCCAGATGACGAGCAGCAGTGCGAAGCCACGTTCAGGTCGCGGCTGCCGGGTATCTCGGATTGTGGCCATCTCCGCTCAGCGTATCTCTTTGTCCCGGATGCTTTGGAAGTCGTGTCGTGCAATCTCGTGCGCAACTCTTAGGTTTGTAATCAGAGTAGGAAAAAATGCGGCACTCGCTTGGGTAGGCGAATGCGCAATTAGGATCCCGAGCGGATTGCGGCAATCTCCTTTCGGAAGGCGGTCAGCACGCGCGGGCCATCCGGGGTGCGCTTTTCCCATGCAGCAATCACCGGATCGATGCGCTTCATCCAGAGCGCGCGCTCCGCTGGGCTCAGCGGCGTGACAGCCTGATCCTTCATACGCTTGATCGTGTCTATGCTCTCTTTCGTGTTGCGATCGATAAAGTCGTTGAACTGGTTTGTGAAGACAGTGCCACTGTTGGCGTCGATCACTTGCTTGGCTTTGGCGGGCAATCTGTCATATGTCGCGTTGTTCATGATCACGGCGACCTCGGTTGCGCCCAGCGGCTCTAGCACGTGGTTTTTGACGATGTCGGTCAGATGAAGGCCAGTCACGCCTGGCCAGCCGAGGGCGCTGCCCTGGATCGTGCCGCGATGAAGCGCTTCATAAAGCTCGTCGGTCGGTATCGTGATGGGAACGCCTCCGAGCGCTTCCAAGGCTTCGCCGGCGATGCGGCCCTGGACGCTGATCTTGAGTCCCTTCAGATCCGCGAGGGTCTTTACCCTCGGCACAGTGTGATAGGTAAGTTCGGGATAGATGATAAAAGCCAGCGGCTTAACTTTCTGCCACTCATCGGAAATGATGCCACCTTCGTAGAGATGCTGTAACGCAAGTCCGGCCTCATGCGCATCGCGAGCTACCGACGGCAGCGTTGCAACGAGCGTCTTCGGAAATTGTGACGACACCGGCCCCAAGACGCAGAAGCCCATATTGACGACGCCGGTTTCCACACGATCGAGAGTGTTATGCATGTTTACCAGCGAACTGCCGACAAACACTTTCACGTGGAAAAGGTCGCCGGCTTCTTTGTTCACTTTCTCGGCCCAGGGCTTGACCATATCGGTGTATTGCTCGCTGCTCGGCGGGTTCGGAAAGCCAAACCGCAACTCGACCGGTCCGGCAGCGTAAGCGGCCGCGGAAAATCCCGTGATCACCGTCGAAACGGCGAGGGATCGCAAGATGCTTCGCATCATCTTCTCTCCTCCCTGGCTCTGTTGATGTCTGTCATGAAATCGCGAACGCAGGCGAGACAGCCGCTCCCGCTTTTACGGATCGCGATGCCGACGCGGTTGGCACAGCAGCCTTCATCCAACACGCGGCTGCCCAGAAGTGCGTGGCGGGCCTATTTGGCTGCCGCGAGAGCCCATTCGGGTTCGGAAATCGCGTTCGGCCGCGCGCGCTGCGCCTCGATATCGGCCAACATTGGCAGTTCAACGGCATAGAACAGGCCGCCCGTACGCGATGTCAACTCGCCGACATCGGCGCCGTGCTGGATATACATGTAAGTCCCGACATCCGGTGTGATCCCGCCTTGCCAGGTTTTCCCGCCATACTCGATCGACCCTTCGACCAGGTAGCGGATTTCCGCATCTTCGAACCGTTGTGCTGGAATTCGTGCGCCCGGCTGAAGCCGCGTGAAGCGAATGCCCGATCCGCCAAACTGACCGAGCCGCTTGTGTTCCACACCCTCGAGCTTGCGATCCCGGATCCAAGGATGGCCTTGTGGCCGCATGACGATCGGCTTTTCAAACCGGCCTTGCGGGAACGAGAGCTTCCGGCCTGACATGTACTGCGTGCATGCAAAGTGAGAGTCCACGTTGACCTTGTGGCCATCCGGCTCAATTTTCGTGTAGATGCCGTCCTTGAAGGCACCGCCTTCGGCGATCAGAGCTTTGCGCGCCTCGCGCAGCTGCGCATGCGTGATATACGGAATGCCGCTCAATCCCTGGAACTGCAACCCGAGGCCAGTGCAGGGCTCTTCCTGCAGCTGCGGCCCGTAATAGACGCCCTCGGGATAGAAGCCGACCTCGCCGGCTTCAAGAAACCCATCCTTGATCATACGCCGGCCAGTCAGGTTGTAGCGGTATTGATCGAAGATATGCCTGTGACGCGGCGTCCCGTAGCCCTTGTCATAGAACCGCCAGCTGAACTCGAGGATGACACCCGGGATGCCGGTATCGAGGGGAAACGCTTTGCCGGCGGCGCGGCCTTCGCGGCTGCCCTTACTCTCGACGAGCTCGATGTCGGCTGTGCTCACGATTGTGACGGTGCGAGTCATCAGAACCTCCCACGCAATCCCGCTACAAGCGATTTTCTCGCCAGTACACCAGAGCACGCGCTCGATGACAAGCAGTCTCGAGTGCGCCGGAAGGGTACGCTGGGAGCGATCACGAGCAGTGGGGCTGGGCGCGATCCTCTTGATAGCGGCCGGCGTGCTTCAGCGGACAGAGCGAGAAACACCTGTTTGAAGCATTGCCGTCGCCGCTCACTTGGATTGCGGGGCTGCCGATCTTCGTCTTGTTTGAGAAGGTGGCGCCGCCCGGCCGCATCCTGTCGCACACGGTGGGCGCTGGCCTGGTGGCATCGGGAATCTGCCGGTAAGGCCGCGAGCGTGCAAAGCACTCGCCAAGCCTTCCTTCAGCTCTCGCGCTGCGGCTTGCCACAATCCCAGGATGTCGCGGCCGGCCTGACCTAAAGTGACATCGATTCTAATATGACGTTGCTTCAGTACGTCGGAACTTGATCGTGACAACGCTGTGATACCGTCGCCTGGTCCGGCGGCATTTGATAGTCTCGATCGATGCGGGCGTAAGCGGCTCCACTCCTCTCGCGACGCGCCGGAGAGAATCCTTCATCGGAGCATTGCCTCAGGCGAAACTTAGCCGGCACGAAGGAAGCGCATGTCCGTTGTGAAATCTTCGATCAAGCGAATGCTGCCTCCCGTCGCGTACAATTATTTGCGCGAGTACAGGAATCTCTGGGTCTGCCGAACAAGACAAAAGGTGCCCGACAGAGGGGCGAGAGCGCAGATCTTCGCATCATTTTATGGCACCGACTTATGGGGCAGCAGCGAGAGTTCATCCGGCTATGGCTCCACCTTGGAGCAGACGAGGTCATTGCGCGCGATACTCCCGACCCTGCTCAGGAGGTACGGCGTTTCAACCATGCTCGATATCGCGTGTGGCGATTGGAACTGGATGTCACATGTGGAACTGTCGCTCGCACGCTATATCGGCGCCGATGTGGTTGTTCCACTCGTCGAACGGAACCAGGAGCGTTACGGGGATGACCGACACGCGTTCCTGGTGCTTGACGCGGTTGTCGATAAACTTCCGAAAGTGGATTTGATATTTTCGCGCGACACGCTCGATCACTTGCCGCTGGCGGATGTCTCGGCGGTGTTGCGGAATTTCAAATCCAGCGGCGCCACCTACATGCTGATAACCCACTACCCGGCTGTCCGGCGAAATTGCGACATCCGCGCGGGCAATTGGCGCCCCGTCAATTTTTTGCGGGCACCTTTCCGGTTGTCGCCACCGATCGAAATGATCGACGAGGGCCCATGGGAGTTCACAACCCTAGGTCCCAGAACGATGGCCCTTTGGCGCCTCGACCAAGTCCCTCTGGCCGCCGCGAAGAAATCATAGATGGTCCGGAGTTCGTCGGCAGTCGGGCATGCTCACGCGCTGAACCACGCTCGAGCGTGATTTGACGCTGGCAGCGCGAGTCGCAAGAGGTTTCCAGGCCAATTGCTTAAACAGCTCAACGGCGGCCGTAGCGCGACGGTCGTCAACCAAAGCTGGTGTAGGTA
>DATNGG010000139.1:0-20742 GCA_035605975.1 Allostellaceae bacterium | reverse complement strand
CAAGCGCGGCGTCAAGGTGATCGGCCTCTCGGTCGATTCTGCCGGCGATCACAAGCGCTGGGCCAATGACATCAAAGAGACCCAGGGCGCGGCGCCGAACTATCCGATCCTCGCCGATGGCGATTTCAAGGTCTCGACGCTTTACGGCATGCTGCCCGGCGGAACCTCGGGCGATCCGTCGAAGCGCACGCCGGCCGACAATCAGACCGTGCGCAATGTCTTCGTTATCGATCCCAACAAGAAGATCCGCCTGATCCTCGTCTATCCGATGGCGACCGGGCGCAACTTCCAGGAAATCCTGCGCGTTATCGATTCGCTGCAACTGACCGACAAGCACAAGGTGGCAACGCCCGCCGATTGGAAGCAGGGCGACGACGTGATCATCACCTCGGCGGTCAATGACGAGCAGGCGAAGACGCTTTTCCCGGGCTTCAAGACGCTGAAGCCTTATCTGCGCACCACCGCGCAGCCCTGAGCGACGTTGCGGCGGCCGGTGTCATGCAGATCGTAACGGGCAATCGCTTGCGCGACGGCGCAGTGATCTATTTCGCCGGAGCCGGCGAGTGGACGCCCGCGATCGACAAGGCGCTGGCCGCCGAAGACGATCACGCCAACGCGCTCTTGGCCGAAGCCCAGGTCGGCCTCCCGCCGCTGCCGGCGGTGGGGCCGGTCCTGATCGAGGTCACGCGCGACGGCGATCATCTCCGCCCGGTGAGTTTGCGCGAGCGTATCCGCGCCGCGGGCCCGACCACCGGCCCGATGGCCGGCCACACCGCTCTCGATGCCAACCCCGCCGCGGCGGGCATCGACGATTATTCGATCTAGGTCTGCTGCCGGAGCCGGAGAGCACGCGTGTACCGGTACGACGATTTCGATCACCGTTTCGTCGACGAGCGCGTCGCGCAATATCGCGACCAGGTGCGCCGCCGCCTCGCCGGCCAGTTGAGCGAGGAAGAGTTCCGGCCGCTGCGGCTGATGAACGGGCTCTATCTCCAGCTGCACGCCTATATGCTGCGCATCGCCATCCCCTATGGGATGCTCAATTCGACGAAGCTGCGGACGCTCGCGCATATCATGCGCAAATATGATCGCGGCTACGGTCATTTCACCACCCGCACCAATCTCCAGCTGCACTGGATCAGGCTCGAAGACACGCCCGACATTCTCGCCGAGCTCGCCAGCGTCGAGATGCATGCGATTCAGACGAGCGGCAATTCCTTTCGCAATACGACGACCGATCCGTTCGCCGGCGTCGCCGCCGACGAGCTCGAGGACCCGCGCCCCTATGCCGAGATCATCCGGCAATGGGCGACGCTCCATCCCGAATTCTCGTTCCTGCCGCGCAAGTTCAAAATCGCGATCTGCGCCTCCAAGGAAGACCGCGCCGCGGTGAAGATGCACGATCTCGGCCTCTATCTGCATAAGAACGAAGCGGGCGAGCTCGGCTTCGAGGTGGTGGTCGGCGGCGGGCTCGGCCGCACGCCCTATCTCGCGCAGACGGTCAAGGCATTCGTGCCGCGGCGCGACATCCTCTCCTATATCGAGGCCTGCCTGCGCGTCTACAACCGCTACGGCCGGCGCGACAATCTGTGGAAGGCGCGCATCAAGATTCTGATGCAGAGCCTCGGCGCCCAGAAATACGCCGAGGAGGTCGAGCAGGAATGGCTCGCCTCCGACCGCGCGGCGATCGCGGTCCCCGAGACCTATATCGCCGAGATCGCCGCAGCCTTCGCGCCGCCGGATTACGACCGCAGCCCGGTCGATGAAGCGGCGCTCGAGCGGGCCATCGCCGGCAATCCCGCTTTCGCGCGCTGGATGAAGCACAATGTCCATGCGCACAAAGTGCCGGGCCACGCCGTCGTCACCATCTCGCTGAAAGAGGTCGGCAAGACCGGCGGCGATATCAGCGCCGCGCAGATGGAGACGGTGGCCGATCTTGCCGACGCGCTGAGCTTTGGCGAGGCGCGGGTCGCCTATGAGCAGAACATGGTTCTGCCGCATGTCCGGCGCGACAGGCTCTTCGAGCTGTGGCAAAGGCTCGACGCCATGGGCCTCGGCAGCTCGAACAAAGACCTCGTCACCGATATCATCTGCTGCCCCGGCCTCGATTATTGCGGCCTCGCCACGGCGCGCTCGATCCCGGTGGCGCAGGCGATCGCCAAGCACATGGCCGCCAAGGAAGACGCGATCGGCACCTTCAACGTCAAGATGTCCGGCTGCATCAATGCCTGCGGCCATCATCACCTCGGCCATATCGGCATTTTGGGCGTCGATAAGAATGGCGAGGAGGTCTATCAGATCACGCTGGGCGGCGATGCCGGACACAACGCCGCGATCGGCACGATCATCGGCCCGGCGGTCAAGCGCGACGACGTGCCGGCCGCGATCGATACCCTGATCGAGGTCTATCTGCGGCTGCGCCAAGAGGGCGAGCGTTTCCCCGAAACCTATCGCCGCGTCGGCCAGGCACCGTTCAAAGAAGCGCTCTATGCTCCTCGTTGAGGATGGCGCGCTCGCCGTTGACGATTGGCACCACCTTGCCGACGACGAGCCGGTTCCGGCGAGCGGACTCGTCACCGTGTCCTTCGCGCGCTGGCAGCTCGACGAGGGCACGCTGCGCGCGCGCGGCGACAAGCTGGGGCTGCGTCTGCCGAACACCATCGAACCGAAAGAGCTGGCGGGCGATCTCGACCGCTTCGCGCTCATCGTGCTCGATTTCCCGAAATTCACCGATGGTCGCGCCTATTCGCAGGCGCGGCTGCTGCGCACGCGGTTCCGCTACGAGGGCGAGCTCCGCGCCGATGGCAATGTTTTGCGCGATCAGTTGCTGTTCATGCGGCGCTGCGGCTTCAACAGCTTCGTCGTCGGCGAGCGGGCGATCAAGGAGAATTGGGCGAAGGCATTCGGCGAGTTCGACGTCTTCTATCAGAGCGCGACCGACAACCGGCCCTGGGTGATGCGGCAAAGACTGTCGCCCTGAGTTAACGATCGCTCAATCTTTCCGCCGCCCTTTCCGCCGCGCGGCGGCGCGACTCGCGAGTCGCGGCCACAGAAAAGCCACTCTCCAATTCTGGCACACAAGTGCCACAAAATGGACACTCCCCTTCGCGAGCGCGCCTCCGTATCAATAGGCATCGACGTTTTGGAGATTGCCCCATGGAAGCGGCATTGAAAGTGAGGGAGCGAGCGGAACGCTATCGGCAAATCGCGCAGAACACTTTCGACACGAAGGTTGCGAATGAGATCGAAAGAATTGCGCGCGATTACGAAACGAGGGCGATGCTCGACGACGGACCGATGATGCTCGATGCACGAGGCTGGTGATTGCATCGACCGTTCTCGCCGTAGATCGCGGAGCAAAGACGCACATTTTCATCGTCGCGGGCGATCGGGAGGATCGTCCGCGCGGCCGCAGCGGCCAATCGGGGGAGTAGCCTTATGATGTTTTGGTACCTCATCTTCTGTAGCCTCGCTGTCTATTTTGGGTTCGCGATCCTGGTGGGAAAGATCTTCGCAAGCGACGATCCGCCGAATGCGCGGCACCGCGCCGAGTTCGGTGCCTGGGAGGGGGACGCGGCCGCGCAGAGCGCGATCGAAGACGAGCTTCGCGACCGGTCCTGGACCGAGTCGCTGCACGCGCTGTTCCTTCCGGAAGCGCTGTAGCCGGCGCTTGCGCCCTCGCAATCGCACGGCATTTTAGGCAAATTTAAGCCGTTCCCTGCCGCTTCATCGTTCCTTAGGCCCGGGCCTCTAGGCTCCCGGCTGCCCGAGGAAGCATGTATGGCGGGGGGCTTTCTCGGATCTTTGTCGCTTTCGCGCGCGACGGTCGCGGCCGGTGGCGGTCCCCCTCAACCGCACCGGCCGCGGCCACTCTCAAGGCCCGTCAACGCAGCGCGTAATCCGCCTGATCCTCGTAGATCGCGGCGCTCTTCGTCAGATAGCTCGCAATCAAGCTGAAATGCGCGACCGGAAACGGCTCGGCGCGAAAGAGGGCGTGAGTCGCGAGGTAACTCTGCAACCGGCCTTCGCTCACTCCTTTGAGCCGCGCCAAGGTCACATGCGGCATGTAGCGGCGCTCTTCCGACGGGAAACCGAGCCGGTTGAGCACGCTTTCCACCTTTTCGTGCAAATGCTGCAGCGCCGGATTGCGCTCGACCCCGGCCCAGAGCATGCGCAGGCCGAAATGCCCGACCGAGGCGAGCGTCACCTCGAAGCGCGGCGCGCGAATTCGCGCCAGCGAATCGTCGATATCGGCGGCCGCGCCCTCATCCACCTCGCCGATGAAGCGAAGCGTGACGTGGTAATTCCCGGGCTCGACCCATTTCGCGCCGGGCACGCCCGCCGCCATCAGCGACAGGCGCAGCTTCAGCTCGGGCGGCAAAGCAATGCCGACAAAGAGCCGCAGCATCCGCTAGCGCTCCTCGGGGCCGACGAGCCGCTCCACAGCCGGGGCGATTTTGGCGACGATCACCTCGACCCCTGCCGCATTGGGATGAAGCCCGTCACCTTGATTGAGCTTTGCATCGAGCGCCACGCCGTCGAGAAAGAACGGGTAGAGCGGCACGGCGTATTTCTTGGCGAGATCGGGATAGATCGCATCGAAGGCGTTGTCGAATTCCGGTCCCCAATTGCGCGGCGCCTCCATGCCGATGAGGAGCACCTTGATATGGTCGCGGGTCAGTCGCGCCAACATGGCATCGAGATTGGCGCGGGTGAGCTTCGGATCGATGCCGCGCAACGCGTCATTGGCGCCGAGCTCGAGCAGCACGATATCCGGATGATCCGCGATCGCCCAATCGAGCCGCGCCAACCCCCCCGAGGTGGTATCGCCCGATACGCCCGCATTCTCGATTTCGACGGCATAGCCGTCCCGCTCGAGCCGTGCCTTCAGTCGGACTGGAAAGGCGTCGCTGGGCTTCAGCCCATAGCCGGCCGTGAGACTGTCGCCGAAGGCAACGATTTTCGTCGCCGCCGCTGCGGGCGCGGCCGGTGCCGGCGGCGCCGCCAGCGTGCCTAGCAAAAGCGTGATGAACCCCAGCGCCCGCGCTTGATTGACAAAGGCGAGCGCCCCGCCATAAGCCCGGAACGGGCGCATGCGGCGGGAATTCATGGGAAGAGTGCTGATCCGGCTCGACAATCTGCGCCTTACCTTGGCGAGCGCCGCCGGACCCGTCAACGTCCTGCGCGGGATATCGCTCGAAATCGAGGAAGGCAGCACGGTCGGGCTGGTCGGCCCCTCGGGCTCCGGCAAATCGACCTTGATGATGGCGCTGGGCGGGCTCGAGCGCGCCAGTGCCGGCACGATCGAGATCGCCGGCTGCGATCTGAACGCGCTCGATGAGGACGCGCTCGCGCGTTTCCGCCGCGACAATATCGGCATCGTCTTCCAATCGTTTCATTTGGTTCCGACCATGACGGCGCTCGAGAACGTGGCGCTTCCGCTCGAGCTGGCAGGCCGCAAGGACGCTTTCGATATCGCCCGCGCGGGGCTCGAGGCGGTGGGGCTGGGCGCGCGCCTTGCGCATTACCCGGCGCAGCTCTCGGGCGGCGAGCAGCAGCGCGTCGCGATCGCCCGGGCCTTTGCCGCGCGGCCCAAATTGCTGCTGGCGGACGAGCCCACCGGCAATCTCGACGGCGCCACCGGCAAGCAGGTGATCGATCTCCTCTTCCGCCTTCATCGCGAGTCGGGCGCGACCTTCCTGCTCATCACCCACGATACCGAGCTGGCGCGGCGCTGCGATAAGATCCTCACGCTCGTCGATGGCGCGCTCGATGGAGCGACGGCATGACGGGCTTGGCGCTGGCCGCGAGGCTGGCGCGGCGCGAGCTGCGCGGCAATCTCCGGGGGTTCGCCGTCTTCCTCGCCTGCCTTACCTTGGGCGTCGCGGTCATCGCCGCGGTCGGCTCGCTCTCGGCTGCGGTCAATGCCGGGCTCAAGACCGATGCACGCGCGCTGCTCGGCGGCGATGTCGAGCTGCAATTGGCGCAGCGCGCGGCGAGTCCCGAGGAACGCCGCTACCTCGCCGCCACGGGCGCCGTCTCGGAGGTCACGCGGCTGCGCGCCATGGCGGTGCGCCCGGACGATGAAGCCCGGAGCCTCATCGAGCTGAAAGCGGTCGATGGCGCCTATCCGCTTTACGGAACCATCGACCTTACGCCCCAGCAGCCGCTGTCGCGCGCGCTCGGCAACGCGAACGGCGCCTGGGGCGCGGCGATCGCGCAATCGCTGCTCGACCGCTTGAAGCTGCGGCTTGGCGACACGATTCGCATCGGCCAAGGCCGCTTCGTGCTGCGCGCCGTCATCGCGCATGAGCCCGACAGCGTCAGCGGCGGCTTCGAGCTCGGGCCGCGGGTCATGATCGCGCAAGCGGCGCTCGGCTCGACCGGCCTGATCGTGCCCGGCACGCTGGTCGAGCACGCTTACCGGCTGCGCCTCCCGGGCGGCAGGGACGTGCCGGGGTTCGTCACCGCTTTGGGCCAGCGCTTTCCGGAGGCGGGCTGGCGCATCCGCAGCTTCGCCGATGCCGCGCCGAGCTTGCAGCAATTGCTCGACCGGCTGACCGTCTTTCTCACCCTTGTCGGCCT
Organism: Allostellaceae bacterium; assembly: GCA_035605975.1. GTDB lineage: Bacteria > Pseudomonadota > Alphaproteobacteria > ATCC43930 > CGMCC-115725 > CAIKMD01. The sequence goes on along the minus strand of DATNGG010000139.1, from coordinate 14,157 downwards.
GACTGCGCTGCTGGTCGGCGGCGTCGGCATCGGCAATGCGGTCGAGAGCTATCTGCGCGAGAAGGTCGCGACCATCGCCACTTTGAAATGCCTCGGCGCGCCGCTGCGCCTGGTTTTCGCGACTTACCTCTTCCAGATCCTCGTCTTATCGCTGGCGGGCATCGGCCTCGGACTCGTGCTCGGCGCGCTCGCGCCCTATGGCGCGGTGCCGTTCCTGCCGGCGGTCCTGCCGGTTGAGGCGCGGCTCGCGGTCTATCCGGCGCCGCTGCTGCTCGCCGCCGCTTACGGGTTGCTGGCGACCTTGGTCTTTGCCTCCTGGCCGATCGGGATTGCCTGCCAGACCCGGCCGGCAAGCTTGTTCCGCAATCTCGTCGAGCCGCCGCGCGCCCGGCCAGGCCGGCTCGCCGCCACCACTGCGGCGCTGGCGGCGGCGGGACTCGCCGCGCTCGTCCTCGCCACCGCCGCGGACCGCGTTGTCGCGCTGTGGTTCATCCTCGGCGCGGCGGTAGCCCTCGCCCTGTTCCGGGGCGCGGCTTGGGCCATCATGCGCGCGGCGGCGCTGGCCGGTCGGCCGCGCGTCACGGTGTTGCGCCTGGCGCTGGCCAGCCTTTATCGCCCCGGTGCCGCCACCGGAAGCATCGTCGCCTCGCTCGGCCTCGGTCTTGCCGTTCTCGTCGCGGTGGCGCTGGTCCATGGCAATCTCATGCGCGAGATCGGCGAGAGCGTGCCGCAGCGCGCGCCCTCCTTCTTCTTCATCGATATCCAGCCGAGCCAGATCGCCGCTTTCGACCGGCTGCTCGCCGGCATGCCGGCCGTCAGCGACGTGCATCAGGTACCGAGCCTGCGCGGCCGGATCACCGCGCTCAATGGCGTGCCGGTGGAGCGCGCCTTTGTCGGTCCCGATGCGCGCTGGGCCACCCGCTCCGATCGCGGCCTCACCTACGCAACGAGCCTGCCGCCCGGCTCGCGGCTGGCCGAAGGACAATGGTGGCCGGCCGATTACAAGGGGCCGCCGCTCGTCTCTTTCGCGGCCGATCTCGCCCGCGGCATGAAGCTGAAGATCGGCGACACCATCACCGTCAACGTGCTCGGCCGCGATCTGACCGCCACCATCGCCAATCTGCGCGAGATCGACTGGAGCTCGCTCAATATCAACTTCGCCATGGTGTTCTCGCCCGAGCCGCTCGACGAGGCACCGCAAAGCTTCATCGCCACCGCGCGCACGCCGCCGGCCGAGGAGGCAGCGCTTGAGCGCGCGGTGACCGATGCCTTTCCCAATGTCACGGCGATCCCCGTCAAGGACGCGCTCGCCACTTTGAGCAGCATCGTCGCCGCGATCGCCGCCGCGGTGCGGTTGACCGCGGCTGCGACCCTGGCGGCAGGCGCGCTCGTCTTGGCGGGCGCGATCGCCGCCGGCCGCCGCCGCCGCATCTATGACGCGGTGGTGTTGAAGGTGTTGGGCGCAAGCCGGCCGCAGATCGCCGGCAGCTTTCTCATCGAATATGCGCTGATGGGGCTCGCCGCCTCTCTTCTCGCTGCCGTGATCGGCTCGATCGCGGCTTATTTCCTGCTGACCCGCGTGATGCACACGCCATGGGATTTCCTCGCCGGCACGGTCGCGGTGACGACGCTGGCCGCGACCGCCTTCACCCTGCTGGCAGGGTTTGCCGGAACCTGGCGCGCGCTCGGCGCCAAGGCCGCGCCGTTCCTGCGCAACGAATAGCGGCGCGGCGCGCCGTCACACATTGACCGGCGCGAGGGGGACGCGGCCGCGGATCATGTCGGCGGCCTTCTCGGCCACCATGATCACCGGCGCGTTGATATTGCCGCCGACCAGATCGGGCATGACCGAGGCGTCGACGACGCGCAGCCCGTCGATGCCGCGCAGCTTGAGCTCGGGATCGACCACCGCCGCCTCGTCGCGGTCGCCGCCCATCTTGCAGGTGCCGAGCGGGTGATAGACCGTGGTCGCCGTCGCGCGGATATAGGCGGTGAGATCGGCATCGCTCGTCTTCTCGCCGCCCGGCGCCGATTCGACGCCGCCGAAGCGCGCGAGCGGCGCTTGCGCGAACACCTCGCGCGCCATGCGCATGCCGTCGCGAATGGTTTTGATGTCTTTGTCATGCGAGAAGAAATTCGGCTCGATGCGGATCGGCGCGCGCGGATCGGCCGAGCCGAGCGAGAGCTTGCCGCGGCTTTCGGGCCGCAGCACCACCGCGCGGACGCCATAGCCGTCGAGGAAGGCCGGCTTGAAGGGCGGCAGGTAAGGCCCGGCATCGAGCGGCGCGACGCGAAAGAGAAATTGCAAATCGGGCATGGCTTCGGACGGATCGGTCTTCAAATAGGCCTGGACATTGTTCATCACCGTCGCCGCCGGGCCGCGGCCGAAGAAATGCGCCTGCGCCAGATGCCGCGCGATGCGGTCGGCGCGCAGCGCCTTTTGCAGCGGTCCCGGCACGGTGCGCAGCGCGTCGACCGAGGCGCCCATGTGATCTTGGAGGTTCTTGCCGATATTCGGCTGGTGGAGCTTCACGGCGATGCCGTGGCGCTTCAGCTCCTCGGCGTCGCCGATGCCCGACAGCATCAAGAGCTGCGGCGAATTGATCGCGCCGCCCGACAGGATCACTTCGCGGCCGGCGCGCGCGATCCTGGTCTCGCCGCGCTGCGTGTATTCGACACCGACCGCGCGCGTTCCCTCGAAGAGGATGCGCGCGACATGCGCATCGACCTCGACTTCGACATTGTTGCCGCGGGCGAGCGCCGGATAGAGATAGGCGACCGCGGCGCTGCAGCGCCGGCCATTGCGGATGGTCGATTGCGAGCGGCAAAAGCCTTCCTGCTCGGCACCATTGTAATCCGCGGTGAAGGGAAAGCCGGCAAGCTTGCCCGCTTCGATGATGGCCTCGTTGATGGGATCGTCCGATTTCGGAAAAATCGTGCTGAGCGGCCCCTCGCCGCCGCGATAGGTGGAAGAGCCGCCCTCCCAGCTTTCCGCGCGCCGGAAATAGGGCAGCACATGCGCGTAAGACCATTGCCCCAAGCCACGCGACGCCCAGCGGTCGTAATCGCCACGATGGCCGCGCACATAGGCGAGGCCGTTGATCGAGGAGGAGCCGCCGATCACTTTGCCGCGATTGATCGCAATGCTGCGGTTAGCCGTTCCGGGCTCCGGCTGCGAGGAATACATCCAATCCTTGCGGCGATGCAGCACATTCCGTCCCCAGGCCAGCGGGATGTGCAGCCAGAAATCCTTATCCCAGCCGCCCGCCTCGAGGACGAGCACGCGTATGGCACGGTCTTCGCCAAGGCGATGCGCCAAAGTGCAGCCGGCCGAGCCCGCGCCGACGATCACGTAATCGAATTCGCCTGCACTCGCCATCTCGCCCTCCCGTTAATTACATCGCTGTTAGCAGGGCATCGTGGCTAACGGCATGGTTGATGTCCATCCCGGCGAGGCCGCGCCCGATGAGCGGGATTGAATTCGCCTTCAAACCTGCCAATATCATCGGCAAGAGCCACAACTCCGAGATACAGGGGGTTACATGTCCTACGACTCGAACAATCGCTGGTCGGCGAGCGCTAATAGCGCGTTCCCGCAAGTCGGGATCGATGTCGGCCTGCGCAATTACATGCTGCGCGTCTACAACTACATGGCGGGCGGCCTCGCGCTGACCGGCCTCGTCGCCTACTTCGCCGCGGCGACCGGTCTCTATGCCCAGATCGCGCAGACGCCGCTGATTTGGGTGGTGGTATTCGCCCCGCTGGCGCTCGTGCTGTTGTTCAGCTTCCGCATCCAGAAGATGAGCCTCGGCGCGGTGCAGGCAACGTTCTGGGGCTTTGCCGGGCTGATGGGGCTATCGCTGTCCTACATCTTCCTTGTCTACACCGGCGCCAGCATCGCTCAGGTCTTTTTCATCACCGCCGCGACCTTCCTCGCGATGAGCCTCTACGGCTATACGACGAAGCGCGACCTGTCGAAATTCGGCTCCTTCCTGATGATGGGGCTGATCGGCATCATCATCGCCTCGCTCGTCAACCTGTTCTTCCATTCGCCGGCGGTGCAGTTCGCGATCTCCGTGATCGGCGTCCTCGTCTTCACCGGCCTCACCGCCTGGGATACCCAGCGCATCAAGGAGATGTACTGGGAGGGCGATGGCAGCGTCGTTGTCGGCAAGAAGGCGATCATGGGCGCGCTCTCGCTTTATCTCGACTTCATCAACCTGTTCATCATGCTGATGCAGCTGATGGGGACGCGGCGCGACTGACGCGCGGGAGAAGACTTCGGAAAGGGCCCGGCGGCGCAAGCTTCCGGGCCCTTTTCTTTGGCGCGCGCGAGCCGCTTTAGGCGCGGCCGTAGATCGGGATGACGGCGCCGCTGGTGATGCGGTTGTCGGGCGAGGCCAAGCCGCAGATCACCGCGGCGACCTCGTCGGCCTTCGGCCACAGCGCATAGCTTGCCTTCGGCATGGCGCTGCGATTGGCCGGCGTGTCGATGATCGAGGGCGCGACGGCATTGACGAGAATGCCCTCGCCCAGCACCTCGGCGGCCAAGGCCTGGGTCAGCGCGGCAACGCCCGCTTTGCTCGCCGCGTAAGCGGCCGAGCCGGCGCCCAGCCGGGGCTCCAAGGCCGGGCGCGCCGCCACGTTGACGATGCGGCCGCCGGCCTTGCCCGCCCGCCGCATCGCGCGCACCGCCGCCGAGCAGCAGAGGAAGCAGGTGACGAGATTGGTGCGCAACATGGTGACGAGGTCGCTCTCGCTGGTCTCGGCGACGGGCGATGCCGCAAATCCGCCCGCCAGATGCACCGAGGCCCAGAGCTTGGGCACGGCGTCATAGAGGCGATTGACCACGGTTTGAGAGGCGAGATTGCCGCCGGCGATCAATTTGACGCGCGGATGCTCGCGGTGCGGAAACCGCTTCTCCTCTTCCTCGATGTAATAGGGAACGTGGCAGATGGCGCCGCCGGCGAGCAACTCGCCCACCACGGCAATGCCGAGCGCGCCGGTGCCCCCGGTGACGATGACCTCGCGGTCGTGGAAATCGATCGCCATCGCAGCCCCCTCGGCAGCGCCTCTCAAAAATCCGTGCAGCGGCCGTTGAACTCCCAATCGCCATGCCGGGTCGGCTCGGGACCGGGAGGACCGCCCACTTCGCGCGGCGGGCGCGGCGAGTCCTTGGGCGCGGGCGCGGGCCGCGCGGCGGGCGGCAATGAGGTCTTCTCCATGCCCGCCACTATGACGCGGCGCCCGACGCTTTGCCAAGCCCGGCACCGCCGCCTATAGAGACCCGATGATGCCTTCACCGGAAACGGAGGCGAGGGCGCCGCTCGGCGAGGATTGCCGGCGCTGCGGCAAGCCGCCGCCGCTTTGCGTTTGCGTCACCGCCCAGCCGCTCGCCAACCGGATCGAGCTTCTCATCCTGCAGCATCCGCAAGAGCAGGACCGTCTCCTCGCCAGCGCCCGGCCGGCCGTGCTTCGCCTCGCGCGCGCGAGCCTCAAAATCGGGCTGAGCTGGCCGACGCTTGCGAAAGCGCTCGGGCGTCCCGCCGATCCCAAGCGTTGGGCGGTGCTCTATCTCGGCTCGCTCTCCGCCGCCGCCCTGCCGGCGCGCGAGATCGTCGCCGTCGATGCCAAAGGCGCGCCGCTCGCCGACCAGGATCGCGTGCTGCGCGAGATCGAAGGGGTGATCCTGCTCGACGGCAGCTGGAGCCAAGCGAAGACGCTGTGGTGGCGGAATCCCTGGGTGCTGAAATGCCGCCGCATCGCTCTCAACCCAAAGCGGCGCTCGCTCTACGGCAAATTGCGCCGCGAGCCGCGGCGCGAGGGGCTTTCGACGCTCGAAGCGGCAGCGCTGACGCTCGCGCGGCTGGGCGATCAGCCGGAGATCGAAGCCGCGCTCCTCGACACATTCGCCGAAATGTTGCGTCGATATCGCGCCGCCCATACACCGCCATCGTGACCAAACTGCGGCGTTTTAAGGACTGAACTAAGAAAAGCCGCGCGCCATTGAAGCGCATTGCATCGAGGCCCAGTTTCATTTCATGCAGGGTTCACCGCACGTTCGTACGGCCGTAACCACGACATCGGCACGCAACGCGGCGCTCGATCTCATCGGCGCGGTGCTGCGGCAGCGTCATCCGCTCGATGAGGCGATCGAGGATTACGCCGGCATGGCGGATTTGCCGGCACGCGACCGCGCCTTTGCGCGGCTTCTCGTCGCGACCGTGTTGCGCCGGCTCGGACAGATCGACGCGATGATCGCGCATTGCCTCGAAAAGCCGCTGCCGGTGCGCGCCGCCGCGACGCAGGATTTGCTGCGCATGGGCCTTGCCCAGCTGTTGTTCCTGCGCACGCCGCCGCACGCCGCGGTCGCGACCACCGTCGATCTCGCCGAAGCGCGCGGCTTTCTCTCCTACAAAGGCTTGGTCAATGCCGTGCTGCGGCGCTTGAGCCAGGAAGGGCCGACGCTGATCGCGCAGCAGGACGAGGCGCTGCTCAACGTCCCACCCTGGCTGTGGCGCAATTGGTGCGATGCTTATGGCGAGCCGACGACGCGCGCCATCGCCTTGGCGCATCTGCACGAGGCGCCGCTCGACATTTCGGTGAAGAAAGATCCCGAGCTGTGGCGCGAGCGGCTCGACGCCGTGCTGCTGGCGACGGGGAGCTTGCGCCGTCAAGGCGGCGGCGCGATCGCCAATCTTCCGGGGTATAACGAAGCGGCGTGGTGGGTGCAGGATGCCGCCGCCGCACTGCCGGCGAAGCTTCTCGGCAATGTCGCGGGCGAGACGGTGCTCGATCTCTGCGCCGCGCCCGGCGGCAAGACCGCCCAGCTCGCGGCGGCGGGCGCCAAGGTGATCGCCCTCGACCGCTCGCCGCGGCGGGTCGATCGGCTCAACGCCAATCTCGCGCGTCTGCAATTGAGCGCGCAGACCTTGGTCGCCGATGCCATCCAGTGGCGGCCGCCGCAGCCCGTCCGCTTTATCCTGCTCGATGCGCCCTGCACGGCGACGGGCGCGATCCGCCGCCACCCCGACGTGCCCCATCTCAAAAGCCAGGACGATGTGATCCGTCTCGGCGGCGTGCAGGAAAGGCTGCTCGCGGCGGCGGTGCAGATGCTGGCGCCGGGCGGCATCGTCGTTTACTGCACCTGCTCGCTTGAGCCGCAGGAAGGCAAGCAGCAGATCGAGCGCCTGTTCGCAGCCGGCGCGCCGGTGCGGCGCGTGCCGCTCGACGCATCGGAAATCGGCGGGTTGCAGGAATGCGTCAGCCCCGAGGGCGATCTTCGCACCTTGCCCTGCCATCTGGCGGAGCGCGACGGCATCGACGGATTTTTCGCCGCACGGCTCATGCGCCAGTAGCAACGGCCCCATGCTTGACAGGAGCGGGGCCGCCATGCCTTGCTCCGCGCCATGCAAAACGAAATACCTCTGATGGAATGGCCGAAAGAGGGCGCCACCCGCGCCCCCTATCGGGTGATGAACGACCCGGCGATTTACGCGCGCGAGCAGGAGCGCATCTTCCGCGGTCCCACTTGGCACTATCTCTGCCTCGAGGCCGAGATCCCCGAGCCCGGCGATTACCGCACCAGTTTCATCGGCGAGACGCCGATCATTGTCGTCCGCGACGGCGAGGGGCGGATCAATGCCATGGTCAATCGCTGCGCCCATAAGGGCGCGCTCTTGTGCATCGAGCCCTGCGGCAAGCGCAAGGAATTCACCTGCGTCTACCACGCCTGGACCTACGATCTTAAAGGCGATCTCACCTCGGTCGCGTTTCAGCGCGGGCTCGCCGGCGCGGGCGGCATGCCGGCGGATTTCGATTTGCGCCAGCACGGGCTGCAGCGCGTCCGCGTCGAGAATTTCAGCGGCATGGTGTTCGGGACCTTCAGCGAGACGGTCGAGGCGGTCGAGCCCTATCTCGGGCCGGACATGGCGGCGCATATCCGGCGCATCTTCAACCGCCCGGTCGAGGTGATCGGCTATTACCACCAGGTTCTGCCGAACAATTGGAAGCTCTATATGGAGAATTCGCGCGATCCCTATCACGCGACCATCCTCCACGCGTTCTACGCGACGTTCAAATTGAATCGCCTCTCGATGCTGGGCGGCGTCGCGCTCGGCCATGAGGGCTGGCACAACATTCTCTATTCGGCGGCATCGCGCGACATTCAGAAGACCAATTACGAAGGCAAGGGGCTGCGCTCGGTGATCGAGGATGTGGGGCTCGCCGACTCCTCCTTCTTGACCCGGCTCCAGGAATTCGACGACGGCCTCACCATCGCGATCCAGTCGATCTTCCCGACCTGCAACACGCAGCAGATCTACAACACGCTCGCGATTCGCCAGACCGTGCCGCTGAGCCTCGACAAATCGGAGCTGCATTGGACCTGCTTCGGCTACAAGGACGACGATGCCGAGCTGCGCCGCATGCGCCATTTGCAGGCCAATCTCATCGGTCCGGCCGGCTATGTCTCGATGGAGGACGGCTCGGTCGGCGGCTATGTCCAGCGCGGCATCGCCGGCGCCGATCCAAGTCAAGCCGCGGTGATGGAGATGGGCGGGCGCGACATCAAGGCGTCGCCCGGCGTGCGCGCCACCGAGACCGCCTTGCGCGGCTTCTGGCAGGCCTATCGCGACCTGATGGGTTTTTGACGCGATGACCCTGCTCGGGACGAATGTCGACGATGCGGCGCGGCGCCAGGTCGAGGCCCTCAATGCGCGCTATATCCGCGCCATCGATGACGATCAGCTCGAATCCTGGCCCGAGCTCTTCGTCGAGAAATGCCTCTACCGGGTCGTGACGCGCGAGAATTTCGCGCGCGGCTTCGCCCTGCCGCTGATGGAATGCGCGAGCCGCGGCATGCTCATCGATCGCGTCACCGGCTATCGCCGCGTCAATGTCTACGAGCCCCAGCGCTACACCCATATGCTGTCGGGCCTCGCAATCGAGCGCATCGATGCGAGCCGCGTCGCCTGCCGCCAGAACTATCTCGTCATCCGCACCATGGTGACGGGCGAGATGACGACCTTCTCGGCGGGGCTCTATCTCGACAAAATCGTCTTGGATGCGGACGGCGCCATGTTCGAGGAGCGCATCGTCGTGCAGGAATCGCGGCGCATCGACACGCTGCTCGTCATCCCGCTCTGACCCATGGCCGCTTCCGACTATCTCACTCTGACGGAAGCGGAAGCCGCCTTTCTCCAAGCCGCGGCCGATACGATCATTCCGGCGGACGCGCTCTCGCCTTCCGCGAGCCAGTGCGGCGTCATCGATTTCATCGATTGCGAGCTGGCAGGGCCGTACGGCGAAGGCGCGCGGCTCTATCGCGACGGGCCTATCGAGAAGGGCAAGCCCGAGCATGGCTATCAGCTGGGCCTGACCCCGCGCGATTTCTTCGCTGACGGCATTGCCGCTGCGGAAGCTTGGACGCAAGCGCGCTTCGGCCGCTCTTTCGCAGCCCTCGGCGAGACCGAGCGCGGCGAGGCGCTCGCGGCGATGGAGAGCGGCAAGGCGGAATTCGCGGGCTTCGGTGCCAAGGAGTTCTTCGAGGCGCTGCTCACCATCGTGATGGAAGGCTTCTTTGCCGATCCCTATTACGGCGGCAATCGCGACTTGGCCGGCTGGAAGATGCTCGGCTATCCGGGCCTCATGGCGGATTACCAGGCGGCGATCGAGACCTATCGCGGCAAGCGCTATCGTGCCAAGCCGCGCTCGATCGGCGATTTCGCCTAAAGCCTCGCCCATGGTGACGCGGCTCAAAGAAGTCGATGCCGTCGTGATCGGCATCGGCTGGACCGGCAGCATTCTGGCGCGCGAGCTTACCAAGGCCGGGCTTCGCGTCGTCGGCTTGGAGCGCGGCAAGATGCGCACGCCCGAGGCTGACTTCGCGCTGCCCTTCATCCGCGACGAGCTCAAATACCATGTGCGCCAGGAACTGGTTCAGGATCCCGCGCTCGAGACGCTCACCCTGCGGCACGAGCTAAGCGAGAGCGCGCTGCCGTTCCGGCGTTTCGGCGCGTTCATGCCGGGCATGGGGCTGGGCGGCGCCGGCACGATCTGGAACGGCATGACCTGGCGCTTTCTCCCCTTCGACCATGAGCTGAGGAGCCGCATCACCGCGCGCTACGGGAAAAATGCGATCGCCGATGACATGACCATCGCCGATTGGGCGATGCGCTATGACGAGCTCGAGCCTTATTACGAGCGCTTCGAGAAGCTGTGCGGCACCTCGGGCAAGGCCGGCAATCTCAACGGCGAGATCATCGCCGGCGGCAATCCCTTCGAGGGACCGCGCCGGAGCGACTATCCCAACCCGCCGCTGCCGCCATCGCATGCGGGCATGCTGTTCGAGAATGCGGCGAAGAGCCTGGGGCTTCATCCCTATCCGACGCCCTCGGCCAATCTCAGCCGCGAGTACCGCAATCCCGAAGGTCTCGTCCTCAATCCGACGCTGTTTTGCGGCCATTGCGACCGCTTCGGCTGCGCAACCAATTCGAAGGCAAGCCCCAACTCGACCATCCTGCCGGTCCTTCTCGCCGATCCGCGCTTCGAGCTGAGGCCCCAATCCTGGGTGACGGAGCTCGTCCACGACACGGCGTCGCGCAAAGTGGCAGCGGTCCGCTATACCGATATGGCGACGGGAGAGGAATTCGAGCAGCCGGCAGGCCTCGTCGCGCTCTGCGCCTATCCCTTCACCAACACCAAGCTCTTGCTCCTCTCGAGGATCGGCACGCCCTATGATCCGGTGACGGGCCAAGGCGCCGTCGGCAAGAATTACTGCTATCAGGTCACCGGCAATGTCGCGGTCTTCTTCGAGAAGGAGGAGATCAACCCCTTCATCGCCGCAGGCGCCAACCAGATGAATGTCGACGATTTCAACGGCGACAATTTCGATCATGGCGGCTTGGGCTTTTTCGGCGGCGCGCTCATCTTCGCTGGCCCTGTCCATGGCCGGCCGATCGCCGGGCGCATGACGCCGCCCGGCACGCCGCGCTGGGGCCGCGCCTGGAAGGAAGCGACGGCGAAATGGTACAGCCGCGCCTTCACCATCCACGCCTCGGGCGCGAATTTCGCGCATCGCGCCAATTACCTCGATCTCGACCCGACCTATCGCGACGCGCTCGGGCGGCCCTTGATCCGCATGACTTATAATTTCCGCGACAACGATCGGAAGCTTTCGGCCTTCACCACCGCGAAAGCGGTCGAGATCGCCCGCGCAATGAATCCGACGATCCTCGGCATGCCGATGCCGCGGCGCGGCGATTTCAATGTCCTGCCCTATCAATCGACGCACAACACCGGCGGCACGATCATGGGCGAGGATCCCAAGACCAGCGTCGTCAACCGCTATCTCCAGGCCTGGGAGGCGAGCAACCTCTTCATCCTCGGCGCCTCGACCTTCCCGCAGAATCCGGGCCACCCGCCGACCGGCGCCGTCGGCGCGCTGGCCTATTGGGCGGCCGATGCGATCGCGACGCGCTATCTCAAAACGCCCGGCGCCCTGGTTCCCGCCTAAGGCGAGCCGCCGCCTTGCGGCGGCGGCGCTTCCCTGTTACCAAACCGCCATGCAGCAGAAGACCCGAATCGCGCCGTCGATTCTCTCGGCCGACTTCTCGCGATTGGGCGAAGAGGTCCGGGCGATCACCGCCGCGGGCGCCGACTATATTCACGTCGACGTGATGGACGGGCATTTCGTGCCCAACCTCACCATCGGGCCCGGCGTCGTCGCGGCACTCCGGCCGCATTCGGCGTTGCCCTTCGACGTGCATCTGATGATTGCGCCGGTCGATCCTTATATTCCCGATTTCGCCGCCGCCGGCGCCGATATCATCACGCTTCATCCCGAGGCCGGACCGCATCTCCATCGCAGCATCCAGCTGATCAAATCGCTTGGGAAAAAGGCCGGCGTCGCGCTCAACCCCGCGACGCCCGTCGATGCGATCGAATACGTGCTCGGCGATATCGATCTCGTCCTCGTGATGAGCGTCAATCCCGGCTTCGGCGGGCAAAGCTTCATCGCCGAAGCGCTCGAGAAGGTGAGCGCCGTGCGCGCGATGATCGATGGGCGCGGCCGCTCGATCGATCTCGAGGTCGATGGCGGCATCAATCCCGACACCGCCCGCGCCGCCATCGCCGCCGGTGCCGATGTGCTGGTCGCGGGAACGGCGAGCTTTGCCGGCGGAGCCTCCGCTTATGCGGGCAATATCCGCCAATTGCGCGGCGCCGCAGACGCGCGCCCCGGTGGCTAGAGCGGCCCGAAATCCCGTGCGCCAGGAACTGCGCGCGCTGTATTTCGCTTCGGCGATCTATCATCTCCGCCTGTTCGGCGGCTCGCCGCGCGGCGTGAGCCTGCCGCTCGAGCCTTGGCCCGGCGAACGCGGCCGCGGCGACATGCTGCTCGCCGGCGAATTCCGCTTCGAGAACGAATATGTCCGCGCACCCTCGCCGCCCTGGCGCGCCGATGCCGGCGAGGAATGGCGCGCGGCGCTGCACAGCTTTCAATGGCTCGGCGATATTGCCGCGGTCGGAAGCGAGGCGGCCTGGCAGACCGCCCGCGACTGGACAGCGGATTGGATCAAGCGGTTCGAGATCTATGACCGGCTCGCCTGGCGCGCCGATGTGATCGGCAACCGGCTCTTCGCCTGGCTCGAGCATTTCGAGCGCCTCGGAGCCGATGCCGCGCTGCGCCGCGCGCTGCTGCAAAGCCTCGCGCGGCAGACACGCCACCTCGCGCGCATTGCCCGCAAGGAAGAGCCGGGCATCAAGCGCCTCGCGGCCTTGCGCGGCCTCGTCGCGGCGCTCGCGGCGCAGGGCCATGACCGGCTACTCACGCGTGCGCTGACCAGCCTGTCTCAGGAGGCGCAAACCCAGATCCTCGTCGATGGCGGGCATATCGCGCGCAGCCCGGCGGCGCAGCTCGCCGCGCTCCGCCATCTCATCGATGCGCGCGCCGCGCTCATCGTCTCGCACACCGAAATCCCGCCCGCGCTCCAGCAGGCGATCGACCGCAGCGCGCCGATGCTGCGCTTTTTCCGTCACGGCGATGGCGGGCTGGCGCTCTTCAACGGCGCCAATGAGGGCGAGGCCGCGGTCATCGACCGGGTGCTGGCGCGCGCCGATGCCAAAGGGCGTCCGCCCTCGACCGCGCCACATAGCGGCTTCGAGCGCCTGCGCGCGGGGCATTCGCTCGTGCTGTTCGATTGCGGCAAGCCGCCGCCGCCGGGTTTCGACCGCAGCGCTCATGCAGAGCTTCTCGCCTTCGAGATGAGCTATGGGCGCGATCGGCTCGTGGTCAATTGCGGCGCCTATCACGGGCCGAGCGAGGAATGGCGGGCGGCGATGCGGGCGACCGCCGCGCACTCGACGGTCGTCGCCGCCGATATGAGCGCGATCACCTTTAGCCCCGATGGCGGCGTCGCGGACGGCCCGCAAGAGGTCACCTCGATGCGCGCCGAGGATGCGGGTGCGCAATGGATCGCCGCCAGCCATGACGGCTACAAGAAGAGCCTGGGCCTGACCCATGCGCGCCAACTGTTCCTCGCCGCGGACGGCGAGGATCTGCGAGGCGAAGACCGGATGACCGGCCGGGCGGGGCAGGGCTTCGCCATCCGCTTCCATCTGCATCCCCAGGTCCAAGCCTCGATCACCCAGGACGGCAACGCCGCGCTGCTGCGGTTACCAAGCGGCATCGGCTGGCGCCTGCGCACCGAAGGCGCGGTGCTGAGCATCGCCGAGAGCATCTATCTCGGTTCGGGCGATGTGAAGAAAACCCGCCAGATCGTGCTCGACGGTCATGTCGGCAGCAATGGCGCGGTGGTGAAATGGGGCATTCGCCGCGAGGCAAAACGCCCCGTCGAGACCGCGCAGCCCGCGCTTTCGACCGAGCTTTGATGGGCGGCGGACGATGCTGACGCGGCGCCAGGTCTTGCGCGGCGCGGTGTCGCTCGCCGGCAGCGCGCTCGCGCCTTCGCTCATCGGTTGCGCGGCGCCGGGGCCGCGCTGGAGCGCCGACCCGTTCAGCCTCGGCGTCGCCTCGGGCGATCCGCGGCCCGACGGCTTCGTCCTGTGGACGCGGCTGGCGCCCGAGCCGCTGAGCCCCGATCCGGCCACCCCCGGCGGCATGAGCGGCGCGGCGATCCCTATCGCCTACGAGATCGC
>DATNGG010000138.1:0-2984 GCA_035605975.1 Allostellaceae bacterium | reverse complement strand
TTGACCAGCCCGGGCGAGGGCTCAGGCCGCCGCGGCGGCTGCGGGGTGCAGCGGCAGGTGAAGCCGCACGACCGTGCCTTTGCCCTCGGTGCTGTCGATCGCGATGCTGCCGCCATGCTGGTCGACGATCTGCTTGGTGACCGCGAGCCCAAGTCCCGTGCCGAAATTCCTTGTGCTGAAAAGCGGCTCGAAGACTTTCGGCAGGATCGCTTTCGGAATACCGACGCCGGTATCGGCGATGCTGATCTCGACGTGACCCGCGATCAGGCTCGATGCGACGGTGATTTGCTTCGAGGGCGCCGCCGCCCCGCTCACCGCCTGGCCGGCATTCTCGAGCACGTTTTCGATCACCCGGCGCATCAGCGTGGTGTCGAAATCGACCGATTGCCCGCCGGTGCCGAGCCGGCGCAGCAGCGTGACGCCCTCGGGCAGCGTCTGCTCGTCGAGCACGCCGTCGAGCCAGCGATCGAGTGTCGTGGCGTGGCAGCGGATCTCGCGCAAATTGGAGAAATCCAATAGGTCGCCGATGATCCGGTCGCAGCGGGCGATGCTGCGCTCGAGCCGCTCGATCGGGCGCTTCAGATCGAGCGTGCTACCGCGGATCATCTGCTTGATGGTGTAAACCGTATTGGTCGCCGCGCTCATCGGGTTGCGCAGCTCATGCGCGAGCGTGGCGGTGAGCTCGCCGAGCGCCGAGAGCCGCTCCTGGCGGAGCAGCAGGTGCTGGGCGTGTTTCAGCTCGGCGGTCCGCTCGTCGACGCGCTGCGCCAGACGCTCGGCCTCGCCCACGGCGCGCCGCGCGAGCTCGTTGTCGATGAACGACCCCGACAAGCCCAAAGCGATGATCAGCACGGTGACGGCGGCGACCGAGATGGCGAGCAGATCGGGCGCCATGACCTGACCCGGGACTTCGACCGAAGGATCGAGCTCCAGCACGACCGCGGCCATCGCGGTGAAGTGCAGGCCGCAAATCGCGACCAGGAACAGCATGGTCGCGGCAAAGCGATGGCGCAGCGTGCTTCCCATCGCCAGTACCTGCAGCGCCGCTGCCGCAAAGCCGATGGCGATGGCGATGGATAGCCCAACATAGGCGAAGTTCCAATGCAGATCGGCGGGCAGGCGCAACGCCGCCATTCCGACATAATGCATCGCGCCGATGGCCAAGCCGATAACGGCGCCGCCGATCTCGCTGGCGTGGAAATGTAAGGCGACCGCCATGCCGAGCCAGGTCACGGCGATGGCGATGGCGATCGACAGCACTGTCAGATTGAAGTCATAGCCGACCGGCACGCCAGGCTTGTAGGCGAGCTCGGCGACGAAATGCGTCGCCCAGACGCCGGCACCGAACACGAAGGCAGAAGCGGCGTGCCAATAGTGGCGCGCATCGTCCTTCGCGTCGGCAACATGAGTGAAGAGGTTGCCGGCGGTAAAGCAGGAGAAGAGGCAGAGCAACCCGGCAAGTACGACGAGACGCAGATCGTGTTGCTGGACGATGCAGGCGTAAACAACGTGAAGCATCGAAGATTATGGCCTGAGGAGCCGTTAATATCCGCTGAAGGATAGGGCGCGCCGCGCGCGTGGCGGGGCGATGCGCCGCGCATGTCTCGATCGTGATCGCGCAACGTTGCGGCCGGCGCACGAATCCTTCCACTTCGCAGCCGACGCCGGGTACTCTGGCAAGCAACAAGACTTAACCACGAGGAGAGCGCGCGGCACGCATGGCTCACGATTCGTCGTCTCTGATCGCGATGGTCGTCGTCGGCCTGGTTTTGGCTTTCGTGCTGGGCACCGTCGCCAACCGGCTGCGGATTTCGCCGCTGGTGGGATATCTCCTCGCCGGCGTGGTGGTCGGTCCGTTCACGCCGGGCTTCGTCGCGGATCAGGAGCTCGCCGGGCAGCTCGCCGAAATCGGCGTCATCCTTCTGATGTTCGGCGTCGGCCTGCATTTCTCCCTCGCCGATATTCTCTCGGTGCGCCGCATCGTCTTTCCGGGCGCCACGGTCCAGGTCGCGGTTTCGGCCCTGCTCGGCACGCTCGTTGCGCGCCTGATGGGCTGGAGCTGGGGCGTCGGCGTGGTCTTCGGTCTGTGCTTTTCCGTCGCCAGCACGGTGGTGGTGATGCGGAGCATGCAGGAGCGCCGCCTCATCGACAGCGAGCGCGGGCGCATCGTCGTCGGCTGGCTCGTCTTCCAGGATCTGCTGACGGTGCTGGTGCTGGTGCTGCTGCCGCCTTTGAGCGGGTTGTTGAAGGGCGAGGCAGGAGGCGTCGATGCCGGCACGCTCGCCCTCGCCTTGGGTATGACGCTCGCCAAAGTCGTCGGCTTCATCGCGGTCATGCTGGTCATCGGCCGGCGGGTCATCCCGGCGATCCTCCACTACATCGTCCATACCGGCTCGCGCGAGCTGTTTCGCCTCGCGGTGCTGTCGGTCGCGCTCGGCGTCGCCTTCCTCGCGGCCGAGCTCTTCGGCGTCTCCTTCGCGCTGGGCGCGTTCTTCGCCGGTATGGTCTTGAGCGAATCGCAGCTCAGCCAGCAGGCCGCCGAGGAATCCCTGCCCCTGCGCGACGCCTTTGCCGTGCTGTTCTTCGTCTCGGTCGGCATGCTGTTCGATCCCGCCGTGCTGGTGCATGATCCGCTGCCGCTGCTGGGCACGGTCCTCGTCGTGATGGTCGGCGGCGCCGGCACCGCCTTGCTGATGATGCGCGCCTTCGGCTATCCGCTCGGCACGGCGCTGCTGGTCGCGGCGGGCCTCGCCCAGATCGGCGAGTTCTCCTTCATCCTCGCCGATCTCGGCATCGGTCTCGGCCTGTTGCCGGCGAGCGGGCGCGATCTCGTCCTCGGCACTTCGATTCTCTCGATCCTCGCCAATCCGATCCTGTTCGCGGCGCTCGAGCGCTGGCGGCCCTGGATCGACCGGCGCGACGGCAAGCCGGCGCTGCCCGATAGCGAGGAAGAGGCGATGCGAGAGGAGCTGCGCATGACCGCG
>DATNGG010000137.1:0-34510 GCA_035605975.1 Allostellaceae bacterium | reverse complement strand
TCGTCGAGCAGGATGTATTCGACCGGCCGGCCGAGCAGCCCGCCATGCTTGTTGAGCCGATCGACGAAATATTCGCTGACGATCTTGTGGCCGAGCCCGGTCTGGGCGAAGGGTCCCGTCAGGGCCAAGGCCTGGCCGATCTTGATCGGCGTTCCCGAGGGGGCCTGGGCCAAAGCTGGACGGATCGTCGCCGCAACGGCGAGACCGCCAAGCCCGGCGACCACCTGCCGACGCGACAAATCAGACGGAATCCTTTTCGTCGTCATGCGCTCCTCCCATGTTTCGCCGGCGCCTTTTGTTGATTCCCGCGCCGGATATCGCGCCGGGGCATGCGGCCCGGCTATCGCAACATCTTAGACCGAAGCCGCCCGGCGAAGCCAAGGGCATTTGCGCCGCCGCGCTGCCGGCGGCGCGATCCACCGGCCTAGCCGCGCTTTGCCACCACTCGGGTCGTCAGGCTGCCAATCGCCGGCGATTTCATCTCCACCACATCGCCCGGCTTCAAGAAGCGCTCGGGCGCCGAGCTGTTGTCGGGCAGCAATTCGCTTGAATCCGCCGCCGTTCCGGCCGCGGTGCCGCCGCTGATGATATCGCCCGGATAAAGCGTGAAGTCGCGCGAGAGATATTCGAGATATTCGCCGAAGCTGAACACCATATCCTTGGTGTTGTAGCGCTGACGGCGTTCGCCATTCACCAGGGTCTCGAGATCGGTATTGGTCGGATCGGTCTCGCCCACGGCGATACAGGGACCCATCGAGGTCGAGCCGTCGAAATTCTTGGGGAAGGCGAAGTTGAGCGAGCCGCCCGAGACCTCGCGCGGCGCGCGGATGCTCCAATCGGCGAGGATGGTCACGCCCCAGACATGGTCCTTCAATTGCGACGGCTTCAGATCGACGCCGCGCTTGCCCAAGACGACCGCGATCTCGCCCTCGTAATCGAGCCGGTTGCAGCGCTCGGGATAGACGAGCTCGCCCTCGGGCCCGACGATCTCGCGGCCCAATTTCCAGAATCCCCAGAAGCCGCCCTTGCGGATTTCCTGATAGGCGTCGCCCTCATAAGGCTTGCGGCGCATCTTCACCGCCATCGCGGCGGCGTGATCGGCGAAATTGCCGCCGGCGCATGCGATGCGCGCCTCGCGCGGCCGCGGTGCGTGCAGTTTTACCTCCGCCACCGGGCGCACGATGCGCTCGCCCTTGGGGCCGAGCTTGTCCTGCGCCTGGCCGAAGAGATGATCGAGCGCCTTTTGCGCCGTCTCGAGCGCGCGCGGCCCGCCCTCGATGAGGCGCGCCAAATCCGAGGGCGCGAGCGCCTCGGCCATTTCGTGCGGGCTAGGCTCGCCCAGCTTCTCGCGCAGATATTTGGCCGCCGCGTAGCTGAGATCGACGACTTGGCCGTCATGGAGGATGCCGGTCCGCCGCTCGGGACCGAAAACGACGATCTTCATGCGCTCTCCCCTTTTCCTTGTCCGCGCCGCCCCGCCGGGTCGGCGCTTGCGTTGCGGCCAAGTCTCTCGCCGCACTCCGAACAAGTCAAGGAAGGCGGGCTAGAAGACGAGCCGCCCGCCGACGATCGCCAGCACCGCGGCCAGCATCAGGCGCAGCACGCGCTCGGGCACGCGTACGGCGATGAAGCTGCCGACGATGATGCCGGGGATGGAGCCGACCAGCAGCGAGCCGAGAATCATCGTGTTGATCGAGCCGATCATCCAATGGCCGATGCCGGCGAGGAAGGTCAGCGGCACGGCATGGACGATGTCCGAACCGACGATGCGCGCGGTCGGCAGGCGCGGATAGAGCAGGATCAGCGCGGTGACGCCGAGCGCGCCGGCGCCGACCGAGGTGATCGAGACCAGCACGCCGAGCACGGCGCCGGTCGCGACAGTGAGGCAGGCGGTGCGCTGGGGGCTCAGCTCGCCGATGCGCGCCGAGTAATAGGCGACGATCTGGCGGCGGAAGACGAGCGCCGCGGCGGTCGCGAGCAGCGCGACGCCGAGGATGAAGGTGATCACCCGCTCGAAGCCGCTGCCGGCGAAATCGAAACGCGACAGGATGAGGAGGGTGAGCGCGGTCAGCGGCACGCTGCCGAGAGCGAGACGCCCGACCACGCGCCAATCGATCGTGTGGCTGTAATTGTGGACGAAGGCACCACTCGTCTTGGTCGCCGCGGCATAGAGCAAATCGGTTCCGACCGCGGTGGTCGGATGGATGCCGAACAGCAGGATGAGGATCGGCGTCATCAGCGAGCCGCCGCCGACGCCGGTCATGCCGACCAGCGCGCCGACACAGAAGCCCGAAACCGTGTAGAGCCAATTGATTGTGTGGAGCACGCCCGTTACCGCCTCGGCTGCATCCGCAATGACACCCCTTTCGTCCCGCCGCCCCTTCGGCGGCCGCTTACAACCCTGCGTCAAATCCGGCGTCGGATGCTGCGGGCTGATCGTCGCGTCTTGCGATCATGCCCGCCGCCACGGTCGCGTTGCTGTCCTCATCGATCATGATGAAGGCGCCGGTCGCACGATTGTCCTCATAGGCATCGAACGCCAGAGGAGCGGCCAAGGTAAGGTGCACGCGCGCGATGTCGTTGCAGCGGAGTATATCGGGTTTCGGCTCCGCCGAAAGAGTGGCGATGTCGAGCCGGTGTTCGATCGCGGCGATGCGCGCCGCGACCGCGCGCGTGCCGCATTTGACGCGATAGCGGCCGCGCCCGTCAAATGGCGCGTCGGCGAACCAGCAGAGCGTCGCGGCAAAGCCGTCCGCGACCCGCGGTTGCAGGAGCGGCGCCGCCAGCACGTCGCCGCGCGCGATGTCGAGCGCGTCCTCGACTTCGACGGCGATCGAAGCGCCGGCCTCGGCACGATCGAGATCGCGCTCGAAAGCCGTCAGCGCGCGCACGCGCGCGATCTTGCCGGCCGGCATCACCGCGACTTCGTCGCCGGGCCTGAGACGGCCCGATTCGATGCGGCCGAGATAACGCCGCGCCTGGCCGCCATCGGGCCGCGGCAAACGCTGCACGAGTTGCACCGGAAAGCGCAGCGGCGCCTGGAGCAGCCCCGGCGCCGGCGGCAAGCTCTCGAGCAGCGCGAGGAGCGGCTCGCCGCCATGCCACGGCATGCGCGCGCTCGGATGCACGACATTGTCGCCATGCTTGGCCGAGACCGGAACGAGATGCGGTGCGGCCGCCCCGATCGCTCCCGCGAAACCCGCCGCTTCGCGCGCGATCGGACGGAACGCCGCTTCGCGATAACCGACCAAATCCATCTTGTTGACGGCGATGACGAGATGCGGCACGCCAAGCAGATGGCTTAGATAAAGATGCCGGCGCGTCTGCAGGGTCATGCCGCGCCGCGCATCGATGAGGATCACCGCGGCATTGGCCGTCGACGCGCCCGTCACCATGTTGCGCGTGTATTGCTCGTGACCGGGCGTGTCGGCGATGATGAATTTGCGCTTGGGGGTCGCGAAATAGCTGTAAGCGACGTCGATGGTGATGCCCTGCTCGCGCTCGGCGAGGAGCCCGTCCATCAGCAGCGACAGATCGATCTCGCTCTCGCCTTGGCGCCGCGCGATGCGCTCGAGCGCGGCGATCCTGTCGCGCGGCACGGCGCCCGAATCATGCAGCAGCCGGCCGATGAGCGAACTTTTGCCGTCATCGACGCTGCCCGCGGTGCTGAAGCGCAGCACCTCGATCGCGCCGTCGCGCGTCGTGGGAAGCGGCTCGTGCGGCGCCATCAAAAATAACCCGCGCGCTTGCGCTCCTCCATCGCCGCGTCGGAGCTGCGATCGTCGAGCCGTGTCGCGCCGCGCTCGCTCACCGCGGCCTCGAGCGTCTCGGCGATGATCGCTTCGACCGTCGCCGCGCTCGATTCGACCGGCAGGGTGCAGGAAATATCGCCGACGGTGCGGAAACGTACGAGACGGGTCTCGATGGTCTCGTCCTCGCGCGGCGGGGCAATGTCGGAGACCGGAAGGAATGCGCCGCCGCGACGCACGAGTTGGCGCGAATGAGCGTAATAGAGCGGCGGCAGATCGAGGCTCTCGCGCGCGACGTAGCGCCAGATATCGAGCTCCGTCCAGTTGCTCAACGGGAAGACGCGCATATGCTCGCCGCGATCGAGCCGGCCGTTATAGAGGCTCCACAACTCGGGGCGCTGATGACGCGGCTCCCACTGGCCGAAGGAATTGCGGAACGAGAAGATGCGCTCCTTGGCGCGCGATTTCTCCTCGTCGCGCCGTGCGCCGCCGATGCAGGCATCGAACTCGAATTCGGCGATCGCATCGAGCAGGGTCACGGTTTGGAGCGCGTTGCGGCTCTGATCCGGGGATTTGAGCCGCACCCGGCCGCGCGCGATCGAATCCCCGACCGTGCGCACGATGAGCCTTTCGCCGAGCGCGGCGGCGATCCGATCGCGGAACTCGATCACCTCGGGAAAATTATGGCCGGTATCGACATGAAGCAGCGGAAAGGGAAAGCGTCCCGGCCGGAACGCCTTTTCCGCCAGCCGCAGCAGCACGGTCGAATCCTTGCCGCCCGAGAACAGCAGCACCGGATTGGCGAATTCGGCCGCAGCCTCGCGCAGGATGAAGATCGCCTCGCTCTCGAGGAGATCGAGATGATCGAGCGCGGCGCGCGCGGTGGCCGCCGTCAGCGGCGCGCTATCCATGGCGGCTCCGGCGCGGATGGAGGCCGCATTCGCCGAATTCGGGATTCTCCCACCACCAGCGTCCGGCGCGGTGATCCTCGCCCGGCGCCACGGCCCGGGTGCAGGGCGCGCAGCCGATGCTCGGATAGCCTTGGGCGTGCAGCGCGTTGACCGGCACATCGTGCTCGGCGAGATAGACCGCGACATCGCTGTCGCTCCAATCGGCGAGCGGGTTGAATTTCTCGAGACCGTTCTCCGCATCCCATTCCCGGACGGGGACCATGCTACGCCCGGCGGATTGCGCGCGGCGCAGCCCGGTGATCCAGGCGCGCTTGCCGGCAAGCGCGCGCTGCAACGGCTTCACCTTGCGCAAATGGCAGCATTCCTGGCGCAGAGCGACGCTGTCATAAAACCCGTTCGTCCCATGCGCCGCGACATAGCGCTCGACATCGGCGCTATCGGGCGCCAAGACCGCGAGCGGAACGCGATAGCGCTGGCGCACGCGGTGCAGCAGATCATGCGTCTCCTGCGGCAGCCTGCCGGTATCGAGGGTGAAGACGGCGATCGAGAGTTGCGCGCCCGCGATGAGGTCGAGCAGCACCATGTCCTCGGCGCCGAGGCTCGAGGCGAGCACAGCGGGGGCGAAGCCTTGCGCGGCTTCGCGCAACAGCGCCAAGGCGGATTGTATTGTCTGCTCCATCAGAGCCGTACCGATGATTTCCATTTTTCGATCGTGTTAGACAATAGGAACCGCAAAAAAATCTGTAAATATAAATATAATAACTAATTATTTATGTTATTTAGCTGCCGCGCTTTGGGAATAGGATGGATCGAGGAGGCCTGATGAGCGACTTACCCGCCATCGCGATCGAGAAGGTCGATCATATCGGCATACGCGTGCGCGAGCTCGACCGCGCCCTCGCCTTTTACCGAGTGCTCGGCTTCGAGCTCCGGCACAAGGTCGAGTTCGACGATGTGGCGATCATCCGCAACCGCCACGGCGTCGAGATCAACCTCATCCTCAACGCCAAGCGCGACGAGCCCAACATCCTGATGGACGTGCCGGAAAAGCATGCCGGCTACACCCATGTCGCGCTGCGTGTCGCCTCGGTCGGGGCAACGATCGCGGCGCTGAAGGCGAACGGGATCGCCATCACGCAGGGACCGGTCTCGTTCGGGGAGGATGGCGGCGTCTCGGTGTTCGTGCGCGATCCCGACCGCAACGTCATCGAGTTGCGCGGCGCCAATGAAAATCTGCCGGACGTGACGCGCTACCAACCGTAAGCGCGGCCGCATGGAAGGGGGAGCATGCACCGCATCGCGCGAAACCGGCTTGCTGCCGCGCTTGTCGTTTGTCTGGCGCTGACCGGATCGGCGGTATCCACCCGAGCGCAGGACAGCGAAGCCACCACCGCCGCTAAGCTGCGCGATGCCGCGCTGAAGGACGGCTGGGGCTATCGCTTTCTCGAAGGGCTGACCACCGAGATCGGGCAGCGCCTCGCCGGCACTCCAGCCGAGGCGAGCGCCGCTGTTTGGGCCGAGAAAGCGCTCAAAGCCGCCGGGTTCGACACGGTCGAGCGCGAGAGCTTTCCCATGACCGCGTGGCTGCGCGGCGAGGAGACAGCCTCGGTCGTCGCGCCGGCGCCGCAGGCCCTGGTGGTGACGGCACTGGGCGGGTCGGTTGCGACCCCGAAGCAGGGCGTCACCGCCGAAATCGCGCTCTTCCGCCGCTATTCCGATCTGCTCGCCGCGGCACCCCAATCGCTCGCCGGCAAGATCGCGGTGGTGACGCAGCGCATGCCGCGGGTGATGGATGGCGGCGCCTATGGTGCGGCCAACCCGATCCGGCGGAAGGGGCCCTCCGAAGCCGCCAAGCGCGGTGCTGTCGCCTATCTTCTGCGCTCCCTCGGCACCGACAATCACCGCCTGGCGCATGCGGGCGCAACGAATTACGAGGCGGATGCGCCGCGCATTCCGGCGGCGGCGCTCTCCAACCCCGATGCCGATCAGCTCGAGCGCCTCGCCGCCCGCGGCAAAGTCACGGTGCATCTCGTGCTGACGCCGCACAGCGAAGAGAATGCGCGATCCTGGACGGTTTCGGCGCAGTTGAACGGCAGCGCGCGTCCCGACGAGATCGTGCTGATCGGCGCCCATCTCGACAGCTGGGATCTCGGCACCGGCGCGATCGATGACGGGGCGGGCGATGCGATCGTCGCCGCGGCGGGGCGTCTCATTGCCCAATTGAAGACAAGGCCCAAGCGCAGCCTGCGCGTCGTGCTGTTCGGTGCCGAGGAAATGGACTATAGCGGCCCCGCTTACGCCAAAGCCCACGCCGCCGAAGTGCCGCACATCGTGCTCGCGGCGGAATCGGATTTCGGCGCGCGGAAAATCTATGCCTGGCAGAAGCCCATCGGCTCCGCCAAGACCGGTTTCGTTGCAACCCTCGCCGATACGCTGACGCCTTTGGAGATTTTTCTCGCGCCCCAGCCGGCTTTGCGCTCGGGCGACGATATCGCGCCTTTGCGAAAGCTCGGCGTACCGGTGATCGCAATGCGCCAGAACGGGCTCGATTATTTCGACATCCACCACACAGCCGACGATACTTTCGATAAGATCGACCGCGCCGAGCTCGATCAGAACATCGCCGCCTGGGCGGCGATGGCCTATCTTGCCGCGCAATCCGACCTCGATTTTAGGAAGCTTGCCGCCGATGCCGAACGCTGACCCTTTCCGACATCCGCCCTTTCGCGCCGATCATGTCGGCAGCCTCGTCCGCCCGGCCGCGCTGATTGCAGCGCGCGCGGCGCATGACGCGGGCACAATTAGCGCGCAGGAGCTGCGCGCCGCCGAGGATGCGGCGATCCGGTCCGTGATCGGACACCAGGCGGAGATCGGGCTCAAAGTCGTGACCGACGGCGAGTTCCGCCGCACCACCTATTCCGACAGCTTCACCACCGCCGGCATCGCCGGCGTCAGCGTGGAATTGACCGAGGAGGAAGGCTGGCGGCACTCGGCGACGCACGGCCATCGCACGGCGCGGCGCATTCCCAAGGTCGTGAGCCGCATCGAATGGCGGCAAGGCGCCAATGCAGCGGATTTCGCGATGCTCGCCGCCTGCGCTGCCGATTTGGGCGTAACGCCGAAGATCACCCTGCCCGGTCCCGCCTATATCCATTACCGCGCCGGCCGCGAGAATATCAGCCGCAGCCTCTATCCGAGCCTCGATGAATTCTGGGCCGATCTCGTCAAGGCCTATCACCAGGAGATGGCGGCGCTGTTCGCCGCCGGCTGCCGCTATCTCCAGATCGACGAGACCTCGCTCGTGAAGCTCGGCGATCCGCGCGCGCGCCAGCTCCTCAAAGATCGCGGCGATGAGTGGAGCGATCTGCTGCGCATCTATGTCGATGCGGTCAATGCCGTCGCCGCCGGGGCGCCCGCCGGCATGCACATCGCGATCCATATCTGCCGCAGCCAGGATCCGTCCTGGCAAGCCGATATCGGCTATGACCCGATCGCCGATGCGATCTTCAATCGCTTGAACATCGGCACTTATCTCCTCGAATACGACACGCCGCGCGCCGGCAGCTTCGAGCCGCTGCGTTTTCTACCGGCGGGCAAGGGCGTCGTGCTCGGCCTCGTCTCCTCGCGCGCGCCGGAGCTCGAGAGCGTCGATGCGTTGAAGCGCCGCATCGAGGAGGCAAGCCGCTACGCGCCGCTCGAGCGGCTTGCGCTTTGCCCGCATTGCGGCTTTGCTACCAGCGTCGATCGCAGCAGCGGCGAGGCCGAGGCGCTGCAATGGCGCAAGCTTCAGCGCGTCGTCGAAACCGCGCGCGCCGTGTGGGAGGGGAAATGACCGGCAAGCCGCGCGCTGTCGCATGGTGCTTTGCCATGGTGCTCGCGCTGGTCGCGGGCGCGCGCGCCGCCACGGCCGATCCGGTCGCCGATTTCTACAAAGGTCGCACGCTCACGATCTACATCGCTTCGGGGCCGGGCGGCGGCTATGACGCTTATGGCCGGCTCTTGGTGCAGCACATCGTCGCGCATCTGCCTGGCCATCCAAGCGCCGTGGCCGAGAACATGCCGGGCGCCGGCGGCCGCACGCTGGCGAATTTCCTCTACAACAAGGCGCCGCATGACGGCTCGGCGATCGGCATTCTGCAGGCGCCGATCATCATGGACCGGCTGCTCTACGGCGCGAGCGCCCAAGGCGCGCTCTACGATCCGCGGCGCTTTTCCTGGGTCGGCAGCCTCGATCAGTTCACGCCGATCGCGGTGGTGTGGCACACATTGGGAATCACGACGATCGACGAGGCCAAGGGCAAGGAGATCAAGTTCGGCTCCTCGGGAGGCGACGTCTCCGAGCGGCTTTACGCCAACATCCTCAATACCATGCTCGGCACGAAATTCGTCGCGGTCGCCGGCTATAGCGGCTCGTCGGAGATCGCTCTCGCCATGGAGCGCGGCGAGATTCCCGCCTTTGTCGGCTGGTACTGGGCCGGGATGAAGCGCACCAAGCCCGAATGGCTGCAACAGCATCTCGTCAACGTGCTGGTGCAATTCGGCATTGCACCGAACCTCGACATCAAGGGCGTGCCTTTCATCCTCGATCTCTTGAAGGACCCGGGAGACCGGCAGGTGGTGCATGTCGCCCTCTCGCAATTGGCGATGGCGCGGCCCTTCGCCGGGCCGCCGGGGATTCCGGCCGAGCGGCTCGCGGCGCTGCGCGCGGCCTTCGATACGACGCTCACGGACCCCGCCTTCCTCGCCGACGCGAAGAAGCAGCAGCTCGACATTACGCCTTACAGCGGCGCGCAGATCGACGCGCTGTTGAAGGACGTCTACGCGACGCCGCCCGATCTCGTTGCCCGCGTCAAAGCCGCGATGGAAGCCAAATAGACCGACCACACGAAGGGAGCACGCCCATGCCAATCGCCCATATTCGCGGCGTCAACATTCTCTACAAAATTCTCGGCACGAGCGGCCCTTGGGTCGCGCTTTCGCCGGGCGGCCGCCGCGACATGAGCGCGGTCGAAGGGCTGGCGGCGGTGATCGCCGAGCAGGGCTTCCGCGTCCTCATCCATGACCGGCGCAATTGCGGCCTCTCGGATATCTCGATCGAGGGCGAGGAATCCGAATACGAGATTTGGGCCGACGACCTTTACGAGCTGTTGCGCCAACGCGACGCGCTGCCGGCCTATATCGGCGGCTCGTCCTCGGGCTGCCGGCTGTCGGTGCTGTTCGCGCTGCGCCATCCCGATGCGGTCAAAGGCTTGCTGCTGTGGCGCGTCACCGGCGGGCGCTTTGCCTGCGAGCGTCTCGCCGTCAATTACTACCAGCAATATATCGACGCCGCGGAAACCGGCGGCATGCGCGCGGTGGTCGCGCTCGACCACTTCAAGGAGCGCTGCGAGGCCAACCCGTCCAATCTCGGCTATCTCTTGAAGCTCGACCCCAAGCGCTTCATCGCGCAGATGTCGCGCTGGCGCGAATATTTCATCCGCGGCGCCGATCTGCCGATCATCGGCGCGAGCGAAGCGGATTTGCGCTCGATCAAGGTGCCGACCGTCGTCATTCCCGGCAATGACCGCACGCACGGCACCGAAACCGGCAAGACCGCGGCGCGGCTCATCCCCAAATCCGAGCTGCGCATCATCTGGCCCAAGGATCTCGACATCGATTTGAGCCCGCATGAGGATTGGGACGTGAAGAACGCCGAGATGGCCGGCTATTTCGTCGACATGATGCGCCGCGTCGAAGCCGCGGCCAAGGCATGAGGGGGGGCGATCGATGACGGAGTGGCGATTGACTCGGCTCGGCGCCCTCGCCCTGGCGGCACTGCTTTGCCTTGCCGCGGCGGGCCAGGCGCGCGCCGCCGACAAGCTGCGCGTCGGCAAGGCGATCCTCAACTCCTTTACCTTCGGCCTGCTCGATGTCGGCATCAAGAACGGCAACTTCGCCAAGGCCGGGCTCGACATCGAGGCCGTCGTCTTCACCGGCGCAACGCGCCTGCAGCAGGCGATGACCTCGAACGACATCGATTTGGGGCTCAGCACCGGCCAGGATCTCGGCTACATCGTCAAGGGCGCGCCGATCATGACGGTGGCGGCGATCACCAACGCCCCGCGCGAGAGCGTGATGCTGGTCGGCCAGGCGAGTTCCATCAAGACCGCGGCCGATTTGAAGGGCAAGAAAGTCGCCGTCTCGAACATCCGCGGCTATCCCGCCTGGCTCGCCTTGAAGGTCTCGGAGCATGAGGGCTGGGGTCCCAAAGGCATGGACATCGTCGCGACCGGCTCGCAACCCGCCTCGATGGCGATGCTGCGGACCGGCCAGGTCGATGCCTGGGTCGGGGATCTCGGCAGCTCGATCGATCTGCAGGAAGCGCATGAGGGCCGCATCCTGTTCAACATGGGCGATTACGTGCCGCCCTTCATGAACACCGCCCTTTATGCGACCAACACCCTCATCAAAAATCACCCGGAGCTGGTGCGCCGCTTCATCAAGGCGTGGTTCGACAACATCGCCTGGGCGAGCGCGCATCGCCGCGAGACGATCGATATCCTCGCGCCGCTGCTACATTCGAAGCCGAGCACGCTCGATCAGGTCTATGCGCAATTGATGCCGACGCAATCGACCGATGGCCGCTTCGACCCGAAGGCGATGGCGACCATGCGCAAGGCCGTGGTCGAGCTGGGCATCCTTCCGGAAGAGCCCGATATCGCGAAGCTCTACACCACCGCGTTTTTGCCGAAGGATTAGCGCCCCGGAGTCGGTGCCGGCGGCGGAATTTTACCGGCTTTTGCGAGGGTTTCGGCACGATCCCGCCTCGCGGTCTGCCGCAAACTGTGGCAAATTGGCGGAATGGCGCTGGAACAGCACCGTGATTTCGAGCGCGAGCGCGAAGAAGACGACCGCCGCTTCACCGCGAGCCTCGCCGGTCTCGCCGTTGCGCTCTTCCTCATCCTGATCGGCCTTTATGTAATCGAGCAGATCGCGGCCGAAGGCCGTCTCGAGGATTGCGTGCTGCAAGGTCGCGCCGATTGCCTGCGCGTCGATCTCACCGCACAGCGGTAAGCATCCCTTATTTTGCTTCGCACGCCGGCGGAGTCTTGAATCGACCTTCGCCTGTGCTACGCGCGGGTTAGGCCCAACCCGTCGTGTGGGCCATCGCGTCGTGGCCCGGGTGATAATCGGTGTTGGTCTGCACCGGATTGCGGTTGACGAGCGGCCGGCCATAGAGCGGGTGGCGCATGCTGCGCACCTCGTGCTCGACCGTGAAGAGCGGCTTGCGCGTCTCGAGATCGACGATGTCGGTGAAGCGATATTCGTGCTCCAGCACGTCGGCGGTGATGAGGCCAAGCTCCTGGAGCTTCTTATAGGGCTTGGAGAAATCGGCGATGTAGATCTGGATGTGATGCTGATCGTAGGGCGGCAGCTCGCGCTCGGTCTCGCGGAAGATCAAATGCTGCTGCGGCCCGACCTGCACCCAAGCCTTCTTCGCATCCTCGTCCTCGCCGGCACGGGCGTTGGTGCCCAGCACCTCGCGGTAGAAGCGCGCGATCTTCCCGGTCGTGCCCTCCGGCACGTCGAAGCAGATATAAGGCACGCCCAAGACGATCTTGCCGAAAAGCTTCTCATTGGGCTCGTGCAGGCGGAAGCGATTGCCCCAGGGGCAGGTCGCCTCGACATAGTCGTTGCGCTCGGCATAGGCGAATTTCGTGCCCGCAAGCTCGCCCTTCACCTTCGCCAGCCGGTCCAGCAGGGCGCCGCGGTCGGGCATGACGAGGCCGGCAACGCCGCGCAGCACGTCCGGCCCGCCGGTCGGCAAATGGAACTGGCTCGTCCCCATGTTGATCCACATGTTGTTGGTCGAGACCATGATGTAGGGGTCGCGCGTGAAGCCGAGACCCGCGACATAGAACAGCGTCGAGAGCCGCTGGTCGGGGATGCGCACATTAATGTGCTCGAGCTTGACGATGTTGCCGAGATCCTCGGCGGCGCGATCAAACCGCGGTTCCATGACGAGACCTCCCGTGCTGGCCTGCGCTCTATCCTGGGCCCGTGCCGGGGAGCGCGTCAACCGGGGCGAGACCGGCCGCGGCGAAAGCGGTGCGCGGCCGCGGCCGGCGCGCTATATAGAGAGGATGCAATATGTCCTCCCTGCCTTGGTCGTCATCGCCATGCTGGCGACACTCGGGACCCTGTTCCTCGGCATCATCTCCATGGCGAAAGGCGGCAATCCGCAGCGCTCCAACAAGCTGATGCGCTCGCGCGTCTTGTTGCAGGGCGCGGCACTCGTCCTTTTCGTCATCTTCATGCTGATCTATCGGCATGGCTGAGGCGCGATGGTCCGCCTGACGCGCATCTACACGAAAGGCGGCGATCGCGGCGAGACCTCGCTCGGCGACGGCAGCCGCGTCAAGAAGCATGCGCTGCGGGTCGAGGCTTTCGGCACGGTGGATGAGGCCAATGCCACGATCGGCCTGGCGCGGCTCGAAGCGGAGGGCGAGGCGCTCGACATGCTGGAGCGCATCCAAAACGACCTCTTCGATCTCGGCGCCGATCTTTGCACGCCCGAATCCGAGACGCGCGACAGGCCGGCGCTGCGCATCGTCGCGGCCCAGGTCGAGCGGCTGGAGCGCGAGATCGACCAGATGAATGCCGACCTGAAACCGCTCGATTCCTTCGTCCTGCCGGGCGGCACGCCGCTTGCTGCCGCGCTTCATCTGGCGCGCACTGTGACGCGCCGCGCCGAGCGACTCGTCGCCGCCCTCGCCGATGTCGAGCCGGTCAATCCCGAGGCGCTCAAATACCTGAATCGCCTCTCCGATCACCTCTTCGTCCTGAGCCGGGCGGCGAATGCCGCCGCGGCGGGGGATATTTTGTGGCGTCCGGGCGTTAACCGGTAATGCTGCGCCGCGACGGAAGCCCTGGCGAGGGGCCAGGAAAGGCTTGCCTTCGCTGTGTGCAGGTGCAACATTCCGGCCTCGTCGCAATTGCCCCCATCGGCGCATGAAGGTCCTCGTCGCGGTCAAGCGGGTCATCGACTACAACGTCAAAATCCGCGTCAAGGCGGACAAGACCGGGGTCGAGACCGCCAATGTGAAGATGTCGATGAACCCCTTCGACGAGATCGCCGTCGAAGAGGCGATTCGGCTGAAAGAGGCAGGTGCCGCAACCGAGATCGTCGCGGTGTCGATCGGGCCGCAAGCTTCTCAGGAAACCATCCGCACCGCGCTCGCCATGGGCGCCGATCGCGGCATCCATGTGCTGACCGGGGAGGCGCTCGAGCCGCTCGCCGTGGCCAAGCTCCTCAAAGCGATCATCGCCAAGGAGGCGCCGGAGCTCGTCATCCTCGGCAAGCAGGCGATCGACGATGATTGCAACCAGACCGGCCAGATGTTGGCGGCGCTCTTGGATTGGCCGCAGGCGACCTTCGCCTCGAAGCTGAAGCCCGGGGCGGGCGAGGCGCTGGTCACGCGCGAAGTCGATGGCGGGCTCGAAACCGTCGCGGTGAAGCTGCCGGCGGTGGTGACCACCGATCTGCGCCTCAACGAGCCGCGCTATGCCTCGCTGCCCAACATCATGAAGGCGCGCAAGAAGGCGATCGACCAGACGACGCCCGAAACGTTGGGTGTTGCCATTGCGCCGCGCCTCGTCACCCTCGAGGTGAAGGAGCCGGGAAAGCGCGCCGGCGGCAAGAAGCTCAGCTCGGTCGCGGAGCTGGTCGAGGCGCTGATGAGCGAGGCGCAAGTCATCTGATGCCCGCGCTTCTCGTCGCCGAGCATGACGGGCAGCGCCTCAAAGGCGCCAGCCTCAACGCGCTTTCGGCGGCGCGGCTCATGAGCGACGCAGTGCATGTGCTGGTGGCCGGGCAGGCGTGCCGCGCGGTCGCCGAAGAAGCGGCAGGGCTCGACGGTGTCGCCAAGGTGCTGCTCGCCGAGGCGCCGCAGTTCGAACATGCTTCGGCCGAGGATCTGGCGGCCCTGGTCCTCGCCCTCGCCAAGCCCTATTCGCATCTCGCCGCGCCCGCCACCACCTTCGGCAAGAATTTCATGCCGCGCGTCGCGGCGCTTCTCGATGTGCAGCAAATCTCGGATGTTTCCGCGGTGATCGCGCCCGATACCTTCGAGCGCCCGATCTATGCCGGCAACGCCATCGCGCGCGTCCAATCGAAGGATGGGGTGAAGGTCGTCACCGTGCGCGGCACGGCTTTTCCCGCGGCAAAGCCCGGCGCTTCGCCTGCGCCGATCGAAGCTGTTGCCGTACCCGCGGCGAGCGACCGTTCGCGCTTCGAAGGTGCCGAGATCGCGCAGCTCGCACGGCCCGAACTGACCGCGGCGCGGATCATCGTCTCGGGCGGGCGCGGCCTGCAATCGGGCGAGAATTTCAAGATTTTGGAAAAGCTCGCGGATCGCTTGGGAGCTGCGGTTGGCGCTTCGCGCGCCGCGGTCGATGCGGGCTTCGTCCCCAACGACTACCAGGTCGGGCAGACCGGCAAGATCGTCGCGCCCGAGCTTTACATCGCGGTCGGAATCTCCGGCGCGATCCAGCATCTCGCAGGGATGAAGGATTCGAAAGTCATCGTCGCGATCAACAAGGACGAGGAAGCACCCATCTTCCAAATCGCCGATTACGGCATCGTCGGCGATCTGTTCCAGATCGTGCCCGCGCTCGAAGCCGAGCTGGCGAAACGACTCGCCAACCGCTGACCCGCGCGCAACCCCGAAGGCAAGGCAGGGCTACCCCATGGCAACCACCATCGCGAACGCGATTCACTCCGTCGGGATCATCGGCGCCGGCCAGATGGGCAACGGCATCGCCCATGTTTGCGCGCTCGCCGGCTATGACGTGCACATCGCCGATATCGGCGAGGAGGCGCTGAAGCGCGCGATCGACACGATCGATCACAACATCCAGCGCCAGGTCGCGCGCGGCCGGGTCAGCGAGGCCGACAAGCAGGCGGCGCTGAAGCGAATTCGCACCGGCGTCGATTACGGCATTTTCGATCAATGCGACTTCGTCATCGAGGCCGCGACCGAGCGCGAGGAGGTCAAGCGCGACATCTTCAAGAAGCTCGTGCCGCATCTGAAGCCGTCGGCGATCATCGCCAGCAACACCTCCTCGATCTCGATCACCCGGCTCGCCGCGGTCACCGACCGGCCCGAGCATTTCATCGGCATGCATTTCATGAATCCGGTGCCGGTGATGACCCTGGTCGAGGTCATCCGCGGCATCGCCACCGACGAGAGCACCTTCGAGACCGTGCGCGACCTCTCGGTGAAGCTCGGCAAGACCCCGGTCGCGGCCGAGGATTTCCCGGCCTTCATCGTCAACCGCATCCTTTTGCCGATGATCAACGAGGCGGTCTACACCCTCCATGAAGGCGTCGGCTCGGTCGAGGCGATCGACACGGCGATGCATCTGGGCGCCAACCATCCCATGGGCCCTCTCACCCTGGCCGATTTCATCGGCCTCGATACCTGCCTCTCGGTGATGCAGGTGCTCTATGAGGGCCTCGCCGACTCGAAGTACCGGCCCTGCCCGCTCCTCGTCAAATATGTCGAGGCGGGCTGGCTCGGCCGCAAATCCGGCCGCGGCTTCTACGATTACCGCGGCGAAAAGCCGGTGCCGACGCGCTGACCTCGGCCGCGCCGCATCGCCGGCAAGCCGGCCCTTTCCTTCCTCCGGCGCGCGTGCTAGGAGGGAAATGCCAAGGGTGGCAGCGATGAGGTGGCTGTTTGTCGCTTGCTCTCGATAGTTGTCCGGCGCTCGTGCTCAATGCCGATTTCCGCCCGTTGAGCTATTTCCCCTTGTCTGTTTGGCCGTGGCAGGAAACCGTGAAGGCGGTTTGCCTCGACCGGGTGCGAATCGTCTCCCATTACGACCGCGTGGTGCGCAGCCCCTCTTTCGAGATGCGGCTGCCGAGCGTCATATCGCTGAAATCCTATATCGCTATGGCGCGGCGTCCGGCCTTCACCCGGTTCAACGTCTTCCTGCGCGACCGCTTCACCTGCCAGTATTGCGGCGAGGCGTTCCCGACGCATGACCTGACCTTCGACCATCTGGTGCCGCGCTCGCGCGGCGGCTGGACCACCTGGGAGAACGTCGTCACCGCCTGCTCGGGCTGCAACCTTCTGAAAGGCAGCCAGCTGCCCGAAGAGGCGCATATGTTCCCGCGCCATCTTCCGACCCAGCCTTCGACCCAGCTGTTGCGGGACAATGGCCGGGCTTTTCCGCCCAATTACCTGCATCACTCCTGGCGCGACTTTTTGTACTGGGACAGCGAGCTCGAGGCACGCTGAGAGGCGATGAGCCTCCTGCACCACATCCGGCAATGCAATGCGTGGGACCCCGCGCGCTTCCTGCCGTTCTGGCACAGCGGCGAACGGCTGGGCCTCGTGCGCCGCGCCAATGCCGAGGCGCTCAAGCGCTTCCCCAATGCCTACGCGGTCGATGACAAGGGCGTGCGCCTCCTCTTCGAGGGCGATGTCGACGCCGTCAGCGCGGTGATAGAAGAAACCACCGAGCATCTCGTCGCCGAGGGGCTGGTGGCGAAATGGCGGCACGAATTCTTCGCCGCCGCGCCGCACTGGGGCGCGCAGCCGCATTTCCGCATCGATCGCGGCGCCGTGCCCTTCTTCGGCATCCGCGCTTACGGCGTGCACTTGAACGGCTTCGTGCGCGAGGGCGACCGGCTAAAGCTCTGGGTCGGCCGGCGCGCGCCCAACAAGGCGGTGGCGCCCGACAAGCTCGACAATCTCGTCGCCGGCGGCATCGACCATGCGCATGGCCTCGAGGAAACCCTCGTCAAGGAGGCCGAGGAGGAAGCTGGCATGCCGGCCGCCCTCGCCGCGCGCGCCGTCTCAGTCGGCGCCGTCTCCTACCGCATGGCGGTGACGCATGGGCTCCGCGACGACGTGCTCTTCTGCTACGACCTCGAGCTGCCGCGCGATTTCCAGCCCAAGAACAATGACGGCGAGTTCGTGTCCTTCAGCCTCGAAGAGGCTGGTCACGTCATCGACATCGCGCGCAAGGGCGATGATTTCAAGTTCAACGTCAACCTCGTGCTGATCGATTTCGCCCTGCGCCACGGGCTCATCCGCACCGACGATCCCGACTATCTCGACCTGGTCACCGGGATTCACCGCCCCATCGATTAGGGCCCCCGTCGCGCTTCGTGCTATGCGCGGTCGAGCCGCAGCACGTAGATCCCGTGATTCTTGTCGGTGACATAGATGAAGCCGCGCGCATCGACCAGCACATCCTCGCTCTGACAGACGAGCTTGGTCTTGGGCAGCACGCCGCGGCGCTCCACCGGATCGGGCGGTACGAAATAAGCGATTTCCTTGACGAGCCGATCGTCGGAAATGTCGAAGACGCGCAGCCCCGCATTGAAATAGGTGAGGAAGCAGAGATTCTCGTCGTGGAAGAGAATGTCCTGATACTGCCATTGATGCTGATTGTGCGGGCCGAAACGGCCGCCCTTTTCGCAGAAATTCTTATAGGGCGCGCCTTCGGGCGGACGCGGCAGCGGGAAGAGCGAGCATAGCCGCGGCTTGGTCTCGTCCTTGATGTCGACGATGCCGGCATAGCCAAGCGGCTCGTTGCAATTCTCGGCGATCGCCTCGGAATTGCAGATGACGAGCTCGCGTTTGCTCAGCGGCTGCGCGGTGTGGACCGCGATGAAGGATTGGAACGGCGGCGAGAACGGCAGATCGCCGACGAGGCGCGGCTTTTTCACGTCGCTCACATCGAGAATGACGAAGCCGCCGCCGCCATAGGGCAGATAGGCACGCTCGCCGCGGCGATAGGCGCCGCCATGCAGCAAGGTCGATTGCGGCGCGCCCGTCTCGCCGCCCGCCTTCCACTGGCCCTTGCGCCACCAGCGCGAGACCTCGACCGGATGGGTCGGATCGTCGATATCGATGATCTGGAGGATATGGCCCTCGTAACCTTCGGGCAGGCCGGTCGCAAAGACATAACGCCCGCCATCGTAATAATTGCGATGCGTGCCGCTGCCGCCGGTCTTCCACTGGCCGAGATGCTCGGGGCTTTCCGGATCGGCCAAATCCCAAATGTGAAAGCCTTCATCGAACGGCGCGCCGGGCGTATCGCCCCAGCCCGGCGCGATGCGCTCGGCCGAGGTGATCATCCGCTGCCCTGCGATCTGCACCTGCAAAGTCCAGGTGTTGGGATGGCCCGCGACCCAACGCAGATGACGCGGCTTCGTCGGATCGGTCACGTCGAGAATGTGAAAGCCCGACTCCCAGAGGCCGGGCGAATAGAGATACCAGCGCTCGTCCTTTTTATGGAGCGCAAGCTTGAAGCCTGGCTTGCCGAGAAGATCGTGATAGCCGACGGCTTTCAGCCCTTTCGCATAAGCCTCGCCCGGCGGGAAATCCATCGTGTGCTCCTTGCTCTAAGCTTTAAGCCATAAGCTCCAAGCTTAAAGCTTACGGCTTAGCGCCTGCCATGGCCATTACGCGAACCTCCTCAGGCGTCTTGCCACTCTCGCGCAACGCCCTGAGCGTGAGCGCCTTATCGCGCTTGGCAAAGCGCTTGCCGCTCGCATCCGTCAGCAGTGCGTGATGGCGATAGCGCGGCACCGGTAGGTCGAGCAAGGCCTGAAGCAAACGATGGAGGTGCGTTGCCGCGAAGAGATCGGCGCCGCGGGTGACGAGCGTCACGCCCTGCAGCGCATCATCAACGGTCACTGCGAGATGGTAACTCGTCGGCGTGTCCTTCCGCGCGAGCACGACATCGCCAAGCAGTTCGGGTTGTGCAGCGATGATGCCCTGCTCTTCCTCGTCCCATTGGAGCGGCCCGGTGCGCGCTAGGGCGCGGCTCACATCGAGCCGCAGCGCGAAGCTCTCGCCCGCGGCGATGCGGCGCAAGCGCTCCTCCATGGCCAAGCTGCGGCAGGTACCAGGATAGAGTGGCCCGGCCTCGCCCTGCGGCGCGCCGCCCGCGCGCGCGATTTCGGCGGCGATCGCGGCGCGCGTGCAAAAGCACGGATAGATCAGCCCTGCGACGTCGAGCCGGTCGAGCGCCGCTTCGTAATCGGCGAAATGCTCCGCTTGCTGGCGCACCTCGCCGTCCCAATCAAGACCGAGCCAAGCCAGATCTTCGAGGATTGCCGCGGTGAATTCCGGGCGGCAGCGCGTCCGATCGATATCCTCGATGCGCAGCAGAAACCGCCCGCCCGCCTCGCGCGCCCGGCGCCAGGCAAAAAGCGCCGAATAGGCATGGCCCATATGCAAGAGCCCGGTCGGGCTCGGCGCGAAGCGGGTGACGATCATGACGGCAAGCTAGCAACGCGGCGGGGCCTTAACAAAGCGGCGGCGATGCTCTATCCCTCGCTCATGTCATCGACTCTCGACGGCCCTTCGCTTGCCCCTGCCGGCGGCGGCAAGCCCAAGCAGCTCGTTGTGCTGCTGCATGGCTATGGCGCCGACGGCAATGATCTGATCGGCTTGGCGCCGCATTGGGCGCCGCTCCTGCCCGAGGCCGAGTTCCTGTCGCCGCACGCGCCCTTCCCCTGCGAGATGAGCAGCTTCGGCCGGCAATGGTTCGGCTTCCAAGGTCGCGCACCGGAACAGGTGCTGGAAGGCGTGCGCATCGCCGCCGGCATTCTCGACCAGCACCTCACCGCGCTCTTGGCCGAGCGCAAGATGGATGAATCCTCGCTCGCCCTGGTCGGCTTCTCGCAAGGCGCGATGATGTCGCTTTATGTGAGCTTGCGCCGCGCCAAGCCGGTGGCGGCGGTCGTTGCTTATTCGGGCCGGCTCTTCGCACCGGAGCTGCTCGCGACCGAGATGCGGTCCCGGCCCAAAATCCTCCTCGTTCATGGCGACCGCGACGAGGTGGTGCCGCCCGAGGCGCTGCCCGCGGCCTATTCGACCCTCCAAGCCGCGAAGGTCCCGGTCGAGCAGATGCTGCGCCCGGGCCTTGGCCATGGCATCGACGGCGAGGGCTTGGCGCGCGGCGGCGAATTCCTCAGCGCCGCTTTCGCGCCCTGACGGCTTCCGTTACTTCGCCGCGATATAGGTCTCGAGCCGCGCCAGCATCGGCGCCTCGTCCCATTTGGCGGCGCCTTCGAGCTTGCCGAGAATCATCCCGTCGCGGCCGATGAGGAAGCTCGTCGGCAGGCCCTGCACGCCGAAGGCGTCGATGGCGGCGGATTTGGGATCGAGAAACACCGCGAGATGGGTGATGCCGGCTTTGGCGAGGAAGGGATCGACCACCGCCGCGCCGCGCCGGTCTTGCGAAATCGCCAGGATGGTGAGCCGCTGCCCGAGCTTCGTCTGCAACCGGTCGAGCGCCGGCATTTCCTCGACGCAAGGCCCGCACCAGGTCGCCCAGAGATTGACGAGGAGGAACTGGCCCTTGAAATCGGCGAGATGCTTTTCGGCGCCGTCTCGCGCCGTGAAAGCGAGCGCGGGCGCTGGCAGCTTGCCGTCGAGCGCGATAAAGTGCCCCAGCGATGACGCGGCGGTCCCGGCCTGCGGTTGCTGAGGCGCCGGCTCGCTCGGAGCCTGACGCAGCAGCATGATGCCGAGCGCCGCGCCGCAAAGGACGAGAAGCACCGTGAGCGCGCCGATCACCGACCTGGACGACACCGCATCCTCATCGACAAGTTCTCCGACATGAGCCGCGGCAAGCGCGCGACGCCAGCCAAACGGAGCTCGACCAACGCCGCCTGGGGCGGCCGTTTCGCCGCGGGCCCGGCGGCGATCATGCAGCGCATCAACGCCTCGCTCGATGTCGACCGCGCGCTCTACGCGCAGGACATCGCCGGCTCGCTCGCCCATTGCGCGATGCTGGTCAGGCGCCGGATCATCACCCGGAAAGATGGGGCGGCGATCGCCCGGGGTCTAGCGAAAATCCGCGAGGAGATCGAGCGCGGCCGCTTCCCCTTCCGCATCGAGCATGAGGACATCCACCTCAACATCGAGGCGCGGCTCCGGGAGCTGATCGGCCCCGCCGCGGGCCGGCTGCACACCGCGCGCTCCCGCAACGATCAGGTGGCAACCGATTTCCGCCTCTATGTGCGCGACGCGGTCGACCGGCTCGACCGCCAGATGGAGGCGCTTCAAGCGGCCCTAATCGCCCAGGCCGAGCGCCATGCCGCCACCATTATGCCGGGCTTCACCCATCTTCAGGTCGGCCAGCCCGTGACCTTCGGCCATCATCTCTTGGCTTATGTCGAGATGATCGGCCGCGACCGCGACCGGCTTGGCGATTGCCGCCGCCGGCTCAACGAATCGCCCTTGGGCGCCGGCGCGCTCGCCGGCACCTCTTTTCCCATCGACCGCGCCATGACCGCCAAGGCCTTGGGTTTCGCCAGACCGATGGCGAATTCCTTGGATGCCGTGTCCGATCGCGATTTCGCGCTGGAATTTCTCTCGGACGCGGCGATCGCCGCGACGCATCTGTCGCGCTTCGCCGAGGAGATCGTCCTCTGGGTGAGTGAGCCGTTCCGCTTCGTCAAGCTGAGCGATGCCTTCACCACCGGCTCGTCGATGATGCCGCAAAAGCGCAACCCTGACGCCGCCGAGCTGGTGCGCGCCAAGGCCGGGCGGCTGATCGGCGCGCTCGCCGGGCTTCTTGCGGTGATGAAGGGCTTGCCGCTCGCCTATGCCAAGGACATGCAGGAGGACAAGGCGCCGGTGATCGACGCGGCCGAGACGCTCGCCCTGTGCCTGGCCGCCGTGACCGGCATGGTGCGCGACATGAAAGCCGACGCCGCGGCGATGCGCACCGTCGCCGCGAGCGGCTACAGCACCGCGACCGATCTCGCCGATTGGCTGGTGCGCGCGCTGAAGCTGCCCTTCCGCGAGGCCCATCACCTGACCGGCGCGCTGGTCGCGCGCGCCGAGGCGCGCGGCTGCGGTCTTGCCGAGCTGCCGCTCGATGAGATGCAGCGGATCGAGCCGCGTATCACGCGCGACGTCTATCGCGTCCTGACGGTCGAGCGCTCGGTCGCGAGCCGCAAGAGCCTCGGCGGCACC
This sequence comes from Allostellaceae bacterium, assembly GCA_035605975.1. Lineage (GTDB taxonomy): Bacteria > Pseudomonadota > Alphaproteobacteria > ATCC43930 > CGMCC-115725 > CAIKMD01. Next base: position 11,857 of record DATNGG010000137.1, on the reverse strand, counting down.
GCGCCCGCGCTGGTTGCACGCGCCGCCGCGGCGGCGAAGAAACGCTTTCTCGGCACGGTGCGTCCATGAACCATCTCCTCCGGGCCTCCGCCCTGGTTCTCGTTGTCCTGATGCTCGCGGCCTGCGGCAAGAAGAGCCCGCCCCAGCCGCCGCCCGGCATTCCCAACACCTATCCGCAGCAATATCCCAAGGAATGAGCGGGGCGTGACCGAGGCTGCGCCCTGGGCGCCGGAATTCGCCTATCGCGACGGTGCGCTCGCGGTCGAGGACGTGCCGCTTCAGCGCATCGCCGAAGCGGTCGGTACGCCCGTCTATGTCTATTCGAGCGCGCAGATCGAGCGCCGCTTTCGCGAATTCGCGGGCGCCTTTCTCGGCACCCCGGCCGAGATCTGCTATTCGGTCAAGGCCAATCCCAACCTCGCCGTGATCGCCAGTCTGGGCCGGCTCGGCGCCGGCGCCGATGTCGTCTCCGAGGGCGAGTTCCGCCGTGCCCTTGCGGCCGGCATCGGCGGCCATCGCGTCATCTTCTCGGGTGTCGGCAAGACCCGCGCGGAATTGGAATTCGCGCTCGCCGAGAACGTCCACCAGATCAATATCGAATCGCTGTCGGAGCTCGAGATGCTGAGCGGCGTCGCCTCGGCGATGAACCGCGTCGCGCCGATCGCGATCCGCGTCAATCCCGATGTCGATGCGCGCACCCATGCGAAGATCACCACCGGGCGCAAGGAGAACAAGTTCGGCATCGATCTCGCACACGCCGTCGCCGCCTATCGCCACGCGGCGCAGCTGCCGGGACTGCGCCCGGTCGGCCTCGCCGTTCATATCGGCTCGCAACTGACGCGGCTGCGCCCCTTCGAGACCGCCTTTACCCGCATCGCCGCGCTTTATCGCCAGTTGCGGGCGGACGGCGTCGCGCTCGAGCGGCTCGATCTCGGCGGCGGGCTCGGCATTCGCTACAAGGACGAGACGCCGCCCTCGATTGCCGACTATGCCGCGATGGTGAAGCGCGTCACCGGCAATCTCGGCGCGACGCTCGCCTTCGAGCCCGGCCGTGCCCTCGTTGCCAATGCCGGCGTGCTGGTGGCGCGCGTCCTCCATGTGAAGCGCGGCGTGACGCGGCGCTTCGTCATCCTCGATGCGGCGATGAACGATCTCATGCGGCCGGCGTTATACGACGCATGGCACGAGATCCTGCCCTTGCGCGGGCCCGCCGCGCGGCGCGGCGCCAAACCCGTCGACATTGTCGGGCCGGTCTGCGAGACCGGGGATAGTTTCGCCGTGCAACGAAAATTGCCTGCCCTCGAAGCCGGCGACGGTGTCGCCCTGATGTCGGCAGGCGCCTATGGCGCTTCGATGAGTTCGGCGTACAATACCCGTCTGCCGGCGCCGGAAGTGCTTGTGCGTGGCGCACAATTCACCGTGATTCGGCCCCGCTCGAGCTACGAGGCCATTCTGGCGCAAGACCGGATGCCGTCCTGGCTCGCCAAGACGTGATCGCCAAGAGGTCTGGCGCATGGTCGAGTTGGTCACCCCATCGGCACCAGCCGCGCTGAGGCGCCGGCTGGGGCTCGCGACCGCCGCTCTGGTCTGGGAGCGGCTATGGCCTGCCTTGTGGCCGGCCATCGGCGTCATCGGTATCTTCCTCGCTCTCGCGCTCTTCGACATTCCGGCGATGCTGGCCAACCCGCTGCGCTGGATCCTGCTCGCGATTTTCGTCATCGCCCTGACCGCCGCCCTGTTCGAGGCCGCCAACCGCTTCCGCCTGCCGCGCGGCGAGGCGGCGCGGCGCCGCATCGAGACGGCAAGTGGAATGGCGCATCGCCCGCTGGCGGCACTTCAGGACAAGCTCGCCGGCGGCAGCACCGACGCGGCAACCGTGTCGCTCTGGCTCGCGCATCAGGCGCGCATGGCGGAGGCCGCGCGGCGTCTCAAGATCGGCGTGCCCGCCGCGGGCTTGACGCGCCGCGATCCCTACGCGCTGCGCGTCGCCCTTGCCCTGGTGCTGTTGCTGGCCGCGCTCGATGCCGGCGATGATTGGGCGGCGCGCCTCGTCCGCGCCGTCAGCCCCGGCATGGCCGCACCCGGCACCGGGGTTGCCGTCAGCCTTGATGCCTGGCTGACGCCGCCCGACTATACCGGCCTGCCGCCGCAATTCCTCTCCGCCGCCATGCCTGCCGCCGCACCGATCGCCGTGCCAGCCGGCAGCACCCTCCTCGCGCAGGTGCATGGCGGGCGCAATCCGCCGCGCTTGAAGATCGACGACCACGCCAGCGACTTCACCCGCGTCGACGACAGCAATTTCAAAAACAGCGCGGCGATTACCGCCGGCAAGCACATCGCCATCGACCAGGACGGGCGCAGCCTCGGCTCCTGGCCGATCCAGGTGGTGCCCGACCTGCCGCCGCAAGTGACCTTTGCCCGCCCGCCCTCGCGCAGCGCACGCATGGCGCTGCGGCTCGACTACACCGCGGGCGACGATTACGGCGTCGAAAGCGTCAAGGCCATCCTTCACCGCGCCGACGATCCAGGCGGGCCGGCGCTGACGCTCAACCTGCCGCTGCCCGGGCAGCATCTCAAAGACGCGCGCGCCACCGATTACACCGACCTCACCGCCAATCTCTGGGCCGGCCTGCCGGTGCAGATCGAGCTGCAGGCGGCGGACGCGCTCGGCCAGACCGGGCACAGCGAGATCGTGCAGACCGTGCTGCCGGAGCGCGTTTTCCACAACCCGATCGCCAAGGCGATCGTCGAGGCGAGGAAGCAGCTGACGCTCCACCCCGCCGACAAGGACGTGGTTGCCGAAACTCTCTCCGATCTCTCGCTGCGGCCGGACCGCTTCAATGGCGACATCGTCGTCTTCATGGCGCTGCGCACGGCACAGGCGCGGCTCGAGCTCGATCGCGACGGCTCCTCGATCGCGCCGGTGCAGGGCTTGCTGTGGCAGACGGCGCTGCGCATCGAGGATGGCCGCGCGCCGGGGACGCAGCAGGATTTGCGCAACGCCATGCAGGCGCTGCAGGACGCGCTCGCCCGCAACGCGCCCGACGACGAGATCCAGCGGCTGATGCGCCAAGTGCAGGAGGCGATGAACCGCTATTTCCAGGCGCTGGCGCAGCAGATGCAGCACATGGATCCGAGCCAGATGCCGGCGGTCGATCCCTCGCAGATGATGAGCTTGCAAGACCTCCAAAAGATGCTCGACCGCGCGCGCGACATGGCCCGCACCGGCGCCCGCGACCAGGCGCGCGAGCTGCTGTCGCAACTGCAGCAGATGCTGGAGAATCTGCGCCTCGCCCGGCCGATGCCGGGCAATGGCAGCCAGAACCAGATGATGAGCCAGATGCAGCAGATGATGCGCCAGCAGCAGCAGCTCCTCGACCGCTCCTTCAACCAATCGCGCAATGGCCAGCAAGGGCAGAATTTGAGCGGCGATGCGCAGCAGCAGGAAGCGCTCCGCCAGATGCTCAACCAGTTGATGCAGCAGCTGCAGCAGCAGGGTGGACAGGCCCCGCAGGGCATGAGCCGCGCCGAGCGCGCGATGCGTGGCGCCGCCGAGGCTTTGCAGCGCGGCCAGCCGGGCCAAGCCGTGGGTCCGCAATCCGATGCGCTCGATGCGCTGCAGGAGGCGGCACGCGCGATGGCCAATCAGATGCTCGGCCGGAACTACGGCGACGGGCCGGGCGGCGAGCCGTTCGACGATCCCGGCCTGCACCAGGCGCAGCGCGATCCCTTCGGCCGTCTCCTCGACACAGAGCAGGGCAATGGCGGCTATGACGATGGCGGCCGGCTGCGCATGGGCAAATCGGCGAATGACTACGCGCTCGACAAGGCGAAGCAGATTTTGGACGAGTTGCGCCGCCGTGCCGGCGAGCGCTCGCGCCCCGCGCTCGAGCGCGACTACATCGACCGCCTGCTGAAGGAATTTTAGGCGGCGCGGGCGACGCCCTATTTCGCCAATTCTTCCTCGACCGCCGCGACCAGGTCTTCGAGCGTGAAGGGCTTGGGCAGCACGCGATGCACCAGCGCCGCGAGATTGTGCGCGCGCTGGCGCTCGGCGGAATAGCCGGTCATCAGCAGGATTTTCATCGCCGGATAGTCCTTGCTCGCTTTCAAGGCGAGCGCGATGCCGTCGAGCCCCGGCATGACGATGTCGGTGAGGAGGAGATCGAAGGGCTCGGCCGCGAGCGCCGCAACCGCGGCGAGCCCATCCGCGACCGGCGTCACCGCGTGACCATGATGCTCGAGCGCGCGCTTGGCGAAGGCGCTCACCGACGCTTCGTCCTCGGCGAGGAGGATCCGCGCCATCGGCGGCTCAGCGCGGTGGGGCTGGAAGCGCCCGCTTCGGCGGCGCGCTCACGGGCCGGTGCTGGAAAAGCTCACGACGACGCCCGTCGCGGCTTCGTTCGGACGCGTGATGACGGTGTGAAACGGCACGCTCGCTCCAGGCAGCAGGCGCTGATCCGTGACCGCGATCGTCATGGCTTGAAGCTCCTTGTCGTTGCCGTCGCGCAGCGCGATTTTGAGCTTCGGCACGTCGCGCGCCACGGTCGAGACATTCACCACCTCGCCATCGACGGCGAGGGTCGGCACGCCATCCGCGGAGCCGCGCGAGGGCGTGACCTTGCGCAACTCGAGTCCGGTTCCCGCGACAGCGGGTCCATAGCCCGCAAGCGCATAGAGCCGGCCCGCCGGCGGCCACAAGCCGACGATCTCGGCGCGCGCCGCGATCAATCCCCAAGCCAAGACCACGATCGCAATCGCCGCGGCGCTCCAGCCAATGATCTGGCCGCGTGCCGAGCTGCGCCGGACCGCGGGAAGCTGCACCCGTGCATCGCGCCTTGCGCTTGCGAAATCGGGCGCCTGGTCGGGCGCGGCGGCCAGCGGCAGCTCGAACAGCTGCGGCGCATCGGCTGGCGGCGTCTGAAACCAGCTATGGCCGCAATTGGCGCAACGCACATTGCGGCCCGCCATCCCCAAGGCGCGCGCATCGACAAGATAGCGTTTGGAGCAGCTGGTGCAGGTGACGATCATCGCCCGGACGGGTTTCGGCGGTCCCGGCGCATGTTATAGGGCGCGGCGCGGGGTCGAGGCAAGAAATGGGCCGCGGCGCTTTACCCGCCACGCAGCGCATGCCATGTTTCCCGCCGCAAGCGGCATCGGGCGGGTCGATGCGCGGGCACCTTTCGCGCCGCAGGACAGGAGAAGACCAGCACGTGGTACGGTTCGAGAATGTCGGCATGCGCTACGGCACCGGTCCTGAGGTGCTGCGCGATGTCAGCCTCGATCTGGCTTCAGGCTCATTCCATTTCCTGACCGGCCCAAGCGGCGCCGGCAAGACCACCTTGCTGCGCCTCATGTACCTCGCCGACCGGCCGACGCGCGGCCTCATCTCGCTCTTCGGCCAGGACATCTCGCGCCTGAAGCGCCGCGAGCTCGCCGACCTCAGACGTAAGATCGGCGTCGTGTTCCAGGATTTCCGCCTGCTCGGCCATCTCTCGGCTTTCGACAATGTCGCTCTGCCGCTGCGTGTCGCCGGCATCGCCGAGGCGCGCGTCAAGAAGAACGTGACCGAGCTCTTGGAATGGGTCGGGCTCGCCGACAAGCTCAGCGCGCGGCCGGTGACGCTGTCGGGCGGGCAGCAGCAGCGCGTCGCCATCGCCCGCGCGGTCATTGCCCGGCCGCAGCTTCTGCTCGCCGACGAGCCGACCGGCAATGTCGACGACGCCATGGCGAGCCGGCTGTTGCGGCTGTTCGAGGAATTGAACCGCTTCGGCACGACGCTGGTCATCGCGACGCATAACGAGCAGCTCGCTTCGCAGCGCCGCTTCCAGCGCATCCACCTCGTCAATGGCGAGGTCGCGGCGCCGGCCGACGCGGTGCGCGCATGATCGGCCGGGTCGGCGACGATATCCCGCTGCGCCGCGACGGCACGGTGCGCCTCCTGCCCTGGCTGATCGCGCCCATGGTCTATCTGGCGGCGCTGGCGCTGGCCGGCATGCTCGCGCTCAACGGCGTGCTGGACAGCTGGGACCGCGGCCTCAGCGGCACGATGACGGTGGAGCTGCCGCCGGCGCCGGTGCCGCCCGCGACCGACGACGCGGTCGCAAAGACCCTGCAGGTGCTGCGCGCAACCCCCGGCATCGTCAGCGCGACGCCGCTTGCGCGCGACGCCGAGGTCAAGCTCATCGAGCCCTGGCTCGGCAGCACGATTTCGCCGGAGGAGCTGCAACTGCCGCGCCTCGTCGATCTGCGCATCGCCAGCGGCGCGGCGCTCGATCTGAAGGCGCTGCGCGCCAAGCTCAGCGCCGCCGTGCCGGGCGCCGTGCTCGACGACCATCGCCTGTGGCTCGACCGGCTCTACAGCCTCGCGGTCTCGGTCGAGGCGACGGGCTTCGCGATCCTTGTCATGGTCGGGATTGCGGCGGTGCTGACGGTGATCTTCACCACCCGCGCCGGGCTCGCCGTGCATCACGACGTGATCGAGCTCTTGCACCTGATGGGCGCGCGCGACCTCTACATCGCCCGCCAATTCGAGACCGAGGCGATGCGCATGGGGTTGAGCGGCGGCATCGGCGGCATCGCGCTCGCGGCCTTGACGCTCTGGGGCCTCGGCCACGCCGCCGCGGCAACCGCGGTGCTTGGCGAGGAAGCCAAGCTCCTGCCCGATTTGAGCCTCGTGCTGTGGCAATGGGCGGCGCTCGCGCTGCTGCCGGTGCTGGCGGGCGCGGCGGCACTGGCGACGGCGCGGTTCACCGTGATGCGGGCGCTCGCGCGCATGCCATGAGCGTCAGCCGCTCGGGCCGCCTCGTGAAAATCGCCGCCGTGCTGGCCGTCGCCGCCGCGGCACTGTGGCTCCTCGGCCTGTGGCGCTTCGCCGCCTCGATGCCGCAGACGGTCGATGACCCGGCGCGGCGGACCGACGCGATCGTCGTGTTGACCGGCGGCAGCTTGCGCGTCGAGAGCGGGTTGAAGCTCCTCGCCGCGGGCATGGCGAAGAAGCTCTTCGTTTCGGGGGTTTATCGCGGCGTCGATGTCAGCGCCCTGCTGCACGTCTCGCGCCAGGCGCCGGAAAGCGTCGCCTGCTGCATTGTGCTGGGCCACGCCGCCGCCGACACCCTCGGCAACGCCAAGGAGACGGCGGAATGGATGAGCGCCGAAGGATTTCACTCCTTGCGCCTCGTCACCGCCAATTACCACATGCCGCGCAGCCTCCTGGAGTTCAGCCGCGCCATGCCCGATGTCGAGATCGTTCCCAATCCGGTCTTTCCCGAATTCCTCAGCGAGCGGCCGTGGTGGCGCTCGCGCCGCGCGGCGACGCTGATCGCGAGCGAGTACAGCAAATATCTTTTCGCGCTCGTCCGGCCCGTCTTGCCGGCGGCCATCGTGCCGCAAGGACTGAGCGAATGATGTGGTTGCGCTCGCTCCTGTTCTACGTCGCGTTCTATCTCTGGACCGCCCTCTTATCGCTGCCCTTCCTGCCGCTGCTGCTCGCGCCATCTTCCTGGATGATGCGCTGCGGCACGCTCTGGTCGCGCGGCACGCTCCTGCTGCTGCGGCTCTGCGTCGGTCTCGACCATCAGGTGCTGGGGCGCGAACGGCTGCCGCCGGGGCCGGTGCTCATCGCGATGAAGCATCAATCGGCCTGGGACACTTTCGCCGTGCCGGTCATCTTCCGCAGCCCGGCGATGGTCATCAAGCGCGAGCTCGGCTGGATTCCGATCTATGGCTGGTACGCGCTGAAGGCCGGGATGATCCCGATCGACCGCATGGGCCGCGGCGGCGCCCTCAAGGCGATGGTCGCGGCAAGCACCAAGGCATTGGCCCGTGGCCGGCCGATCTTCATCTTTCCGGAAGGAACCCGCAGCGCGGTCGGCGAGCGCCGCTCCTACCAGCCGGGCGTCGCCGCGCTCTATCACCGCCTCGACGTGCCGCTGGTGCCGGTCGCGGTCAATTCCGGCCTCTTCTGGGGCCGCCGCCGGCTCTTGAAGCGCCCCGGCCGGATCACGGTCGAAATCCTGCCGCCGATCCCGCCAGGCGGCGAACGGCGCGCGGTGCTGGCCGAGCTCGAAGCCCGGATCGAGACGGCAACCGCCCGGCTCATCGCGGCGGCACAGCACCCCAGCGGGGATAAAGCTGTGGAAAGCGTGCCGGCGCGCCGGAATGAAAGCCGGGGATAAGGCTCGCCTCCGCCATTTTTGGGCAGCTTGCCTTTGCTCTGGCGGTCCGGCAGGGTTGATGCTATGGATTGGAAACAAAGCGGGAACAACTTGATCAAACCGCTTCGCATGCCGAAATTACTTGCGCTTCAACATGTTGGACTAAGTTTGCACGCCGCTGCCCTGGCCGGCGCGGTGCTTCAGCCCTAAGGAATTCGCGTGATGGTCAGCGTCGCCGCGATCTCGCAGCAGATCTGGGACATGAAATACCGCCTCAAGGGGGCGGACGGCTCCCCTGTGGACAAAACCATCGAAGAGAGCTGGGCCCGGATCGCCGGCGCCCTGGCCGCGCCGGAGCGCGATGCCGCCGCCTGGGCCGAGAGCTTCACCACCGCCCTCACCGATTTCAAATTCCTGCCGGCCGGCCGCATCGTCGCCGGCGCCGGCACCGGCCGCACCGTCACGCTCTTCAACTGCTTCGTCATGGGCACGATCCCCGACGATATGTCGGGCATCTTCACCCATCTGCGCGAGGCCGCGCTCACCATGCAGCAGGGCGGCGGCATCGGTTACGATTTCTCGACGCTGCGGCCCAAGGGCGCGCCGGTCAAGGGCGTGGGGGCCGATGCCTCCGGCCCGCTCTCCTTCATGGATGTGTGGGACGCGATGTGCCGCACCATCATGAGCGCCGGCTATCGCCGCGGCGCAATGATGGCGACGATGCGCTGCGACCATCCCGATATCGAAGCCTTCATCGAGGCAAAGCACGAGGCCGGCCGGCTGCGCATGTTCAACCTCTCCGTCCTCGTCACCGACGCGTTCATGGCGGCGGTGAAGCAGGACGGGCCCTGGGAGCTGAGCTTTGCCGGCACGACCTACAAGGTCGTCAAGGCGCGCGAACTTTGGGACAAGATCATGCGCGCGACCTATGCCTATGCCGAGCCTGGCGTCATCTTCATCGACCGCATCAACCGGCGGAACAATCTTCATTACTGCGAGACGATCAGCGCGACCAATCCTTGCGTCACGGCGGAGACCTGGGTGCAGACGAGCGAGGGGCCGCGCCAGGTCGCCGAATTGATCGGCACGACCTTTACCGCCCTGGTCGACGGCAGGGCCTATGACTCCGGCGCGCAAGGTTTCTTTGCGACCGGCCAGAAGCCGGTCCTGAAGCTCCAAACCCGCGAAGGCTACGGATTGCGCCTGACCGCCGATCATCCGGTTCTGACGGTCGCGCGTTTCGGCCGCAACCGGTTGACGACGGAATGGCGCAAGGCGGGCGAGCTCGGCGCCGGCGACCGCATCCTGCTGCACGACCATCGCCGCGCCCCGGCTTGGCCGGGTGTTCATGGCGAGGCCGAAGGTTATCTCCTCGGCCTTCTGATCGGCGACGGCACGCTCAAAAGCGACAAGGCGATTCTGAGCGTCTGGCGCCGACGCGAGGCCGCCAATGGCTGGGAAGAAGGCGTAGGCGCGGAGGCGGTGATGGCAACGGCGCTCGCCGCCGCGCGGACTCTGCCGCATCGTGCCGATTTCGCCGGTTGGATGGCGGTGCCGGGCCGCGACGAATACCGGCTCTCGCTCGGCGCGGTGCGCCAGCTCGCGCTCGAGCTCGGCATGGCGCCCGGCGACAAGGCAATCACGCCACAGATCGAGCAGCAATCGAGCGACTTCTATCGCGGCTTCCTGCGCGGCCTCTTCGATACCGACGGGACCGTGCTCGGATCGCAGGAGAAGGGCGCGAGCATCCGCTTGGCGCAGAGCGACCTCGCGCGCCTTGAAGCCGCACAGCGGATGCTGCTGCGCCTCGGCATTTCCTCGACAATCTATCGCGAGCGCCGGCCGGCGGGGCCACGCCTTCTGCCCGACGGCAAGGGTGGCGTGAAGCTTTACGACTGCAACGCCGACCACGAGTTGGCGATCGCCAACGACAATATCGGCGTCTTCGCCGAAACCGTCGGATTCGCGGACAGCGAGAAAGCGGCGCGGCTCGCTGCCATCGCAGCGGCCTATCGGCGCACGCCCAATCGCGAGCGCTTCATCGCCGAGATCGCCGCGATCGAGCCGGATGGCGAGGCCGAGGTGTTCGACGTGCAGATTCCCGGCGTCAATGCCTTCGACGCCAATGGCATCTATGTCCATAATTGCGGAGAACAGCCGCTGCCGCCTTACGGCGCCTGTCTCCTGGGCTCGATCAATCTCGCCGCGCTGGTACGCGAGCCCTTCACCGCGGCGGCACAGCTCGATCTCGACGAGCTCGCTCGCATCGTGCCCTTGGCGGTGCGCATGCTCGACAATGCGATCGACGTGTCGCGCTTCCCGCTCGAGGAACAGCTGCACGAGGCCAAAGCCAAGCGCCGCATCGGCCTCGGCGTGACCGGCCTTGCCGATGCGCTGATCCTCTGCGGCGAGCGTTACGGCTCGGCCAAGGCGGTCGCCTTGACCGAAACCTGGATGAAGGCGCTGCAGCGCGCGGCCTATCTCGCCTCGACCGAGCTTGCCGCCGAGAAGGGCGCGTTCCCGCTGTTCGATAAAGAGGCCTATCTTGCCGGCGAGACCATCGCCGCGCTCGATCAAGATGTGCGCGACGCGATCGCCCGGCACGGCATCCGCAACGCGCTCCTCACCTCGGTCGCGCCCACCGGCACGATCTCGATCCTCGCCGACAATGTCTCCTCGGGGCTCGAGCCGGTGTTCAGCTTCAAATACACCCGCAACGTGCTGATGCCCGACGGCACGCGCAAGGAGGAAGAGGTCTCGGATCACGCCTGGCGGCTGTTCCGGCGTTTGAAGGGCGATGACGCGCCGCTGCCCGAGAGCTTCGTCGACGCGCAGGCGCTCGCCCCGTCGGATCACGTCGTCATGCAGGCGGCGGTGCAAAAATACGTCGACAGCTCGATCTCCAAGACCATCAACGTGCCGGCGGATTTCCCCTTCGAGCAGTTCAAGGACGTCTATCTCCAGGCTTACGAACTCGGCTGCAAGGGCTGCACCACCTATCGCCCCAACGCGGTGACGGGCTCCGTGCTCCAGGCGCGAGCCGAGGCCGAGAGCGAGGCCCAAGCGCAGCCCGAGCTGCCGCTGCCCGCGCCCAAGCCCAAGGCCAAAGACCTCTACGAGGCGGGCGGCGTCGTTTATATGACGCAGCCCTTGGACCGGCCCGAGGCGCTGCCCGGCAACACCTATAAGATCGCCTGGCCGCAAAGCGAGCACGCGCTCTACATCACCCTCAACGACATCGTGCAGGACGGGCGGCGCCGCCCCTTCGAGATTTTCATCAACTCGAAGAACATGGAGCACTATGCCTGGACCGTGGCGCTGACGCGGATGATCAGCGCGGTGTTCCGCCGCGGCGGCGATGTCAGCTTCGTTGTCGAGGAGCTGAAAGCCGTGTTCGATCCGCGCGGCGGCGCCTGGATGGAAGGGCATTACGTGCCCTCGCTTCTCGCGGCGATCGGCGACGTGATCGAGCGCCACATGATCGCCATCGGCTTCATCGCTTCGCCGCGCGAGCGGCCAGCACTCAGCGCCGCGCGTCAGGTGGTGAATTTGCCCGAGGGGCGCCCGCCCATGGCGCAATGCCCCAAATGCGGCCAGGCCGCGCTCATCCGCCTCGAAGGCTGCGACCAGTGCACCAATTGCGATTATTCGAAATGCGGCTAAGCGACGAGCGCCCAGAGAAAGAGCAGCGCCGCGACGCC
>DATNGG010000136.1:0-2530 GCA_035605975.1 Allostellaceae bacterium | reverse complement strand
TTGGAGCCTTCGAGCGCGGCGGCGGCGGCGCTCGGCCCGAAAGCGGCGATGCCCGAGGCCTCGAGCCGGTCGACCAGGCCCGCGACCAGCGGCGCTTCGGGCCCGACCACGACGAAATCGATCTGTTCGCGCCGGCAGAATTCGACGATGCCGTCGAGATCGCTGGCGGCAATCGGCACGCATTCGGCTTCGGCGGCGATGCCGGGATTGCCCGGCGCGCAGTAAAGCGCATCGCAAAGCGGCGAGGCGGCGATCGCCCAGCACAGCGCGTGCTCGCGCCCGCCCGATCCCACCACCAACACCCGCATCGTGCCGCTCCCTCGGTTTCGCCCTATGCTCTATCATAGCCGCCGGCTCCAACGCTTCGAAATGGGATGAGAGCGCCGCGGGAACGGTGCGCCGGCGCTGCCGTTTGCAAAAGGATGCGCGGCGGCCGCCGCGGCCTTTCTCGTCCCCTTGGTTTCGCACATGGTCGTGCCGTTTCGCAAAACCGAGCCGCCCCAGCCCCGCCCGGACCCCATGGGCGGCGACGGCTTGCCCATACCGCAGCGCTATTGGGCGATGATCACGGTCGGCCTCGCCGTCACCATGTCGACGCTTGACAGCTCGATCGCCAATGTCGCGCTGCCGACCATCGCGACCGATCTCGGCGCCAGCCCCGCTTCCTCGATCTGGATCGTCAACGCCTATCAGCTGGCGATCACCATCTCGCTGCTGCCGCTCGCCTCTTTCGGCGAGATTCACGAATATCGCCGCGTCTATCGCGCCGGGCTCGCGCTTTTCACCGCCGCCTCGCTCGCTTGCGCCCTGTCGCATTCGCTGGTCGGCTTGACCGCCTCGCGCATCGTCCAAGGCTTCGGCGCCGCCGGCATCCTCAGCGTCAACACCGCGCTCGTCCGCTTCATCTATCCGCATCACTGGCTCGGCCGCGCGATCGGCATCAACGCCGTCATCGTCTCGATCTCGGCGGCGCTCGGACCGACCATCGCCGCGGCCATCCTCTCGGTCGGATCGTGGGAATGGCTCTTCGCGATCAACGTGCCCTTGGGATTGGCGGCGCTTCTCGGCGCCCGCGCGCTGCCGGTGACGCCGCGCCGCTCGCACCATTTCGACTTTCTCAGCGCCATCCTCAGCGCCCTGACCTTCGGCTTGACGATCACCGCGATCGACGGCGTCGGCCATCACGAATGGCTCGTGGCGATCGGCCTCGAGGCGATCCTCGCGGCGGGCTTCGGCGCCCTTCTGGTGTGGCGGCAATTGTCGCAAGCCTGGCCGCTTCTGCCGGTCGATCTGCTGCGCATCCCGATCTTCGCCATGTCGATCGCGACCTCGGTCTGTTCTTTCATCGCGCAGATGATGGCCTATGTGGCGCTGCCCTTCTTCTTTCAGGACTCGCTCGGCCGCTCCGCGGTCGCGACCGGGCTGTTGATGACGCCCTGGCCGCTGATGACGGCGGTGGTGGCGCCGATCTCCGGCCGACTCGCCGACCGCTACTCCGCCGGGATGCTCGGTGGGCTGGGCCTGGCGATTTTCGGCGTCGCCCTTGCGCTCGTGGCGCTGCTCCCGGCGCAGCCGAGCGTCGCCGATATCGTTTGGCGCCTCGCGCTGTGCGGCTTGGGCTTCGGCCTTTTCCAGTCGCCCAACAACCGCGCGATCATCAGCGCCGCCCCGCGGTATCGCAGCGGCGGCGCCAGCGGCATGCTCGGCACAGCGAGACTGCTCGGCCAGACCACCGGCGCGGCGCTGGTGGCGCTGATCTTCGGCCTCTCGTTCCATGCGGGATCGCAGCTCGCGCTGGCGATCGCCGCGGCAATCGCGCTGCTGGCGGCGCTCGTCAGCTGCCTGCGGCTGTTCGGCGGTCTCTCGGCCTCGGCCGAGTCGTAAGAGGCTGCTCCCGTGACAGGGCGCGCGCTTGCGTGCTATGTCCCCAAGCGTCCCGACACCCTAGCATCGAGCGATGAGCGAGAGTCCGTCCCGCGCCGAATTGCGCAGCAACCTGCCCGAATATTCCGTCGGCGAGATTTCGGCGCTCCTCAAACGCACCGTCGAGCAGAATTTCGCCTATGTGCGGGTGCGCGGCGAGATTTCCGGCCTGAAGCGCCATTCCTCCGGTCATTGCTATTTGGCGCTGAAGGACGAGGAGGCGGTGCTCGACGCGGTGATCTGGCGCACGACCGCCTCGCGCCTGGCGCTGAAGCCCGAGGACGGGATGGAAGTGGTCTGCGCCGGGCGGCTCACCACCTATCCCGGCCGATCGAAATATCAGCTCGTGATCGAGAGCGTCGAGCTCGCCGGGATCGGCGCGCTGTTGAAGCTTTTGGAAGAGCGCAAGAAGAAGCTCGAAGCCGAAGGTCTCTTCGCGCCCGAGCGCAAGCGGAAGCTGCCTTACCTCCCGGCGGTGATCGGCGTCGTCACCTCGCCGACGGGCGCGGTCATCCGCGACATTCTCCACCGCCTCGATGATCGCTTTCCGCGCCGCGTGCTGGTCTGGCCGGTGGCGGTGCAGGGCGAGAGCGCGGCCGAGCAGGTG
>DATNGG010000135.1:0-3226 GCA_035605975.1 Allostellaceae bacterium | reverse complement strand
AACGATGGTCGGGCGCCCGGCGCCGGCGCAGAGCGCGACGTGATCGAAGCCGAGCGCGAAAGCGTCATCGACCGTGATCGTGCCGCCGAAGCGCACCCCGCCATAGAGCGCGAATTCATGCCTGCGCTCGATCAGCAGCCGGATCACTTTGAGGAAGTTCTTGTCCCAGCGCACGGTGATGCCGTATTCGGCGACGCCGCCGAACCCAGCCATGACGCGATCGTCGAGCCCTTCCCAGAGCTCCTTCACGTCGCGGATCGGACGAAAACGCGCACCGGCAAGCCCCGGCGGCAGCGGCTCGATCTTCAGCCCATCGATGCCGACGACATGGTGCCCGTCATTCATCAGATGATGCGCGAGGGTGAAGCCCGCGGGGCCGAGCCCGACCACCAGCACCTTGTATCCGGTCTCGGGCTTGGGCAGCGGCCGGCGCAGATCGAGCGGGTTCCAGCGGGTGATCAAGCTGTAGATCTCGAAGCCCCAGGGCAGGCTCAGCACGTCTTTGAGGGTGCGCGTCTCGATCTGCGGAATATCGACCGGATCCTGTTTCTGATAGATGCAGGCCTTCATGCAATCGTTGCAGATGCGATGCCCGGTGCCCGCCATCATCGGATTGTCGATCGCGGCGATCGCCATCGCGCCGATCGAGAAGCCGCGCGACTTGACGAGGTTCATCTCCGAGATTTTTTCCTCGAGCGGGCAGCCGGTCAGCGTCACGCCGAAGACCGTGTTCTGGAACTTGCCGGTCTTGCGGTCCTTGAGGCCCTTCGAGCAGCTGTCCTTGCCCTGGTTGTGGCACCAGATGCAGTAATTCGCGTGGTCGAGCGCTCCCGTGAGGTCCATGCCCGGATCGGTCAGGGCGAAGCCCTCGCGCCGCCGGCGGTGGTCCTGCGGCAGGCACAGCATGGTGACGCCATGCTCGGTGATGGTCTCGACCGGCACGAGATGCTGCATATCGAGCCGGTGCGGCACCTGAAACAGCACGCCTTTGCCGTGCCGCGCGCGGCCCTCGGGCGCGTGGAGCGCCCAGGCGGCATAGCGCGCCGCTTCCTCGAGCGCCGCCGCATGCTCCGCTTCGGCCTCGAGCCAGTGCGCCACGTGCCGTGCATAGCTCGCCTCGGTGAGGCTCTCGCCGAAGCGTTTCTCCAACGCCTGCGCCAGCGCCGCGCCGTCGATAAGCGCCGCCTCCTCGGGCGAAGCGCTCTTGGCCGCGCGCCGCTGCACGAAGAGGCGCTTGACCGTGTAGAGCGGCGCGAGCGCGTCGTGGCGCGCCTGGAGCGCGCGCGCCTCGTGCCCGATGCCGAACAGCGCCGCGACGAAATCCTCGAGATGCGGCGCGAGCTCCACCAGCAGCTCGGACTGGTCCTTCTCGGCGAGCGCCTCCGGCGTGCGGCGCGCGGTCACCAGCCGGTTGAAGAGTCCGACATCGGCGGATTTCACGTGCTCGATGAAGGCTGTATCGAGGCGCACGAGCCCGTCGCGGCGATAGAGGTCCGCAAAGCCAAGCCCGTGCTGAAGAACCAGATCGCTCATTCGCTTTCGCTATGGCGCTTCAAAGACGGCGCCCATTTCCTTAATATTTATGTGGAATCTCGTGGAGATACCCAAAGGGCGCCGTTGTCTTACCGGAGACCGCCGCTGCTGCCAAGGCGGTTTCGCGTCGCACCCGCGCGGCCCCGAGTCGCGATGGTACCGCCATGCGGGGCCTGAAGGCATGTGACAGGACAAGGCTCTCGACGGGTCTGTGCGGAACACGCGCGCGATGAAGAGTTCTCTCGACCCGGCTTATGTGGTGCCGATCGCCGGCCGTTCAAATGCGCCCTGCCTCAATAGCCGAGGGCGCAGCCATCCTTGCGCGGATCGGAGCCGCCGATCAGGCAGCCGCGGTCGCGATCGATCCAGACGGCCTGGCACCCGCCCAAGGGGCCGCCGCGCAGCACCCGGTGGCCGCGGCCGGCGAGGTCGCGCGCGATCTCGAGAGGGATGGTCGATTCGAGCTGGAGATAGCCGTCGAAAGCGAAGCTGCGCGGCGCCTCGGCGGCTTGTTGCGGATCGCGGCCGCGATCGAGCATCTGCGAGAGGAAATGCGCGTGGCCGCAAGCTTGATAGGCGCCGCCCATGACGCCAAAGGGCATGACCGCCGCGCCGCCCTGCATCAGCATGCCGGGAATGATCGTGTGCATCGGCCGCTTGCCGGGCGCGATCGCATTGGCATGCGCCGGATCGAGGCGGAAGCTGATGGCGCGGTTGTGCAGCATCACGCCGCAGCCCGGCACGAAGATGCCGCTGCCGAAATCATGAAACAGCGAGTTGATGAAGGAGATCGCATTGCCGTCGCGATCGACGATCGCGAAATAGACCGTATCCTTGTGCGCAGTCTCGTCCCATGTCGCGGGCGGCGCGGCACGGTCGAGCCGCAGACGCGCGCGCACTGTGGCCGCATAGTCATACGAGAGGAAGCGCGCGGTATCGAACGGCGCAAAGCGCGGATCGGCGATATGGCTGTCGCGCATGGCATAGGCGGCTTTGACGGCCTCCGCCAGGAGATGAACCCGGTCGGCCTCGCTGAATTCATCGCCACCGAACGCATAGCCGTCGAGCACGCGCAGGATCATTAGCGCGGCGAGGCCCTGCCCATTGGGCGGGCATTCATAGACATCGTAGCCGCGATAGGGCGCCGTGATCGGCGCCACGTACTCACATTTCTGCAGCGCGAAATCCTCGAGCGTGTGCAGCCCGCCGAGTGCCTTGAGCTTCGCGACGATCTCCTCGGCGACGGGGCCCTCATAGAACCCCGCCCGGCCCTCGCGCGCGATGCGCTTGAAGGTCGCGGCGAGCGCCGGCTGATAGAGCTTCTCGCCGAGGCCGATCGGCCGGCCCTGCGGCGCAAAGACGCCCGCGGCATCGCGGTCGCGCGCCTGCTTCGGGAAGCTGCCAGCGAAATCCGCAGCGACCCGCGGCGTCACCGCATAGCCCTCTTCCGCGAGCTTGATCGCGGGGGCGAAAAGCTCGGCCATCTCCTTGGTGCCGTGATCCTCGAGCAGCCGGCACCAGGCATCGATCGCGCCCGGCACGCTGACCGCATGCGGTGTCTCGACCTCGATCGCGCTTATGCCTTGCGCGCGATACCACTCGATCGTCGCCTTCATCGGCGCGCGGCCCGAGCCGTTCAAGGCGACGGGGGCGGCGCCCTTCTTTGCATAGAGCACGAAGCAATCGCCACCGA
>DATNGG010000134.1:0-16960 GCA_035605975.1 Allostellaceae bacterium | reverse complement strand
GCGCTCAAATGGGAAGTCTCGCGCGGCGGCGCGCTCTTCCCGCATCTCTACGGCGCGCTTGCGACCGGCGATGCGCTCTGGGTCAAGCCTTTGCCGCTCGGCCCAAACGGCAAGCACCGCTTTCCGGTTTGAGGCAGGCGGCCCTGCTCAGGGCAGGCCGAGCCACTTGGCGATGAAGCCCCACCGCCAGAGTCCGAGCAGAGCCAGCACGATCAGGAGCAATACGCCGTACCAGGCCCAGGGCTGCCGCTTCTCGGCATAGGGATCGCTGAGCGAGCGCTCGGCGTGCGGCGGCAATTGCGCCATGCCCGTGAGCGCGCGGCCGAAGGGCAGGTTGATCTTGAGCCGCGTGTTCACCGCCCAGCCCGAGGCGTCGAGGATCGGCCCGAGATTGCGGCTTTGCAGCTTCAAGGCCGCAATGAGGCATGAGGGGCCGGAGATCACGAGGATGATGCCAACCACGGCGAGCGGCATCTGCCACCAGCTGAGTTGCAGGAAGCCCGTGACGATCGAGGCGATCGCTGTTCCGATCGCGCCGATGGCAAGGCCAATGGCGGCGAAGATTCCGGCAAAGCGCGCGGCGTCGAAATTCTGCGGCTGCGGCGATGGCGGTGGTGGCGCGCCGCTCGCGGCCGCCGCAGCCCGCGCCATGGTTTGCGACGCCATCTGCGCCTGGGTGCTCGCCGCGCGCGCGGCCGCCGCCTTTTGCACCTGGTCGTTGATGAAGCGCGCCAGCTGCTTGTAGGGCAGCCAGAAGGCTTGCCGCAGGCTGATCGGATGCTCGACGATCTTGACGATGGTCGCGTCCCAGTCGCGCCCCTTGCGGTCGTAGAAGACGCCGTTGCGCCCGACGAGGAGATTGTCGGCGTCGCCCGCGGTGAAGGCAGCGGCGATTGTCATGACCTCTTTGCCTTCGTTGCGCGTGCAGCGGCAATAAGCGAGATAGATGCGGCTCAAGGTCGCGAGTTGGGCGTGCTTCGTCTCGTCCTCGACCTTGATGCAGAGATCGCAGCTCCGGGCGTCGAGGTAGAGGGTTCCGGCCTGGAACACGGCTTTGCCAGTGCGGGTGTAGAAATCCTTGAAGGCGACGAAATTGTTGAGGAGCGGAAGCAGATCGCGCTTCATGCGCACGAGCTTTTCCACCTGCGCGATCGCATTCATCTGCGGCTCGAGTGCCTTGTCGCGCAGCACGAGCGCGTCGATCGCCGGCTTGACCTTGGGATCGAGCAGGGTCGTTAGGCGCTCGATGCCGAGCTTTTCGACCACGGTTTCGGGCTTGCGCGCCGTCCAGGCTTCGTAGGCCGAGAAGAGCGCTTTGAGCTTCTCCCAATCCGCGCCGTCGAGCGCCTCGCCGGCGCCGAGGAGCGGTTCCGCGATCTCGGCCTGGAACCGCGCGATGAGCGGGCCCCAAGCCGGGTTGAGCCCCGCGCAAAAGGACAATTTGGCGCCGGCGTCGATCCGGGCGAGGGGCAGGGCCGCGATTTCGGCGCCGTCGGTCCGCAAGGTTTCAGCCGTCAGCGCCTCATAGCTCGCGAGCGGCGGGTTGAGCGCTTCGGCTGCGCGCGGATCGAAGGCCGCAAGCCGCGTGCGAGCGAAGAAATCGTCGATCTTCGCCTCGACCGCCGCCATGAGCGTTCCTGCCGCGTCGATGCCGTCGCCGAGCGGCAAGAGCGCCTTGCGTGCGGAATCGCCTTCGGCATGCCAGGCGGCGTAGAGCGCCGCCTCGCTGAAGAAGCGATCGATGCTTGGTTGCGCGATGCCGGGCTCATGGCTGCGGTCCTGCTCGGTGCCCAAGCAATCCATGATGTCGTGGATGGCGCTCTGGATCGCCGGGTCGGAGGCGGAACGGACGGTGATGATGCCGTCGCCGTTGAACGGCGTGCCGTCATAGATTTTCTCGACGTCGAGCGTGTCCTGCAACGAGATTTCGAAAGCGTCCGGCTTGCCCAGTTTCGCGAGGATCATTTCGGCCGAGGCGCGGATCGCCTTGCCGGTTTCCGAGCTCTCGTCGATCGCGTTGAGCGGCAGGCTGTCGTCGCGGCGCTGCAGCTCGTTCCAATCCTTGAGTGCAGCCGTCGTCCATTCGACGGCGGCGAGCATCTCCGGCGCGCGGATGCGTCCGTCGCGGTCGGTGTCGATGAGATCGAGCGTGCGCTCGTCGAACTGAATGCCGCGGGTGGGACAGGCGAGCGCAACCCAAAGCTTTTGATCGAGCGCCGCCAAATGCGCAACATCGGTGCCGGCATCGATGCGGACCTGGTCGAACCCCCCGGCACGAAAGAACCGCCAAACATGCTGGTGGCTTCGCTGCTTGTCCTCGCTCACGCCTCGTCCCCCGCCGGCACCCCGCCGTCGCGGCAGAATGCGTCGTGCGGCCAGGCGTGGCAAGACGGGGGGAGAGTGGGCGAGGCTTGGCAAGTGCCCGTGCGCATGCGACCATCGCCCTGCGACCACGGACGCCGCGCGGCGGCGCAAAAGGGGTGGGTCGCGCACAAGGGGGAGGAACATGATCGCACGGTCGAAAACTGCCGGGCTGCGTTCCCTGGCCGTTGTCATGCTTGCGGTGTCGTGTTGGGTCTTGGCCGCGCGTGCCGAAACAATGGATCAGCTCTACGAGAAGGCCAAGGCCGAGAAGGCGCTCGTCTTCTATAGCGGCGGACCGGTCGCTCCCTATGAGCGCTGGGCCAAGGAATTCGAGGCACGCTTTCCCGGCATAACCGTGTCCGTGACGGGCGGCTTCAGCAACGTGCTCGACGACAAGATCAATCAGCAGCTCAAAGCAAAGAAGCTCGAAGTCGATATGGCGATCCTGCAGACGGTGCAGGATTTCGTCGGCTGGAAAAAGCGCGGCGCGCTGCTGCGCTTCAAGCCCGAAGGATTTTCGAAGATCGACCACCGGTTTCGCGACGAGGACGGCGCCTTCATGGCGACCACCGTCGTCCTGCTGTCCTATGCCTACAACACGAAGCTCGTTCCGGCGAAGGACGTGCCGAAGAGCGCGCTCGATTTTTTGAAGCCGCAATTCCGCGGCAAGCTCGTCACCGCCTATCCCGCCGATGACGATGCGACGCTCTTCGTCTTCGACGACATCGTGAAGAAATACGGCTGGAGCTACATGAAGAAATACATGGCCAACCAACCGACCTTCATCCAGGGGCATTTGGGTGTGCTGCGCGCGATCGCCGAGGGCAAGAGCGCCGTCACCTTCGATTCGACCAGCTCGACCACGGCCGGGCTGAAGCAGGCGGGCGAGCCGATCGAGTTCGCGTTTCCGACCGACGATACGATGCCGGTGTTCTTCATCACCGCCGGCATCTTCAAGCTGGCGCCGCATCCCAACGCGGCGAAGCTCTTTCTCACCTGGTATCTCGCGAAGGAGCAGCAAAGCCGTCTCGGCGGCAGCTTCTCCTCCCGCACCGACGTGCCACCGCCCGCCGGGTTGAAGCCCTTGAAGGCCTATAGGATCGATGCCGGCTATAAGCAGTTTGTCACCAACGAGAAGCGGCTCGTCGCCTTGCGCAAGCGCTTCGAGGCCTTGACTGGGCCGGTCGTCAACAAGGGCGGCGTGAAATAAGGCTTGGAGGCGGCGGCCTCGTTCCCCAAGATGAGACGGCGGGGAAACGAGGAGCGCCGCCTCCGGCATGGAAGGTCTGGTTCACGCCGTTATCGGCTTCATCGGCGCCCATCCCGGCTGGGTTTTCGCGGCGATGTTCGTCGCGGCCTTCGGCGAATCCCTGGCGGTGCTGAGCTTCTTCTTTCCCGGCACGGCGATCCTGCTGGCGGCCGGAGCGCTGGTTCCGAGCGGAACGATCGCGGTCTTTCCCTTGCTCGCCGGAGCCGTTCTCGGCGCGCTGCTGGGCGATGCCTGTTCCTATTGGATCGGCCGGCATTTCGGCAGCGAGATCGAGCGCATCTGGCCGTTCCGCCGCCATCCCGAGCTCATCGCGCGCGGCATCGCTTTTTTCGAGCGCCATGGCGGCAAGAGCGTGTTCATCGGCCGGTTCTTCGGCCCGGTGCGGGCCGTGGTGCCGCTCGCCGCCGGTATCCTGCGCCTCGAGCCCGCGCGCTTCTGGACGGCCAATCTCGCCTCGGCCGTGGTCTGGGCGCCGGCGCTTCTTATTCCCGGCGCGGCGCTCGGCGACATTATCGCCCGCCTGGGAGCGGGCGAGCGGCTGGTCCCGATCGCCCTGGCGGCTGGGGCTGCGATCGGCGCCGCGGCAGTCTGGTTCGCCCTCCGTCGCACGCGTCGGCCAAAATAGCGGCCTCCGATGGCGGAGCCGGGAAGAGCGCGCGATACGGCAAGGCCGGGCTTACGACGGAGCATCACGCTCTGGCCGCTGATTTTCTATGGGCTCAGCGACATCATCGGCGCCGGCATCTATGTCGCGATTGGCGAGGTCGTCGAGCGCGCGGGCGCGGTCGCGCCCTTCGCCTTCCTCTTGGCTGGAGTCGCGGCCGGCCTGACCGGCCTCTGTTATGCGGCGCTAGCGAGCCGGTTTCCCGAGGCGGCCGGGGCTGCCGCTTACGTCAAGCGGGTCTTCCAGTCGGATATCCTCGCGCAGTTCGTCGGCGGCACCGTGGCCGTGTCGGTCGCGATCACGACCGCGGCGATAGCGAGCGGCGCGGTGCAATATTTGGCTGCCTTGGTGCATGCGCCGGCCGAGTTGCTCATCGCCGGCATTGTTTTGTGCTTCACCGCCGTCGCCGCCATCGGCGTGCGCGAGAGCGTCGCGGTCGCGATGATACTTGGGCTCACGGAAGTCGGCGGTCTCGCCGTAGCCTCCATTGCCGGCTTCCGCATGGCGCGCGATGTCGATTTCCGCGCCATGCTGCCTTTGACCGACTCCGGCTGGAGCGCCGCGACGGCTGGAGCCTTCATCGCCTTCTTCGCGTTTCTCGGCTTCGAGACCATGGCGAATATGGCGGAGGAGGTGAGAGACGCGCGCCGCGTGATGCCGCGCGCCATCCTTGGCGCAATCGGCGTCAGCATCGGCCTCTACATGCTGGTTGCGATCGCCATCACCGCCGCGGGTCGCGCGGGCGAGAATCCGCTGCTCGAGCTGTTCGAAGGGCGAAACGCCACGGTCTTTGCGGCGGCGAGCGCGGTCGCGGTGGCCAACGGCGTCCTCGTGGGCATCGTCATGCTGGCGCGCCTGTTTTACGGCATGGCGTGTAACGGCGAGCTTCCGTCCATCCTGGGCGTGGTCAGCGCGCATACGCGGACGCCCATCGTGGCAACCCTCGGCGCCGGCGGGTTCATCCTCGCCACCGCCTTGCTCTTTCCGTTTGAGCATTTGCTCGTCTGGACGAATGTCCTGACCCTGACCGTCTTCGTTATCGTCGATCTGGCGCTCTGGCGCTTGCAGCGGCACGGTCGGACGAGAGCCGGAGACTTTGAAGTCCCGTCTGCCCTTCCGCCGCTCGCCGCCGCTGTCGCGCTCGCTCTGCTGGCCGCCGAAGTCTTCGGCTAGTCGTTTGATCCAGATCAAGGACTAAGCTCCGCCTTGGGTCCAGCCTCGCTTTATGAACGGACAGCAGTTCGAGCACGAAATCGAGGGGACGCCGATTTTCGACGGCGCGCGGGCGCAGAAAGGCTATGCGCTCAACAAGATGTGCTACTCCTTCAACGAGGTTGCGAATCGCGTGGCCTTCGTTGCGGATGAGGATGCCTATTGCGCGCGTTTCCATCTGACGGCCGAGCAGCGCGAAGCGGTGCGCCGGCGCGACGTGCTGGCGATGATCGAGGCGGGCGGGAACATCTATTACCTCGCCAAGCTCGCGGGAATTTTCGGCCTTGGCGTTCAGGATATCGGCGCGCAGCAGACCGGCATGAGCGTCGAGGCCTTCAAGGCCAAGCTCGCCGCTGCGGGAACATAAGCCATGGCACGGATCATCGGCGCCGTCTCAACCTCGCACATCCCATCGATCGGGAACGCCATTGCCAGAAAGCTGGAGAAGGATGCCTATTGGCGGCCCTTTTTCGAGCCTTTCGTGCCGGTGCATGCTTGGCTGAAGGAGGTTCGGCCGGATGTGGTCGTGGCGGTCTATAACGATCACGGCCTCAATTTCTTCCTCGACAAGCTGCCGACCTTCGCGGTCGGCGCCGCGGCCGAATATCATCATGCCGATGAAGGCTGGGGGTTGCCGATCGCGCGGCCCTTCTATGGGGATCAGCGCCTCTCCTGGCATTTGATCAATGCGCTCGTCGCCGCCGAGTTCGACATCGTCACCTGTCAGGAGATGCTGGTCGATCACGCCTTCACCGTGCCGATGTCGCTGCTCTGGCCGGGAGGCGGGGAGTGGCCGGTGAAAGCGATCCCCGTCGAGGTCAACACGGTGCAGCATCCGCTGCCTTCGCCGCGGCGTTGCTTCCATCTCGGCCGGGCGATCGGCCGGGCGATCGAATCCTACGACCAGGATCTGAGGGTACTGATCCTCGGCACGGGCGGGCTGTCGCATCAATTGGACGGCACGCGGGCCGGTTTCATCAACAAGCCTTTCGACTTGATGTGTCTTGAGAAGATCGTCTCCGACCCCGAAGAACTGACACGCTATTCGGTTCACGATCTGGTCGAGCTCGCGGGTGCGCAAGGGGTCGAGCTCCTAAATTGGCTCGTCATGCGCGGCGCGCTGTTGGGCCGGGTCAGCCAGGTCCACCGCAACTACCATGTCCCGATCTCCAACACCGCGACCGGCCTCCTGGTGCTGGAGAACCAGCCGCAGGCGAGCCTTCTCGATTATCGCCGTGCCGGCTGAGCTGCTTCGCTGAAGCCGCTTTCCGTTCTGTGCCAATGGCTTGACAAGGAATGGCGCAGCTTTATAGTCGCCCGCCTCATTCCCAAGAACGCGGACGCTCGCCGTCCCGCCCTGGCTTGCGGCCAAGGGACTATTGGGACAACAACAACCAATGGATCGATATCTTTCATGAGCAGACGCGAAGGCTCGAAGTTCAAAATCAACCGCCGGCTCGGCGTCAATCTTTGGGGGCGGGCGAAATCGCCACTGAACCGCCGCGATTATGGCCCCGGCCAGCACGGGCAGCGGCGCAAGAAGCCCTCCGATTTCGGCACCCAGCTGATGGCGAAGCAGAAATTGAAGGGCTATTACGGCAATATCGGCGAGCGCCAGTTCCGCCGTCTCTTCGCCGAGGCCTCGCGCCGCCGTGGCGACACCTCGGAAAATCTCATCGGCTTGCTCGAGCGCCGGCTCGACGCCGTGGTCTATCGCATGAAATTCGCGATGACGCCCTTTGCCGCGCGCCAATTCATCAATCACGGGCATATCCTCGTCAACGGCAAGCGCGTCAACATCTCCTCCTACAGTGTCAAGGACAACGACACGATCGAGGTGCGCGAGAAGGCCAAGCAGATGGCGGTGATCATCGAGGCGACGGCCTCGACCGAGCGCGACGTTCCAGACTACCTCGAGGTCGATCACGCCAAGCTCCGGGGCAAGTTCCTGCGCGCACCGAAGCTCGCCGACGTCCCCTATCCGGTGACGATGGAGCCGAACCTCGTCGTCGAATTCTATTCGCGCTGATCGCAGCCGCGGCAGCGGCGGGAGGAGGGGAAATGGCCGAAGACGTCTATGCGCGGCTCAAAGCTCTCGGCATCGTCCTGCCCAAAGCCCCGCCGCCGGCCGCCAATTACGTGCCGACGATCCTCCATCGCGGCACGCTCTATGTCGCGGGGCAGGGGCCGATGGAGCCGGACGGGAATCCCCACACCGGCATCGTCGGCGCCGGGGTTTCGGTCGCCGAGGCGCGGGCCCATGCGCGGCTCACCGCGATCAACATTCTCGCGCAGATGCATGCGGCGCTCGGTGATCTCAACCGCGTCGAGCGCATGCTGCGCGTCTTCGGCATGGTGCACGCGACGCCCGATTTCGGCCAGCAGCCGGAGGTCATCGACGGGGCATCGAGTGTGTTCGTCGAGGTGTTCGGCGAGCGCGGGCGGCATGCACGCTGCGCCGTCGGGCTCGCCGCGCTGCCCCGCGGCATCACCGTCGAGATCGAGGTAAGCGCCGCGGTGCGCGACGCCTAAAGCGAAATCCCGAAAACCTCGCCAAGGCCCTGCCGCCCCGCCGGGGTGATGGCGAGCGCTCGGCTGTCGCGTTGCCGCGTGAACCAGGCGAGATCGAAACAGCGCTTGGCGAGCGCGGCACCCACGGAACCGCCGAGATGCAGCCGCCGTTCGGTCCAGTCGAGGCAAGGCCGGCAGAAGGCGCGCCGACGGTGCTGCGCCGCGCCGAGATCGATGCCGAATTGCCCGAGGAACGCGGTGCCCTCATCGGTCACGGCGCCGCCCTCGCTCGACAGCACGAGATGGCCACGCGCGCAGAGCGCGTCCGCAAGCGCGACGCCGAGCTTGCCGGCGAAATGGTCGTAGCAAGTCCGCGCGGTCCGTAATCCCGCATCGAGGCGCGCGGCGGGACGGTCGCGCTTCGTGCCGTTCGCCGCCACCGCCATGATCCCTTCGAGCATTTGCCCGACCAGCGGCGTCGCCAGGCGGTAATAGCGGAACCGGCCCTGGCGCAGCATCGAGACCAGCTTGCCATCGGCAAGCTTGGCGAGATGGCCGCTCGCGGTTTGCGGCGAGACGCGCGCGAAATAGGCGAGCTCGCCCGCCGTCAACGCGCGGCCATCGAGTAGCGCCGAGAGAATATTGGCGCGCGCCGGATCACCGACCAGCGCCGCGATCTCGGCCAAATCGGGTGCTTCGCTCATGCCCCTAATGTAAGGCGCGCAACGCCACGCATGAACAGGCAAAGCTTCGGCCGAGGCCGAAGCGTCCGCAGCGGACGCGGCGCGTGCGGGCGCTTAGCTAGAGCGCAGCGCCAACCCGAAAAGCGATGGCACCATGACGCTCAATCTCATCGACGCCGCGGTCGCGCCGCGCCGGGGCAATCCCCGCCTCGTCCTCTTTACCACCTGCCTAGGCGTACTCATTGCCCAGCTCGATACCTCCGTGGTCAATCTCGCGCTGAAGCCGATCGGCGCCGATCTTCATCTCGGCGTCAGCACGCTGCAATGGGTGGTCGACGCGTATAACCTCGTCTATGCGTGCCTGCTGCTGACCGCCGGCACGGTGGGCGATCTCTATGGCCGAAGGCTCGTCTTCGCGTCGGGCGTCGCGCTCTTCACCATCGGCTCGCTCGCTTGCGGCCTCGCGCCGAGCGAGGCCTTGCTCATCGCCGGCCGCGCGGTCAGCGGGCTCGGCGCGGCGCTGATGCTGCCGATATCGCTGGCGATCCTCGCCGTCGCCTATCCCGAGGCCAAGGCGCGCGCCCAGGCGATCGGCGTCTGGGCGAGCTGCTACGGGCTCGCGCTCGCGATCAGCCCGACCATCGGCGGGTTATTGGTCGACGCCTTCGGTTGGCGCAGCATCTTTCTCCTCATCGTGCCGGTGAGCTTGCTGGCGCTGGGTATGACGACCTTCCTGCCCGAAACCAAGGACCCGCGGGGGCGCAGTCTCGATCTGCCGGGTCAGGTCTTGGCGATTGCCGCGCTCGTGACACTGACGCT
This sequence comes from Allostellaceae bacterium, assembly GCA_035605975.1. Lineage (GTDB taxonomy): Bacteria > Pseudomonadota > Alphaproteobacteria > ATCC43930 > CGMCC-115725 > CAIKMD01. The sequence goes on along the minus strand of DATNGG010000134.1, from coordinate 7,437 downwards.
TGCGGCGATCGAAGCGCCGGACTTGAGCCCGCACATGATTTGGTTCTGCGCCGGAGCATCGGTGCTCGCTGCAGCGCTGTTCATCGCGGTCGAGGCACGCAGCAAGGGCGCCCTGCTGCCGCTCGACTGCTTGAGGACCGGCAGCTTGCCGGTCGCGATGGCGCTCGCGGCGCTCATGACTTTCGGCATGTACGCGATGCTGTTTCTGATGCCGCTCTATCTGCAAGAGCAGCGGGGCGATTCGGTGTTCGCGGCCGGGCTCGAGCTGCTGCCGCTGTCGCTGCCCTACGTTCTGGTATCGCGGCGCACGGGCGTCTGGACCGCGCGTTTCGGACCCTTTCCGCTGATGACCGCGGGGATGGGGCTGATGGGGGCGGGGCTTTATTGCCTGGCATTTCTCGCCCCGGGTCGCAGCCTTCTCACCGTCGAAGCCGAGCTCATGCTGCTCGGCATCGGGCTCGGGCTCAATACCGGGCCGGTCAATCACGTCGCGGTGTCGAGCCTGCCAGCGGCGCGCTCGGGTATCGCCTCGGGGTTGCTCAACACCGCGCGCATGCTGGGCGCGACGCTCGGCGTCGGCGTGCTCGGCGCCTTGTTCGCGGCTCATGTGCGACAAGCCTCACCCGAGAGCTTTTTTGCGGGGCTGCGCGTCGCGTTCCTCGTCGGCGGAAGCGGCGAGCTGCTGGGTTCGGCGATCGCCTTTGCCTGCGCACGCCGCGCCGCGCTCGCGTCGCGACGATTCACTGCAAGATGAGCTTTGCCGGATCGATGTCGGTCGCGAGCATCTTCTGCCGCTTCATCTCCGCGATCCACCAGCCGAGGCCGGCGGGATCGAGCTTCGGCACCTGATCGCCGATCTCGATTGTCTTCATGATCGCCGGCGGCAGCTTGGCGTAGACATTGATGTCGTCGCGCGTTTTGTCGGGCTGGGCGGCGGCGAAGCCCGCACCCTCGACGATCGCGGCGCGGAATGCCGCCACCTCCTTGGGATGCGCCACCGCCCAAGCGCGGGTGCTCGTATACATCACCAGGGGCTCGCCCGCGGGCAGCGCCGGGTTGAGCAGGACGACGGGATAGCCGACGCCCGTATGGATCATCTGAGCGACGAACGGATCGGTGGCGACGACGGCATCGACCGATTTTGCGGCGAGCGTATCGCGCATTGTTCGGAAGGAGACCTCGACGAAGTTCACCTTGGTCGAAGCGACGTGATTGTGGTCGAGCCAATAGCGGAACATGACCTGGAGCGTCGCGCCGATGCCGGGCACGCCGACCTTGCGGCCGACGAAATCCTGCGCCGTTTTGATGTTGGAGCCGGTATAGGCGACCGCGGCGGTGTTCGACATATGCGGCGAGATCACGCTTCCGCCGGCAAAGGCGACAAGATCGATCCCGCCCTCGACCGCCTGGAGGAAGGTCGTCGTCACCATGAAGCCGACATCCGCCGAGCCGGCGACGAGGGCCGGCGGGAAATTCGGCATCAGATTGCCGATGATGATGTCGACCTCGAGGCCGCGCTTTTGAAAGTAGCCCTCGGCCTTGGCGGCGAAAAGCGCCGCGCCGGCGCTGCCGGCGGTGGTGAGGACGGTGACCTTCGATTGCGCGGCGGCGGGCGTTGCGGCCAGCGCAACCGCCAGCGCAAGCGCGGGCACAATGCGACATCGGATCATGACGCTTCCCCCGTTTTGATCGAGTCTAGCAAGCGGCGCACGGAGCGTCGATCCTTGCTATTCTGGCCGCAGACTCCCCAGCGCCGGAGCCGCCATGCTGTGGCTGCAATTCGCCATCATTCTCCTGCTCATCCTCTTGAACGGGTTCTTCGCCTTGGCCGAGATGGCCGTGGTGTCGGCCCGCCGGGTGCGGCTCCAGCATGCGGCCGATCTCGGCCGGGCGGGTGCCAAGACCGCGCTCGAGTTGCGGCGCGATCCCGGGCGGTTTCTCTCGACGGTTCAGATCGGCATTACCGTCATCAGCGTCCTTGCCGGCGTGGTGGGCGGCGCCACCTTCGCCGATCAGATTGCGGTGCTGCTGGCGCCCTATAGCGAGCACGCGCACAGCATCGCCTTCATCCTCGTCGTTGTCGTGATCTCCTATCTGACGCTGATCCTCGGCGAGCTGGTGCCGAAACGCGTGGCGCTGCGCCGGCCCGAGGCGATCGCGCGGCGCTTGGCGCCGATGCTGCGCCTCCTGACGCGGATCGCCGCGCCGCTCGCCTGGTTTTTGTCGGTGTCGAGCAACCTCGTCTTGTTCCTCGTCCCGCTGCGCGCATCCGATCCGGTGCCGGCCACCGAGGAGGAGATCGCGATCATGCTGCGCGAGGCGCAGGCCGCGGGCCATGTCCACGCCGCCGAGACGGCAATCGTGCAGATGGCGTTGCGTCTCGGCGACCGGCGCGTCGCCGCGCTGATGACGCCGCGCACCCAGGTCGAGTGGCTCGACCTCTCCGACAGCGCCGAGGAGAACCGCCGCAAGGTGCGCGAGAGCCCCTATTCGCGCTTTCCGGTGTTCGAGGGCGGGCTCGCCCAGGTCGCCGGGATCGTGCATGTGAAGGACCTGCTGTCCTCGAGCCAGGACGGCCAGGCCGTCGATTTGCGGCGCGCCCTGCGCCCGCCGCGCTACATCCCCGAGACGGCGACCGCGCTCAAAGCGCTCGAGCTCTTCCGGCAATCGGGCGACGCCATGCTGCTGGTGGTCGATGAGTTCGGCGACTTCCAGGGCATCGTCACCTTGCAGGACATCCTCCAATCCCTCGTCGGCGACATCGCCGAGCCCGGCGAGCCACCGAGCCCCTCCGTGCAGCGGCGCGACGACGGTTCCTTCGTCGTCGACGGCATGATCCCTCTCGATTCGGTGCGCGACCTGACGGGCTTGGCGGCCCTCGATCACGAGGATGGCGGCGAATACCACACGCTGGGCGGCTTCATCATGGCGCGCATGCATCGCATTCCCGCCGCCGGCAATCAGGTCACGGTCGAGGGTTATCGCTTCGAGGTGATGGGAATGGATGGCCGCCGCGTCGATCGCGTCCTCATCGTGCCGCCGAAGGACGAGGCGTAGCGGCGCGCTTGTGCCGCTCGCCGCCGCACCCTACATGGAAGCGATGAGTAATCGCACTTTTCCGAGCTTCTTCCTCTCGCATGGCTCGCCGACCCTGGCGCTGGAGCCCGGCGCCGCCGGCGCATTCTGGAAAGAGCTGGGCGAAAGCTTGGCGCGGCCCGATGCGGTGCTGTGCATCTCGGCGCATTGGATGACGGCGGCGCCGCTCCTCGGCGCAGCCGAGCGGCCGAAGACCATCCACGACTATTACGGCTTCCCCGAGCCGATGTACCGGCTGAGCTATCCGGCGCCGGGCGCGCCCGCTCTCGCGCAGCGCGCGGCCGACCTGTTGCGGGCGGCGGGGATCGAGGCGGCGCTCGATCAACGCTACGGGCTCGACCACGGCGCTTGGGTACCGCTGCGCTCGCTCTATCCCGCGGCCGACATGCCCGTCGCCCAGCTTTCGGTGCAGCCGCGGCGCGATGCGCGCTGGCATTACCGGCTCGGGCGGGCGCTCGAGCCCTTGCGCCGCGAGGGCGTGCTGGTTTTGGCGAGCGGTGGCGCGACGCACAATCTGCGCGAGCTCGATTGGAGCGATGGTCCGCCGCCGGGCTGGGCCACGGAATTCGACGACTGGCTCGCCGAGAGGCTGGCGGCGGGGCAGACGGAAGAGCTCCTCGACTGGGAACGCGCGCCGCATGCGCTCAGGGCGCATCCGAGCCCCGAGCATTTCCTGCCGCTCTTCGTCGGGTTGGGGGCGGCGGGCAAGGGTGCGCGCGGCGAGCGCCTCTACCGCGATTTCACCATGGGCGGGCTGAGCATGGCGGCCTATCGTTTCAGCGCCTGAGGCCGCCGCGCGCTTTCACCGGATTGGGATCAAGGCACCGCCGGGTTTCGGTATAGAATGGCCGGCAGTTCATCCCGCGCTGGCGCTGCTGATGAAGCGATCTCCTCTTCCGATCTTCGCCGTTCTCGTGTTGGCGATCGGGCTTGTCGCACCGGCTTCGGCGCAGCCGGGCGCGACCCGGCCTTTCCTCTCCGGGCCGATCTGGGTCTACAACAACTGGTCGTCCTATGACGAGCTGTCGGACGACGTGCCGCTCACCGAGGCGATGGCGATGCGCGAGGTCGGCCAGGTGTTGCGCCTCAGGCGGCTCGGTGTCCATATCGACTATTACGTCATGGACGCGTTCTGGTACGACCCGAATGGCGGCTATCGCAAATGGCGCAGCGATGGCTGGCCGAATGGCCCGGAGCATTGGCTCGGCACGCTCGAGCGCAACGGCATCCTGCCCGGCCTGTGGTTCTCGACCAATTCGCTGGCGCATCTCTATCCGGCGCCGCAATGGGACAGCTCGCTCACCAAGAATCGCGGCGCGATGGCGATGTATACGGGCGGCTTTCTGCCCGACTTCATGGACGTGCTGCAATATTGGTACAATCGCGGCGTCCGCCTGTTCAAATTCGATTTCGCCGATCTGATCGCGGCCGCCGCGGGCGACGAGGCCAAGTACTCGATCCCCGAGATCCGCGAGCGCAACACCGTGGCGCTGCGCGATGCGCTGATGGATTTCCGCGCGCGCAATCCCGATGTCGTCCTCGTTGCCTTCAACGGGTTTGGCGGCGATTACGACTATACGGTCGATCCGGCACCGTTCCGCGACCCGCTCGATCTGCGCTGGCTCGACGCGTTCGATTCCGTCTATGCGGGCGATCCGCGCGCCGCCGATCTGCCGGAATTCGATTTCTGGCGCAGCATGGATGTCTACAGCGACCACACTGTCCGGCGCTTTGCCGCCAATGGCGTGCCGCTGCGCCGCATCGATTCGACCTCGTTCATGGTCGGCAACACCGGCACGGATTATCAGCGCGGCACGAGCGCGTGGAAAGGCATGCTGCTCCTCGAAATGGCGCGCGGCGGTTGGGTCAATACGCTGCATGGCAATCTCGAATTGCTGAGCGACAGCGACGCGCGCTGGTTCGCGCGGGCGCAGCGGCTCTATGCGCCGCTGCAGCAGGCCGGAGCCACGACACTCTTCGGCGGCGTGCCGGGGAAGGGCGAGGGCTACGGTTTCGCGTCGCAGCGGACCGACGGCGCGCTTTATGCGGTGGTCAATCCGGCGCAGGACGTTGCCGTCGTGGCGCTGCCGCCTCGCGATCGCGAGGTAGATCCGGATGGGCTCGGCCGCGTGTTGTTTCATGATTCGGGCTTCGAGCCGACGGTCGCACCCGATTCCGTCCGACTCGGGCCAGGCCAGATGGCGATCATCGGCTTCGGCCGCTACGCGAACGGGGTCTACGATCTCGGCGTCCAGCCCGATATCCGCATCCCGCGGGAGATCGCGCCGGTCGCGGCGCGCTTCATGCCGACGCCGGCGCGCAACACAGTCGAGGCTGTGGTCATGCCGCCCGCTGCGGGCGATCTGCGCATCCTGATGCAGCAGCACGATTCCGAGGAAGGCGGGGTGATGCGCAGCATGAGCCCGGGCACGATGGGCCGTTTTTTCGTCATCTCTGCGACCCAGGGAAAAAGGACGCTTCCCGTTCATATCCGCTACGACAAGAAAATCTGGAGCGGACTATCCTGGGCGGGCGGCGAGATTCGCCATGGCGACATGACGCCGAACCAGCCCATCCGGCTGCGCCTCTCCTCGGCGGAGACCGAGAAGGTCCGGCTCGATGCCTGGGTCTTCGAGGTTCGCTACTAAGCCGTCACTGGCAAATCAGCGTCGGGCCGCGCCGGGTGCAGATCACCGGCATGCTCGCGCGCAAGGCCGCGTCGCTGGCGACGCGGTTGGCGGCGCGCTGCTGCAATTCGGAATTCTGCTGGACATTGGCCTGCGCGAAATCGGCGCGCGCTTCTTCGGCGGTGATGGCGTTGCGATCCCATTGCGAGGCGATCGCTTCGCGGCGGGCGAGGTAGGCTTCGAGAATGTCCATATCGGGCCAACCCGCCTTGGCATAAAGGTCGAGAATTGTCGGGTTGGCGCAACGCTCGGCCGCGAGATGGGTCTTGAGCGTGCCGGAGGTCAGCTGGCTCTCGCAGCTGGCGCGCAAATTCGTCGCCTGCTGGCTGATCGCGGGCCAATTGGTCGTCGCGCAGCCTGCCGTGAAGAGAGCGCTCAAAAGCGCGAGATGGCGAAGGCTGCGCGTCTTGCGTCTCCTCTTGGGCGGCTTAGCCCCGCGCAGGAATGCCGCTGGTCTTGAGGAATTCCTGCAGCTCGCCCGATTCATACATCTCGCGCACGATATCACAGCCGCCGACGAACTCGCCCTTCACATAAAGTTGTGGGATGGTCGGCCAGCTCGAGAATTCCTTGATACCCTCGCGGATCTCGGGATCGGCGAGCACATCGATGCCTTTGAATTTGACGCCGACGGTGGTGAGAATCTGCACCACGGCGGCGGAGAATCCGCATTGCGGAAAGACCGGCGTGCCTTTCATGTAGAGCAGAACCGGATTTTCGGTGATGTCGCGCTTGATGCGTTCGGTGACGGTGGCGTCGCTCATGCGAGGGTCCTTTGTGGCTAAGGTTCTCAATCCTGCGGCGCCGCGGTTTGCAGCGCCAGCGCGTGCAATTCGTTGCCCATGCGGCCGCGCAGGGCCTGATAAACCATCTGATGCTGCTGCACGCGGCTCTTGCCCTTGAAGGCGGCGGAGATGACATAGGCGGCGTAATGATCGCCGTCGCCGCGCAAATCGTCGATCCGCACCTGCGCATCGGGCAAGCCGGCCCGGATCAGCTTTTCGATCTCGCCCGCGTCGATCGCCATGTCACGCCTTTCCGCGAAGGCTTCAGCCTTCCATATAGGAGGGCAGCCAAGCCTCGTTGAGCCGCTTGAGCTCTACCACCGATATGGCACCGGCACCCTTAACTGTCAATTGATCGCCCCCCGTCATACCGAGGGCGATGACCGGCACGCCGGCCTTATGCGCATTGGCCTTAACCACATCCGGCGCCGCCGTCGCGATGAGATAGCGGCCCTGATCCTCGCCGAAGAGGAAGGCATGGGCGGCAAGGCCGGGCGGGCATTCGATCGCGGCGCCGATCCCTGCCGCCATCGCCATTTCGGCGAGCGCCACGAGCAACCCGCCATCCGCGAGATCATGGCAGGCCGAGACGCGGCCGGCCTTGAGCTCCTCGCGCAAGAAATCGCCGTTGCGCCGCTCGGCCGCGAGATCGACCGGCGGCGGCGCGCCGTCTTCGCGGCCTAGCACCTCGCGCAGATAGAGCGAGGCACCGAGATGGCCCTTGGTCCCGCCGATGAGCAGCAGCGTCTCGCCCGCGCGCTTCAGGGCAAGGCTCACGGATTTTGCCGCATCGTCGAGAAGACCGACGCCGCCGATCGCCGGGGTCGGCAGGATGCCTTTGCCGTTGGTCTCGTTGTAGAGCGAGACAT
>DATNGG010000133.1:0-28925 GCA_035605975.1 Allostellaceae bacterium | reverse complement strand
CGGTTTCAATGCACCCTGGCCCATCCCATCCCCGTCATCCGGCGCTATTTTCCCGAGGATTTGCAAGACGCGATCGAGCCCGCTTTCGAGCGCGCGCTGCTCGGCGAAGTGAAGACGATCGCCGCGGCGATCCCACCGGAGGAGCTCGCGATCCAGTGGGATTGCGCCTCGGCGGTCTTCGCGACGCTCGAGCTCGGCGCGCCGACACGCTTCGGCCGCACGCGCGAGGCAATGTACGAGCCGCTCGCCGAGCGCCTCGCCCGGTTCGGCGCTGCGGTCCCGGCGGGCGTCGAGCTGCTGTTTCACTTCTGCTATGGCAACTCGAACGGGCGCCACTCGGTCGAGCCCTCGAGCACGCGCGACGCCGTCATCATGGCCAATCGTGTCGCCGCCAAACTCGGCCCCGGCCGGCCCATCGATCTCATTCACCTGCCCGTGCCCATCGCCCGGGACGATGAGGACTACTTCAAGCCTATGGCTGGGCTCGCCCTGCCGACACCGACGCGCATTGCCCTCGGCCTCGTTCACCTCAAGGACGGCATCGCCGGCGCAAGGCGCCGGATCGCCGCTGCCCGAAACCATCTCGAGGCCTTCGCGATCGGCAGCGAATGCGGATTGAGCCATGTTCCGCAGGACCGCGTGATCGACGCGCTGCGCCTCCATGCGGCGGTCGCCGGCATCGCCTGAGATGCGCGGACGGACGGGATACTGGTGGTTTCGCGAAAGCGGATGGCGAAGACAAGTTCGCGCCAAGCAGCAGGCGGACCACGCGCCCAACAGAACGACGCCCTTGCGACAAAGTCCGATAACCGCCAGTCTAGAAGCCGATTTCGAATGCCGATGGGCGGCGGCGGGGCATCGCGCATCCCGCTCCAAATCTGTTCGGACGGGAGGACGGGTGCAGCGAAGTCGAACGAACAACATGATCGCGCAGCACCGCTTACGCCCGGCGTTCAAACGGAAAAGGAACAAGACCGCCCTCCTCAATGCGGCCGGCCCAATAGCCGGCTATGCAGCGCGCCTGGCGAAGAACGACTTTCTCAAAGCGATGGAGGTTTTCGTCTGCGTTTGCGACAGCGGCGGGATGACCGCCGCCGCGCAAATCCTTGGCCTCACGCAATCGGCGGTTTCCCAGCACGTGAAGCAGCTCGAGCTGGAGCTGGCGCAACGGTTGCTCGACCGCAGCGTTCGGCCACTGCGACCCACGCGCGCCGGGTTCGTGCTGCGCAACATGGCGGCTGACTTCATCTCGGACGCCGCGAAGATCCAGTCGATCGTCCGCTCCATCGGCGAGGATCCGCTCCAGCAGCTGCGGATCGCCGCGATCGGCTCGCTCGCAGGGACGCTGATCCCTCCGCTGGTCGGCGGTCTCATGGACCATTTCAAGGTGCGAGCGATATCGGTGCGGCGTGGCCTCGCCACCTCGAATGACAATGCGCTCGTCAGGCGCGAAGCGGACCTGCTCATCACCTCCGATCCAATGCTCGACATCCCTCAACTCGAGCGCTATCCGCTCTACAGCGAGCCCTTCGTTCTCTTGGCTCCCAATGATTCCGCTTTGGAGACAATGAATCTCGGCGCACTGGCGAAGACGCTACCCTTTATCCGATACAGCAAGGACTTCATCACCGGTCGGGCGATCGAGAACCATCTCTACCGGCTACGCGTCGAACCGGAGAACGCGTTGGAATTCGATTCCAGCCTCGATATCGTCGCGATGGCTGCGTCCCGCAGGGGCTGGGCGATTACCACACCATCGAGCGTGTTTCACGGCTTGAGCACGGCTTACAACAGCCGCTACGGCTCTCGCATCCGCGTCGCGCCTCTGGCAGGTCCGGAATTTCGCCGCACGATTTTTCTCATCGTGCGCGCGAACGAGCTCGGCGAGCTTCCTCTGAAGTTCGCCTTCATGTCGTGCGGCGTCATTCGCAAAGATTTTCTTCCTCGCGTCTACGCCTTGGGACAGTGGCTGCGCCGCGAGATGCGAGTGGCCGACCCCGCTCGGCTATAGCGAAGGCACCCCAGGCTACGGGTTCTCTTCTCCTAATGGCAATCAGTAGTAATTCTTATACTCGCTGCTTTGGCTGGCCATGTGGCGTCGTTAATGCTCCACTGACGCTGCAAACGAGCTTTCGGCGCGTCGCCGCAAGGCCCGAGCCAATCATTTTGGCATTGGGGAGGATACCATTTCGAAGTTCGGCGCCATGGCCGCAAAGCTCGGTCGTCGCCGGTGGAAGCGGCGTTTGGTCGTCGCCCTGCTGTGCGGCATCTTCTTTCCGCATCTCAGCGTCGCCGAAGTGCGCAAGATCACGCTCGGCGCGGCCTCTCCAGTGTCATTCTCATTCGCGTCGTTGGTAATGGCCTCGGCGGCGGGTTTTTTGAAGGCAGAGAATCTCGATCTCCAGATAACCAGCTTCGGTGGACCGGGCGGCGGCAGCGGCGCGATGATGCCGCAGCTTGCACGCGGCAGCATCGATATCGGCTGGGGAGCACCATCATGGCTCATCGCCGCGCGCCAGCCAGGAATGGACTATGTGCCGATCAAATTTTTCTACAATTATGATCGGACTTATGTCTGGGAAATCACCACGATCAAGGATCGCGGGCTGACATCGCTTACGGATCTCAAGGGCAAGGTGCTCGGCATCATGAGCGTCAAGCTCGGCTCCGTAACGCTCACCAAGGCAATGCTCAAAGCTGTCGGCCTCGTTCCCGGCCGCGACGTGAAGCTTCTCGTGGTGGGGCAAGGCCCGGCGGGCTGGCGCGCGCTCGAGCAGGGTCAGATCGATGCTCTCGACACGATCGATACCGCGCGCGCCGAAATGCAGCTCAACGGCATCAAGACGGCTCAAATCGAGCCGCCACCGCAGTTCCGCACCATGCCTTCGGCGAGCTTTGCGGCAAGCGACGACACAATTAAAAACCGACCCGATGTCATCGCCGGCTTCGGGCGGGCGATCGCCAAGGCGACCCTCTTTTGCGATACCAATCCGTCAGCGTGCATCCGGGCTTATTGGCAGGCCTATCCGAACAACAAGCCTGACAACCCCGATAAAGCGCTCGCGCAATACGCCGCCATGCTGAAGGCGCGAACCGAGGGGCAACTGCATTTCCCGCCCGGACATCCGCCCGAGTTTGGCGAGTTTCCCACGGAGTCCTGGACCAATTATCTCGACATTCTGTACGACGCCGGCGAAATCAAGAGCAAGAATGTGCCCCTTGGCTCGTTGGTCACCTCGGCTTTCCTCGCCCGGACCAACGATTTTGATCGCACGACGATCGTCAATCTCGCGAAAAATTGGCACGATGCCGGTACGCGATGAAGTGATGTCGCCGGCGCAGCCGTTACCCGTCGCAACGCGGACGACCGATGCAGCGAGGTACGATGCCACGCCCGCACTTCTTGAGGTCCGCGCGGTCGATTTGCTGTACAAGACCAAATCGGCGCCGATTCAAGCGCTCAAGGACGTCTCGCTAACCGTCGAGACAGGCGAATTCGTCGCCGTGCTCGGCCCGTCTGGCTGCGGCAAGTCGTCCTTGCTGAAGTTGGTCGCGGGCCTCCTTCCTCCCAGCGCAGGGCAGATCGTCCTCGATGGCCGTCCCGTGACGAAACCGAGGCCGACGACGGGCCTAATGTTCCAAACACCGACCTTGTTGCCTTGGAAATCGGTGCTATCGAATGTGCTCGTTCCCATACGCGCGATGGCCGGCGACGTCGAGACCCACCGCGAGAAGGCGGCCAATCTACTGGACCTCGTTGGTCTTCGTGGCTTTGCGCAGAACTATCCTAACGAGCTCTCCGGCGGAATGCAGCAGCGCGTGAGTCTGGCGCGAGCGCTGATCCACGATCCGCAGATCCTGCTGATGGATGAACCCTTTGCCGCGCTCGACGCCATGACCCGGGAGCAGATGGCGATCGCGCTGCAGCGGCTTTGGCTGAAGACGCGTAAATCCGTCCTGTTCATTACGCACAACATTCAGGAAGCCGTGTTTCTCGCAGATCGCGTGCTGATGTTCTCGGGGCGGCCGGGACACGTCGCGAGCGAGATGAAAATCGAATTTTCGCGTCCCCGGGATCTCGACACCTTCGCCCATCCGCGCTTCGTCGAGCTCTGCAACGAACTGCGCCGCAAGTTCCAAGTCGGAACGGGCGAAACCTGAGGAGCGCTCTCGAATGACCGAGACTCTCAAGAAGATCCTCTTTCCGATTGTCACCCTCGTCATCATCCTTTTTGTCTGGGATTGGACGATCCTCCTGTTCCATGTTCCGAATTATCTCGTCCCTCGGCCTTGGACGGTCATCAGCGCTCTAACGTCCGGCTACATCATCGAGGGAAACCTCTGGCCCCAGCTTGCCTATACCTGCGAGTCCGTGGTTCTTGGCTACGTCATGGGCTGCGCTGTGGGCATTTGCGTCGGCGCGCTGCTCGCAGAATCGCGTCTCCTTGAGATTTTCACCTACCCAATCGTCGTTGCGTTCAAATCGACGCCGAAGGTCGCGCTTGCGCCACTGGTGATGGTGTGGTGCGGATTCGGCATCGAATCGAAAATCGTGATGGTCGCGCTCGTTTGCTTCTTTCCGCTTTTCGTCAACACCTTCGTCGGCCTCCGTCAGACAAATCAAGATCAGATCGATCTGATGCGCGTCTACGCAGCAACGAAATCGCACATCTTCATGAACGTAAAGCTTCCGTCCGCGCTCGACATGATCTTCGCCGGTCTGCAGATTTCCATCGTCATGGCGCTGATCGGCGCGATCGTTGCGGAATTCGTCGCCTCGAGCCAAGGGCTGGGCTACGTCATCTCCTCTAACTCGGTCGATCTTCACCTCGGCACGATGTTCGCGGCGATTCTCTCGCTCTCGCTCCTTGGCGTCATCGGCAACACGTTGGTCCGGCATCTCCAGCTGAAATTGGTCTTTTGGGGCGGCGAGGCACAGCAAGATTCGGTTGTCATCGGCACGGCCTGATCGCGGCCTCAGCACGCAAGAGTTTATGTCAATCGCCCGCCTTTGCGGGCCAGGAGGAAACATGATTCCCGAGATTCGTAACTACACGAAAGCCGAAAGCGAAACGCTCGCTCAGGTCGCGGCCGGAACGCCCATGGGCGATCTTTTGCGACGCTATTGGTGGCCGATTAATATCAGCGCGGAGCTCAAGGAAAAGCCGACCTTCGTCCGCTTCTTCGGCGAAAACCTCGTGCTGTTTCGCGACCGCACGGGACATCCGGGGCTTATCGCAGCCAACTGCGCGCACCGCCGCGCCAACCTGTGCTTGGGCACGACGACCGCGAAAGGCATCCGGTGCCGCTATCATGGCTGGCTCTACGATGGCGAAGGGAACGTCCTCGAAACGCCGGGCGAGCCGAAGGGAAGTTCTCTGAAGAATCGGATCAAGCAGGCCGCCTATCCTGTCAAGGAACTGGGAGGACTGCTGTGGGCTTATTTCGGGCCGCAGCCCGCGCCGCTTTTGCCGCGCTTCGACTTCCTTGCGGCCGAGGGGGAGCGGTATGCGCGGATCACCGGGATTGCCAATTGTCACTGGCTGCAGTGCTCGGAGAACGGACTCGATCCCTTCCACGTCAATTTCACGCATGCCTCGACTTGGACGGATCTGGAGCCCGAACCCGACCTCGTCGATTTCGAAACCTTCGACTGGGGAGTCCGCTACAAGACATGGCGCCCGGCCGAGCGCGGGACTCGCTATCTCTACCGCGATCACTGCTGGCTCATGCCGGGCATCAGTCTTGGCGCGGGCGGATCGACCCGACTTCTTGAAGGCGGTACCAAAAACATCATGCCCGGCGCCCTGCAACCCAAGACCGTACGCTTTAGCGTTCCTGTCGATCAGACCCACACACTCATCATCCGCGTACACTGGCTGCCGGCCGAAAGCGGGCTGCGCTATGCGCGCCAGCCGCTACAAACAGCCGAGTGGCAGGCGATTCCGGTCGAACCATTCAAGGAACAGGCGCATACCGATAAACCGACACTCGGCTACGAGTGGCCGTCTGTGATCGCAGCGCAAGACGCGACCCTGCAAGACAGCATCGGTCCCGTCTCCGACCGCGAAAACGAGAATCTTTCGGTCATCGACGGCGGCACGATCATGTTGCGCGACATGCTGCTTGCGGCGGTGCAGGCTGTACGGGACGGCCGTGACCCGATCGGCACGGTACGCGACGAGAAAGACAATCGGCTTATCGCGATCGACGTGGGCGAGCGATTTCTTACCCCCGACGATTTCCGTCGCGAGCGGGCGGAGACTCAGCATGCTCTCGCCTAGCGCGCGAGATCGCGATAGCGCTCTTGAATACCGGCGCAATCGATGATCATTTCCGACAATCTTCGCCGGGTCGCCGATCTCGACTTGCCAGGCGGCGGGCAGATTTTGGTCGAAGGTAATTACGCCTATATCGGGCACATGAAGCCACCCTATGGCACGACCATCCTCGATGTGTCGGATCCGCGAAAGCCGCTTGTCGCGTCCCAGTTGATGATGGAACTACCTGAATCGCATAGCCACAAGGTTCGGGTGGCCGGCGACATCATGATCACCAATGTCGAGCGCGAAAGACGAAATTTCTTTCGCCGCGGCGACCGGCTGCCGGCGCTGCGCGAGACACTCGCCAAAAAGCGCGGCCGCCCTGCCACCGCTGCGGAACTTGCGACAGAGCTTCAGGTCGCGCCCGACGACATCGCCGTGCTCGATGCTGCCCGCATCCGCGGCTATACCGCCGGCGGATTCAAGGTCTGGGATATTTCAAACCGCGCCGCGCCGCGTGAAATCGCCTATGTCCGAACCTTCGGAAACGGCACGCACCGCTTCGATATGGACGGGACCTATGCCTACATCTCGACCGAGATGGAGGGTTATCTCGGCAATATCCTCGTTATCTACGATATTCGGAACCCGGCGCGCCCCGCGGAGGTCTCGCGATGGTGGCTTCCAGGACAGCATATCGCCGGCGGCGAGACGCCGACGTGGCGCGGGGCGCAGCATCGTCTGCATCATGCGCTGCGGGTCGGCAACGAAATGTGGGCAGCGGTCTGGAACGCGGGATTCCGCGTCGTGGATGTGACCGATATTCGCGCGCCACGCACGGTCGCCGCACATAACTATCATCCGCCGGAGTTGGAGCCGACGCACACGATCCTCCCCATGCCCCCGCGGGCTGACAACCGCCGGATCGCGATCGGCATCGACGAAGAGCATGCCTATCGCCGCGGGCGCGGACATGCCAAATTGTGGATCTTCGATGTCACCGACTTTCGCGACATCCGCGCCCTCGCCTATTATCATCCCGAAGAATCGCACAGTCCTTGGGGCGACAAAGGTCGATTCGGCGCGCACCAGTTCCAAGAGCATTTTGAAGACACGCGTGTCTTCGCCGCGTGGTTCGCTGGCGGCTTGCGAATCATCGAAACTGCCGATCCGACCAACCCGACGGAAATCGGCTATTACGTGCCGGATCCCAAGCCGGGGTGCCAACTGCCCCAAAGCAACGACGTCGATGTCGATCGCCGAGGACTCGTCTATCTGTTGGATCGGCAGCGCGGGCTCGAGATATTGGAATTCGACGGCTGAGCGGAGTCGCGCCTCCACTGGGGCCGCGCTCGGAAGAGGATTGCCGCGTCGCTGCGATGGCGGCGCGGTTTTCGATCCCATGAAGAACCTCCGGATGGCGCTTGCGCAAAACCCGCTCCTTACAGGGACTGAGCAGCGGCGGTGCGATCTGGGTCGCGATGAAGTGCTTCATCTCTTGCTCCCAGCGGCTGGCCCCGGGGCTGGGGCTCTCGCTGCCACGAAGCTGAGCGCGATGACTGCCATCCTGCCATGGACCCCATGAACGGTATGTTATATCATCGCCTTCGGAATCGGGCGGCGGCAAGCCGCCCCGGGAGGCATGAGGATGAGGGCCTGGCCGGTGATGGCCGTTGCGAGCCTGCTCGCAGCCGCGGCGCCGGCTGCGGCGGCGCCCCTCGCCATCGTCGCCGCCGAGAATTTCTACGGCGATATCGCAGCGCAGATCGGCGGAAGCGCGGTGACGGTGACGAGCATTCTCGCCAATCCCGATCAGGACCCGCATTTGTTCGAACTCAGCCCCTCCGCCGCGCGCGCGGTCGCCGGCGCGCGCATCGTCATCGCCAACGGGGCCGGCTACGATCCCTGGATGGAAAAGCTGCTCGGCGCAACGCGCGGTACGGATCGGCGCTCGATCATCGTTGCCGAGCTCGTCGGCAAAAAACTCGGCGACAATCCGCATATCTGGTACGACCCGAGCGTCATGCTGGCGGCGGGCCAAGCGCTGGCCCGCGATCTCAGCGCCGCCGACCCCGATCATGCGGCCGAGTATCGCGCCCGGCTCGCGCAATTCACGGATTCGCTGCAACCGATCGAGATGAAGATTGCCGCTTTGCGCCGCCGCTTCGCCGGCACGCCGGTCGCCGCGACCGAGCCAATCCTCGGCGCGCTCTTCGCGGCGCTGGACCTCAAGGTGAAAAACGCGGGGTTCCAGCGCGCGATCATGAACGACACCGAGCCGAGCGCCACCGACACCGCCGCTTTCGAGAGCGATCTGAAGACGCACCGGGTGCGGCTGCTGGTGCATAACAGCCAGGTCTCGGGTCCGGTGGTGCGCCGCATGGTAGCGCTGGCCCAGGCCGAGCACATTCCGGTGCTGGGCGTGACGGAGACCGAGCCGCGCGGCAAGACCTACCAGGCCTGGATGCTCGGCCTGCTCGATGCGGTCGATCTTGCGCTGTCTCGGAATAGCCCATGAACGCCGTCGAGCTTCGCAACGTCTCGCTGGCGCTGGGCGGCCGTGCCATCCTCGACGATATCAGCCTCGACATCGCGGCCGGCGAGTTCGTTGGCGTGCTGGGCCCGAACGGCGCGGGCAAGACCACGCTGCTGCGCGCGATCTTGGGTCTCCTGCCGCCGCGCCGCGGCGCCATCCGCGTGTTCGGCCGGGCGGCGACCCGCGGGAGCGCCGAGATCGGCTACATGCCGCAGACGCGCAGCGCGGCTGCCGGCTTGCTCTTAAGCGGCCGCACCTTCCTCGCCGCCGCCGTCAACGGCCACCGTCTCGGATTGCCGCTTCCCGGAAAAGCGCAGCGGGCGGAAATCGATCAGGCGCTCGCGCGCGTCGGCGCGGAGGGCTTGGCCGAGCGGCCGCTTGCGCAACTCTCCGGTGGCGAGCGCCAGCGCTTGCTGCTGGCTCAAGCGCTGATCGGCCAGCCGCGCCTCTTGCTGCTCGACGAGCCGCTCATCAGCCTCGATCCGCGCCATCAGGCCGAGGTGGTCGCCTTGGTGGCATCGCTGCAACGGACGCTCGGCATCACCGTCCTCTTCAGCACGCACGAGCTCAATCCGTTGCTCGGCGCTGTCGATCGCGTGCTCTATCTCGGCAATGGCCAGGCCGCACTGGGCACCGTCGAGGCGGTGATCACCGGGCCCGTCCTGTCGCGTCTCTATGGCGCCGAGATCGAGGTGGTCCGCCTTGGCGGCCGGATTTTCGTGATGTCGGGCGGTCACGATATGGAGAGCGCGGCGCACCAGCACGAAAATGGGCACGGGCATGGCGAGGCGCATCCGCATTCGCATGATCACGCTTTGCCGGAGCCGGAGCGCGGCGATGCTTAGCTATGATTTCATGCAGAACGCCTTTGCGGCCGCGACCATCGTCGCCGTGCTCGCGGGCGCGGTCGGCTATTTCCTCGTCTTGCGCGGCCAAACCTTCGCCGGCCACGCCTTGGCGCATGTCGGCTTCACCGGCGCAACCGGCGCCGTGCTGATCGGCATCGCGCCGCTCTGGGGCCTGGTGCTGATGACCTTGGCCGCGGGCATCGGCATGGGCTTCATCGGCGAGCGCTTCGCCCAACGCGACGTGGCGATCGGCATCGTGCTCTCCCTGTCGCTCGGCCTCGGCCTCCTGTTCCTCCATTTCTACACCGCCTTCGCGACCGAGGCGGCGGCACTCCTCTTCGGGAATGTGCTCGCCGTCGATCGCGACACCATCCGCATCCTCTTAGCGCTCGGCGCGATCACCCTTGCAACGCTGGCCGTCATCGCGCGGCCCTTGCTCTTCGCCAGCCTTCAGCCCGAGCTCGCGGAAGCAAAGGGCGTGTCCTTGCGGCTCTATGGCGTGCTGTTTCTTGCGATTGTCGCCGTGGCAACCGCGGAATGCGCGCAGATTGTCGGCGTGCTGCTGGTCTTCGCGCTGATGGTCGGCCCGGCGGCAACGGCGCAGCGCCTCGCCGGCTCGGTGGCGGCGGGTGTGGTTCTCGCGGTGCTGCTCGCGCTTGGCGAAGCTTGGCTCGGCATCGCACTCGCCTTCTACACGGATTGGCCGAGCAGCTTTTGGATCACCGCGCTGAGCGGCCTCGCTTATTTCGCCGCCGCGCTGCCGCGCCCGCGGCAAGTAGCTCAGGCGGGGTGAAAACAGGCGGCGCAGGTGCCCTCGATCTCGACCACCGCCTCGCGCAGGTGAAAACCCTCGCGTTGGGCGGCATGTTGCAGCGCCCTCGTCGCCGTGCGGTCCTCGATCTCCGCCACCTTGCCGCATTCGCCGCAGATAAGGAATTGGACCGGGTGCTGGTGCCCGGTCTCGATGCAAGCGATGAACGCGTTGAGCCGCTCGACCTTGTGGATAAGCCGCTGCTCCATCAAGAAGTCGAGCGCGCGATAGATCGTCGGCGGCACTGCGCCTTTCCGCGTCTTGCGCAGCCGGTCGAGGAGCTGATAGGCGGTCGGCGGCGCCTCCGCTTCGAGGATGAGAGACAGGACGAGGCGGCGCAGCTCGGTCAGTTGGGCGCCGCGGCCCGCGCAAAGCTGGGCCGCGCTCTCCAATTGTGCGGCAATGGCGCGGCGTTCCTTCGCCTTCATTCACAACCTCGATCCTGCGCCCGGCCGTGGGATTATACCACATCGGGCGGCATGCGGCGGCGACGGATCGCCCGCCGGCGGCAGCGGTCGCTCACGCGCTGCGCCGCATGATCTCCATGATTCCATCGACGACATATTGCGCCGCGAGTGCGGCAAGGACGATGCCCAGGACGCGGCCGACCACATTGGTTCCGGTCACGCCGAGAAAGCGCATGACCGGACCAGCGGCGAGCAATGCCGCAAAGGTCAGGACGAGCACGACCACGAGCGCGAGGACGATGCCCGCCGCGGCGACCGGCCCATCCGCGCCGCCGACCAGCAGCACGACCGAGGTGAGCGCGCCCGGCCCGGCGAGAAGCGGGAAGGCCAGCGGAAAGACCGAAATATCGTTGCTGCGATTGGCCTCCTCTTGCTCGGGCTCGGTCGGATTGCGGATCCCCGAGGGCCGCGCGAACACCATGTCGGTCGCCAAGAGAAAAAGAAGAATGCCGCCGGCGATGCGGAAGGCCGACATCGAAATCCCCAGCGCCTCGAGCAGCGGATCGCCGAACAGTGCGAAGGCGGCGATGAGCGCCGTCGCGACGAACATGGCGCGCGCCGCCACGCGCCGGCGCAGCGCCTCCGGCGCTGCATGCATCAATCCCGCGAAGATCACCGCGACGCCGAGCGGATCGATCGTGACAAGAAAGGTGACGAAGCCGTGCAGGATCGGACCGCTCATCGCACCGCGCCGGATGATATGCTCACTCGAGGATGACCAATGTCGCGAAACCGCGGCGGCGTTCCAAGCGGAATTCGCCTCGCCTGCATTCTTGCATAATCGGAAAAAGCGGCTAGCTTTTCGGCGGAATGGGTTTCGTGACGCGACGTGTCGGGCTTGGAATTCTGGCGACGAGTTTCGCGCTTCTTGCGGGTTGTACACCGGATTATTCGCCAAATACCTACACCTCGAACGCCGTACAACAGGCGAACAAGGTCGCGCGCGGCATCGTCATCGGCTTCCGCGAGGTGAAAATAAGCGATGACGGCACGGTTGGCGCCGTGACCGGGGGCGCTGCCGGCGGTATCCTCGCGACCCAGGCCGATTCCGCGACAATTCCGACGGCGCTCAGCGCGCTCGGCGGCAGCATTGTCGGCGGTATTGTCGGCGCGACGATCCAGCATGCGACGGGCGATACCACCGGCTGGGAATATATCGTCCGCGAAGCCAGCGGCGACCTCGTCTCCGTCGCACAGCGCGAGCCGAAACCGCTCGCGCTCGGGCAGCATGTCCTCGTCATCGACGGCAAGCAGGCCCGCATCGTGCCGGACTACGCCGCGCCGCTCGACGCGCCGGCGTCAACGCCGGTGAAGGCGAAGGCGGACGCACCAGCGAAGCCCGTTCCGCCGCCGAGCCCCGCCAAAGCCGTCGGCGAGACGCCGATGCCCACGACGGCGCCGGCGAGCGCGTCGCGTCAGGATGCGCCGATCGTCCCCGAGGGGGGCTCCGCTCCCGCATCCGAAACCGGTGTTACGGCAACGCCAGGAGCCTCGGGCGCGTCTCCTCCCGCTAGCGCGAGCCACCCGGCCGAGACTGTCGACACGCCATCGGTAGCGCCCGTCCCGCTGCAGCCCGTTGCTCCGAGCCAACCGGAAAGCGGCCGGTAGAAGCCGAGCAGCGCAGCGCCCGGTCCGCCCTCGCCACGGAACCCCGCGGCCATGCGCAACTTATCGTCGTGAAGGTCCAATGTTCCTGTCCGTCGTCACAGCCGGCGCCAACCCGGGACGCAGCCGCGCGATAGGTTTGGCTGTAATCGCGCGGCGCAGATGCTCGACCCGATGAGCGCCTACCCGCCCCTTGCGGAGCTGGCCTTCATTGGCGATCGGCGCACCGCCGCCGCGATCGACCGGACGGCGACGATCTGGTGGTACTGCCCGCGGCGGTTCGACACGCCGAGCATCTTCGCCGGCTTGCTCGAGCCCGAGAAGGGCGCGTGGCGCATCGAGCTTCCCGGGGCACGCCCCGGCGGACGCCGCTACCGCGAAGACAGCGCCGTGCTCGAGACGTGGCTTCTTTCCGGAGATGGCGGCCTCACGGTCACGGATTGGATGTGGATGGGCAGCGACGCCGAGCCCCGCCTGCTCTGCCGCGAAATGTCGCGCGCGCCCCGGGATGCGACCATCGTCCTCAGCGCATGGCGCGACAACGGCCGCGAGCCGCTGCGCGCCGCGCCGAGCGAAGGCGGCGCCATCGTGTTCGAGAACGGGCTTCGTCTCTTTGCCTCGCACCCCGTCAGCTTTGGCGCCGATGGCGCTCTGCGCTGGGTTTTGCCGAAAGGCGAAGCGGGTTGGACGGTGCTCGCGGACGGGGCTTGCGGTCCCCCGCACAGCGACGCTCTGGCAGGCTGGAAGACGGCGACACTGGCACGCTGGCGGGAACTCGCCGGCACGACGACCTATGACGGGCCCTATCGCGATAACGTCGCGGCGTCGCTGAGACAATTGCGCCTCCTCGTTTTCGAGCCCAGCGGCGCGATCATTGCCGCCGTGACCGCGGCGCTGCCCGAGGTCTTGGGCGGAAAGCGCGACTACGACTATCGCTACGCCTGGCTGCGCGACATGGCGATGGAAGTGCGCGCCCTGCTGCATACCGCGGGACACTCGGCCGAGGGCGAAGGGTTTTTGCGCTTCGCCGCCGCCGCGCGCGAACATGCAAGCCATGAGCCGCTCGATGCGGTGGTGACCGTCGATGGTCGCCCGCTTGGCCCCGAGCACACCGCCCCGCTCGCCGGCTACGAAGGAAGCCGGCCCGTTCGCATCGGCAATCGCGCGAGCCAGCAGTTGCAGTTGGACGCATTGGGCAATTTTTTGCTTGCTGCCGCCATGATCTATCGCGCGCGCGGGGCTCGCGATCATTGGGATACCGTCGAATCGGTCGCTGATTTTCTCGTCAAGAATTGGCGCGAACCGGATTCCGGAATTTGGGAATCGCCCATGAGGCGGCACTACACTTCGAGCAAGGCCTTCGTCGCCTGCGGCCTCGATGCCATTGCGGAATTCGCCGCCCCGGCGCGCCGCGATCGCTATCGCGAGGCCGCACGCGCGATCCGCGACTACGCCCTGCGCTATTGCCTCACCCGCGAAGGTGCCTTCGCCGCCTTCGCCGGCTCGCAGCGGGTCGATGTGTCGGCGGCGCTTTTTCCGCTGTGGTCGTTCTGCCCGGCCGATTCCGCCGAGATGGAGGCGACGCTACGCGTGCTCCATCGCGACTATGAAGATAACGGCCTGTTTCGGCGCGCGGACGACACGCCGGGACACGAGCGTGAGGGCGCGTTTCTCGCCGCGACCTTCTGGGTGGCGCAATACTGGACCACCCGCGGCGACACCAAGCGGGCGCGGCATTACATCGAGGCCGGGCTGTCGCACGGCAACGATTTGGGAATCTTCCCGGAGGAAATCGATTGGCGCGACGGCCGCGCCCTCGGCAATCTGCCGCTCGGATTGGCGCATGCGAGCTTTCTCAACGCCGCCGCCGATCTCGCTGCGGCGGAACGCAAGGGCCGCGCCGAATGACGAAGCGTTCGGGCCGCGCCGGATAATTTGGGCTCAGCGCCGCGAGAATTCCGGCGCCAGACGGGCTTCGATTGCCGCTTCGAGGCGGGCGGTCGCCTTGGCACGCGCCTCGCCCGTCAAATGCTGGCCATCGAAGCTTGCGAGCCCCTCCGGCGCGATGCCGATGAACGGCGCGCGCTGGGCCGCGTCGCGGTCGGCAAGCAGGCGGTCGACCTTGGCGTAGCGATCCTCGTTGAAGCCGGGCGACAGGACATAGGGGATCAGCGTGAAGACGGGGTGGATTCCCAGCCGCACCGCCGCCTGATCGAATGGCGCCGGGAGCGGAATGCTCCCTGACGGCAGCCGCCAGGGCAGGCCCTGGGCGATCGCCTCGGGACGCCGCGATGCTTCGTGGGGGAATTCCTCGCCTGCCTCGGGATTGTAGAGCTCGGCCATGTCGCCAGTCTTCCAGTCGAGGATCGTGACCGCCTCGTGAAGATAGCGGCCGAGCGTCACCCGGCCATTGTCCAGTGCGATGCGGGGAAGCACGCCGTCGAGCGCCCAATCCCAGACAAAGCGCGTCCATGCGGCGCCGATCTTGAAGAGCGCCTGCCCCGCATCGCCGATGCCGGAGAATTCTGAAAAACAGGCATAGGTATAGGGATCTGGATCATAGGCGAAGCTGTCGGCGATTACCGTGCGATCGCGAAGGCCGAGGCGCTCGATGAGCGAGGCATCGAAGCCCAGCGGCGTGTCGCAGCCGAGGCCCGCATTGAACACGCGGACCGGGCGGCCGAGATCGCGCGACAGCGCGTCGCCGAGCTGCCGCGCCGACAAGCCGAATTGCGTGTGCGAGGAGCCGAGGAGCACCAGATCGGCATGGCGGATGCGGTCGCCCATACCGAACAAGTTCCACCAGTAGGCCAGATGCGCGAGATAGGCCCCCTGCCCGCCATATTCGGCAACGAAGCGTTGGCCGGGGATCGGGAAATCGGGTTTCGCCGGAATATGGGCCGCATCGAGGCGGCTCCACAGCACCAGCGGCGCCAGTACCAGCACAGCCGCGGCGATGAAGGACTGCCAGAAGGTTTTTCGGAAGCGGCCCATCCTCGTCCTCAGAATTTGAAATAGATGAAGACTTTGTTGGGCGAGAGCACCACCAGATCGAGCATCAGCAGGACCCCGGTCGCGGTGCCGAGAAACAGGCCGAGCCGGCGCCGCGGCAGCTTGGCGATGCAGAGCGGGCTCAGATGGTGCAGCACGGCGCCGCCGGCGATCAGCAAGGGCAAGATCAGCCCGCCCTGCACGTCGAAGGCGCTCCAATGATCGAAGCGCAGCATGCCGCCGACGAAATGAAGCGCGCCCGCCATGTCGGGCGCGCGAAAGAACACCCAGGCGATGGTGATCCAGAGCTGCGTCGTGATCCACCACGGCGCCCGCCGCAGCAGGCCCTCGGGCTTGCGGTTGAGGCCAAGGACCCGCTCCGCCGCAAGGCCGACGCCCTGCATCGCGCCCCAAGCGATGAAGCTCCATCCCGCGCCGTGCCACAGCCCGCCCAGCAGCATCGTCACCAGGATGTTGAAAATCGCGCGCTGCCGGCCGAGACGGTTACCACCCATCGAGATGTAGAGATAGTCGCGTAGCCAGCGCGACAGCGTGATGTGCCAGCGGCGCCAGAATTCCTGCATCGTGCCGGCAAGCATCGGCGCGCGGAAATTCGCCGGCAAGCGATAGCCGAGAAGCCGCGCCATGCCGAGCGCCATCAGGCTGTAGCCGGCGAAATCGCTGTAAATCTGGCAATAATAGAGAAAGGCGATGACCCAGCGATCGGCCGCCGACAAGCCGGCGGCGCCGTCCACCCAATAGGGGTCGATCGATTGCGCGAGATTGTTCGCGACCACGGCTTTCAGAAAAAAACCGAGCACGAAATAATGCACGCCGAACAACATGTCGTTGCCAATGAGGCGAACCCGCCCGAGCTGCGACGGCAATTGCCAGGTGCGAACGATCGGCCCGGCGATCAGATGCGGGAAGAAGCAGAGATAGAAAAGATACTGCCGCAGCGGCAAAGGCGGAATCTTCCGCCGCACCCCGTCGACGAGGTAGCTGATGAGATGAAAGGTGTAGAACGAGATCGCCAGCGGGATGCCGAGGGCGGGAACGCTGAGCTTCGAATCGAAGATCGAATCCGCATTGGCGGCGATGAAGCCGCCATATTTGAAGAAGCCCAGCGCCGCGAGATCGAAGACGATCGCGCCGATGAGGATCGCGCGGCGCCGCCCTTGCGGCGCCGGCGCCGCCGCCACTGCCGCGGCGAAATTGACCGCGGCGACGGCAAGCAGCAGAGCGAGCGAGAACAATCCCCAGGAGGCGACGATCAGGAGGCTGAATGCGATGATGGTCCATTCGCGGATGGCGGGCCATCGCCGCAGCAGGCGGCTGAGCACACACACGCCGACGAAGAGCGCAACGAAAAGAATGTCGGTGTAGCTCATTCAGCGGCCCAGGACGGGCTTTGGCGTGGGATGACCGCGCCCCTCTGCTCGGTGCGTGCGGGTTTCGTCCGAAACTCTAGGGGAGGAAGTTGGGCAGAGCAAATCGGCTTCTGTGGCCATTTCGCGGCTGATTGCGGCGATGGCATCGGCCGCAAAGAGGTCTATGATCGGCAGGAAAATCGCTCGGGGAGGAGATCATGGTGAAAAAACTGGCGCGTGCGGCCCTTAGCTGGGCCGGTGCCGTCTCGGTCGGATTGGTGCTGTGCGCCTTCGGCGCTCAGGCCGATGCCAAGATTCGCGCGGGCACGCCCGAGCCGACCGCCTTCGTGTTCTCGCCCGTGACCGTCGGCATCGAAACCGGCATCTTCAAGAAAGCCGGCCTCGACGTCGAGCGTATCGACTTTGCCGGCGGGGCAAAGATGCACCAGGCGATGGCCGCCGGCTCGCTCGACGTGATCATCGGCACCGGCTCCGACATGCTGTTCCTCATCCGCGGCGCGCCCGAGCGCGGCGTCGCCGCCTATGCCAACGATCTCAACTCCCTCTCCCTCGTCGTGCGCAACGACGGCTCGATCAAATCGATCGCGGAGCTCAAAGGCAAAACCATCGCCACAACGACGCCCGGCTCGTTCACGAGCTGGATCGCGAAGACCATCGCGAAGAAGCACGGTTTCGGTCCCGACGGGATCAAGCTTGCCTATCTCGGACAGATGGCCGGAATCGTCTCGGGGCTATTGTCGAAGAATGTCGACGCGATGGTCGGCACCACCTCCACCGGCTTGAAGCTCGAAAGCGAAGGCAAGGCGCGGATCCTGGTGAAGGCGGGCGACGAGATCCACGACTTCATCGCCGACATCCTCTATGCGAGCGAGCCGATGATGACGCAGCGGCCGGACGAGCTGCGCCGCTTCCTGCGCGCCTGGTTCGAGACGACCGCCTTCATGAAAAGCCACAAGGCGGAAACGCTGCGCATCACCGAGAAGGTGACGCATCTGCCCGACGATATCGCATCGAAGACCTATGACGCGGAAATGCCCACCTTTTTCAGCGATGGGCATTTCGACCGCAAGAAGCTGGCGGCGGTGCAGCAGGCCTTGATCGATGTCGGCGTCATCGACAAGACTGTCCCGGACAGCCAGCTCGTCACCGAGAAATTCCTGCCCTGACAAGGCAAGCCGAAACGGAGAAGCGCATGGCCGATCCCTATGAAACCCTGATGCGCACCGGCCCGGGGACGGCGATGGGCGAGCTGATGCGGCAATATTGGATTCCGGCGGCGCGTTCCACTGAGCTCGAAGCCGACGGGGCGCCGGTGCGGATCCTTCTCCTCGGCGAGAAGCTGATCGCGTTCCGCGATACATCCGGCCGGGTCGGGGTGATGGATCATCGCTGCCCGCATCGCTGCGCCTCGCTGTTCCTGGGGCGCAACGAGGAGAACGGCATTCGCTGCGTCTATCACGGCTGGAAATACGATGTCGACGGCAATTGCGTCGATCAGGCCAATTTGCCCGAGCGCCAGCAATTCAAGGACCGCGTTCGCACCAAGGCCTACCTCACCGCCGAGCGCAACGGCGTGGTCTGGGTCTATATGGGCGATCCGGCCAAGGCGCCGGGCTTGCCGCTGTTCGAGGCCTGCTTCCAGCCGCGCGAGGGCGAGAACATCCGCTTCGTGCAGCGGCATTGCAATTGGCTCCAGGCGGTCGAGGGCGATCTCGACACCTCGCATGTCGGCATTTTGCATTTCGGCGCGGCAAACCCCACGCAGACCCAGAACAATAGCCGGCGCGATCTCATCACCAATCGCGCGCCGGAATACCGCGTGACCGAGACGCAGTTCGGCCTCACCTATGGCGCGCACCGCCCTTCGCCGACCCTGCCGGGCGGCACTTATTGGCGCGTCGCGCATTTCCTCTTCCCGTTCTGGATCATGCCGCCGGTCGCGAGCCTCGAGCAGAACATCATGGTGCGTGCCTTCATCCCGATGGATGACGAGCATTGCATGTTCGTCGGCTTCGAATCGCAATCCTATCAGCGCCCCAATGACGACCGGATCCGGGTCTCGGGCTCTTATGTGCGCGATAATGTCCATCCCAACACCACCGGCTGGCACGGGCGCTATCGCATGGTCGAATGCGAGGAGAATGATTATTTGATCGATCGCGCCGAGCAGCGCGAGAAGAGCTTCACCGGCATCGGCGGCATCCACACCCAGGATCAAGCGGTCACCGAAAGCATGGGCGCGTTCGCCGATCACAGCTTCGAGAATCTGGCGCCGTCCGATATCGCGATCGCCCGCAATCGCCGCATGCTGCTCAAAGCCGCGGAGGCCTTCCGGAACGGCGTCCGTCCGCCGGCCGCCGATGACCCGCAGGCCTACGCGCAGGCTCGCGGCGGCTATTACACCACCACCGAGGAAGGCGACTGGCTCGCGCTTCATCGCGAAGCGCTTGCGCAACTGCGGAGACCGCGCGTTCCGGCTTGAGCGGGGCTGCCGCGCCAGGCGACGCTCGGTTAACCCCAGACCTGGTGCGCGACCTCGACGATGCGGGCGAGCTTGCGCTCCACCACGTCCATGGCAAGGCGGCCGCGCCGCGCCGCGCTCGAGAAGCCGCATTGCGGCGAGAGGCTCAACCGCTCAAGCGGCACGATTTTGGCGGCCTCGTCGAGCCGCCGCTTCAGAGAGTCCGCCGATTCGACCTCCGGGACCTTGGTCGTCACCAGCCCCAGCACGGCGCGCTTGTCCTTCGGCAAAAAGCGCAGCGGCCGGAAATCGCCGGCACGCGGCGTGTCGTATTCGAGGAAAAAGCCGTCGACCTTCAACCGGCCGAAGGCGCGCTCGGCAATCGGCTCATAGCCGCCATCGGCCATGCCGTGCCCGACATTGCCGCGGCACATATGGACGCAGACGGTCATGCCTTGGGGACGGCCTTCGATCGAGGCGTTGATCGCGTCGATATAGGTGTCGATGAGCTGGTCCGGGTCTTCGCCGCGCGCTTTGACGGCCTCGCGGTTGCGCGGATCGCACAGCACGGCGAGCGGTACCTCGTCCATTTGCAGATAAGTGCAGCCGCGCGCCGCGAGGTCGGCGATCTCCTCGCGCATGATGCGCGCGAGATCGGCGAAATAAGCGGTGCGGTCGGGATAGATGGCGCGGTCGAACACGCTATCGCCGCGGAAATGCGCGATCGAAGGCGTCGGCAGGTTGGCCTTGACCGGCCGCGCGGTCATGGATTTGAGGACCGAGAAATCCTCCGCCGAGAGCGGCTCGCGCCGGCGCAGCCTGCCGACGCATTTGGGCTCGCCGACCGCGCCCCATTTCTCGCCGTCGAACAAAGTGAACATGAAAGCGGGCTCGCCCGGCTCCTTGGCAAAGCCGTCGCACTTCTCGAAGAGGAATTCGCGCCAGCCGGTCTTCGGAAACTCGCCATCGGTGATGGCGCCGATGCCGACGCGCTCCTGCATCGCGACGATCTCGCGGATGCAGTCCTGCTCGATGCGTTTCAATTCGGGCTTGGCGAGCTTGCCGGCGGCGAAATCCTCGCGCGCCTGCAACAGACGCTCGGGACGCGGAAAGCTTCCGACATGCTCGGCGTGGAACGGCGGCTTGGTGCTCGATGATGCCATCGCATCCTCCCAGAATTTTTTGGCAGCATCGACCCGGAATCAGCCGCGGTCAAGTTTCAGCGCATCATCCCGCCCAGAGCGCGCTGAATTGCGTTGCGACCACCGCTTCATAAGTGGGATTGCCCTTCAAGATGTTCTCGGTGCGGGCGAAAGCGTTCATGCCGGCAACGAACTCGCGCGAAATCGTCGGGTCGTAATAAGGCAGGTCGCGCCGGATCAACTCGGCGATCAGCTCGGCCTCAGCGGGCGGAAAGAGCTTCCTGCCGACCGCGGTCGCGCGCGCCACTTCGGCCTTGAGCGCCTGCTGCGTCTTGACGACGGCGCGGATCGCGGCGGCGGCACTTTCGGGCGAGCGCTCGATCAGAGCATCCGTCGTCGCGATCGACGCCATGGTGTAGTTGAAGCATGACTTGGGCCCGTCGCCGCGCCGCACGTCGATGACGACATCGCCGGCGCCGCGACGCACCGCCACTTCGGCGCCCATGCCGTTCGCCCAGAACCCGTCGATCTTGCCGTCTTCGAGCGCCTTGGCCGCGGTCACGCCAAAATTGACGCCGGCGCCCTGCGCGCCCGGCACGGGTGCGATCGTGACCTTGTCGCGCGCGAGATCGATGCCGCCCGCGATCAACAACTGCCGCAATCCCATATCGACCCAGGGCGCGGCGCCGATGCTGCGTCCCTTGACGGCAGCGAGATCGCCGCGGCGGGCGCCGAACCGCTTGTGCATGACGAGAAACCAGTACATGCCCTGGGCTTGCGCGCAGAGCAGCCTTGCGCCTTTCCATTCGGGGAAGGCGGCCAAGGCCGAATGCGCCGAGCCGGCGACAAAATCGACGCTGCCGTCGCGCAAGGCGGCATAGGCCTTGTCGACCGGGTAGACGAGCTCGAGCGAGAGATCGAGACCCTCCGCCTTGAAGAATCCCAGCTCGACCGCCGCAGCGGCGGGAAAGTACGAATTCGAGATGATGTCGGGCAACGCGATCTTCACGGAACAACCTCCTCAAGCGTTATCGATGCGGCACGGCGCTGGCTCGCGACCATCGAGCTGCGCAGCATGAATTGCCGTGCTCGCGCCGGATCCGCGGCGATCCGCCCAAGCTCGTCCAAATTGCGCTGCCGCGCCGCGGGGTCGCGCTCTTCGAGCCGCTTCTTGTTGGCGATCGACTGCTCTTGCACGAATTCGATCGCGACAGTGCGCCGCTGCAGGCTGTAGAGGTCGAGCAGCCGATCGGTCGCGCCATCGAGGAGGACACTCGCGAGCTTCTCGACAAGGTTCGCCGCGTCTTGCAGGCCGCCATTCAACCCCATGCCGCCGATCGGATTGTTTACATGCGCGGCATCGCCGGCGAGTAGAACCCGCCCCGCGCGGAAGGTCGCCGCCACGCGCTGATGCGTCACGTAGAGATTGCGATGGACGATCTCATAAGGCTGCGCGGCGGGAAAGAATTTCTGCATCCGCGCTTGCACCGCGTTATCGCTCAAAAGCTCGTCATCGGTTTGCGCCGGCTTTGTCGGGTAAACCGTCCGCCACAGGCCGGGCGGGCCATTGGCCGAAACCTTGAAGCAATTGCTCCACTCGTCGGGATCGGCGAAATAGCTACGCGGACAATAACCGCGCGATGCGCCGAAATCGAAGGGCGTCGTCAGGACGATGAACCGCTCGGGCCAGGTGAAGCCCTCGAAGGCGACGCCGCTTTGCTTGCGCACGACGCTGCGCCCGCCATCGGCGCCGATCAAATAGGCGCCCTCGTGCCGGCTCTCGCCCTTTGGGCCGCGCACGGTGACCGCGACGCTGCCGGCGCTCTGCTCGACGGCGATGACCTCGTGCCCGAAGAGGATTTCGACATTGGGCAATTCGCGCACGCGCCCGAGGATGAGCTCTGCCGTCTTGAACTGCTCGCACTGGATGACGAAAGGAAAGCGCGTGTCGTCCTTCAACAGCGCGTGGTCGAATTCCGCGACCTTGCGCCCGCTTGGCCGGTCCCAGAACTGAAAGATCGGCGCGACCAGGCCGAGCCGCGCCATGTCCTCGACCAGCCCAGCCTCGGCCAGGACCTCGAGCGTGCCGGGATGCGTCGTCGCCGCGCGCGGATCGTCTTGCGGGCGCTGATTCTCGTCGAAGAGCCGCACCGGCAAGCCTTTGCGCCCGAGCAAGAGCGCGCAGAACAGGCCGACCGGGCCGCCGCCGGCGATCAGAACAGGCTTTCCATCACGGCCCATTGCGGCGTCCCTGCGGCTGCGCGGGATCCGTCACTTCTTGCTCTCGTCGTAATAGTGAATTTCGTAGAGCAGGCAGCCGCGTTCCGACTTGAACGGGCCGTGATAGGCACCCGGCGGGCGGCAGGCATAGGTGGGCGCCTGGAAGGGCTCGCCGCCCCGGCCCTGTGCGTCATTGCCGACGGTGAGATCGCCCTCGAACAGGAACACCTCTTCCCAGTGATCATGGACGAAAGGCGCGGTGGTGAAGGCGCCCGGCTCGAACCGCAAGAGCCGCGTGCGGCTGCCCATCTTGCGGCGCTCGTCGAGATCGCTCGCCAGGATTTTCTCCATGATGGTCGGCGGATAGCCCGGAAGCGTGTGCCAGCCGGCGCTCAAATCGAGGCCGCGGAATTCGAGATGCGGTTTGTTCATCGGCATGGGAGGTCCTGTCGCTCGTGTCTCGCAAGTTTAGCACCGCCGCGCGCATTGTGCAGGGCCGCGCGGTACGAATATGATCCGGGGTGGCGCGCCGGGGGCACGCCGTTTCGCGGGAATGCCCGAGGGAGAGAGGATGACCGAGACATCGCAACCGGCGGCGCTGCCGGCGCGTCTGCCGATCGTTACGGTCCTCGCCCCTTTCGCCGCCATCTTCGCGCTGGGCAACTATTTCCGCTTCATGAACGCCGTGCTGGCGCCCCATCTCGTCGCGGATTTCCATCTGTCGGCGGGCGATCTCGGCCTTCTCGTCTCCACCTATTTTCTTGCCTCGGCGCTGTTCCAGGCGCCGCTCGGGCTCATCATGGACCGCTACGGGCCGCGCCGCGTCCAGGCGGTGATGATCCTCTTCGGCGGAATCGGCGCCTTGATCTTCGGCGCAGCCGCCACTTGGCCGATCGCGCTCATCGGCCGCATCGTGATGGGGCTGGGCGCCGCCGGCGCGCTGATGACCTCGATCCAAGCGGTGACGCTGTGGTTCCCGACCGCGCGCTGGCCTTTCTTCAACGGCGTCGTGCTGAGCGTCGGCGCGCTGGGCTCGCTCGCCGCCACCCTGCCGACCCAATTCGTCATCGACCTCGTCGGCTGGCGCCAATTGATGGTCGGCGTCGCGCTCGCCGCCTTCGCGGGCGGGCTCATGCTCTTCGCCGTCGTCCCCGAGCGGGTCGCGGAGAAGAAGCCGTCGAGCTTACGCGATCAGCTCGCGGGCCTCGGCGAGGTTTATCGCGACCGTGCCTTCTGGCGCGTGGCGCCGCTCTATATGACGACGGTGGGCAGCACCATCGCCTTCCAAAGCCTCTGGGCCGGAACCTGGCTGCGCGACGTCGCCGGGCTTCGCCCCAACGCCATTGCGAGCGATCTCTTGATCCTGACAGTGATGCAGATCGGCGCTTATGTTCTGAACGGACTGATCGCCAGCGAGCTCAACCGCCGCGGCGTCGCGCTCATTCGCATCGTGATCGTCGGATCGGCGCTCTATATCCTGTCGCAGGCCTCGCTCGTGCTCGGAACCGGCATCGGACGCTGGGCGGTCCTTCTCGGCATGGGACTCTTGTCGAACATCAACTCGCTCTGCTATCCGATGCTGTCGCAGCACTTTCCCGCGCGGCTGATCGGCCGCGCCAATACCGCACTCAACACCTTCTTCTTCATCGGCGCGTTCACGCTGCAATACATGGTCGGCCTCGTCATCGACCTGTTCCCGGCCGGGACGGCCGGCGGCTATCCCGTGCTCGCCTATCAGCTCGCTTTTGGCGCGATGCTCACGGCGCAGATCGCGAGCTGGACCTGGCTGCTCATTCCGCCGCGCCCTCAGCCATCCGAAGCCTCATAGCGTCGCGCCGGGCGTGCCGAGCGCGTTGTCGGTCAAGCCGCGCGTGATGATCTCGTACGCTTCCTCGACCGAATCGGTGCGGTGGAACAGCGCGAGATCGCCGGCGCTGATCGTGCCGTAGCGCACCAGCGCGTCGAAATTGATCACTTCGTCCCAGAATTTGCGGCCGAACAGAACGATCGGCACCCGCTTGCGCATTTTTCGGGTCTGCACGAGCGTCAAGATCTCGAACATCTCATCGAGCGTGCCGAAGCCGCCGGGAAACAGCACGACCGCCTTCGCCAGATAGACGAACCAGAATTTCCGCATGAAGAAATAGTGGAAATGGAAATGCAGCTCGCGGCTGATGAAGGGATTGTCGAATTCCTCGTTCGGGATCGAGATGGTGAGGCCGACATTGATGCCGCGGCCTTCCGACGCGCCGCGATTGGCCGCCTCCATGATGCCGGGCCCGCCGCCCGTGCAGATGACGAAGCGGTGCTCGTCGTTCTGCAGCGCCTTCGACCATTCGGTCAAGCGCCGCGCCAGCGCCCGCGCCGCCTCGTAATAGGCCGACATATCGAGGACGGTCTGGGCCGCCTCGACGCCTTCGCCCTTGCCCTGCGCCTCCGTAAGGGCCGCCTCGGCCGTCTCGCGCGATTGCAGCCGCGCCGAGCCCATGAAGACGATCGTGTCGTTGACGCGATGCCGCGTGAAGCGCGCCAAAGGCTCGAGATATTCCGAGAGAATGCGCAAGCCCCGTCCCTCGCGGCTCTCGATGAAGCGGCGGTTGAGATAGGCTTTGGGTTGGCGTTCGGGTCGGTCTGCCACGTGCTGCTACCTCTCCATCGTGACCCGCGCGTCTAGTCCAGCGGCGCCAGCGCCGTCATCACGGGACCGATCTCGTCGTGAATGACGAGATCGGCGAAGCGGTCCTGGTCGGTCTCCTCGCGATTGACGATTGCGAGCTTGGCGCCGTTCTCCTTGGCGAGAAGCGGGAAGCCCGCCGCGGGATAGACGACGAGCGATGAGCCCAGAACAATGAAAAGGTCGCAGTCGAGCGCCTCCTCGGTCGCACGCGCCATCGCCGCTTGCGGCATCGCCTGGCCGAAGGAGATCGTCGCGGTCTTGACGAGGCCTTTGCAATCGCGGCAGCGTGGAATCTCGCCGCGCCCCAGGAAACTCTGCTTCAGCACTTCGAGCTCGTGCCGCAGACCGCAATCGAGGCAGGTCGCATAGCGGGCATTGCCGTGCAGCTCGATCACTTGCATTGCGGGAACGCCCGATTCCTGGTGCAGATTGTCGACGTTCTGGGTGATCACCGCGCCAATCTTGCCGCGCGTGACGAGCCGCGCCACGGCGTAGTGCCCGGCATTGGGCTTGGCGCCGGTCCAGCGCATCGCGCCCGAGAAAGTCCGCGTCCAGCTCTCGCGCCGCTTCTCCTCGCTCTCCACGAACTCGTTGAAATAGATCGGCTTCATCCGGCTCCAGATGCCGCCTGGGCTGCGGAAATCCGGGATGCCGGATTCCGTCGACATGCCGGCGCCGGTGAAGACGACCGCGCGGCGCGCGCCTGCCACGAGGTCGGAGAGAGTTGCGCGATCACCCATCGGGGTCATGATAGGCCCGAACCGGGAGGGGAGCGCAAGCAGGCCCCGCTGCGGCGCGGCTCACTTGCCCGCGACGTCGACGGCGTAGCGGCGATCGATGAGGTTCTTGGCCTCGACGCCCGATTTCACCATGCCCTGCGATTTGTACCAGCGGATCTGGTTGGCGACATCGGCGAGATCGATGCGTCCCTCCGGATCGACATAGGAAATTCCCGGCGCGATCTGCTGGACGCTTTGGTGGATGTATTTGGAGATGATCGCCAGCACGGCCGGCGCCGTCGGCCCTTCGATGTGCTTGCCGTCGGGTCCGGTGAAGGCGGCGTTGTAGTCGCGCCCGCCCTTGCGATAGGCGCGATAGAAGCGCTTCACCAGATCGGGCTTGGTGTCGACGGTTTTGGTCGCCGTCCAGATCACACCGACCTGCCAGGGCGCGATATCGCTCACATAGCCGAGCAGCTTATAGTTGCCGCGCTTCTCCGCCGGCGTCGCGTAAGGAACGGGCAGGACGGCGATATCGGCCTGGCCGCCGGTTAGCGCCGATGCGATGTTGGGAATGCTCTGCAGCGCGAGGACGCGCACGGATTTCGGCGCGATGCCGCCATGCTGCTCGAGCAGCCCCAGCGTGTAGTGATAGGTCGAGCCGACCGTGGTCACGCCCGCGGAATGGCCGGCGAAATCGCGCAAGCTTCGCACCCCGGCGTCATAGGCATGGTTCGAGACGTAGTAGCCGATGGCGCGAAAGCCCGAAACGTCGCGGTTGACGCCGCCGATGATCTTCAGCGCGCCCTTGCCCGCGAGATTGTAGAGCCCGGCCGAAACGCCGGCCGCGCCGAAATCGACATCGCCCGAAACCGTCGCGACCGCGATGGGCTCGCCCGCATCGAAGAAGGTGAGCTCCGCCGTCAGCCCCTCGGCGGCGAAATAGCCCTTGTCCATCGCGATATAGATCGGGCCGCCAGACGAGGTGCCGCGAAAGAGGCCGATCTTGATCGTCTCGGCCTGGGCCGTCGACACGGCCAAGGCCATGCAAATGCTGCTCACCAGAGCGGCGCAAACCCCTCGTCTCATCCTTCGCTTTCCTTCCCTGCTCTCTTATTTCTGCAAATCGCGCCGGCCGCCGCACTCACTTTCGCTGATCGAGCAGCCAACCGAAGCGCTCGGCCGCCTTCTTCGCGACCTCGGCGCTCGGGGCGTTGGACGGCGGGAACTTGTCGCGCCATTGAAAGGGCCGGCAGGCATCGATCACCGCCACCGAATGTGTCATATCGCGCGCCGCGCGCTTCTCGGGCGGCAGGCGCGGATCGGCCGGCGAATCCCAGGAACCCGTGATGAATTGGATCGACTCCTTGGGATCGCTGCGCGTCAGCATCGCCCAAAGCAGCTGGTCGAGATCAGTCACATCGATATCGTCGTCGACGACGATGATGTATTTGCAGGCATAGGCCGAGGCACCGCATTGCGCGGCGATATGGCCCGCCTGAACCGCGTGACCCGGATAGCGCTGCTTGATCGCAACGCCGTGCAAGAGCCGCGCGCCGCCGACCTCGTGGCACCAGACCTGCTTCACTTCCGGCACGCCGGCATTGGTCATGTTCTGCTTGATCATGGCCGAGCGCATCACCGCGCGGTAGCGCGCCATCTCGTCAGGCCCGCCGCCCATCGGCGGCACGCCCAGGAGAATCGGATCGTTGCGGTGATAGATCGCCTTGATGTCGAGCACCGTCGCCATCGAGGCGCCGCCGGCATAATGGCCGGTCCACTCGCCGAACGGGCCCTCCATGTGCTTGCGGTCGGGGCTCACATAGCCTTCGAGCACGATCTCGGCATCGGCGGGAAATGGCAGGCCGGTCACCTTGCCGCGCACCATCTTGATCGGCCGTCCGCGCATGCCGCCGATGATGTCGATCTCGAAGACGCCATAGGGCGCCTCGACGCCGCCATAGAAGAAGGCGAGCGGATCGCCCCCCAGCACCATGACGAGCGGCATGGCCTCGCCCTTGGCGAAATATTTCGCGCGGTGGAGATCGCCATGATGGCCGGCGGCGATCAGCACGCCGACCGTGTTCTTGTCGTGCAACTGCGCGCGATAGGCGCCGGCATTGAGCCAATTCTCTTCGGGATCGCGCGTGATGCTGTAGGTGCCGGTGCCGATATAGCGTCCGCCATCCTTCTCGTGCCAGACCGGCGCCGGGAATTTCAGCACGTCGATCGCATCGCCCGTCAGCACGTTCTCGAGCACCGGGCCGGTCTCGACGATTTCGTGGGGAATGGTGCGCGGATTTTCGAGATAGGCTCTGCGATAGCCGTCGCTCAACTCCCATTTGTTGAGATCGTCGGGAAAGCCCAAGGTCATATTGCGCCGCTTGCCGGCGAACACATTCATCAGCAGGCGAAACCCCTTCGGGCAGCCCGGAATCGCATCGAAGACGACGCAAGGCCCGTTCTCGGCGCGCAGCACGGCCTCGGCGGCGAGGCCGATATCCTCCTGCCAGCTCGCCCCTTCCACCTTGCGCACCTCGCCGAGGCGTTCGGCATAGGCGAGCCATTCGCGCAAATCGTCATAGGCGATATGGGCATCAAGATTGCTGCGATCGCTCATGATCCTCCCGTCGTCGAGCGGTTGCCGCGCGGCGCCGACGCATCATAGCCGCGCGAGAGAGACGCGCCACCCGCTTTTTGCGCGGCGCTACGTGCTCCGCGCTCGTGCCTCGGCGATCAGCGCCAGCAGGCGATCCGGCGTCACCGGCAAGTCGCGGATGCGGAGCTCGAGCGG
>DATNGG010000132.1:0-28155 GCA_035605975.1 Allostellaceae bacterium | reverse complement strand
CTCGCGATAAAGGATCGCGTGATCGCAGCCATGGGCGCGGGCAAGTTCGGCCTTTTCCGTGCTGCCGACCGTGCCGATCACGGTCGCGCCGCGGAGCTTCGCCCATTGGCAAGCGACGAGGCCGACGCCGCCCGCCGCGGCATGAAAGAGGATGGTCTGGCCGGGTGCGACGCGAAAGGTCTGGCGCAGGAGATATCGGGCGGTGAGGCCCTTGAACATCAGCGCCGCGGCCATCTCGTCGGAGACGAAATCGGGCAGCTTCACCAGCCGCTCGGCCGGGGCGATGCGCTCTTCGGCATAGCCACCCAGGCGATGGATCGCGGTGACGCGATCACCTTCTTTGAACTCGATGACGCCCGGCCCGACTTCGAGGACCTCGCCCGCGCCTTCATTGCCGAGGATGCAGGGGAGCGGCGAGGGATAAAGCCCGGTGCGGATATAGGTGTCGATGAAGTTGAGGCCGCAGGCGCGCTGGCGGAAGCGCACCTCGCCGGGGCCGGGGCGGCCGAGCTCGATGTCTTCGAAGCTCAGCACCTCCGGCCCGCCGCGCCGGTGCAAACGGATGACCGCCACCATCGCTTTCCTCCCGTTTATGCCGAGCAATTGCATGTCGCTGGATGTTGGCCGTGCGTCCCTCGACAAGCTCGGGATGAGGCTTTTTTCTTAATGCCATCAACCCTCTTTCCTCACCCCGAGCGGAGCGGAGCGTAGTCGAGGGGCGCAGGCTAATTCTGCAGCCTCCCACGCCATTTTGCCGGTCTTCTTCGCGAGTATAGCAGCCGCCGCAAAGCCGCGGCTTAACACTTTCTAAGCCATTGCCCTGCCAAGCTTGGCGGAGCGCGATCGGGCGCAGGATCATTCATGTCCGTCGAGAAAAATCTCGGCCTCGCGGCCGGCCTTGCCGGCGTTTTCGGCCTTGCCGCCTGGGCCTTTTACATCCATGCCTTCGCCGGCGAGCGCGGCGAGGATTGGATGGTCTATGACACGGCCATCCGCGCCTTTTATGACGGCAATATCGCGGTGCTCTATGACGGCGACGGGCTGACTCAGCTGCTCAACGCCAATTTCGCCGCCTGGCTCGCGCATCCGCTGCCGCTGCATCCCTGGCTTTATCCGCCACATTATTTGCTGCTGCTTCTGCCTTTCGGCCTTTTGCCGTTTCTCCCGGCCGGGATTCTGTTTTTGGCGCTGAGCTTCCTCGGTCTCATCGCCGCCACTTGTTGCTGCGTTCGGGCGCCGCGCGCGCGGGCGATTCTCGGCGTGGCGGCGGCGCTCTGCCCCGCCAGCGCGATCACGGCCTGTCTCGGCCAGAATACTTTTCTCACCTGCGCGCTGATGATGGGCGGCTTCGGCCTGCTGCCGCGCCGGCCGGTGCTGGCGGGCGCGCTTTTGGGCGCGCTCACCTATAAGCCGCAGCTCTGGCTGATGGTGCCGGTTGCGCTCATTGCCGGACGGCACTGGAAAGCGCTCGCCGGTGCGGCGGCGAGCGCGCTGCTTCTCGCCGCCGCCAGCGCCGCGATCTTCGGCATCGCGCCGTGGCAGCAATGGCTCGCGGTGATGACGCGCCCCAGCGAGCTCTTCGTGCAATGGAGCGCGATCGCGCGCCTCAACGGCCAGAGTCTTTTTACCTACGCGGCTCTGCTTGGTGCGCCGGCGCCGCTCGCCAATGCGATCCAGGCGCTCGGCATCGCCGGCGCCGCCGCTGCGGTGTGGTGGTGCTATCGCCGGCCGATGGCACGCGAGGCGCAGCTTGCGGTGCTCTTTGCCGCGACCTTGCTCGCGGCGCCGCATGTGATCGATTACGACGCGCTGTTGCTCGGGCTCGCGGCGGCGCTGGTCTTCGCGCGGGGGCTGGAGAGGGGCTTGCGCTTGACCGAGACCCTTTTCCTCGTGCTGCTCTGGGTCAGCCCGTTCTTCAACCCGCCGACCGTGTTTCGCGCGGGCTTCGCGACGCCGCTCTTGATCCTTCTCTTCATCGTCTGGACGCTGCGGCGCGAATATGGTGCTGGCGTCGCCGCGCCGGAGCAAGCCAGCCTTGACTTCGCGCGACGGTGATACGGCGCTGCGAGGCTTGCGCCGCGTGGCCTCGCACGCGCTCTGGCGGCGGCGTTGGGCGATCGGCTTCGGCCTGGCGCTCGCACTCGGTATCGTCTTCCGCCTCGTCTGGCTTTCGGACATGGAATGGAAAGGCGACGAGGCCTGGACCTTCGCGCAGCTGCGCGACTTCTGGCAAAGCCGCGATCTGCCGCTGCTCGGCATGGGATCGAGCGCGGGCCTCCCCAATGCGGGGCTAAGCCTTTGGGCCTTCATCGGCTTGAGCGCGGTCCTGCCGGCGCTCGATCCGATCGCGCTCGCTCGCGCGGTCGCGCTCAGCAATGGCGCCGCGATCCTGCTCCTGTCGCTCTTCGCGCGTTTCGGGGTTCAGCGCGCCGAGCGCGAGCCCTGGCTTTGGGCCGCGGCACTCGTCGCGGTCAACCCGCTTGCCGTGCTGTTCAGCCGGAAGATCTGGCCGCCCGACATCCTGCCGCTTTTCACCGTCGCCTTGCTCTGGGTGTGGTGGAAGCGCGAGCGCTGGTGGGGCGCCTTCGCCTGGGGCGTTATCGGCGCGCTTCTCGGGCAGGTGCAGCTCTGCGGCTTCTTCTTCGCCGCGGCTTTCGTTGCCGCGACCGCCCTCTTCGATCGCAAGTCCGTGCGCTGGCGCCTCTGGCTGATCGGCAGCCTCTTGGGCGCGCTGCCGCTCATCCCCTGGCTCATCGCCATCGTCAAGCTGCCGGGCGGTGTCGAAGGCGCCAACCTCGCCAGCCTTCTTCATGCGGATTTCTATCAGCATTGGCTCGCCCTCGCGCTCGGCCTCGATCTTCACTATGCGCTCGGCAATGATTTCCGGCGCTTTCTCGCCTATCCCGCGGTGCTCGGCTGGCCGACCTATCTGTCGGGCGCGTTCCTCGGACTTGTGGTCGCGTGCTTTGCAACCATCCTCTTACGCTTCACCCGGCAATTGCGCCGCAACGCGGCGGGCGTGGCGGAGCACATCTTCGCGTCGGGCTCCTCGACGGCGCTCGCGGTCAATGCCGCGTTCTGGGGCTATGGCCTGTTGCTGACCGCGACGGCGCGGCCGGTCTATCTCCACTATCTCGTCGTCGCTTTCGCTTTGCCGGCATTGTGGCTCGTCTGGATCGAGCGCGCCGCGGCGGGCGATGATGCCGAGGCGAGGGCATTGTCGCGCCGGCTCTTGGCGAGTCTCGTCCTTGCCGAGGCCTGCCTCACCCTGCTGTTCCTGCTGTTCATCCACGACACGCAATCGATCGCCGGCGATTACGGCACCGCTTACGGCGCGCAGGCGGAGCAGCACGAGGCGCCGTGACGCGTTGCTAAGGTGCGTGCGGCGTGGTCATGAAGGGGCGCGGCGCGGGCGGGGTCGAGAGACACGTTCCGGGGCGCCGCGCGACGCAGATCGCGCCGAAGCAGCGCAAGGTCGAAAACTCGCGCGGCACGGGCTTCGCCGTCATCAGCACGTTGAAGCCGGGCGCGTCATCCGCGAGCTCGGCGGCACTGGTGAGCCAATAGAACGGCGCGTCGCGATGGAAATAGGCATAGCCGCCATAGGTGCCGTCGGCGGCGATGCCGCAGACATGATCGAGGCCATGAATGTAAGACGCGGCCGCGATCAGATTGCTGCCGGCATTCCACATCGGCCGCATTGCGGGCGAGGTGGCGAAGGCCGCGCTCGATAGGGCGACGGCGCCGAGCGCGGCGAGCGTCAGGCCGCGCGATGCGCCGGCCGCGCGCGTGCCAAAGAATGACATAAGCTGGGCGAGGCCCAGTCCCGCAAGGATCAGGATCAGCAGCACCGCCGGGTAGATGAAGCGATACTCCTTGTGCGGCACCAGCGCGTGGGCGATGAGGATCACGATCGCCGCCGCAAGCGGCAGCTTCAGGCGCCAGCCGCCGAGCAAGGCGAGCAGCAGAATCGCCGGAAAATACCAGCGCCACTGTGCAATCAAGCCGATGAGGTAATAGGACCAGGGCGCGGTGCCGAAACTGTCGGCGGCGCCGTTGAAGGCGTTGTAGGTGAAGTTGAGCCACAGCGACTGGAACGGATAGGTCCAGGTGAGAGCGTCGAGCAGCCCGGCTGCGCCGAGGGCGAGCGCGATGCCGATGACGAAGGGCAACTCCGTCCTTAGCGAATCGCGGCGATGCAGGTCCTCGACGGCCCGCCAGAGGAGCACGAGCGCGAGCACAGGGGCCAACTGGATGCGCAGCGCCGTGGCGAGGCCGAGCAGCGCCCCGCCGGCGAAGCGGCGCCCGCCCGTCGCGCGCTTCACCTCGCCGTCGAGGAGATAGAGCGCCGGCACGAGAAGCGCGGCGGCGACGCATTCGCTCAGCGAGCGCGCGCCGAAATAGACCGCATCCGGCCAGAGCGCGGGGAGCGAGGCCGCGACCAGCCCGCCCCAAAAGCCGAACCAGCGCCGGCCCCAGAAAAAGGCGCAGAGCATGCTGGTCGCGGCGAGCGCGGCGAGCGCCAGATGGGCGGCGCCGAGATAGAGGGCGGGCGTATCGGCGATGCGGTCGCCCAGCCACATGAAACCCGCCAAGGCGCCCGGCAAGAGCCAGGAGCGCGCGCCGACATGGAACTCCCATGGGATTTCGCCATAGCCGAAGAGCAGGCGATGGGCCTGCTCGAGGCTTTGAAACAGCTCGTCGGGATGATCGAGGCTCGGATGAATGACGGTCGGCACGAGGCGCAGCGCCAGGGCGAAGAGGAACAGCGCCGCGAGCGCTGCGCGCTCGGCCGGCTCGAGCGGTCCTGCATCCCGTCGGTCCCGGTCGAAAATCTTAACCATGGCGCTGGCAGTATTGCGCCGAGAGATTAACCCCGGGTGAGCCCGAAGCCGGCGGTCGCGACCCCGCTTGGCGCAAGCCTGCCCTGCCGCGCGTCCATTTGTCGAATTCCCGGGCTCTGCTAATTTGGTTAAATGGATAGCGCCGCAAGCATTTCCCCCGCCTTTCGCGTTCCCTCGGTCGTCAAGCGCAACATGGCGCTGTTCTCGCTGTCGCAGACCTTCACCGGCGCGGGGATGCAGTTCACCTATGGCTTCGGGCCGTTGATGGTGATCGCGCTGACCGGCTCGGCCGATCTCATCGGCCTGTCGGTCGGTCTCGTCGGCCTCAGCCGCTTCCTCATTGCCTATCCGGTCGGACGGGTCACCGACGCGCTCGGCCGCAAGCCGGGGATTCTGATGGGGCTGGGCCTGGCGCTCTTCGGCGCGACAGGAGTCGGCGTCGCCATGCTTTACCACAGCTTTCCCGCTTTCGTTCTCGGCATCCTCGTCTTCGGCATGGGGATGAACGCCTCGCAGCAGCTGCGCGTCGCCGCGACCGACATGTTCCCGCCGCAGTATCGCGCCCAGGCGCTCGGCTATCTCGCCTTGGGCTCGCTCTTGGGGTTGGTCGTGAGCCCGCTCGTGATCGATGTGTCGGAGCACGTCTCGGCGCGCATCGGCGGCGATCCGCTCGGCCTTGCCTGGTTTTTGCTGCCCTGCCTCATCCTGCCGGGCATGATCATCGTCAGCTTCGTTCGCCCCGACCCCAAGCATATCGGCCAGAATCTCCACCACTACTATCCGGGCTTCGTTGCACCGCCGCGCGCCGCCGAGGGTGCGCCGAAGCGCGCCTTCCGCGCCTCGAGCTTGCTCCGCAATCCGGCGATCCGCCTTGCGGTCGTCTCCAACTGCGCCGCGCAAGGCAACATGTCGATCGTGATGGTGCTGACCTCGCTGGTCCTCAAAGATTGCGGCACAACGCTCACCGGCATTGCGATCGCCGGCGCCTGCCATTCCATGGGCATGTTCGCTTTCACCATTCCCTTGGGGCGGTTGACCGACCGCTACGGGCGCGATGCGGTGATGTTTCCAGGCGTCGCGACGGCGCTCGCCGGTGCGGGGCTCGTCGCTTATACCAGCGTGTTCTGGACCGTAACTCTGGGCGCTTTCCTCGTCGGCATCGGCTGGGCCGGGGCGAATGTGTCGGCGACGGCGCTCATCGCCGATCACTATCCGACCGCGGAGCGCGGCCGCGCCTTGGGCGTCAACGACACGTGTTCCGCCGGCATCAGCGTGCTGGTTGCCTTCATCGCCGGCCCGCTCATCGCCTGGGCGGGACTTGCCGCGACCGGGCTGTGCGCGGTGCTCCTCGCCGTGCCGCCGTTGGCGATGCTCGTCGTGAGCGGCGGCACGCGATCGCCGCGGCGCACTGGCGCGCCGGTCGCCGTGCCGGTCAAGACCTCATCCGAGCCCTAAAACGGCACCAGGCGACCGGAACGACACGTCAGTCGGTCGCAGCAATATTGGTCGCGACGACCTTCGGGAGCCTGCACTGAAGGTCGCCGATCGCGTCGGCGACCTCATCGGCCTCGCGCTCGAGCCCCATCCAGCGAAGCTTCAAGAGCTTGTGCCGAAGCCTCAGCCCGTCCTCGCAATAGCCCGCCTGCGCCTCGCTCTCGAGTCGACCATGCATGATGTTTCTCCCCTCGTTGCTGAGACGGCATCGAGATGCGCCGTCGATCTCGATATGTGCCCGGCCGGGCGAACCTTCGTTGCGCCAGAGCAAATGACGGGTGCACGGCAGCAAAAAATGCTCTGCGCCGGCGTCCGCGGCATCTTGGCGCATCGTCTCGTGCTGCGCCGGCGAGCGGCGTTGACGATATAATTCGAGACGATCCCGGTCGGGGATGCTGGATGCCGCCCTATGGAGAGCGCCGCTTTGCCGCGTCCGAAGCAATTGCCGCTGCGCCAGGATGCCAGCGGGCGTTTGGATGGGTCGGCGATTCGCCACCTCGAATTCTTCGCGCGGCTGGATGATTCCGCTTGCGGCGAAATCGCAAGGGAATCGCAGATCGCGCACATCCGCAAGGGCGGCGCGCTCTTCGCACAGGGCGAAATGCCGCGTCGTCTCTTCCTGATCTTGAACGGCCGATCGAAGGCGACCCGTGTCATGAGCGAAGGCAGCCGCATCGTCGTTCGATTCCTGGGTCCCGGCGATCTCGCCGGCTATGTCGGGATATTCGACGACAGGGCCTACACGACGACCGCTCTTGCCGTGACCGACATCATCGCGCTTTGCTGGTCGAGGCAGGCTTTCTTCGCGCTCATGGCGCGCTATCCCGCGCTGGCGGTGGCGGTGATCCGAGGCATCGGCAGGTTTCTCGAGGAAGCAGATGCGCGCCTCGGCGAGGCGGCGACCCAGCGTGTCGAGCGCCGCATCGCGCACGCCATCTTGCGTCTCGTGCGCCAGGCAGGTCGCCGCGTCGATGGCGGGATCGAGATTTCCTTTCCGATCACCCGGCGCGATATCGCGCTGATGGCCGGGACCAACCTCTACACGGTGAGCCGGATGCTGAGCGGGTGGGAGCAGCGCGGCGTTGTCGATGGCGGCCGGCAGCATCTCGTGCTTCGCGATCCGCACGCGCTGGTGCGGATCGCCGAGGAGGAATAGCGCCCTCCAAAGTAGCGCCGCGCTACCGCCGCTTCGCGGCCGCCGCAAGCTCTCGCTTCAGC
Organism: Allostellaceae bacterium; assembly: GCA_035605975.1. Lineage (GTDB taxonomy): Bacteria > Pseudomonadota > Alphaproteobacteria > ATCC43930 > CGMCC-115725 > CAIKMD01. Next base: position 20,599 of record DATNGG010000132.1, on the reverse strand, counting down.
CGACCAAAAGCCACGCCGTAATCGGCGCAAGCCTCCGCGACCGTGTGGTAGGGCGCGATCGCGCAGCCGACGCACGCCATATGGTGCGCCGCGAACACCCGGATCGCGTCCGGATATCGGTCGAGGATTTCGGCGACCGTCGTCGAGGATTCCAGCCGCATCAGGCTTCCGCCGTTCGCGCCATTTCGAGGCGCCGCGCCGCGCCGCCGGCTTTGTGGCGCAGCATCACGATTTCGCTGAGCACCGAGAGCGCGATTTCCTCCGGCGAACGCGCGCCGAGATCGAGGCCGGCCGGCGCATAGACCCGCTTCAGCTCGGTCTCGCCGAATCCTTGCTCGCGCAAATAATCGAGCACGAGCCTCGAGCGCTTGCGGCTGGCGACCAGCCCGATATAGGGCACAGGCGAGCGCAAGCACCGCGCCATGGACTGATGATCGCCTTTGTGCTGCGTAGCGACGACAACGCAATCGTCTTCGCCAGGGTCGAGGCGCGAATAGTCGAGATCATCGGTGAGCAGGCGTGCCGCCGATGGATAGCGGGCCGGATCGGCCATCGGATCGTCGATCACCACCTCGAACCCGATGGCCGCGGCAATCGTGCAAAGCGTTTCGGCAACTTTGCCGTGGCCGAGGATCCAGAGCCGGGGCTTTGGCCGTATCGGCTCGACGAAGACGCGCATCGTGCCGCCGCATGGCATTCCCGTGCCCAGCACCTCGTCGTTGAGATCGAGATCGATAATCGCCGTCTCGCCGGTTTCGAGGCCGTCGAGCGCGCTGTGCGAGACCGCGCCTTCGGCGCAGCCGCCGCCGACCCAGCCCGCGAGAATCCGGCCGTCGCGGCCGATCACCGCTTTGGAGCCGGTCTTCGCCGAGACCGAGCCGTGCGTCTCGATGACGGTCGCAAGCGCGAACGGCTCTCTGCGCTCGCGCGGGGCAAGCATGGCGTCGAGCACGTCGCGCGAGGCAAAGGAAGGCGGGGATGCCGCCAAGTCCCAAACTTCCCTTGGAGCCACGGGAGCACCGTCCTTGTTCAGCGAGATGTCCTCCCTAGGAGATGGTTGCAACGGCGAAGCTTTGCCAGTGCCTGCCGCACAAGACCGGTTTGCGAATTTGCGCTGGCGCAAAGACGCGGGGGCCGGGGCGTTCCAATATTTATCATCGAGTCAGGATTCGGGCGCCAGGCGTGGCCCGACGGAGGCTCAAGAGCTGGAGGTCCATCATGCAGAATTGCGGCGATCCCGGGCTCGGCCCGCGCGATGCGGATGAGAGGGAGCAAGACCGGATCGATGCCATTGCCGAGGCGAGCTTCCCCGCGAGCGATCCGCCGGGTTGGACGCCCGTGGTCAGGGTCGGCCGTCCCGCTTGCCGCGTAAGCGACGAATCGGAAGGAGCGATACCGTGACCACGCCGGATGAGGATTTCGCAGCCTGCGAAATCAGCGACCGGCTCCTCGAGCGGGTACTCGGCCCCGATCTCGGCCAAGCGACCTTGCGCCTTGCCGTCCTCGGGCTCGTCGTCTGCGCGATCCTCGCCGCGATTTCGGCAGCCCTCGGTTAGGCGCCCGCGAGGCGGTGCATCGGCATCATTTCGGAGGGCATGACCATGATCGAGCGCAAGAACGATTTGGCGCGCGGCGGCGCGAGCTTCACGCCTCGCGCCGTGATCTACCAACCCACCCGTTCAGCGATGATGTCCGGCGGAAAAGCCGCGGCCCGGCACTGGGTGTTGGAATTCGATCAGCGATCTCCGATCGTCCCCGATCCGCTCATGGGATGGTCGAGCTCCAAGGACACCATGGCGCAACTCCGTCTCGAATTTACCTCCTGCGAGGCGGCGCTTGCCTATGCCCGGCGGAACGGTTTCGAGGCCGCTGTAATCGAGCCGAATCGAGCAAAGCCGCCCAGCCGAAGCTATGCGGCGAATTTTCTCGGCGACGGCGGAGCCGGCGTGAGCGGATACCGCATCGCGCCGGACCGCCCTTGAGCGGAGAGGGCCGGCGGTGACCGGCGCTCGAAGAATGCAGCCCGTTGCCTCTCAATGCGACATGAGCACGGGCATTGTCATGTAGCGCAGGATCGTGCGCGTGACGCCGCCGAGGATCAGCTCGCGTGTCCGCGAATGACCGTACCCTCCCATCACGATGAGATCACAATCGAGGTCCGCCGCGCGTGACAGGATCAGCTCTCCGGTCTCGATATCGGGGGCGGTGAAATGCTCCGTTCGCGCCTGGATCCCGTGCCGAGCGAGATGGCGCGCCACGTCGGCAGTTAGGCGGCCCTCGTTGTGCTCGGCGCCGGGAAGCGAGCCGATCGCGGCGACCGTCACGGCGCTCGCGCCGCGAAGCATCGGGATCGCATCGGCCACGGCGCGTGCGGCTTCACGCGTGCCGCTCCAGGCAACGAATACCCTCGTCCCGACCCGATCGATGCGGCCGGCATAAGGGACAATAAGGACAGGCCGGCCGCTTCCCAGCATGACGGTTTCGGGCAACTTCGCCAGCGCATCGAAGAAAGGATGAGCGGCATCGGCTTGGCCGAGCACGGTAAGGTCGGCGTAGCGCGCCCGCTCGGTAATGAGGGCGGCGAGATCGCTTGCTTTTTTGGGCCATGTTTCCCAATCGCTCGTCAATCCGGCCCGTCTCGCCGCAGCACGAAACGATGCCTCGATGTGCGTCTCTCGATCGAAGGCCGAATCGCGGTCGCGGACGAAGGCGGCCAACAATGCGTTGTCGTCGGCATATCCGCCGGCGACGGCGAGGGGCCGCGGCGCGTCCGGCAGCGCGAGGCCATAGAGGCCGATGAGGTGGGCTTTGCTCTGAGACGCAAGCGAGATCGCGAGATTCAAGCGCGTTTCGGCACCGCGATGATCGTCGAGATAGACGAGGATGTCCTGGTAAGTCATAGCCGTCTCCTAGAAGGGCCCGGCGCGCAGCCGCTCGAGGCTTTCCAGCCCCCGCCACAACCGCCCGACACGGGGCAACCATATGCGTGAGGCTATCATCGCGACCGCGGCAGTCGCTTGATGTGGATCAAGGGTCGGAAGGCCGGGGAGCAACCCGCCGACTTCGGCGCCGGCATGCCGATGAGCGGCCGATGCGAAGCGGAAGAATTCCACCCGGGCGCACGAGGCTCAACCATCTTTAAACGGTCGCGGCGCCAAAATGCCGCATTGGCCGCGACCGGCGATGCAGCCCGTCCGAGTCGCGGCGTTCCACCCGCGGAGCGCGACAGGCGGGTCAACTGGACAGAGTCGCGTGACGGCTGCATCTTAGATTCGGCTCGTTGATGACCGCGACCGTCCTTGGATTTCGTCCGAACCTTCCTCAACCGTCGAGCGTCGAGGCAGTGTTCGAGACGAAGACTTCCATGACTGTTGGCGACGACGCCGCATCGGCGCCGCCCGCGACCAGCGGGCGGGTCTTCCGCCTCGTCCTGTGCGATGGCCTTGCCAGCGAGGCGATGGGCACGCTGACGACCGGGGTGCTCCTCGCCGGTTTCGCGGTGGAGCTCGGCGCGAGCAATTTCGCGATCGGCATCCTCGCCGCCGTGCCGTTCCTCATTCAACTGCTGCAGATCCCGGCAGTGATCCTGGTCGAGCATTGGCGCGACCGCCGCCGCATCTGCGTCGGCGCGTCGCTGATCGGGCGGATCTTTCTGCTCGCTTGCGCCGCCGTGCCGTTTCTCGGGCCCTGGGGCATCGCCGCGCTGATCGGGCTCCTCACGGTTTATCAGGGCGCGGGCGCGATCGGCGGCTGCTCATGGAATTCCTGGATGCGCGATCTCGTGCCGCGCGCCGAATATGGCCGCTTCTTCGCACGCCGCACCGCGGCGACGACCGCGCTCGCGACGCTCCTCGCTTATGGCGCGAGCGTGCTGATCGATGTCTGGCACCGGGATTTCCCGGCGCAGTCGGATCTGGTCTATTCGCTGCTCTTCGTCCTGAGCGGCCTCATCGGGTTTTTCGGCGTCTATTTGCTGTCGATCACGCCCAACGCGCCGATGGCGCCCTGCGCCAAGCCGCTTTGCCTGCGCAAGCTGTTCGCCGCGCCGTTCCACGACAAGAATTTTCGCTCCCTCATGGTGTTCCTGTCGTCCTGGAGCTTCGCGGTCAATCTCGCCGCGCCGTTCTTCGCGGTCTATATGCTGAAATCGCTCGGCTACGGCATGAGCGAGGTGATGATCCTGACCATCGCCAGCCAGACCGCCAACCTCGCCTCGCTCGGCATTTGGGGCTCGCTCAGCGACCGCTTCAGCAACAAGGCGGTGCTGGCCGTCGCGGCGCCGCTCTTTCTCCTGTGCATGCTGGGATGGACCTTGACCGGCCTCTCCTGGGTGCACGGCATCACCTTCTATCTGCTCTTCGCCATTCACCTGCTGATGGGCTTCTCGACCGCGGGCGTGGCGCTCGCCTCGAACAACATCGCGATGAAGCTCTCGCCCGCGGGGCAGGCCACCTCCTATCTCGCGGCCAACAGCGTCGTCAGCGCGTTCTTTGCCGGCATCGCGCCGATGATCGGCGGCCTCTGCGCCGATTTCTTCGCGGCGCATCAACTGACGCTCGCATTTACCTGGGCGGGCGAGGCGCAGGAACTCACCGTCCAGGTGCTGAACTTCCACGCCTGGACGTTCTTCTTCGGCATCGCCTGCGTCATGGGGCTTTATTCGCTGCACCGCCTCTCCTGGATCGAGGAAGCGGCAGGCAGCACCGATCCGTTGGTGCTGCGCGAATTGCTGCTCGAGGCGCGGCGCTCGCTGCTCAACCTCTCGAGCGCCGCCGGGCTTCTGCGCGTCGTGCGGGCGCCCGGCTTCTTCCTGCGCCAGCGCGGCAATCAGCGCGCCTGATCCGGCCGCGCGCCCACGCCACGCCCTCCCATCACCGCCATTCCAGACCACAGGATTCGGGCTGGAACACGACATCGAGCAGGGTGAGGGTCTTGATGCTGCCATCCGCGGCCGCATAGGGCATGAGCTGACCCTGCGACAGGCCGAGCAGCGCCGTTCCGACGGGCGCGAGCACGGAGAGCTTGCCGTCGGAGATCGACGCCTCTCCCGGATAGACGAGCATCGCCTCGCAAACCGCGCCGGTGTCGTTGAGCCGGAAGCGGGCGACCGACCGCATGGTCACCGTCTGCGCCGGTATCTCGGCGGACGGCACGAGTGCCGCGCGTGCAAGCTCATGCGCGAGGAAGGTAGCGGCACGATCCTCGGTACGTCGTCCGCCGGCGAGCGGGGACAGCGATACCGCGTCCGCGGTGGTGACCATGATCGCCGGCAAGTCGGGATCGTCCAAGATCAGCCCGAGCGCGTTTTCCGGTTCATCGGTCGGCGGCAGGGCGATGTTGGGGAAAAAATCGGCATGCGCGAGGCGGTTCATCCTATGCGTCCTTGGGGCAAGAGGTGATCGGCGGCTCTTATCGCCGCCTGCGATCGATCGGCCGGCCGCACCCGTTCAGCGAACGAGGTCGCGCCGGCGCTCGGGCTGGAAGATGGCGCGCCGCTGCGGCACGCAAACGCCTTCGCGATCAAGCACGCTGCGCTCATCGAGCGGGATGATCTCCTTGCAGCCGCCGCACACGAAGCTGCGGCGGGCGCGCAGGAATCCAATCGGCCGCCGCGAAACGAGGCCGCATCGGACGCAGAGCACACCGATTCCCAAATTCGCCATTGCCAACTCCTTCTCGGCTTGGCCGCTTTTCGCAGGGCAGCGCGCCGCCGTTTCCCGACCGACGCGTTCGAGGGCAAAATCGAAAGATTGAAGAAGATTGCTTGGCCCTGCCGCGTTGCGGCAGGGCTCAGACCGGCTTGGCCAGGTCTTTCGCCGAGCGGAAGGCGGCGTGCCGCGGCGCGGCGTTGACGATATGCGTTTCTCTCATGGCAGCTAAGATTTGAGGGCGAAGGCGGCGAATTCAAGGCGCGGGCGGAGCGCGAGCGTCACGATGTCGTGACGTGCCGCGCTCTGCATCCCGACCGACGAGCGATGCCGTCGCGCCCTGAAACCGAGTGGCGCTCGCGCGGGATTTTGCCCATACTCCCGGCGAAACCGACCGAAAAGGCGGGAAAGGGGAGAAAACGCGATGGTCATGAACAGGGTTTCGCTACTGGGCGCCGCGCTCGTCATCGCTTGCGGGGGGTGTTTCGCCCCGCCGGCCGGCGCGGGCACGCTCCGCGTCGGCAAGCCGCAAGCCGAGGTGTTCTCCTTCGTGCCGCTCGATATCGGCATAAAGGAAGGGTTTTTTCACAACCACGGCGTCGAGGTTTCGGAATTCGTCTTGGGCGGCGCGGCGAAGCTGCAGCAGGCCTTGGCGGCCGATGCCATCGATATCGGGCTCGGCTCGGGTCCGGCGATGGCCTTCGTTGCGCGCGGCGCGCCGGTCCAAGGGGTCGCCGCCATGGCCGGCAAGCCCTCGATCATGGTGCTCGCCGTCGCAAAGGATGGGCCGGTCAAGACGATCGCCGATCTCAAGGGCAAAACCCTGTCGATCTCCTCGCCTGGCTCGGTCACCGAATGGCTGGTGCGCGAGCTGTCGCGCAATCAGGGCTGGGGGCCGAACGGCATGACGCTGGTCGGCCTCGGCACCAATTCCGCGCAGATCGCCGCCTTGCGCACCGGCCAGACCGTGGGCCTGCCCGACGACATCGTGCTTGCGACCAAGCTCGAGCAGGAAGGGATCTTGAAGATCCTCGTCCATTTCGACGACATCGCGCCGCATTTCATCATGCATGTGATCTTCGCGAGCGATAAGGCGATCCAGCAGCAGCCGGACGATCTGCGCCGCTTCCTTGCCGGCTGGTTCGAGACCATCGCCTTCATGCGCAAGAACAAGGCGGCGAGCGTGCCGATCGCGGCGCAGGTCACGCATGTGGCGCCCGATGTGGTGGCGCGGGCCTATGACCGGATCATGCCGATGTTCTCCGATACCGGCCGGTTCGATCCCCAGGCGACGGCGGTGCTGGCGCAATCTTTTGTTGATCTGAAGCTCTTGCCGAAGAAGCCCGATATGACCAAGCTCTATACCGAGAAATTCCTGCCCGCCGCGGCGAAGTGACGGCGGCCTAGCTGAAGGACGGAATCCATGGACACGCTCGAAACCCGGTACCGCGACCTCTCCGTCGAGGAGTTCGATACGACGACCTTGCTCGAACATGCGACGCAGCAGGCAATCCAGCGCCGCTATGAGGATTTCTTCATCGCCGATATCGACGGTCACCATTACGAGACCGAATCCTTCAAGTCCATCGCCGAATATATCGAAGACCCGGTGATGCGCGACCAGGCGAAGTATCAGGGTTTCGGCGGCGCCGGCATCACCAACGGCGGCAATCAGCCCATGGGCGGCCGCGTCACGCGCTATCCCGGGCGGCGCCGCGAAAAGACGCCCGCCGGCATCCACCGCGACATCGCCTTGACCAGGCGGTGGATGGACGCGATCGGCATCGATCTCCTCAACATCTTTCCGACGCCGATGCTGGGGCTGGGCTTCACGCCCCGCGTCGATGTCGAGGTGGCGCTGGCGCGCGCTTACAATCGCTGGCTCTGCGAAGAGGTGCTGGCGCAAGAGCCGCGGATTTGCTCCTCGCTCTATCTGCCGATGAACGATCCCGAGGCGGCTTATAAAGTCGTGCAGGATTTCGGCGACAAGAAGGGCGTGATCGGCTTCACGGTCTGCACCGCGCGGCACAAGCCGCTTTACGACAACGCCTATATGAAGACCTACGCTGCCGTCGAAGAACGCGGCATGCCGCTCAACTTCCACAGCCAGTTCGGCGGCACGCACGACCAGAGCCTCAACCTCTGCAACCGCTTCATGGCGGCGCATGCGCTGGGCTTTAGCTGGTTCAACATCCTCCATTGTACCAATTGGCTGGTGAACGGGATGCCCGAGCGCTTCCCGAAGCTCAAAGTGATCTGGATCGAGAGCGGGCTTGCCTGGATTCCGTTCCTGATGCAGCGCCTCGACAATGAGTGGATGATGCGCTCATCCGAGGTGCCGCTCCTGAAGCGCCGGCCGTCGGATTACATGCGCGAGATGCACTACTCGACGCAGCCGATGGAGATGATCAACAATCGCGAGGCGCTGGAGCTCACCTTCAAGATGATCAATGCGGAGACGCAGCTCATGTATGCGTCCGACTATCCGCATTGGGACATGGATCTGCCTTCGACGATCTACGATCTGCCGTTCCTCTCGGAGACTGCCAAGCGCAACATCCTCGGCGGCAACGCCAAGCGCGTCTACAACCTCGAGCCGGTGATCTCGGAGGTGAAGGCAAAGCGCCTCGCCGCGCGCGCCGCGGCGGAGTAGGGAGAGGTCGGCAAAGATAAAATCACCCTCTCCGCCGCGAAGCGGGGGAGAGGGTTGGTCGGCGGTTGCGTATCGGAGCAAATTCTCGCGGCGCGTAAACCGGCCTCTCTGCCCGAGCGTGGCGAGCGGCGCCAGCGCTTTTGCGCCAGAACCGCCCGGCATAGCGCGCGTCACCGACGCTTCTGCATTGTTGACCGCCTGAAGCCGGCAGGTTATGTGTGGCGCGATTGGCGCCTCACGGGGGATACCGGACCAACACGACGCCTCATCGAGGGTCGTGACCATCCAGCAGCCGAAATCTGGCACCGCCATGCGGCGTGGTGCGTTTTGGCCCCCCAACGTACCCGCAGCTCATTCCCCAATCGTTGTTGACACTCGCCCAAGGGTCGCGGCTCGCCGAGCGCGACGGGGTGTTCCTCGCCACGCATAAGGATCTCCGGACCGGCGTCATGACCGACCCCAAGGATGAACACAACAAAGCCCAGCCTGAGGAGATCGAAAATCTGCTCGCGGCACCCGATTTGGCGGATGCGCTCGAAAGCGAGCCGTTCCGGCGCTTTCTCGATCAAATCCCGGTCGCGATCGCGGTCGCCGATCTGAACGGCGGCGAGCGCATCGTCTATGCCAATCCGGCGTTCGAAAAGCTGACCGGCCGGCAAGCCGCCGAGATCGAAGGCAAGCCTTGGAGCGTGCTCGGCGGCGCCAGCACGGGCGGCGAACCGGCGCGCAGCCTGAGCGAGACGATCACCGAAGCCGGCGATGGCAGCGGCACATTCCGGATCGAGCGCGCGGGGAGCGACGCGGCGATCGCCGATGCTTATGCCAATGTGATCGAAGACGATGATGGAAAGCCGGTGTTCCGTCTCGTCGCGCTGGTCGATGTCGGTGCGCATCGCGCCGCCGCGCATGAGCAATACGCGCATCAACTGCGCGAGAAGGAGATGCTGCTTCGGGAGATTCAGCATCGCGTCAAAAACAATTTGCAGATGATCACGGCGCTGATCCGCTACGAAGTGCGCTATTCCGGCGGCGCGATGCCGACCGAGCCCTTCGATCGGCTCGCCGGGCGCATCGAAGCGCTTTACCTGCTTTACCAGTCGCTGTCGGCCGAGAAGGCCGGGAACGAGGTCGATCTTGGCGTCTATTTGAGCCAAATCGCCTCGGCGGTGATGCTGGCGCACGGCCGTGAAGGCGTGCGGCTCGATCTGAAAGTCGATTCCTATCCCGTTTCGGTCAATGTCGCGATGCCGGCGGGACTGGTCGTGAACGAGCTTTTGACCAACGCGTTGAAGCATGCGTTTGCCGATTGCAATGGCGGCACGATCACCGTGCGCTGCCTCGTCGACGAGCAAGGTTGCCGCGTCATGGTGGGCGATGACGGCAAAGGCTTGCCGCCGGGTCTCGACTGGCCCCAACCCGGCAAGCTCAGCGCACTGATCGTCCGCTCGCTGCGCGAGAACGCCAAGGCCGGTTTCGCGGTCGATTCCATCCCGGGGCAAGGCGTGCGCATCACCATCACCTTCCAGCGCGCGGCCGCCGCGGCGAGCAAGGGCACGCAAGCGAGCCTCGGCCCCGAGGAGGGCCGTTAAGGGGAAGGCGGAGAGGGCTCGCGGCGAGGACGCAGCCGCGCGTCGAGCAGGCGGCGCTTAAAGCGGCTTTGCTGCCCGGGCGCGGGAGCGCCAGCGCTTCAGCGCGCTTGCCGCGACCACGCCGGAGGCGGCGCGCTTGGATGGCTTCGTCGCGGGCTCGCCGAGATCGATTTTCAAAGGCCCGATCTCGAGCGCGATCGGGCGGTGGTCGGAGGGACCTTGCTCCAGTGCGCGCGCCTCGGCGCAGCTGAGCCCGCGGACGAGACAGCGATCGAGACGAAAGCGCAGCACGTTGCTCGCAACGAGCGTCGGCTCGCGCGGGCCCACATCCTTGAAGCCGGGCATGCGCGTCGGGCCGACGGCGTTGTAGTCGCCGATCACCGCCGCGGGGCCGTCGATGGCGCCGGCGATGCGCAGCAACTGCCAGCGGTTGAGCAGCTGGCCATGCGACAAGTGAACATTGGCGATGGTGATGTTGCCGAGGCGCACGAGCTGCGCCATGCGCGGCGGTACCCGCCCGGGCATGCGCGAGACGGGCAGGGCCAAGGATTGAGGCGGCGGCAGCGGGTGAGGACTCCAAGCCGCCAATCCGTGAATGCGGCCGGGCAGGGGCTCCCAATGAAAATGCCCGCCGACGAGGCGCGGGAGGGTCTCCATTTCTTCGGTCGCCTCCTGCATCAGCAGAAGGTCCGGTTTTTCCTGCTGGACGAGGGCAGCAACATCCTCAACCGCCGCGCCGACTCGGCGCAGCAAATTCCAACTGATGACTTTCAACGCGGTGCCCCCTTTGAGGCCAAATTTGTCATGCATAGGCGCGACCACCGGTCGCCCGTCGATCCGAGATACGCATGACACATAGCGGCTAAAGCCTTAGCCTTTGCTTAATCCAGCTCAAGGTGCTTGAGGCAAGGTGCCGCGCTTCCGGCCCGCCCTCTAATTTATGGTGAGTCGCCCCGCGCTCCGCAAGGGGCTCGATCCGGGAGCGACACTTTGACCGCGGGGGCTCAGAGATAGGGCAGCAGCAGGCGCGCCGCGGCGTCGCGCAGCCTCAAGGGAAGCGCGCGCTCATCGAGCGGCGAAAGCCGCCGCGCGCGGGCGATCTTTGCGTCGATCAGCCGATCGACCTCGGAGGCGGTCTCGGCGCCGTAGCATTCGAGCATGAATTCGAAATTGAGCCGCAGGCTGCGGACATCCCAATTGGCGCTGCCGAGCGCGCACCACAGCCCATCGACGGTCGCGAGCTTCGAATGATCGAAGGGCACGGGAGTCCGGTAGATATCGACGCCCGGCAGGGCGAAGTAATCGAGATGGGCCTGCATTGCCCAGTCCAGGAGCGGGTGGTCCGTGCGCTCGGGCAGGACGATCTCGATCGCGACGCCGCGCAGCGCCGCGAGCTCGATCGCGGAGCTGAGGCGCTGATCGGGCAGGAAATAGGGCGTGACGATCCGGATGCGCTGTCTCGCCGCCGCGACCGCCGTCGCCAGAATCGATTCGAGCTTGCGGATATCCTCGTCCGGGCCGGAGCTGATGCCGCGCGCGAGGGTCGATCCCCCCGGCGCGATCTCCGGCCACCAGGCGTCGCCTTGCAAAAGCTCGCCGGTGGTGAAGTTCCAATCCTCGGCGAAGGTCAGCATGAGCTGCGCGACGACGGGCCCGCCGATGCGGAATTGCACATCCTCGACGCGCTCCGCAGCGGGAGCTTGCCCGGTGTTCTCGGCGCCGATATTGAGCCCGCCCGCGAAACCCGTCATGCCGTCGATGACGAGCAGCTTCTTGTGGCTGCGCATGTTGAGGAACGGCATGCGCCAGGGCAGCCAGTGGAACATGAAGCGCGCGACCGGGACGCTCGACAGCTCCAATTTTCGCGCGGCGGCGGAGAACGGGTAGCCGCTGCCGACGCCGTCGACCAGAACGCGCACTTCGACGCCGCGGCCATGCGCCGCGCGGAGCGCCGCAATGAAGGCGTCGCCCACGCGGTCGCTGCGGAAAATATAGGAGGCGAGCGCGACGCTGCGCCGCGCTTTGCCGATCGCCTCGAGCATCGCCGCATAGGCCTCGTCGCCGCCGCGGAGCAGAGAAACCTCATTGCCGTCGGCGAGCGGACGATTCGTAAGCTGCTGGCCGACGCGCGCGATGGTGAGAATGTTCTCGGGCAGCGGCCCCTGGTCCGGCGCCGCCGGATTGGCGAAAACCGCGCCCTGGCGCGAGGGCGTCAGCCGCGCGGCGCGGCGCGTCACGCGATTGATGCCGAAGAAATAATAAAGCGCCGGGCCGGCGATCGGCGACAGCCAGGCGAGGCCGATCCAGCCGATCGCCGCGCGCACGTCGCGCTTGCGCAGCAGCACATGCACGGTCACGGCCAGCGCCGCGACAATGTGGACGATCGCGACGAGGTCGACCTGGACATCGAAGGGCAGGCTTAGCTGGAGCGATGGCACGGAAGCACGCGACCGCCAAATCCTTGGAGCACGCACCAGCATAACAAGCTTCTGGGCTTCGCATCAAAAGCCAGCCTCGCGCGGCACAGCTGATGCCCGGATCGCTCGGCACGCCAGCGCGGCGAAAGGGCCGGTTGATCCACATCAAGGAAAAAATCCCTCGATCGGTCACAAGATCGGACGTCTTGGACGGGTCTGCGCATCGTGATGAACAGCCGAGCGACAGAGTTCCGAATGCCTCGCGCCCCGCGACGCCGCGCCGGCTCGTCTTCCGGCCCATGATTGGCAGGGGGGTCGCCTTGCGCGATCGGCCGCGCAACATCATCGCGCTCGGCTGCGTGAGCCTCTTCATGGGTATCTCCTCGATGATGATCCTCTCGCTCCTGCCGGCTTTTCTCGTCAAGGAGCTGGGCGCGAGCGCGGTGTGGGTCGGGACGATCGAGGGAATTGCCGAAAGCACCGCATCGGTTACGAAGGTGTTTTCGGGCGCGATCAGCGATCGGCTCGGCCGGCGCAAGCCGCTGGTCGTCGTCGGGTACGCGCTGTCGGCGCTGATCAAGCTGGTGTTTCCCCTGGCGCACAGCGTGTCGGCAATCCTCATTGCCCGCACGGTCGATCGCATCGGCAAGGGCATGCGCGATGCGCCGCGCGATGCTTTCCTCGCCGACATCACGTCGCGCGGCCTGCGCGGCAGCGGGTTCGGCCTGCGTCAGGCCTTGTTTTCGTTCGGAGCGGTCTTGGGCCCGCTGATCGCGATCGGTCTCATGATGCTGACTGGCGACAATTTTCGCGCCGTTTATTGGGCGGCGACCATTCCCGGGTTTCTCGCTCTCGCGGTCCTGGTATGGCGGGTCGAGGAAGTTCCGGCTCGCCGCGCCCCGAGTCCCGCCGCGCCGGGGCTGAACTTGCGCGCCCTGCGCCTCCTGCCGCGGATGTTTTGGCAAATCGTCGCCTTCTCCTTGCTCATATCGCTCGCGCGTTTCAGCCCGGCTTTTCTGCTCCTGAAAGCAGCCGCGGTGGGCATCGATCCGGGCATGGCGCCTCTCGTGCTCGTCCTGGTCAATTCCGTCTACTCGACCACCTCCTACCCCCTCGGGGTGCTCGCGGACCGGTTGGGGCGCCGCATTCTGGCCGTCTTCGGCACGCTCACGCTGTTCGCGGCGGAGAGCGTTTTGGCACTGTCGGATACGCCCGGCGGCACCGCGCTCGGCGCTGCGCTATGGGGATTGCAGCTCGGCGTGATGCAGGGGCTTTTCGGCGCCATCATCGCCGATCACGTCCCCGACGAGCTTCGAGGCACCGCCTTCGGCATGTTCGATCTCGCGACCGGCATGGTGGTCCTGGTCGCGAGCATTCTCGCCGGGGCTTTTTGGGCGGCGGGAGGCGCGCCCTACACTTACGGGTTCGGCGGCTTGCTGTCGCTGATCGCGGTCGTCGCCTTGGCAATCAAAGTGCGGCAGAGGCCGGCGCGCCGGGATTGAGCCAGATCAAGCCCCGGTGCCCAGCCTTCCTGTAATAGAGGAAAAGGCAGGCGCTCAATGAAAGACGACCGGTCAAATCTCAGGGTGATCGCGGCTTCGACGCTGCTCCTGATTGCGCTTCTCGGCTTTCGGGTGATCGACGGAAGTCCGCTCGCCATTTTTGTGCTGGGGGTGGCGCTGGCCGCCACTTTCGGACTGATCGTGCTGACGGTCAGGCAGGTGCGCGAGCCCCGCACCGCCCTGGCCGGTCTAGCGCTCTTCGACGGAGTGTTGAGCATCGCGGGCGCGATCGCCGCTTTCATCCTGCCGGCGCGCGCGCTGACTGCCTATGAGCCCGAGGCCGATTGGCTCCGCGCCATCGACCTCACGCCACCCGCGCTGCGATGGCTCCGGGTCGCGCTGGCCTCGAGCTATTTTGCGGTTGGCCTTCTCGTCGCCGGCGGGGCGTTTTTCGCCGTGGCCTATCTGCTGTTCCATCGCGGCGCCCATCGCCGGCGCCACGCCCATTGAAAAAGCTGCGCCGCAGCCGCGGCGGACGCATCGCGGCCTGAGCCGGCGCGACCGCGATGCCGAAAACCGCGCCGAACCCGATCATGGCCGCCGCCTATCACGAAGCCGGGCACGCGGTCATGTGCCATTTGCTGCATCTGCGGATTCGCTCGGTTGGCATCGATGCCGACGAGCTGGTCGGCGGCGAAACGACACACGACAATCCCCCTCTCGGCAGGGCTTCCCCGGCCGACGGCAGCGGGCGATCGCGAATGGAAAAAATCGTCATGCTCTGCCTTGCCGGACCTCTGGCGCAAAGAAAATTCACGCGCGGCGGATCGCAAGAGGATGACGGCGGAGCGATCGACGCGGAAACCGCATCCGGACTGGCGACACGCTTCTTCCGCTCGCGCAAAACGGCCGAGGCTTACATCGCCTTTGCGCGGGCGTGGGTGTGGCAGAAATTCGAGGAGCCGCGCATTTGGGCGGCGGTCGAACGTCTCGCGAGGGCTTTGATCGAGCGGCGGCGCCTCTCGGGGCGTCAGGCGGAAGCGATCATTCGCGGCGCATCGCCGCGTCGCTCGGACGCGCGGCAGGTCGGTGCGAGGTAGCCGCCACGACACCGCCTCAGTCGAGGATCAGCCGGGTGGGGTCGCCGACCGGCTGCTGCAGCATTTTGAGCTGGGTCATGGTCTTCACCCAGAAATCGAAATCCTGCGGCTGCATCAGCGGCGTAACCCCGGCCGAGCGGCCGGCGGCGCCGATATATTTGCGCTGGATGGCGCTCGCCTCGTCGGGATGGTCCTTCGCAAAGCGCGCTGCCTCGTCGAGCGCGGCGCGGAACTGGTGCACGGCGTCGCGATGCGCCTCAGCCCACTCCCTCGTCGAGCCATAGATCGCGGCGACGATATGCGGATTGACCTCGGAGATGAAATCGATCGATTTCGTGCCGGCGCCGCTCGCGACGATTCGCGTCAAGAGCGGCTCGAGCTCGACCGCGGCGTCGATCTGACCGGCGCGCAGCAGATCGCCCATCTTCGGGAAGGGCGTCTCGGCGAAGGTCACGCGGTCGAGCGGCACATGATGGTCGAGGAACCACTTCTTCAACAGGATATCGATCGCGCTGTTGATGCCGGGCCGGCCGATCTTCTTGCCGATGAAATCCTCCGCCTTGGTGGCGATGAAGCCCGGCCGGGTGACGAGCGCCGAGTTGGGCTCCTTCGCATCGAGCGCGGCGACGCCCGCAACCGCGACCAGATCCATTCCGCCGTCATTGGCGAGGAGCAACAGCGGCGGCGAGATCGAGGCGATCTGCAAGCTGCCCGATTGCAGCGCCGGCGGGCCGAGCGCCGTGGTCGCGAGATTGCTGAGCGTCACATCGAGGCCGTGCTTTGAGAAAATTCCCTCCTCCTTGGCGATGAAGGCCGGAGCGAAATCGGCAGTCGCGGAATAGCTGACCGCGAGCTTCGTTGCCGCCTCGGCGCGAACGCCGCTCGGCGCTGCGCCGATGAAGGCGAGGCCGAGCAGCATGGCGGCGGCATTGAGCTTCGGCATCCGGGCGTTCCTCCTTAAAGCTCGATTGTATTGCCGCGTCTGCGAGGAAGCCAAAGGCAGACGAAGCAATCCAGAGCATCGGGAAAGAGCTGGATTGCTTCCCCCCTTCGCTTCGCTCCGGGTCGCAATGACAGCTGAATGACATCGAACCCACTATCTTTAGCACACCTCATTGTCGATATGCCGGCCGAAGCTGTGGCGGTCGAAGGAGACGGTCTTGACCAGCGCGAAAATCTGCTTGCCTGGCGCGAGCTGCAACTCCTGGAAAGCGCGCAGCGTGATTCGCGCCAGCAGCATGACCGGGCGCTCGGCCGTGCCGATATCGAGCTTCAGATCCACCTGAGGCCCGCGATCCGCCTGGATTTCGACGATCGTGCCGGCAAAGGCGTTGCGGATCGAGAGATGCGTCGGCCGCTCGGTTGCGATCACGACGTCGCGCGCGCGGATGCGCACGCGCAAGGGGGTGCCGAGCGGCAGCTCGAGCCTGGTCACGCGCAGCCGGCCGCCGGGAAAGGCGAGCTCGCTCAAGCCATAGCTCGTATCGTGGCCGCGCAAGGTGGTGCGGATCACGGCGCCCGCCTCGTAGCGGCCGGTCAGCGGCCAGAGATCGAGCCGCGAGGTCAGATCCTCGACCTCGCCCATCGCGGCGATCTTGCCTTGATCAACCAGCACGAGGAGATCGGCGAGGCGGATGATCTCGTCCATCTCGTGGCTGACATAGAAGACCGGCAGTTTGAGCTCGTCGCGCAGCCGCTCGATGAAGGGCAGAATCTCGGCCTTGCGCGTGGCATCGAGCGAGGCGAGCGGCTCGTCCATCAGCAGGAGCCGCGGGCTCGCCAACAGCGCGCGGCCGATCGCGACGCGCTGCTTCTCGCCGCCCGAGAGATCGGCCGGCCGCCGCTCCAGGAGATCGGCGATGCCGAGCAATGCGACGATTGTATCGAAGCTCGGCCCGTCGGTGTCGCCGGCGCGCTTGCGGCCATAGAGCAGGTTGCCGCGCACCGAGTAATGCGGAAAGAGCCGGCCTTCCTGGAAGACATAGCCGAGGCGGCGTTTCTCGGGCGGCACGTCGATGCCGCGCTCGCTATCGAAGAGCGGCACGCCGGCGACGGCGATGCGGCCGCGATCGGGGCGGATGAGGCCGGCAAGCGCGTTGACGAGGCTGGTCTTGCCCGCGCCCGAGCGGCCGAACAGGGCAGTGATGCCGGAATCGGGCGCGGCAAAGCGCGCATCGAGCGAAAACGCGCCAAGGCGCTTCTCGATTGCGATCTCGATCACGGAATGCCCTTGACGCGGCGGTTGACGCGGCGCGCGAGAAATTCCGATGCGATCAGCGCGACGAGCGCCACCAGCACCGAAAGGATCGCGAGGCGCCAGGCCGCGGCGTCGCTCCCCGGAATCTGTGTCAGCTCATAGAGCGCCAAGGGCAGGGTGCGCGTCTGGCCCGGGATGTTCGAGACGAAGGTGATGGTCGCGCCGAACTCGCCGACGCTGCGCGCGAAGCCCAGGATCGCGCCCGTCAAAATGCCGGGCGCCGTCAGCGGCAGGGTGATGGTGGCGAGGACGCGCCAGCGCGACGCGCCGAGGCTGCGCGCCGCCGCTTCGAGGCGGCGATCGACCGCATCGAGCGAGAGGCGCATCGCCCGGACGCTCAAGGGGAATGCCACCACCGCCGAGGCGAGCGCGGCGCCTTTCCAATTGAAGGCGAAGGTGAAGCCGAAAGCGGCGTAGAGCCAAGAGCCGATCATGCCGTTGCGTCCGAAGAGGATCAGAAGCCCGAAGCCGACCGCGACCGGCGGCAGCACCAGCGGCAGATGCACGACCCCATCGATAAGGCTCTTGCCCGGGAAATCGCAGCGCGACAGCAGGAAGGCGCAGGCGAGCGCGAAGGGAAGGCTCGCCGCGACGCTGACGACGCCCACCCTCAAGCTCAAGAGCAGCGCGTCGATCTCGGCCGGGCTGAGGGTCAGCACGGGCCGGGTCAGCTTGCCGCGTTGAGGCGCTCGAAGCCCCGCGTCAGATCGGCGATGAGATCGTCGAGATCTTCGAGCCCGGCATGAAAGCGCAGGCACGGCCCGGTGTCCCAGCGCGTCGCGCTGCGCAAGCGCTCGGGATGGGTCGGCAGGACGAGGCTCTCGAACCCGCCCCAGGACGCGCCCATGCCGAAGAGCTCAAATCCGTCGAGCATCGCATCGACCGCCTTCTTGGCGATGCCGCGCTGCAGGACCGCGCCGAAAAGGCCGGAAGCGCCGGTGAAGTCGCGTCGCCAGATCTCGTGGCCGGGATCGCCCGGCATGCCGGGATGCATCACGCGCTCGACCTCGGGCCGGTTGGCAAGGAAGCGCGCCAGCGCCAAGCCTTGGCCCTCGTGCTGGCGCATGCGCACGCCGGCGCTGCGCATGCCGCGCAGCGCCAGGTAGCAATCGTCGGGAGCGGCGTGATTGCCGAGCTCGGTCGCGGAATTGCGCACGGGCAGGAAGCTCTCCTCGGTGCAGACGGCGATGCCCATCATCGCGTCGCTATGTCCGACGATATATTTCGTCGCCGAGATGATGTCCACATCGACACCGAGCGCCAGCGGCTTGAAGAAGAGCGGGGCGGCCCAGGTGTTGTCGAGGAGGGTCTTGATCCCGCGCGCCTTGGCCGCGGCGACGATCGCCGGCACGTCCTGGACCTCGAAGGTGAGCGAGCCCGGGCTCTCCATATAGACGAGCGCGGTGTTGTCGCGGATGAGGCCGGCGATGCCGACGCCGATCAGCGGGTCGTAGAACGTCGTCTCGACGCCGAAGCGCTTGAGGAAGGCGGTGCAAAAATTGCGCACCGGGCCGTAGACGGAATCGACCACGAGGATGTGGTCGCCGGCTTTGACGAAAGCGAGGATCGACGCAAAGCAGGCCGCGGCGCCCGAGCAGAAGGCGACGGCGCGATGTCCGCCCTCGATCGCCGCCACCGCCTCTTCGAGCGCCATGGTGGTTGGCGTGCCGTGCCGGCCATAGGTTACCTGGTTGTAGCGGTTGCGCCCCGCCGCCTCGTAATCGGCCACGGTCGGGTGAAGGATGGTCGAGGCGTGATAGACCGGCGGATTGACGACGCCGAAATTCTTGTGCGGGTTCAGCCCGGCATGCGTGATCTGGCTGTCGGGCTTTTTCGGCTTGCCGGTCATGGCTTCCCGGTCGCGACCGGCGTGTCGCCGGGCAAACCCCATTCGGCCCAGGAGCCGTCATACACCGCGACGTCGTCGCGTCCCGCGAGATAAAGGCCGAACGCCAGCACGCAGGCCGTGACGCCCGAGCCGCACGACGTCACCACCGGCTTGTCGGGCGCGACGCCGGCGGCGTCGAATTGCTGTTGCAGCGCCGCCACCGGCAATACGGTTCTGGTTTTGGGATCGGTCAGATTGCCATAGGGCAGGTTGAGACTGCCGGGAATGCGCCCCGGTCGGCGGCCCGGCCAAGGCTCGGCGGCGGTCCCTTCGTAGCGGTCCCGTGTGCGCGCATCGAGCACCTGTTCCCGCTTCGAGGTCAGGTTGGCGAGCACCGCCGCCTTGGTGCGCACCAGCGCGGGATTGAAACGCGCATTGTACGGGCGCGGCGCGGGTGTCGGAATCTCGGCCGTGACCGTTCGGCCCTCGGCGAGCCATTTCGGCAGGCCGCCGTCGAGGATCGCGACCCGCCTGTGGCCGAAGGCGCGCAGCATCCACCAGGCGCGCGCGGCGCTGACCAGCCCCGCCGCGTCATAGACCACGACCATGTCGCCATCGCCGATGCCAAGTTCGCTCATCGACGCGGCGAACGCGGCCTCGCCGGGCAGCATATGGGGCAGGGACGAACGATGGTCGGCGATGCGGTCGATGTCGAAATAGACCGCGCCCGGAATATGCCGCGCGTGGTAGTCGTCGATCGCGTGCGGCGTCACGCCCGGCATCTTGAACGAGCCATCGACGACGCGCAGATCGGAATCCCCGAGATGCGCCGCCAGCCACTCGGTCGAAACCAGCGCGTCGGGATGCGCGTAAGCCATCGCGTCAGCCGCCGGCGCTGACGCAACCGACCGCGTTGGTCGGACTGCCGTTGATGATCTTGGTCGAGATCGCGACATAGCACAGCGTGTTGCGCTCGGCGTCGAAGAAGCGCCGCACCTCGATGGTCTTGAACAGGATGCTGGCGCGTTCGCTGAACACGTTCTTGCCGTTGAGATCGGCCAGCGTCTTGCCGTCCTTGGGCTTGATCGGGCCGATGCGCGCGCAGGACAGCGAGATTTCGCTCGGGTCTTCGGCGGTGCCGACCGCGCCCGAAATGCCGCCCTTGCGGGCGCGGGCGAGATAGCAGGCGACGCCGTCGATCGCATCGTCATCGAAGCGGTCGAGCGCGACCTTGTCGTTGGGGCCGAAGAACCGGAACGTCGTGCTGACGCTGCCGATGCGCGTGCCTTCGGAGCGGCCCGAGAACAGCACGACATAGGCGACGATCACAATGACGATCAGCGCGACGAACGCGACGACGAAGCTCCAGACCCAGCGCGTCATTTTGCCTTCGGCTTGTCGAGCCAATCCGGCACCGGCAGGTTTTTCGACCGCAGGAATTCCGGATTGAACAATTTCGACTGATAGCGCGTGCCGTAATCGGCGAGGATGGTGACGATGGTGTGGCCCGGGCCCAGTTCCTTCGCCGCTTTCATCGCGCCGACGATGTTGATGCCCGACGACCCGCCGAGGATCAGACCCTCTTCCTTCACCAGAGCGAACAGG
>DATNGG010000131.1:0-12013 GCA_035605975.1 Allostellaceae bacterium | reverse complement strand
TTTCCGATTATCAAGGAGAGCATCCATGACTCATCGCCTCGACGCGGTCGATGGTCCCAGCGCCATGGCCGCCATCACCGTGCCGTTCTGGCTGCAGGATGTCGAGTGGGGCATGCGGGCGCTCGTCATCTTCGCGGGCCTCGTTCTGCTCGTCATCCGCATTCTCTGTGCTTGGCGCGAATTGAAGCGGCCGCCCCATGACTGACGCGCAGGCGCCCGTCCCGGTGCTGATGGCCGAAGCCGCAAGCGACCGCGCCTTTGCCGCTTCGGTCGCGATTCTTCTCGCGCATGAGGGCGGCTTTCAAAAAGCACCCGACGATCCCGGCAATTGGACCGGCGGCAGGATCGGGGCGGGCGCGCTCAAAGGCACGAAATACGGCATCAGCGCCGCGCAATATCCGGCGCTCGACATCGAAGGCTTGAGCGCCGGCGATGCGGCGGCGATCTATCGCCGCGACTGGTGGGATCGCTTCGGCCTCGACCGCTTGCCGGCGATGCTTGCGGCAAAGCTGCTCGATGCCGGCGTCAATATTGGCATGGAGAACGCCCTGCGCGCTCTGCAGCGCGGCTTGCGGGCCTGCGGCAAGCCGGTCGCCGAGGACGGCATTCTCGGCGCGGCGACGCTCGCCGCGATCGCCGCGGCCGCGCCCGAGACGCTGCTGGCCGCGTTGCGCGAAGCGCTCGCCGGCCATTACCGCTTGATCGCCGCGCGAAGCAAATCGCAACAGCGCTTTCTCGCCGGCTGGCTTGCCCGCGCCTATTCGTGATTCCCGCAACTTTTTGCAAAGGAGTGCACCTTTATGTCCAATCTCGAACACGATGCCAAGCAAGCCGCCGCCGATGTCAAATCCGCGATCACCGCCGAGCGGCGACATCTCGCATCGCGCGCGCTGCAATGGCTGCGCGGCCATCCGCGCTTTCTCGCGGCGGTAATCCTCGCGCTCGCCCTCGTCGTCGCGCTCTTGAGCGTTGCGGAGGGCTGACATGGCCTTCGGCATCGACGACGCGGTGACGGCGGTCAGCAGTCTCGCCGAGACGATCATCAAGACGGCCTTCCCCGATCCGCAGGACAAGGCGAAGGCCGATGCGATCCGCTCGGCGGCCGCGGTGCAGGCGGCGGTCGCGCAAACCGGCGCGAGCCTTCAGGCGATCTTGGAGGAAGCGAAATCCTCCGACCGCTGGACTTCGCGCGCGCGACCGAGCTTCCTCTATGTCATCTATCTGATGCTGCTCGCTTCCATCCCGATGGGTGTGCTTTTCGCCTTCGCGCCGGCGACCGCGGACAGTATCGCGATCGGCTTGCAGAAATGGCTCGCCGCGATTCCCGACGCGGTGTGGCAGCTCTTCACCCTCGGCTATCTGGGCTACACCGGCGGTCGGTCTTGGGAAAAGATCAAGGGGGCGAGCAAATAGGCTCGAGGCGCCGGGAATACCAGCCCGGCGCCGATTGCGCATGACAGCGGCGGGCGGCGGCGATAGACCCTGGCGGCGGGCAGGGGAGCGTCCACATTCATGCCGGATCGGGCAGCAGAGCCGCACAACGCCTTCACCCATCGCGAGGTGCTGCGCATCCTCAGCGGCGTGCTGCTCTGCATGCTGATGGCATCGCTCGATCAAACCGTGCTGGCGACGGCGCTGCCGGCGATCGCCGCCGATTTCAACGGCGTGCCGCATCTCTCCTGGGTCATCACGGCCTATCTTTTGACCTCGACCGGCACGACGCTCATCTTCGGCAAGCTCAGCGATTTCTACGGCCGGCGCCTGCTGCTCGAAATCTCGATCGGCGTCTTTTTCGTGGCGTCGTTTGCCTGCGCCCTGTCGCAGAACATGGGCTCGCTCATCGCCGCCCGCGCGCTGCAAGGAATCGGCGGCGGCGGGCTTTACAGCATGGCGCAAGCCGCGATCGCCGATGTCGTCTCGCCGCGCGAGCGCGGCCGCTACCAGGCCTATATCACCAGCATGTTCGGCACGGCGGCGCTCGCGGGCCCGCTGATCGGCGGGTTGAGCGTCGACTATCTCTCCTGGCGCTGGGCGTTCTGGATCAATCTTCCTCTGGGCGCGGTCGCCTTCTTTCTCTGTCATCGCGGCCTCGCCCGCGTCGTGGTGAAGCGCGAGAAACGGCCGATCGATTATCGCGGCGCGGCGCTGCTGCTGCCGGGTGTCACCGCGCTGATGCTGGTGGCGGCCTGGGGCGGCAACGAGGTGCCGTGGCTGTCCTGGCCGATCTTCGCGCTCGTCGTCTTCGGCGCGGCGTTCGTTATCATGTTCGCGCGCTGGGAAGGCCGGGCACCGGAAGCGCTGCTGCCGCCGCGGCTGTTCGCGAGCGCGGTCTTCCGCGTCGCGAGCTTCCTCAATTTCCTCATCAACGCCGTTTCGATCGGCGCCTTTCTCCTGATCCCGGTCTTTCTGCAATTCGTCATCGGCGTCAGCGCCGGCGTCTCGGGCGCGATGCTGGTGCTGCCCTTGGCCGTGCAGATCGTCAGCTCGATCTCGACCGGGCGCCGCGTCCAGCGCACCGGCCGTTACGTGCCGTCGCTGCGCGTGGGCTTTACCGCGCTCGTCTTCGGTGCGCTGCTCTTTGCGACGATGAAAGCCGAAACGCCGCTCTGGCTGATCGAGCTCTTTCTCACGGTCCACGCCATCGGCATCGGGCTCTGTCAGTCACCGCTTTGGGTCGCGGTGCAGAATTCCGCCGAGATGCGGGATCTCGGTGCGGTAACCGGCTCGACCGCCTTCTTCCGCGCGCTCGGCGGTGCCTTCGGCGCGGCGATCCTGTGGTCGATCCTCTTGACCGTGCTCGATGCGACCGTCGCCGCCGCGGGCCATGCGAGCTTCAGCGCCGCGCTGCGCGGCGGCCGCGCGGCGCTCGCGGCCTTGCCCCAAGCCGAGCGCGCGATCCTCATCCCGGCGCTGTCGCATGGCTTCGGCGTCGCCTTTCTCGTCGATGCGGGAACCGCCGCAATCGCGCTGATCGCGACCCATTTCCTCAAGGAAATCCCGCTGCGGACCACCACCCAATCGGCAAAGCCGCAGCGTCAAGGCGCGGATTGACGAGGGTCGAGGAAGTCTGGCCTGCGCGCTTTGCGCATGACAGGCGGCCTTTTGCGGGATAGACCCTTCGCCCATGGCACCCAAGGGCAGCGAGAGCGCCACGGCCGCGGAGAGCGCCGGCTTCACGCATGGCGAGATCATGAGCGTGCTCATCGGCGTGCTCTTGGGCATGATGATGGCAGCGCTCGATTCGACCATCGTCACCACCGCGCTGCCGCGCATCGCGACCGACCTCGACGGCTTCCTTCATCTCTCCTGGGTGGTCACCGCCTATCTTCTCACCAACACCGCGGCGGCGCCGATCTACGGCAAGCTCAGCGACCTCTATGGCCGCCGGCGCCTGCTGCAAGTCGCGATCGCGATCTTCACCTTGTCCTCGGCGGCCTGCGGCCTTGCGCAGAATATGGGCATGCTGATCGCGGCGCGTGCCTGCCAGGGCATCGGCGGCGGCGGACTCTTCAGCCTCGGCCAAGCCGCGATCGCCGATGTCGTCTCGGCGCGCGAGCGCGGACGCTACCAGGCCTACATCACCGGCATCTGGGGCATTGCCAGCATCTCGGGGCCGCTGATCGGCGGTTTGTGCGTCGATTATCTCTCCTGGCGCTGGGCGTTTTGGATCAATCTGCCGGTCGGGCTCGTCGCCTTCTTCTTCTGCGATTGGGCGCTGAAACGCATTCCGGTGCGGCGCGAGAACCGCTCGCTCGATTTCCTCGGCGCGTGCCTAATGATGCCGGCAGTGACGGCGCTGATGCTGGTCTGCGCCTGGGGCGGCACCGAGTTCGACTGGAATTCGCCGGAGATTCTGGCGCTCGGCACCGTGGGCGTGCTGCTGCTTCTCGCTTTCGCGCTCCAGGAACTGCGCGCCCGCGAGGCCTTGCTGCCGCCGCGGCTCTTCGCCAACCGCAACATTCTCACCGTCCTCATCGCGCAATTTCTCATCGCCGCGACGCTGCTGAGCTCGGCGATGCTGCTGCCCGTCTTCCTGCAGCTCGTCGCCGGCTACAGCGCCTCGAGCTCGGGCGCGTTCATGATCCCGCTCATCGCCTCGCAGATGGTGAGCTCGATCGCGACCGGCAATTACATGCGCCGCACCGGGCGCTACAAGCGCTCGCCGCAGATCGGCTTCGCCGGCGTTATCCTCGCCTATCTGCTTTATGCGACCATGAGCGCGACCACGCCGCAATGGCTGATCGTCGTCTATTTTATGGTGAACGGCGTCGCCGTCGGCCTTTGCATGGCGCCGATGACTGTCGCCGGCCAAAACGCCGCC
Organism: Allostellaceae bacterium; assembly: GCA_035605975.1. Classification (GTDB taxonomy): domain Bacteria; phylum Pseudomonadota; class Alphaproteobacteria; order ATCC43930; family CGMCC-115725; genus CAIKMD01. The sequence continues at coordinate 7,692 of DATNGG010000131.1, read as the reverse complement.
GAGTTTCGCGATCTCGGCGCCTTCACCGGAACGAGCGGCTTCTTCCGTTCGCTCGGCGGCTCTTTCGGCTCGGCACTTCTCTGGTCGGCGCTCGTCCTGTCCTTCGGCAGCGCGCTCGCGGCGAGCCATTTGGGGCTCGGCCCCGAGGTGCTGCGTGGCGGCCCGGCCGCGCTCGCCAGCCTGCCGGCGGCGACCCGCGCGGCAATCCTGCCCGATCTCGCGCATGGCTTTTCGGTCGCGTTCATCCTCGCCGCGGTGATCGCGCTCCTGGGATTGATTACCGTGAGCTTTCTCGAGGAAATCCCGCTCCGAACGACGCCCGGCAAGGCGCCGGCGCCGGCCAGCGCCGAATAGCGCGAGCTTTAAGCTTCGGCGCCGGCGAGGACGGGGCGCGCGGCCGAGGGCGTCTTGGTGCGGCCGATGCGCAAGACGAGGATCGCCGCGACCATGCACAAACCGCCCGAGGTCCAGAACGCGTCGGTATAGTCGCCCGACAAGGTGCGCAACAGGCCGGTGCCGTAAGCCGCAAAGGCCGAGCCGACTTGGTGCATCACCATGATCCAGCCATAGACGACGGCGGTCTGCTGCTGGCCGAAGACGGCAGTGGTGAGCTTCACCGTCGGCGGCACGGTCGCGATCCAATCGAGCCCGTAGAACAGGCCGAAGACGACGAGCCCCCAAGCGCCGGCCATGTCGAGCGCATAGGGCAGGAAGATCAGCGACGCGCCGCGCGAGGCGTAGAACCAGCACAAGAGAAAGCGGTTGTCGAAGCGGTCGGAGAGCCAGCCCGCGGCGGTGGTGCCGATGACGTTGCAGACGCCCATCGCGCCCAAGATCCCGGCGGCGGCGGTCTCGGGAATGCCGTGATCCTGGCAAGCCGGGATGAAATGCGTGCCGATCAAGCCGATCGTGCTCGCGCCGCAGACGAAGAAGCTTCCGGAGAGCAGCCAGAAATCGCGCCGGCCCGCCGCGATGCCAAGCGCGGCAAAGGCGGCGGTGAAGGGATTGGCGCGCACGAGCGGCGGCGGATCGGGCGCATCGAGCGGCAAGCCGAAGGGCCTCGCGCCGATCTCCGCCGGCGTGTCGCGCATGAACAGCCAAACGATGGGAATGACGGCGAGCAGCACCGCCGCGCCGATGAGCACGGCCGGGCGCCAGCCGAGATGCACGACGAGCTGCGCAAAGCTCGGCAGGAAAATCAGCTGCCCCGCCGCGCTGCTGCCTGACAGCAACCCCATGACGAGGCCGCGCCGCTCGACGAACCAGCGGCTCGAGACCATCGCTGCCATCACCATGGCGAGCGCGCCGGTCGAAAGGCCGAGGAAGAGGCCGAGGATCGGCTGCAATTGCCACGCGGCACTGACGAAGGTCAAAAGCACCATGCCCGCCGCCATCATGCCGAGCCCGCCGACCATGGTGCGCCGGAGACCGAAGCGGTCGATGAAGCCGGCCGAGAACGGGCCGATGAGGCCGTAGATCATCAGCTGCACCGCGATCGCGAAGGAGATGGTCGCGGGGCTCCAGCCGAATTCGTTCTCCCAGGGCACGATCAGCACCGAGGGCGTCGCGCGCGTGCCGGCCGCGACCAGCATCGCAATGAAGCTCACGACGACGACGATCCAGCCGTAATGGATCTTGCGCGGCGCAGCGGGCGAGGCGGCTTCGGCCATGAACAAACCTACCTTTCGCGCCGGATTGTCGCAGGAAGACGCCGCACCGCCAACCCCGCGCATGGCTGGGATGTGCGAGACGGCGAAGCAATGTTGTTACGAAGCTCGGAGAGATTATCCAATCATGATCAGATATGCACTTTGCGACCGCAGGCTCGACAGCGGCGCGCCGTTGCGCGGCGTTTCGTGCGATGAAGAACGGTGTATTCCTTGCGGGGGAGGTACCGCTCGTAATGCGCTCTCTCGATCAGCGCGGCAAGGCGTTTTATCAGCGTCGATCGACGCCGGAAATCAACTTTCTCTTTTTGAGCGCCTATGGTCCGGGTACAGATTTGTCGAATCGGATCGCGTCGCTCAATTCAGTCGCGCGATACATGAACGAGGGCAAATGGGTTCTGGCGAAAATCGCGACCGTACATCTTCGCCTGCCCGATTTGCCCGATGACGTTGCGCGCGCGAACCTTCTAAAAGCTAACTGCCAGCTTGATTTACTTGATCGCGTTTATTGCCAATGTGGCTGTTCAGCGAAAAGGGACGGCTCTGCGCACAAGCGTGACGTTTCCAGCGAGCCACGTGTTCCGAAGGGACAACCAGGCGGCGGTGAGTGGACGTCGGAAGGCGGAGGAGAACCGGGTTCCGAGCCGCGAATGATCCCAGTTCAGGCTGTACCTATGCCTATGCCGCTGCCATTCGAACTGCCGCTTCCGCCTACAGAGATAACGCCCTTTCCACTTTACATACCCAATGGCAATATTCGTGAGCCTATTCCGGTCAATCCTTATCCTGATCGACCCGACTGCGCTTCGGAGTGGGCAGAGGCCTATGAGTATTGCGCCAAGAACCAGAAGGAGTTCAAACCAGGTTATCACGGAATAGGCGAGAGTTATGCCAAATGCGTTTTGGGGCGGGTGTCCGCACGGTGTGGGGGCAATGCATATGACGCATAAGCATAAAGAGGCGAGGATGCCGAAAGTCACTAAGGATCAGCTTGAGCAGAATTTTCACTTACGTCGAACGATGCCGGAGCGATACCTTGCATTGGCCGAAGAGTTTGTGCGTGCCGATCCTGGTAACCCCGATGGGTATTGGTACCGCTACCACGCTTTTAATTCGCTAGGATTGCATGAGCTCGCATTAGCGGATTTGGATAAAGTCATCAGTCATGAACAGCTTTGGATACTGTATGAATTGAGGGGAAATGCCCTGCGGCTGCTTGGGCGCTACGAGGAGGCTCTTGTCGATTACAATAAAGCCGAAGAGGCCGATCCTGGAGGATGGAGCGGAGGTTTTGGGCGACTCTTTCGCGCGGACTGCAACGCTCGCTTAGGCCATGAAGACGCTGCGTTGGCGGACTGCGTGAACCTGCCAGAAGAGCATTGGACGCCGGGTCTCTTGGGCGCGCCCATGGGGAACAAGGCGGAAGTGATCGCTGAAGTCCGTCGTCTCGCTGCGGAGGCGCGAGGGAAACGCTCGCCGTAGCTTTACCGCCTTCGCTTCGCCCGGGCCGTGGGCAAGGCCTCGAGCGGATTGTCTGGCCAGGGGTGCTTGGGATAGCGGCCGCGCATCTCGCCGCGAATCTGCGGATAGGAATTCGACCAAAAGCCCTTCAAATCGCGCGTCACCTGCAAGGGCCGTCCCGCCGGCGAGAGGAGATGCAGCAGGAGCGGCATCTTGCCGCCCGCAATCGCCGGCGTTGCCGTCGCGCCGAACATTTCCTGAAGCTTCACGGCGAGTACCGGCGCCTCGCCCGCCGCGTAATCGATCGCGATGCGCGAGCCGCTCGGCACGACGAGATGCGTCGGCGCTTTGTCGTCGAGCGCGCGGCGCTCGGTAAAAGAGAGCCGAGCCGCGAGCGCTGCGGCGAGATCGAGCGACGCGAATTGCGCCCGCCGCGTGACGCCCGAGAGATAAGGCCCGAGCCAGTCTTCGAGCGTGCGCAGCAAAACCTCGTCTGACCAATCGGGCCAGCCGGCTTCGGGCTCGATCCGCGCGAGAAAGCGCACGCGCTGCCGCAAGCTTTCGGCCTCGCGCGTCGAGGGCAGAGCGGCGAGGCCCAAGTCTCGGATGCCCTCGCAGAGCGCGGTGAGCACGCGCTCTGGCGAGGGATCGCGCAGCGGCTTGTCTTCGAGGGTCAGCGCACCGAGCGTCCGCCGGCGCCGCGCCAGGACGGCTTCCTCGCCGCGCGACCATTCGACGAGCTCCGTCGTTTCGATCGCGGCGGCGAAATCTTCTTCGATTGCCTCGCGCGAGAGCGGCGCGGCCAAGAAGATGCGCGCGGTCTTCCGCTCGCCGTCGAGATCGGCAATGGCGAGGAATTCCTCGCGCGCCAGCGCATCGCTCGCCGGCAATTCCGCCGCGCCGCCCCCCGAGAGACGAAACTGGCCGGGCGCGCCGCGCGCTTGCGCCAGCCGGTCGGGATAGGCCGCGGCAAGGACTCGCCCGGTTTCGCCCGGATCGATGCTCTCTTCGGCGCGCAGGCGCAGCGCGCGCTCGATCTGCCGTGCTCCTTGCTTCGCGCGCTCGAGCCCGCCGCGATCGAGATGCAACTCGCTTCCAAGATCGTGGCGCGCGCCGCGCTCGGCCAAAAGCTCGACGCGCAGGCGCAGATCGCTGTCGCGGCGGCCCGGCGCCGCGCGGATGATGTCGCGCTCCATCAAAAGCGCCGCGATCGCGGCGGCAAGCCGGCCTTGCTCGCGCTCCTGTACTTTGAGCGCCATATGCGCGAGGCGCGGATGAAGCGGCAGCGAAGCCATGGCGCGGCCGGTCTCGGTCGCGTGGCCCGCCGCATCGAGCGCGCCGAGCTTTTGCAGGAGATCGCGCGCTTGGCCGACCGCGGCGGCCGGCGGCGGATCGAGCCAAGAGAGACGCGCGGGATCGCTGTCGCCTGCGGCGGCGAGGGTCAGCAGCAGCGGCGCGAGATCGGCTTCGCGAATCTCGGGCGGCGCATAAGGCGGAAGCTGCGCCTGCTCTGCCTCGGGCCAGAGGCGATAGCAGACACCCGGCTCGATCCGCCCGGCGCGGCCGCGGCGCTGCTCGGATGCGGCTTGCGAGGCGCGGCTCGTGACGAGCCGTGTCATGCCGGTGCGCGGATCGAAATGCGGCCCACGTGCCAGCCCGCCATCGATGACGATGCGGATGCCTTCGATGGTGAGGCTCGTCTCGGCGATTGAGGTTGCGAGCACGATCTTGCGCTTTCCCTGCGGTGCCGGCGCGATCGCCTCGTCTTGCGCACCGGGCGGCAGGTCGCCATAGAGCGGCGCGACGATGATGCCGTGTCCCAGATCGCCGAGCAGCCGTGCGACACGCCTGATCTCCGCGCCGCCGGGAAGGAAGACCAGAATGCTTCCAGGCTCTTCCTCGAGCGCGCGCATGACCGAAGCGGCGACGGCGCGCTCGAAGCGCTCGGGCGCAGGCCGCTCGAGATAGCGCGTCTCGACGGGAAAGCTGCGTCCCGCGCTGGTGACGCGCGGCGCATCGATCAGCGCCGCAACGCGCTCGCCATCGAGCGTCGCCGACATGACGAGGAGCCGCAACTCCTCGCGCAGATAGCGCCGCGTCTCGAGGATTAGCGCCAAGCCCAGATCGGCGTCGAGGCTGCGCTCGTGGAATTCATCGAAGATGACGAGGCCGATGCCTTCGAGCGCCGCATCGCTTTGCAGCATGCTCGGCAGGATGCCTTCGGTCACGACCTCGATGCGGGTTCTTGGGCCGATGCGGGTTTCGAGCCTGGTGCGAAATCCCACCGTCTCGCCGACCGTTTCGCCGATCATCTCGGCCATACGGCGCGCGGCGGCGCGGGCGGCGAGGCGCCGCGGCTCGAGCATCACGATTTTCTGCTGTCCGAGCCAGGGCGCATCGCGGAGGGCGAGCGGAACCAGCGTGGTCTTGCCGGCGCCCGGCGGCGCTTCGAGCACGGCCGCGCCCGGGTGCGCGAGCGCCGACACCAGCTCGGGGAGTGCGGCGCCGATCGGCAGGGTCTCGATCCAGCGTGTCAGCGATTGCTTCGCCATGGGCGGGCGATGCTATCGCGTGAAGGTGAGCGAGGCCATGCTTGATGCCGCCGCGGCGGCGGGCTTATGCTTTCAACGGGGCATCGGGAGGATAAGACGATGTCGATCTTGCGCAGCTCGCTGATCGCGGTTCTCGCCGTGCTGTGGATCGGTGCTCCCGGCGCGAAAGCGCAAGGCTCGGTCGACATCGCTCTCGTTCTGGCGGCCGATGTGTCGCGCAGCGTCACCACCGACGAATTCCAATTGCAGCGCCAGGGCTACGCCAGCGCGATCGCCAGCGGCGATGTCGTCAAGGCGATCCTCGCTGGCACCCATGGCGCCATCGCTTTGACCTTCATCGAATGGTCGGGCGCGACCGAGCAGCAGATCGTGGTCGATTGGCGGGTGATCGACAGCCCTGCAGCGGCCAAGAATTTCGCCGATACGCTGCTCGCGGCGCCGCGCGCTTTCTATGGCCGCACCTCGATCAGCGCCGCGCTCGATTTCGCGATGGAGCGTCTCAAGGCGAGCGGCGTCAAGGCCGACCGGCAGGTGATCGACGTCTCGGGCGACGGAACCAACAATGCCGGCCGGCCGCTCGCCGATGCGCGCGCCGAGGCGCTGGCGACCGGCGTCACCATCAACGGCCTTGCCATCATCAACGATCGCGGCGAGCTCTATGGCGGATTTTCGGGCCACACCCAGCCCCCCGGCGGCTTGCCCGATTGGTATCGCGAGAACGTCACCGGAGGTCCCGGCTCGTTCCTCCTCGTCGTCAATGATTTCGAGGATTTCGGCGACGCGATGACGAAGAAGCTGTTGAACGAAATCGCCAGCCTGCCGCCGCGCGCGACGCTCGCCGCCATCCGACGCCTGCCGCGAAGCGCGCCTTAGCCAGTTGAGATCGCGCCGCGATCGCCGCATACTCCGCGGCCGATGAATTACAAGTATCTTGCGATCATTCTCGCCATCGCCGCGGCGATCGGCCTGTCGCAGCTTCTCTTCGAGTTCTATGATTGGAACCGCCAGCAAAGCTGCAGCACCGGGGGCGGCCGCAATTGCGGAGGCGGACCCGTCCCGCTCAATCGATAGCGGCTCAAGACCGGATCAGCCGGCGAGCGAGACCCCGATCAGCCGGCCGAGCCCATAGGTCACCGCCGCGGCGCCGAGACCGATCGCCATCTGCCGCAAGCCCGAGAACACCATGCCGCGTCCGGTGAAGAGCGTCGTGCCCGCGCCGATGAGGAACATGACGCAGGCGCTTGCGGCGAGGCTGGCTGCGACCGCCCAAGCGCCCGTGAACGCGAAGAACGGGAAGACCGGGAAGATCGCGCCGCAGGCAAAGAGGAAAAACGAGGTTCCCGCCGCGACCCAGGCCGAGCCGCCGAGATCGTCGGGATTGATGCCGAGCTCTTCGCGCGCGAGCGTATCGAGGGCGGTCGAGGGATCGGCGATGATGCGCTCGGCCAAGGCGGTCGCCTGCGCCTTGGGCAGGCCTTTCGCCTCGTAAATGAGGATCAGCTCTTCCTTCTCCTCGAGCGGGCTTTCGCGTAACTCGTCCGCTTCGGTGGCGATCTGTCTTTGATAAAGCTCGCGGGCGCTCGTCACCGAGAGCCATTCGCCCATGGCCATGGAGCAGGCGCCCGCGACCAGGCCGGCGAGGCCCGTGAGCAGGATCGTAGAGCCGGCGGCTGAGGCGCCGGCCACACCCATGACCAGGCTGAGATTGGAGACGAGCCCGTCATTGGCCCCCAACACCGCCGCGCGCAGCGCATTGCCGCCCATGCGGTGGCGGCCTTCTAGCCGTGCGAGCGCGCCCCCGGAGAGCCCGCCCGGCAAGGATTCGATTACCGCGTTGACGATTCGATTGTGGGAGCGCTCGGCCGAGGGCAGGCCGCCCGCCCCGGCTTCAGGCTGATCGTCGTACTGCGTGCTGTCCCTCTGCTCGAGGTTGCTGATGGTTGGCAGAACGAACTGCGGGCCGAACCGCCGTGCGAGCCAGGAGAGCGCCCGCGTCCGCCAGCCCAGCTGCA
>DATNGG010000130.1:0-5449 GCA_035605975.1 Allostellaceae bacterium | reverse complement strand
GATGCGGCGCGGCGTGCCGCGGTGCGAGAGAATTTCGCCGTCTGCAACGCCGAGGCCTTGACCGATTACGGCGAGAGCCGGGCGTCGCATTATGCGCGGCTCAAGCTTGCTGGGCTCGACGAGGCGCCGCTGCATTTCGCCGTCTTCGCCGATCGCGCGACGATGCAGGGCAGCGGCCTCGGACGGCGAACCATGCCGGAGATGGCGGAATATTCCGCCGTCGCCGCGGTGCATACGATCTGGCTGGCGGCGCGCGCCGAGGGGCTCGGCATGGGCTGGGTCTCGATCCTCGACCCGGCGGTCGTCGCGGCGACGCTCGACGTGCCGGACACTTGGCGCTTCATCGGCTATTTCTGCCTCGGCTATCCGAGCGCGGAGGATGCGGTGCCGGCGCTTGAGCGGGAAGGGTGGGAGTCGCGGCGCGCGCCCGAGAGCTTCATCCTGCGCCGCTGAGCCGGGCCTATCGCCGGGCGGCGAAGCGCACCGCTTCCTCGGCGGCGCGGATAAGGGCGCGGGCCTTGTCGTGGATCTCCTGGTATTCCGAGGCCGGATCGCTGTCGGCGACGACGCCGCAGCCGGCCTGCACGAACATGCGGCTGTCCTTGACCACGGCGGTGCGCAACGCGATGCAGTTGTCCATGCTGCCGTTGCCGGCGAAATAGCCGATCATGCCGCCATAGAGGCTGCGCCGCTCGGGCTCGAGCTCGTCGATGATCTCCATCGCCCGCACCTTGGGGGCACCCGACAGCGTGCCGGCGGGAAAGCCGGCGACCAGCACGTCCATCGCGTCGTAGCGCGGGTCGAGCTTGCCCTCGACATGCGAGCAGATGTGCATGACGTGGCTGTAGCGCTCGATGACCATCTTCTCGGTGACGCGCACGGTGCCGATCTGCGCGACGCGGCCGACATCGTTGCGCGCGAGATCGAGCAGCATCAGATGCTCGGCGCGCTCCTTGGGATCGGCGAGGAGCTCCGTTGCAAGCGCCTGATCTTCTTCCTCGGTCTTGCCGCGCCGGCGCGTGCCGGCGAGCGGGCGGATCGAGACAGTGCCGTCGCGCAGCCGCACCATGATCTCGGGGCTCGATCCGACAACGGCAAAATCGCCGAAATCCAAGAGGAAGAGGAAAGGCGAGGGGTTGAGGCGCCGCAGCGCGCGATAGAGCGCCATCGGCGGCAGCGTGAAAGGCACGCTCAAGCGCATCGACGGCACGACCTGGAAAATCTCGCCGGCGCGGATGTATTCCTTCGCCGTCTCGATCATGGCGAGGCATTCCTCGCGCGTCATATTGGCGCTGGGCGCGGGCAGCTCGGCGGGCGCCGCATCGGCGGCGTGACGTTGCGGCAAGTCGCGCTCGAAATCCGCGATCACTTCGGCGAGCCGCTCGCAGGCCTCTTCATAGGCCGCGCGCGCCGAGGCCGCGCCGGGCCAGACCGGCGTTACGACGCTGACGCTGCCCTGCACCGTGTCGAAGATGCAGACGATGCTCGGCCGCAGCAGCATGCCGTCGGGAACGCCCAGCGTATCCGGGTTGGCGTCGGGCAGCCGCTCGATCAGCCCGACCGTCGCATAGCCGAGATAGCCGAAAAGCCCCGCGGCCATGGGCGGCAATCCCGAATGCGGCTCGACGCGGCATTCGGCGATGAGCGCGCGCAAGGATTGCAGCGCACCGCCGGGCACGGCGTCGAAGGATGAAGCCTCCTGCCGCGCATTGCGATTGATCTCGGCCCGATCGCGAAAGCAGCGCCAGATCAAGTCGGGCTTCAGACCGATGATCGAATAGCGCCCGATGCGCTCGCCGCCTTCGACCGATTCGAAGAGAAAGCTGTTGGGCTTTCCCGCGGCGAGCTTGAGCATCGCCGAGACCGGGGTCTCGAGATCGGCCACCAGCGAGGTCCACACCAGCACGGGCTTGCCGGCCGCGTGGCGCGCCGCGAACTCGTCGAAGTTGGGCGAAATCTCCATGCCGCTGCGGTCGCGCCCGCTCAGAGCAAGCGATCGAGATTGGCCTGATTGATCTCGACCGGGAAATGACTGCGCAGCGCCTGATCGAAGGAGCCGAGCATGTCGTTGCGCATCGAATTGGCGAGGAAGTCCGAGAGCTGCTTGACCGCCGCCGGATCCTTGGCCGGATCGGCGGGCTCGATCGACTGGACCTGGGCGACCGCGTAAGTGTCGCCGGCCTCGGCGCTCACCGCCTCGCCTTGCTTCGCGCCGAAGATCGCGGCGACGAGCGCGGGCGGGATCGAGGGGTCGCCGCCCGTCCGCTGCAGCGCCGGGGTCGTCGTCACCGCAAGCTTGCGCGAAGCCGCCGCGTCTTTGAGGCTCTTGCCGCCTTTCACCTCGTCGACGATCTGATCGGCAAGCTTTTTCAGCTCGTCTTTCTTCTGATCGGCCTGCCAGAGGCTCACCGCCTTGTCATGCACCGCCGCGAGCGGCTGCACCGTCGCCGGCATGACCTTGTCGACATGAACGAGGAAATACCCATCCTCGCCCAGCTCCGTCAGCGGGCTGGTCTGGCCGCTATCGGTCGCGAAGGCGGTGTGCAGCACCGCATCGGCCGGCTGCGGCAACTCGATCGGTTTGCCGTCGGGCCCATGGCCTTGCGCGTCGATGGTTGCGACCGGCTGCATCTTCATGCCGAATTTCTGCGCGACGGCGGCGAAGGAATTGCCGGCGGCGAGCGCGTCATCGATGTTGTTGGCGGTCTTGGCGATCTGATCGCCGGCCTCGTCGCGCGCGACGTCATGCGCGAGCTTCGCCTTCACCTGGTCGAAGGATTGCGCCGCCTCGGGCTTGATGCCAGTGACGAGGAGAATGTGCCAGCCGAAGCTCGTATGGACCGGCTCGCTCGGCTTGCCTTGCGGCAGCGAGAAGGCGACCGAGGCGAGCTCCTTCGGCAGATCGTCGCTCTTCACCCAGCCGAGATCGGTGCTCGACGCGTCGGCATCCGCCTGCTCCTTGGCGACCGTCGCGAAATCCTTGCTCTTGAGCTCGGCCTCCGCCGCCTTGGCCTTGGCCTCGTCGGGCAGCAGCAGCTGCTGCACATCGCGCTCTTCGGGGGTTTGGAACTCGTTGCGCCGCGCCTGATATTCGGATTTGAGCTTGTCCTCGGGCACCTGGATCGTCGCGGCCACGTCGTCGACACGCAGCGTCGCGATCTCGAGGCTGCGCTGCTCGGGGGTGCGGAACGCGTCCTTATGCGCGTCGTGATAGGCGGCGAGCTGTTCCTCGGTCGGCGCGGGCGGCGCCGGCACCGCGGCGGGGGTCAGCGTCACCGTCGCGGCGACGCGATGCTCGGCGCGCGAGCGATAGAGCGTATCGACCATGAAGGGCGGCGGCGTCGCGCCGTCGGAGATCGCGCCGGTCAGCATGCTGCGCAGCAGACTGTCGCGCACCGAGGCTTCGAATTGCGGCTCCGACAGCTGGTTGGCGGCGAGCAGCTGGTTGTAGCGCGCGCGGTCGAAGCTGCCGGAGGGGCCCTTGAAATTCGGATTGTCGATGATCGCGTCGCGCACGCCCTCATCGCCGATGGCGAGGCCGAGCCGCTCGGTCTCGAGCTCCAACAGATGCGCGCCGATGATCTGCTGCAGCGTCGCATTGACGATGCCGAGCTGCTTGGCCTGCTCCATGTCGAGATTGTTGCCGAGCACGCTGCGCAGCTGCTCGAGCTGGTTGCGCATCGCCTCGCTCAGCTGCTCGGCGGTGATTTCCTTGCCGCCGACCTTCGCGACCGTGGTGTCGGTCCCCCAATTGCGGAAAATATCGCCGATCCCCCACAAGGCGAAGCTCGCCGTCAGCAGGCCGAACAACAGCTTGATGATGAAGGACTCGGCCTTGGAGCGAATGGCTTGAAGCATGGGGAGGCATCGCGTTGTGGCGCAGGCGCGGGATGATAGAAGTGGCCCGCCGGCCAAGCAAGGGCGGGGCGCTTGCCGCAGGGGCCGCGGCCGGGGCAGAATTCGCGCGCGACACGCGTGAGATAAAGGGACGGACGCCGAGGAATGCGCAAGCTGGCAGCGGGCAATTGGAAGATGAACGGGCTGAAAGCCGACGGCATCGCGCTCGCCGAGACTCTGGCGGCGCGGGCGGCGAAGGCGCCGCCGCCCTGCGACATTGCCATCTGCCCGCCCGCGACCTTGCTGCACTCGCTTGCGACCGTGCTGTCGCAAAGCGCGATCGCGCTCGGCGGCCAGGATTGCCATGTCGCGCCGCAAGGCGCGCACACCGGCGAGATCAGCGCGCCGATGCTGAAGGATGCCGGCTGCAGCTTCGTCATTCTCGGCCATTCGGAGCGCCGCGCCGATCAGGGCGAGAGCGATGCGCTGGTTCGCGCCAAAGCGGCGGCGGCGCGCGCGGCGGGGCTGGTGCCGATCCTCTGTATCGGCGAGACCCTGGCGCAGCGCGAGGCGGGCGCGACGCTCGATGTGGTCGCGAGCCAATTGCAGGGCTCGCTGCCGGCGGAGCTGAGCGCGCCCGAGATCGTCATCGCCTATGAGCCGGTCTGGGCGATCGGCTCGGGCAAGACGCCGAGCGAGGCGCAGATCGCCGAAGTCCACGCCCATATCCGCGAGCGCCTCGGCGCCGCGGTGCGCAATCCCGGCGAGGTGCGGATCCTCTATGGCGGCTCGGTCAAGGCCGCGAACGCGCCGAGCCTCATGCGCATCGCCCATGTCGATGGCGCACTGGTCGGCGGCGCGAGCCTCGTCGCCGAGGAATTCTGGGCGATCGTGGAGGCCTGCGGCTGAGCCGCGCGCCCCCGCCGCAGGCCGCCCCTCTGGCGCGGCGGGCGCCGAGCCGCTAGAACCCCCGCCATGACCACGGTCATCATCGTCATTCACCTGCTGCTCGCTTGCGCCCTGGTCGGCGTCGTTCTCCTGCAAAAGAGCGAGGGCGGCGCCTTGGGGATGGGCGGGGGCGGCATGTCGGGCTTCATGTCCGGCCGCTCGACCGCCAATCTCCTGACCCGCACGACGGCGATCCTCGGCGCGGCGTTCTTTGCGACCAGCATCGCGCTCGCGGTGCTCGCGGCGCATCAGCGCGAAGCCCGCTCGATCATCGATGAGGGCCCGATCCCGACGGCGCCCGCGCAGCAATCCCCGGCACAGCAAGCTCCGGCCCCGGCCGCGCCGCTGCAGTCGGCGCCCTCCCAGGCGCCCGCGCAACCCGCGGCGCCCTCGGGCCCCGCCGTGCCGCTGGCGAAATAACGAGGCATCGGCCGCGAGAAGCAGTCGCTGGACAATTGCCCGTGCGTCCCTCGACTGCTCGGCTTCGCTCCCGCTCAGCCTCGCGCTCGGGATGAGGCATTTTTCTTGATGCCATTTACAATCCTCCTCATCCCGAGCGAAGTCGAGGGATGCAGGATGCTTTTGCAGTGAGGTTGTGCACTGCACCCCTACGCCCGGCAAAAATAATTCGCCAAATCCCCGACTCCCCGCCCGAGTCGCGCGG
>DATNGG010000129.1:0-46845 GCA_035605975.1 Allostellaceae bacterium | reverse complement strand
AAGATCCAGAGGAAGCTGCTTATGACGGTATGCCTCGGAGCGCGATCCTGACGGGTGCGGTCGATCTGGTCCTCCCGCTGGCGGACATTCCGGACGCGCTCGTCAAATTCCACCGCCGGATGACCCTCACCCGCGTGGCCGATGGTCCAGGCGAAAGGGACACCTCTCCGGACTGGCTGCCCAAGATCATCGACCTCCTCCGGACGAAGACGTCCCATGATTTCAGGCTTTACAAGGAGGGGACGCTGCGGCGCCGGATCGAGCGCCGCATGGCGATGGCCGCGATCGAGACCGATGGCATGGAGCGATATCTCGACGTGCTGAAGGGCGATGCCAAGGAACTCGACCGGCTCTCCACGGATCTGCTCATCAACGTCACCAGCTTCTTCCGCGATCCCAAGGTATTCGACGCCCTGAGCGAAAAGATCATTCCCGATCTGATCCGCGGCCATTCCATCGATCAGCCGTTGCGCCTCTGGATCGCCGGATGCAGCACGGGCGAGGAGACCTATTCGCTCGCCATGCTTTTCCGGGAAGAAATCACGGCGGCGAAGCGGGAGATCAAGCTGCAGATCTTCGCATCCGACGTCGACGCCGATGCGGTCGCGACGGCCCGGGAGGGCCTCTACCCGGAGTCGATCGTGGCAGATGTTTCGGCCGCGAGGCTGACCCGCTTCTTCTCGAAGGACGACCACGGCTATCGGATTTTGCCGGAGCTGCGCGCCACCATCGTCTTCGCGGTGCAGGACGTCCTGACCGACCCGCCATTCTCGCGCCTCGACATGATTTCATGCCGGAATCTGCTCATCTACCTGCGCCCCGAGGCCCAGGAAAAGGTTATCTCGTTCTTCCACTTCGCCTTGCGCGAGGGCGGCATTCTCCTGCTCGGGAGCGCCGAGACGATCGGCAACTCCAAAGGCCGCTTCGAGGTCATCTCGAAGTCGGAGCGGCTCTACCGGCATATCGGGCGCACCCGGCCGGGCGAGCCGGGTTTTTTGTTCGGAGCCGCCGACGGCGCGCGGCTGCCGGCACGCCTGCCACAGGGTCAGGCGCCCTCCCGGCAAATCGCGCTCGCCGAGGGTTGCCGCCGCCTCATCATTGACACCTATGCACCCGCGGCGGTGCTGATCAATCATAGGCTGGAATGGCTTTATTCCTTGGGACCGACGGAACGCTATCTGCGCGTGCCGCAGGGCCACCCGAGCTTCGACCTGCTTGCCATGGTGCGTCCGCATCTGCGGATCAAGCTCAGGGCCGCGATCCATCAAGCCATGCGGGACAAAGCCCGCATCGTCATCCCGGGCGGCCAGACGAACTACGAAGGCAAGCCTGGCGCGTTCGAGATCTCGGTGCAACCGGCTCTGATCGACAGCGAAGATCTGCTGTTGGTCTGCTTCATCGACGACCCGGCGCCGGTCCATAAGAAAACTCGGACAGGTACACCGCACGACGTCGAGCGCGTCGCCGAACTCGAACGGCAATTGGAGACAACGCAAAGGGAACTTCAAGCCGCGATCCACAGCCTCGAAACCTCGAACGAAGAGCAGAATGCGATCAACGAAGAGGCCTTGTCCGCCAACGAGGAATACCAATCGACCAACGAGGAGCTGCTCACATCGAAGGAAGAATTGCAGTCGATGAACGAGGAGCTAACGGCCCTCAACAGCCAGCTTCAGGAAACGCTGGAACGGCAGCGAACGACGGCCAGCGATCTGCAGAACATCCTCTACAGCACCGACGTCGCGACCATTTTCCTCGACCTCGACCTCAGCATCCGCTTCTTCACGCCAGCAACCAAATCGCTCTTCAACATCATACCCACCGACATCGGCCGGCCGCTCGCCGATCTCAACTCGCTCGCCGCCGATATCGATTTGTTGATCGAAGGTCAAACGGTGCTGCAAACGCTCTCGCCGATCGAGCGGGAGGTCCAGACGCGGGACGGTCGATGGTATGTGCGCCGGATACAGCCCTACCGCGCCCAAAACGACGCGGTCGAGGGCGTCGTCATCACATTTGCCGATATCACCGAGCGCCGCCGGGCTGCCGATGCGCTGGAGTCCGCCAAGCGTGAAGCGCAGCAGGCCAATATCGCCAAGTCCCGCTTTCTTGCCGCCGCGAGCCATGACCTTCGGCAGCCGCTTCAAGCCATTAGCCTGATGCACGGCGTTCTGGCCAGGAAGATTCGGGACGACAACAAGGACGAAGCCCTGGCCCTGGTCAGGCGCCTCGACGAAACCGCCGCCGCCATGTCGGGCATGCTCAACACGCTGCTCGACATCAACCAGCTCGAAGCCGGGACGGTACACCCCCAATTCGCCAATTTTCCGATCAATGACCTGCTCGAGCGCTTGCGGGATGAATTCACCTACCATGCCGGGGCGCAAAAGCTTCTTTTGCGCGTGGTCGGGTGCGGCCTTTCGGTCCATAGCGATCCGCGTCTTCTCGAGCAGATGCTTCGCAATCTCCTATCGAACGCGCTGAAATATACAAAGCGGGGAAAGGTGCTGCTTGGCTGCCGTCGACAGGGGGGGAAGCTGCGCATCGAGGTTTGGGATACCGGCATCGGCATTGCGGAACAGGATCTTCAGACAATCTTCGGCGAATATCATCAACTCGGCAATGCCGCGCGGGAGCGCGGTCTCGGCCTCGGGCTCGGTCTCGCCATCGTGCAACGTCTGTCGACCCTGCTTGGCCATCCGGTGCATGTCCGCTCGCAGCCCGGCAAGGGCTCGGTCTTTTCCATCGCGGTCCCGCTCTCCCCGAATGGCGGGCAATATAATAGCGAGGCTGTCTTCGCGGGAAATGGTCAGGAGAGTGGTGGCGCTCACCGTATCGGCGCGATCCTGGTCGTCGAGGACGACAGAGAAGTCCGTGAACTGCTCGAGGTGGTCCTCACGGACGAGGGCCATCGCACGGCCTCGGCAACCGACGGCCCCGCAGCGCTTGAACTGCTCGCTCATGGCGGTTTCCAGCCCGACCTCATTCTCGCAGACTACAATCTGCCGAATGGCATGGACGGCCTTCTCGTCGCCGCGAAGGTACGGGAAACGCTCCATCGCCGGATTCCCGTCATCATCCTCACGGGCGACATATCGACGGTTACCTTGCGCCGCATCGCCGGCGAGGATTGCGTTCAGCTCAATAAGCCGGTCAAAGCCACGGAGGTCATGCAGGCGATCCGGCGCCTGCTTCCCCTCTCCGCCCACGAACCCCATCCGCAAGTGGCGCGCCGGCCGGAATCCGCCCAATCTCGAGAAACGCCCGTCATCTTTGTCGTCGACGACGACAATCACGTGCGCGAAGGCATCCGCGGCTTGCTCGAGGCCGATGGGCGAACCGTGGAAGATTTCGCGACATGCGAAGCATTTCTCGAGTCTTATCGTCCCGGCCGTCAGGGATGCCTTCTGGTGGACGCCTACCTGCCGGGAATGACCGGCCTCGAATTGCTGCGGCGGCTCCAGGGCGACGGCGATCGATTGCCGGCGATCATGATCACCGGCAATAGCGACGTGCCGATGGCCGTCCAGGCCATGAAATCGGGCGCTTCGGACTTCATCGAGAAGCCGATCGCCCGCGACGAGCTTCTTGCCGGCGTGGAGCGCGCGCTCGAGCAATCGCAAGATGCGTCAAAACGCTCCGCCTGGCGGAAGAACGCTTCGGCGCGCATCAACAAGCTCACGCCGCGACAGCGCCAAATCATGGAAATGGTCCTCGCCGGCCACCCGAGCAAGACGATTGCCGCCGACCTCGGCCTCAGCCAGCGCACAGTGGAAAACCACCGGGCGCAGATCATGCGAAAGACCAACACGAAATCGCTTCCCGCACTGGCCCGCTTGGCGCTCGCGGCAGCGCCGGACGGCCCGCCCCGCTCGCCCGCCTAAACTTCGATCCGCACACGGGGACCGGCCATGAATTCAGCGTGGAGGTCGCTTCCTCTGCGCCTTCCCGCCTGCGCGCCCGGCGAGCATTCGGCGTCACGCTCGTTGGCACCGCCTCAGTTTGGGAAGGATAGCAATGATCCGCTCATCGACCCGGGCACCACCGGAATCCCGCGTTCCGGTCGCTGAGTAGTTTCCGAGCCTGACGCAGGGCGGCAGTCGCGCGTAGTGTGCATCACATTCCAAGATTGGCCGATGCTTTCCGTCGCCACCGAACGGACGGCGCTCCGATCGAGCGACGCCGCGGATCAGCCTTGACCGCGTTGAATGTCTTCCGCTCGGTCTGAAAGGAGCGACCCAATGCTTTTCTATGTCATCCCGGTTTTGGTCCTGGCGGCTCTTGTTGTGATTTTCGTGGCGGTGAAGATTCTGCGCGAGTATGAACGTGCCGTCGTCTTTACCCTTGGGCGCTTCCAAGGGGTCCGGGGACCGGGCCTCGTCCTGTTGATCCCCTTCTTTCAGGAGATGGTACGGGTCGATCTGCGCATTCAAGTCATCGAGATCCCGAGCCAGGACGTCATCTCGCGCGACAACGTCTCGATGAAGGTCGATGCCGTGCTGTATTTCAATGTCGTCGATCCCGAGCGGGCGATTATCCACGTCCAAAACTATCTTCCTGCTACCAACATGCTTGCGCAGACCACGCTGCGGGCCGTGCTCGGCCAGCATGAGCTCGACGCCATGCTTTCCGAGCGAAAGAAGCTCAGTGCCGATGTCCAAGGCATTCTCGACGCCCAGACCGAAACCTGGGGGATCAAGGTCAGCAACGTCGAGATCAGAACCGTCGAGCTGACCGACAACATGGTGCGGGCCATCGCCAAACAGGCGGAAGCGGAACGTGACAGGCGCGCCAAGATCATCCATGCGGAAGCCGAGTTCCAGGCGTCGCAGACTTTGGTCGATGCAGCCCGGATTCTCGGCAGCATCCCGGCCGCGATGCAGTTGCGCTATCTGCAAACCCTGACGGAAATCGGCGCCGAGCAGAATTCAACGGTCATTTTCCCGATGCCGATCGACATCATCAAGCCGTTCCTCGAGTTGCTCGAGAAGGCCGATAAGCCGCTTGGCGCCAACGGTGCCGATCGCGCCGCGCCCCCGAAAGGCCCCTCATTGAGCGTGTCCGGTATGGACGCGTGACCGGCCGCGCATGCTCCACGCGGAAATTCCCGGCATGCGCCGTCCCGGCGGCACCGACAATAGAGCTTCGCGCCGGGGCGCCGTAAAAACCGTGGCTCGTGGCGGTACTTGTGCAAGTCAGGCGCGGAAAAGCGGCTTTCGTCCGGGTGTTACGCGAGAAGCCGGCCGAGCCGTCGCATCTGCCTCGCTCGCCTGTTCTTGCCGCTCATTCCGCTCGAGCTCGTCCTGCTTTGCCTGCTCGGATGGTTTGCTCAGGTTTGGCTGTCTCTGCTGATTCGCCATGTCATCTCCTTGGGCGCGAAGTCGCCCGATCACCGATTGAGCTGACCTTCCTGCGACGTCTGCGGAACGGCCGCACGAGACGCCGCCGCGTGAAACGCGGTGAAATTGCTATGGGATACCAGTCGAACTCTAGCACACTGCCGTCAGCCGCCTCAGCTTCGGAATTTACTCAGGTTTCGTCTTGCCGAGCAGGGGTGCCACGAGGGCTTGCGCATCGTACTGGATTTGCCTGAGGTGTTCTTCGCTGCGGAAGCTCTCCGCGTAGATTTTGTAGACAGCTTCCGTTCCTGACGGCCGGGCGGCGAACCAACCGTTCCGCGCGACCACCTTGAGTCCGCCGATAGCGGCATTGTTGCCGGGCGCGCGGTTCAGTTTCGCCTCGATCGGCTCTCCGGCGAGGTTCTTCGCGTCGACACGGGCCGGGTCGAGGTCGGCAAGAAGCGCCCGCTGCTCGCGCGAGGCCGGCGCATCGATCCTCTCGTAGAAGGATTTGCCCAGATCCTGCGTCGCGGATGTGTAAATCTGATTGGGATCGCGACCGGTTCGCGCGGTCATCTCGGCGGCGAGCAGGCCCATGATCAGCCCGTCCTTGTCGGTCGTCCAGACAGTCCCGTCGCGCCGCAGGAACGATGCGCCCGCGCTTTCCTCGCCACCGAACGCCAGCGATCCGTCGATCAGACCCCTGCTGAACCATTTGAACCCAACCGGCACTTCCACAAGCTTACGCCCCAGCTTCGCTGCGACGCGATCGATCATGCTGCTGGAGACGACGGTCTTGCCAATAGCGCTGTCCCCGCGCCACTGCGGCCGGTTCGTGCACAAATAGAAAATCGCCGTCGCGAGATAGGCATTCGGATTCATCAGCCCACCGGAGGGGCAGACGATGCCGTGCCGGTCCGCGTCGGTATCATTGGCGAAGGCGATATCGAATTTATGCTGCAGCGCGATCAGCGGCGTCATGGCGAAGCGCGACGAGCAATCCATTCGGATCTTGCCGTCCCAATCCACCGTCATGAAGCGGAAGGTCGGATCGATCGCGTCGTTCACCACGGTCGCGGCGATTTTGTAGCGCTCGATAACCGGTTGCCAGCACTGCACCGCGGCGCCGCCAAGCGGGTCGATGCCGACATGCACGCCGGCCGATCGGATCGCGTCCATATCCACGACGCTGGCGAGATCGTCAACGTAGGGCGTGATGTAGTCGTGCGCATGGCAGGAAGCGCTCTTGCGCGCACGTTCATACGGGAGGCGCGCGACGCCATCCAGCTTCGCCGCAAGGATTCGGTTGGCGGTCTTCTCGATGAAATCCGTCACCTCGATGTCGGCCGGACCGCCATTGGGCGGATTGTACTTGAAGCCGCCCTGGTCAGGTGGATTGTGCGAAGGGCTGATCACGATCCCGTCCGCCAGCCCATGCGTGCGGGCACGGTTGTAGCGCAGGATCGCGTGCGAAATCACGGGTGTTGGCGTATAGCCTGCGGACGCGTCGATCATGGTTTCCACGCCATTGCCAGCAAGCACTTCGACAGCGCTGGCGAGGGCGGGCTCCGACAAGGCGTGCGTATCGGCGCCGAGGAACAGCGGCCCATCGATCCCGGCGAAGCGCCGATACGCGCAAACAGCCTGCGTGATCGCCAGCACATGCGCCTCGTTGAACGACGCCGCGAAGGCCGTGCCGCGATGGCCCGAGGTGCCGAATACCACACGCTGGGAGGCGATTGCGGGGTCGGGGGTCAGGGCAAAATAAGCGGTCACCAAGCGAGGGATGTTGACCAGCAACGATCGCGGAGCCGGCTTCCCGGCCAGGGCACTAACGTTTCCCGACATTTCAACTTCCTTATGGGCCGAGCACGACATGCACGCGGTGCGTGATCCCGTCATCCGCCAGGGGGATAAGAACGCGCTTGTCCCCCGCGAGAACTTCGCCATCGAGCGTTGTCGAATGGATGCCGCGGCAGACGCCTTGAGGGTTTTGCACGACGATCTCGTAGCGCGCCGAGCGGAAACGGAAAGTGATCTCGAAGCCGGGCCAGCCCCGGGGGATGCAAGGATCGACTTCGAGCGTCGAGCCGTGCAGATGAAACCCCAGCACCGATTCCAGCGCCGCCCGATACAACCATCCGGCGGAACCGGTATACCAGGTCCATCCGCCGCGCCCGACATGCGGCGGCTCGGAGTAGAGATCGGCGCAGGCCACATAAGGCTCGACCTTGTAGCGTTGCGCCCCGGACGGACTGTCTGCATGACGAATCGGATTTAAGATCGACAGCAGCTCCCCCGCCCTATCGCCGTCACCCTGCATGGCGAATGCAATCACGGCCCAGAGCGCGCCATGCGTATATTGTCCGCCATTCTCGCGAATGCCCGGCGGGTAACCCTTGATATAGCCGGGGTCACGCGCTGGGCTGTCGAAAGGAGGCGTGAACAGCAGCGACAATTTCGCGTCGCGACGGATGAGATATTTGTCCAGCGCCGCCATGGCACGCACGCTGCGCACCGGATCCGCCGCGCGCGAGATGACCGCCCATGACTGCGCAATCGAGTCGATGCGGCATTCGGTATTGATTACGGAGCCAAGCGGCGACCCGTCATCGAAAAACGCGCGGCGATACCAGTCGCCGTCCCAGGCTTCGCGGTCGAGCGATTGCTTGAGCGACTCCGCGTGCTGCCGCCACGCCGTTGCACGCGGCGACTGGTCACGCTGCTGAGCCAGATCCGCGAAGGCCGTCAGCGCCGCGTGGAGGAACCAGCCAAGCCATACGCTTTCGCCCCTGCCTCCCTCACCGACCGCGTTCATGCCGTCGTTCCAGTCCCCGGTGCCGATCAGCGGCAGACCGTGCGCGCCGGTTTCGAGGCTCCTGTCGAGCGCCAGCGCGCAATGCTCGAACAGGCTGGCCTTGTCGGGGGCTGTCGTCGGCGCGAAGAATGCATCGTTTTCGCCCGGCTTCAGCACGGGCCCCTCCAGGAAGGGGACCATTTCGTCGAGTACGCCGCTGTCGCCGGTGACATCGACATAATGGGCAACACCATAGGCAAGCCAGCCGCGGTCATCGGACACCCGCGTGCGGACGCCGCGCCCGGATTCCGGCAGCCACCAATGCTGAACATCGCCTTCGATGAATTGCCGCGCTGCGGCCCGCAGCAGATGGTCGCGCGAGATGTCAGGCCGCGATACGCATAGAGCCATCACGTCCTGCAGCTGGTCGCGGAAGCCGTAGGCGCCGCTGGCCTGGTAGAAGGCAGTGCGCGCCCAGACGCGGCACGCGAGCGTCTGATAGGGCAGCCACCGGTTAAGCAGGATATCCAGCGCCCGGTCCGGCGTCTTGACCTGGACGGCCCCGAGGCAGGCATCCCATTGCCGGGCCACGGCGGCGAGCACGGCATCAAGGTCGGCCTGACGATACTTCACAAGCAGGGCCGCCGCCTCAGCGGCCGTTGCCGATTGCCCGAGGAAGAAGACGATTTCCGTCGCGCCGCCGTCGTTCAGCCGCACCTGCGTCTGCATCGCGCCACACGGATCGAGGCCCGCGCCGACGCGATTGGAAAGACGCCGCCCGGGCATCAAGGCAAGCGGCCGATCCATCGCCCCGTCGCGGCCGAGGAATTCCGTCCGATCACAGGTCCATGCCGTTTGTCGGCCGCCGAGATCGGCGAAAGCCACCCGCTCGCCAAACTGATCGTTCCATGGATTTCGCGCGAAGATTGCTCCCGTCTCTCGATGGACTTCGGTCAGGACGAAAGGCGCCGTCGCCGATCGGCTCGTACCGAGAACCCATTCGACATAAGCGGTGACGGAAAGACGCCTCGCCCGCCCCGAATGATTGACGATTTTCAGCCGCGAAATCTTGATCCCATCGTCGACCGGCACGAACTGCAAAAGCTCGAGCGAAATCCCATGCGAGTCATGGTCGAACCGGCTGTAGCCCTGCCCATGTCGCACCGCGTAAGGCATATGCGTCTCACGTATTGGCAGGGCGGTCGGTCCCCACAACTCCCCGGTATCCTCATCCCCCACATAGATCGCTTCGCCGGGTGGGTCGCAGACGGGGTCGTTCGACCACGGTGTCAGCTGGTTCTGCTGGCTGTTCACCGACCAGGTGAAGCCGCTCCCATCGGTCGAAACCTGGAAACCGAATGACGGATTGGCGACGATGTTCACCCACGGTGCCGGGGTGCGGTCACTGCCGCCGAGAATTGTCAGATACTCGCCGCCGTCGTTGGTAAACCCGCCGAGTCCGTTGGGGAACTCCATGTCCGGGGCGGGGAACGTCGGCTCCGGCGCCGGAGCCGGTAGAACGTGTCTAAGGAACGGCGCGCTGGCGGCTTCGAGATCGGCGCCACGCCGCATCTGCTCGGCCAAAGAGCCACGATTGCCATGGAGTACCGCGCGGGCGCAGGCCTGCAGCAGGTCCAGAATTGCGGAGGGAACGAGGTCGGCGCGCAAGACGACGACTGTCCCGCGCGAATCACCCCCTTCGACGCGCGGCATCGACCGGTTCATCCGCACCAGCGCGTCAACCGAGCCCTGCAGATCTTGCGCGTAGGACGCGGCGCGCTCGTTGAGAACCACCAGATCGACTGCCAAAAGCTTCGAGCGCCAATATTCGTGCGCCCGCAAAAGCTGGTGAACGAGGTCGAGTTGGTTGTCTTCCTCGATCCGGACCAACACGATAGGCAAGTCCCCGGAAATCCCCTGCCCCCACAGTGCCGATACCTTCCCCATGCCACGCTTGATCAAATCGGCGGACGGCCGAAACACTGGATCGGAATAGAGGACAAGATTGGCAAGACGCTGGAACAGATGTGCCTCTTTCGGTTCGATGCCGAGATGGCGGAGCTGCATCTGCGCTTGAGTCCAGGCGAGCGTCTTGGCCCGCTCGAATGCCATCGGATCTTGATGCTTGTCGGCCAGATCGAGCACGGCCTCGCGCGACGTGGCGACTAGGGTCCAGAAAGCGATCCGCACCGTCGCACCACGGGCAATTCGTACATGCCGACGCAAACTGAAGACGGGGTCAAGCACGGCGCCAGCCGTGTTGGAGAGTGGCCAACCGTCGGCGATCGTCGCGGGCGAGCGAATAGTCTGTCCACGCCCGAGAAAGCGCGCGCGATCGGTCTCGAATTGGACGTCTCCCGTACTCTCGCCTTCCACTACGGCAAGATGCGCAGCCCAGACCGACGGATCGGCGGCCGAGCGCCGCCGGCGCGTCGCGAGAATGGCGCCCAAATCGGGCGCAAACTCGGTTTGTACGAACAGCGACGCGAAGGCCGGATGGGCCAGGTCGTCGGCCTGCCGCGCGAGCACGATTTCGGCGTAGGAGGTGATCTCGAGATCTTTGGTTTGCGCTCCGTTGTTGGTGATCGAGACGCGGCGCACCTCCGCGTCTTCTTCCGGCGACACCATCACCTCCAGTATCGTCGTGATGTCTCCGTCGCGGCGTACGATTTCGGCGCGGTCTTCCGAGAATGTTACGTCATAGCTGTCCGGCTCGACCGCGCTCGGCTGGTACCCTGCCGACCAGGTCTTCTCGCTTCGCACCTCGCGCAGGAAGAGGTAGGCGCCCCAGCCATCGCGAGTGACGTCCTCACGCCAGCGAGTGATCGCGACATCGCGCCACCGGCTGTATCCCGAGCCTGCGGCTGTCAGCATCACGGAATAGCGTCCATTGGACAAAAGCTGAGTGCGCGGCGAGCGGGAATGGGCCGACGCATAATGACGCTGCGTATCGGCAACGAGGCCGGCATACTGCGCCACGGGGCTCGTCTGTTCCAGAGCCATGCGCGCGACCGCGATGTCGCGCGGCATCCGCTCCTGCAGCAGCAATTCTGCTGCACGTACGATCGGCTCGGCATGAAAGCGCTGACGCATCCGCCCGTCCTGCAGCGCGTTCGCGATGCCCACCAGGGTCATTGCCTGATGGTGGGCCATGTAAGCCCGGATGATGACGACCTTTGCGCCTTCGGGCCGACGCCTCGGCGTATAGTCCAGGGCCTCGTACCAGCCGTAAGCACCGCGCGCACCGAGATCGGCAAGCCGCCTGAAATTGCGCGCGGCGGCCATTGGCGCAACCATGCATGCGAGCCCCGTCGCATATGGCGCGATCACGAGGTCCTCCCCGAGCCCCCGTTTGAAGCCCAGATCGGGGACGCCAAAACCTGAATATTGGTAGCTCTGTTCGGCATCGCGGGCGTTGTATTCCGATTCCGAGATACCCCAGGGCACACCGAGTCCAGCGGCATATTTCTCCTGCCGCCAAACGACCAATCGGTTGGTCTGCTCCAGCAGGCTGCCGGTGGGCGCGCGCATGACCAGCGACGGCATCAGATATTCGAACATCGATCCGGACCAGGATATCAGGCCGGAACCGCCGTCGATGGGCGTCAGGGTTCGTCCCAGCCGAAACCAGTGTTTGGCGGGCAGATCGCCCTTCGCAATGGCGACGAAGCTGGCGAGTCGCGCTTCCGACGCCAGCAGGTCATAGAAATTGGCATCGAGGCTGCCGTCGCTACCACGATACCCGATCGACAGGAGTTGGCGGCCGGGATCAAAGAGGAATCCGAATTGCATAGCATGCAGCAGCGTCGCGGTCAGATCGGCCATCGCCGCGAGGCGCTCTGCCAGCGAGTGCCCAGCGTCCGCCGATCGCTCCAGCGCCTCGGCCACAGACGCTGCGTGCTCCGGCACTCCACCGTCCTGAGAGCTCTCGAGCAGATGCACCATCATGGCTGCGTGCTCGGAAAGCACGGCCAACGACGGCACCATGTCCGCCATCGCGTCAGTTCCGCCATCGGCCAGAGCCCCCGGCATGAGCAGCCCGGCCCAGGGCATCAGCACATCGACATCGTGCCGATGACTAATGACCGACGCCCGCAAAGCGCTTGCCCAGACAACGGTGTCCGCGGCGGCCTGATCGCCGCGTTCAAGAGAATATGCATGCGCACAAGCCACGAGCGCGTCGGCCATTGGCGCCAGATCCGCCAAGTGTCGGGTAATCGCGCTTGGCGTGGCGGGATTGTTTTTCAGGGCTGCGGCGAGCGCATCAATGGCGTCGTTCAGCTTCACCCGCGCGAAACCGGGCCTTCCCGCATCTGCGCTTGGTGGGGAAGCGGCCTCGCGCACCAGCGCCAGGGTGTCTTGCAGACCCAATATCCGGTTGTGATTGCCGATCGGGCCGGCTGTGATTTCGCGGCACGCATTGCCCACCACGATCAGATGTCCGGCAAGATTGCCGCTGTCCACCGAGGAGATATACCGGGGCTCCAGCACGCTCAGATCGCGCGTGTTGTACCAGTTGTAGAAATGGCCATGAAACGTCTCCAGTTTTGCCATCGACGCGAAGGTCGCCTCAAGCCGCTTCACGGCATCGAGCGTTCCCAGCCAACCGAAGTCGTGCGCCGCAATGATCGACAACAGATACAGTCCGAGATTCGTCGGCGACGTGCGGTGCGCCGTCGCCGGTCTGGGATCCTCCTGAAAATTGTCAGGCGGCAGCATATTGTCTTCGGCGGTAACGAACGTCTCGAAAAAGCGCCACGTGCGCCGCGCGACCAGCCGCAGCGCCAGGGCGTCCGCGGGCGCGACCGACACGTGACCCGTTGCGGGCGGCGGCTGGCTCGCCCAGCGAGCAACAAGTGGTGACACCATCCACAAACCAACGAAGGGAGCCGCAATCGGCCAGCTCCCCTGGCCCAGGGCATACAGAATGATCGCGACAACCCCAGCGCTCGCCACGCTTGCCGCAATCTGCAGCGCGAGGTCACGGCGATCGAAACTGTCATCGTCCTTGGCCTGCGCGGCGGTGGTCCACTCAAGCAAGTGGCGCCGCTGCACGAACAGACGAAACAGCGTGCGGCCGACGGCATCGACCATGACCCAAGATTGATGCGCCAGGAAAGTGACAAGGAACGCGCTCTGCAAAAGACCGAGCGCGACATCCCGGCGCAGCCTGCCCAGATGATTGCGCAGTGTCACGACGGCACGGCGCGGAATAAGTCCAGCGATGGCCGGTAGCAGCGGCGGAAGAACAATTGTCAGCAGGATGAACGCGGTCCAGATCGCTGCAACCGGTGCCGGCTGCAGCCAGGCGACCAGCAGGGCGAGGAGGGAGGCAGGCGCGGCGAGCGAACGCCGCAGGTTGTCGAGCAACTTCCAGCGCCCCATCAAAGGGATCGAAATTTGCCGTGACCCGTCCGCGACTGTGCCGCGCAGGCCGAAGATCCAGGGCAGCAGCTGCCAGTCACCCCGGACCCAGCGATGCTGACGCGCCACCGAAACGGCGTAGCGCGAAGGAAATTCCTCCACCACCTCGATATCCGAGACAAGCCCTGCGCGGGCGAATATGCCTTCCAGCAGATCGTGACTAAGGACGGCACTTTCCGAAATCTGCCCCCCAAGTGCGGCCTCGAATGTGTCGATCTCGTAGATCCCCTTGCCGCAATAGGAGCCCTCTTCGAAAAGATCCTGATAGACGTCGGAGACTGCGAGCGCATAAGGATCAAGCCCATTCGGGCCCGAGAACACGCGCTGGAACAGTGACCCTTCGCTGCCGACCGGCAACGACGGTGTCACGCGTGGCTGAAGAATGCCGTGGCCCGCCACAACGAGGCCGGCGTGAGGATCGAGGCTGGGCCGGTTGAGCGGATGTGCCATTTTCCCCACCAGCCGCTTGGCGGCACCGATCGGCAGGCGGGTATCGACATCCAGCGTGATGACATAGCGAACGCCCGAAGGTAGCGAGGGAGCATGGCCATTGATCGGCACGAACGTCGTATCGGTGGCGCCACGGAGCAGACGGTTGAGCTCGCGCAATTTGCCGCGCTTGCGCTCCCAGCCGATCCATGCTCCCTCGCCCTCGTTCCAGACGCGGCGACGATGCAGTAGGAAGAACCGCGCGCCGTCCGCGACCGGCCCATAGCGGACGTTCAACCGCTCAATGCTGGCGGCCGCTACGTTGAGAAGGCTTTCGTCACTGGCGTCGTGTTCGGCCGCCGAATCGCGCCAATCCGAAAGCAGGGCAAAAATGAAGTTGTCATCCGGGTTGGAAAGATGGTGCACCTCGAGCCGCTCGACCTGTCGCTCGATTTCCGATTTGTCGGCGAGCAACGTGGGCACGGCAACGATCGTGCGCAGCTCGCACGGGATCCCGCCGCTCAGTTCCAACCCGGGCAGCAGCGTTCCGCCGACCTGACCGGTGATCCAACGGTTGACAAGCGCAATGGCGAGATCCGATGCCGGCACCAAACCGACAATCGCCAAAACAAGAAATCCCCAATGGCCGACGCCGACATATGCGACGGCCAGCAGTGCCAGCGCGAGCACAAGCGCGGTGACAACCCCGACCATCCCCACATAGCTCATCACACCAAGATCGGAATTGAAGCGGAAGAACCTTGTCTTGAGCGGTACGCGGCAGCCGAGTTCCTTCTCGAAGGCACGACGCCCCCGGCCAATGAGGTAATATCCGGGATCGCTTTCGCGCCCGGGACGGGGGTCATTGCCCGGCACCTGACCGGCCGCGACCGCGCGTTCGGCGACCTGGGACTCGTCGCGGCGTGACTGGCGGGCCAGTTCCTCGATCGCGCGCCGATAGAGATCACGCGTCGGAAAGTCCATCGCCCCGAAGTCGCCGGCGCCCCGCAAGATCACGTCGACCGGGCTGACGCTTTCAAAGAGCTCCGCCCAATCGATGGCCGAGACGAGCCGCATGCTGGTGATCACGTTGCGCACCGTCACGTCCGTGGCGCTCTGAAGCTGGAACTCTTCGCGGACGATCTGGTCCGTTGTGGTCCCCTCTGCGCCCAACCTGTCGTTCAGCCAGCGCAGTTCCGGGGTGACATTCGGATCGTGATCGCGCAGGCGTTGCGCGAGCACGAAGGCAAACGCCGTTGACCACGGCGCCTCGTTCAACCTGCGCAAGATCGACGAGGCCGGGGCGGCATTGGCTTGATCCGTGCGGCGCATCTCCTCCGCGAGCGTATCCGCCAATTGGCGTGCCGAAAGCTGCACCATAATCGATCCTGCGAGGCGGCGCAGATTCTCCACCAGCGTGATACGCAGGGTAATCGGTAGTGCCCACAACTCGCCGATGGTCAGCGGCTGCACCCGTTGATAAGCCTCTATGAAACGCGTCAGCCTTTGTACATCGAATGCGCTGTCCGTATGCGCTACGAGCGCCCAAGCGATGCCGAACACACGCGGGTAGCCTCGCAGCGGCCCGTCCGACAGCTTCGGAAGCAGGCGGTAGTAACCCGGGGGAAGATCGTTCTTGATTTCGCGGATCTGCTCATCGACGATATGGAAATTGTCGAGCAGCCACTCCGCTGCCGGCGTGATCGCCTGATGCGCCGAACTGGCCTGGACCACCGCGCGATGGACTCTGGTCAGGATTCGCGTGTTGTCATGGAGCCTTCTGTCCAGTGAGCGGCCTCGACTCGGGCCATCCGCGATCTGCTGCGCAGCCGCCAAGCTCTCTGCGTGCTGCTCCAGACGTTCGACGCTGAAGAGTTCGGAGCGAATCGGCGCTTCCGGCGGCTGCAAACTGCCCCTCTTCCACGCGACAATGCTCACGACGCGTGTCTCTTGCGGATCGATCGCAACTCCCATTCGCGCTCTGCGTTTATCTTGGGACAGTGCATTCTGAATCCGTCGAAGGCATCCAGCGCAATTTGGGAGACGAGCAGCCGAGCATTCTTCTCGCGGTCTGCGGAGACACCATGCCAGGGAGAATCACTCGTACTCGTCGCACCGAGACGGTTCTCGTACGCTCGCATATGATGCTTCCAGAATTTCCTTTCCTCGATATTGGCTGGGCCCAATTTCCGATTCTTGTCCGGCTCGTCGATGCGGACAAGAAAGCGCCTGCGTTGCTCGTCCTTCGAGAGGTGAAGAAAGAATTTCATGATGCGGGTCCTCTTCCGACTTTGCCTTCGGGCATGATGCTCCATGCGAACTTCGGCCTCGATATGCGTCGCCCCCAAACGCCAATCTGTCAGAGCCATCCCGCCCAGTTGCTGTCGCGCTCGCATTGATCGCGGTGACCCGAGCGACAAGCCAGTTCTCTTGGCGTTGCCGGTCTTGCGGTCCGAGGTTGGCGCAGAATGGTCAGATGAAGTGCAGGCCGAGGGGGGCCGCCGCGGGGTGAGTCAACATCCGAGGTACATCGACTGTAGGGACACTAGCCCTGGCAGTCACGTGATGACAGATTCGGAAACTACTCATGCGGCGGGATCGACTGATCGCGCCCTGCTCTCCCCGGTCGGTCTTGGCCATGCCGGCACTGCGTCGCTGCGCAGGACCGCGGCTGCGATACCGCAGGCAGACGCGCCGCCGATCTTGATCTTCGCCACAACCGCGGCTGGTCGGTCGCGCATCCCGCCTATGCATCGTGGTGGCGCGGAGCGGCTGCCTTGTTAGGGTCTTTAGTATCTTGCTGATATTGTGCTTGCCACCGGTTGCCCGCCTCGCACACGCGAATTCCGCAGTTTGCTCAAGCTTCGTACCGCGCTTCCAGGAGATCAAGCTCACGCACGAGCTTGTCGGCTGTCTCGCTGCCTATCTGCTGTGACCGCAGCATCTGGAAGATCACGGTGCGCTCGGCCTTGACCGCTGCCAGTCGCATCCTCCGTTCCGCGTCCTCGCTTTCTCTCGCGAGAGTCGCCGCCTCTCCCTCGCGCGAGCGGGCATCGATGCGGGCGCGATAGAAATCCATGATGCGCGCCGCCGCCGCTATGTAGACGTCCGCATCCCTGCGGCCGGCGGCGAGTGTGTGCTGGACACGTTCGATCTCGGCGATGGCCGCCTCGGCCGCTGCGACCCGCGCCTGATCTTCCTCCGCCTGATAAGAGGGCTCGGCGGGCATTTCCAACCCCCGCAGCAGCAATGGCAGGCCGATGCTGGCGGCGACAAGCGACACGATGATCACGCCCATCGCGAGAAAGATAGCGAGATCCCGAGCTGGGAAGAGAGAGCCATCGTTGAGCATGATCGGTAACGTCAGAACGCCGGCGAGAGTGATGGCGCCGCGAACGCCTGCCAGCGACGTGGCCGCCACGAGCCGCCAATTCGGCCGTCGCATTTGCGAACCCTGAAGTCTGGCCCTGAAGATGGTGAGGCTGAGCGACACCCATACCCAGACGAAACGGAGCGCGACCAGACCGATATTGATCGCCAGGACATAAACTAGCAGCCACCACGGCTCATGATGGCCGGTCAGTCGGACGGTTTCGGCCGCCGGTCCCAGGATCGACGGCAACTGCTCCCCCAGAAGCACAAAGATGATGCCGTTTGCGACGAACTGGATCGTGTCCCACACCGTATTGCGCCGCATACGAATTGTGGCCATTGCCTGGCCTGATGCCTCGACAGAGCTCAGGGTCAGGCCAGACGCCACAGCGGCGAGGATTCCGGAGCAGTGAAGCCACTCGGCGAGCAAATAGGACGCGAACGGAAGAAGCAGGCTGATAAGTATCTGTGATCCGCTTTCCTCACCAATACGGCGTGCAATCCATTCTTTGGTTTTCGCCGTCATCCAGGTAATGCCGAAGCCGACCGCAATGCCACCGAGCGCGATCCAAACGAAACTGAGCGCAGCGTCAGACAGCGAGAATGCGCCCGTAAGTGCAGCGGCGATCGCGAAGCGGAGACAGACGAGACCGGATGCGTCGTTAAGGAGCGACTCTCCCTCCAGG
Organism: Allostellaceae bacterium; assembly: GCA_035605975.1. GTDB lineage: Bacteria > Pseudomonadota > Alphaproteobacteria > ATCC43930 > CGMCC-115725 > CAIKMD01. The sequence goes on along the minus strand of DATNGG010000129.1, from coordinate 28,798 downwards.
ATGTGCATCAGGCGTTTTGGGATGGGTACACGCACCGCGATGGCTGATACCGCAATCGGGTCGGTCGGCGATACCACCGCCGCCAGCGCGAATGCGACAGTCAGGGGCATTGCCGGGATCATCCAGTGCACGAAGAAGCCGATGCCGGCCACCGTGAGGAAGACCAGGCCGAGCGCCAGTTCCAGGACCGTTGTTCTGTCCTTCAGCAACTCCTCGTTTGGAATGCGCCAACCATCGAGGAACAGTAGAGGCGGAATAAACAGGAGGAAGAATATCTCGGGGTCGAATTCGACGCGCAGATTGGCAACGAGGCCGATCATGCCGCCCAGCACGATCTGCACAAGCGGCCTGGGGATTGGCAAAGGCAGCGTCCGCGACACCAAGCCGCTCACGACCACCGCGGCCAGGAGGACAAGAACGATTGTAATGGTTTCCAAGACGCGCCTTATTCTCGCTGGATCTGCCGCGACGCATCATTCTAAGACGGATCGCGACATTCGTCGCCCGAAGAGCAAGCCGCGCCGATCGGCGACGCGGCGGTTTTCAAATCCCTGAACGTCCGTGGTCACTTCTGGCAGCGCAGTCGTCGCGGGAAAAGGCCATTCGAGATCACGTCAACAATCAGCCCGTCCATCCATTTTGTCTTGCCATCGATGGCGTAAAGGCCGTGACCTTTCTTTGTGCTCGCCTCGGCTCGACCAATGTTGCCGCACAGATGAATGACGCCAGATCTCCGCGAAAACAAAAGAGCGAAAGAGAGCAGGTAGATGCACGAACGACTTGGACATGATCTACATTATCGGTCCGGGCCATGGCGCCCAGGCGGGCCGGCGCTGTGCCTTTGATGTCGCAATTGAAAATCGCGGCCGTCGGTGATCTTTTTCGGCGGTCGACCAGCCCTATGTCTCGTTGGGTCTAATCGCCCTAAGAAGATACGACGATATGAAAATCCTCACCCACCCACATTTCGCTGTCGAGCCATTGAAAGGTAAAATCGATGGCGTGGGAGCGGCCTATCGATGCAGCGTGAAGGTCCAAGACATGCAGTCCGAGGCTCGTGTCACGGGTGCATGCGTCCGCAACATTCTGCCAGCCGTCCAACCCCCAATGGATTCGCGCCGGGCGTGGTATCGCGATGACGAGGTCTACTCCCGGCGCAATGCGCCCGATCGGCGCATGCGGGCACCAGATGGCGTGTTTGTCTTTTGGGCGAAGTCCGCCGTAGCGCTTCCAAAGTGCAGCAGGCCGGTCGATTGGATATCCCAGTTGGGATGAAACCATCAGCTTGATGAATTCGGCGTGCGCCCATGCGAGTGGCATGGCCGAACCCGTCGGACACCCCGGATAAAGGCGTTCCAACGGCATGGCCGCGGTGTCCCACACCTGCTCCGGTATCAGGCCGCCGGGTCCCGTCATCGCCGCCATTGCTTTCAGGTAGAGCCGAGGATCGCGGCCGGCAATCAGCTCGTAGTGGCCGCGCTCGCCTGTAAGCAGTGGCCAGGCGCGCCCACGGCCGCTGCCGTCGAATGCCGACCCATCTTCGTGCTCGCCGTAGCCATCGCCATTATAGCGGTGCCACGCGGGACCATTCGGCGTCTCCGCCTTGAGCAGCGCATCGGTGACCGTGATACTGTCGCAGATCGCAGGGTCCTCGGCACCACGCAGGCCGAAGCGAACAAGTTGCAGGAAATCAACGCTTACTTCTTCATCGGCCGGGACCAGCCCGCTGTCGCTCCTGTTCTTGATCTGCAGGACTTCCCGCACTGATTGTTCGTTGCGAAGCACATCCAATGGTGCGACCCGGATATAATAGCCGGCGATGCCGAAGCGCTTTGCGAGCGGCGTATCGTGGACGACCGTCCACCTCTCGAGATTTGCATTCCAGAAATCCCCCAAGCCGAGAGCGAAGCTTCTGGCCGGCTCGGTTAGGAATTCCGCTCCCGTTACGAGCGCCGCAATGCAGACGGCAAGCGTGTATGGGCCGATACCGGGGTTCTCCTCCCAACGGTCTTGCGGGCTCGATGGCCCGGTGCATGCGAGAAAAGAAAGTGCTCGGCGGATCATGTCGGTTATCTCAATGCCATCGAGTGCATCGCGCTCGGCGAGAGCGGCAGCGAGCAGCACCGGGAATCCGGTCTCGTCCAATTGCACCCCTTGCCAATAAGGCGTGCCGCCAAGCCATTGATTCTGCCCCCAACTCCCGTCGCGGTTCTGGGTCGCGATGAGGTAGCGCAGCGTGTTGCGGGCTTCATGTTCGGCGCCCAATGCGAGCAGAGCCTGGGCGCATTGCACCAGATCGCGCGGCCAGACAAGGTGATAGCCAGCCCGGCCGTTGCTGCGGTTGCCCCATGGCACGCTCAAGCTCGCCACCATGGCTCCCGGATAGGTCTTGTCGCGATGTGCCCGCAACACCATGGACGACAGGACGAGCTGGTTGGCCAACTCATCCGATTCATCGGACCGCAACATACTGCGCGCGTTGCGGCGGGTATGCCATTGCCGCCAAGTCTCGATCTGACGTTTGAGCAGGTTGTCGAAAGGTTGCATCAGGCAGGCAATGGCGAGCGTTGCGGCGGCCTGCGTGCCGCTGCCGAAGCCTAAAGCCAAAACGGCACTGCGTGGCAGCGCAGCAACCAGGGCGACATTGCCCGGTCCGGCGGTGCGGTAACCCCAGGTGAGCGCACCGTTGCGGTGGAAGTCCTGCCAACCGTCGCTCTCTCCGACATAGCCGGCGCTCGCCGCTCCAATGGCATCCTGCTGTGAGCCGTCCACTGCGGCGAGGGCGAGGCCGAATGGACCTTGTTCCGCCGCAAGCACGCGCCGCCCGGCAAACTCGCTGATCTCGGCGAAGTTGTCATACCCGGTCGCGCCAAGATGCGGGGCGAGCAGGACGTGCGGCGTCAGATCCGGCTCGCCCGTAAGGTTAAGTTGGATCGCCAATACGTCCAAATCTGGATTGGGCGTCACGCGCAGAGTGAGCTCAAAACGAGCGTGCTTGTGGACGATTTCGACAGCGGGCGTGCCCGGTGCGAGCAGCCGCACCGTGTAGTTTTCGAGCCGCTTTACCTCGATCCAGAATCCACTTCCATCGGCGACGATGAATCCAAGGTCGCGCATCTGCGGAGTGTCGACGCGTGGATAGTAGACCTCGTTCACAATACCGAAACCGAGCGTGAACCAAACGCGCGAGGAGCCGAGCGTACACCCCACCATGTCCTTGGCACTGCTGGTCCAGGTCGGCGCAATCCCAGGATGCCCCGGAGCATGTCCGTCGGGCTTCCTCGAACTGCTGGCAATGGCACCCTTCATCTCTCGATAACCTCCACGCCGGCCGACCGGCCGATGACGATCTTGGATGCCCGGCCGACAAAAAGACAGCTCTCGACAACGCCAATGATGGCGCAAAGACGAGCTTCCAGCGCGGCAGGGTCAGGTATCCCGGCGAGAATGCAATCGATGATGTAGTTGCCGCTGTCTGTCGTGAAAGGTTCGTCGCCGATCATGCGCAATCCCGGCTCACAGCCCCGCACCGACAGGAGATCGAGCGTCGTTTGCCGCCAAAAAAGATCGTCTCGACGGAAAGGAGCTTACTTCGACCTAAACGAACCACCGGCTTTGTCTCGTCGTCGTCGATCATTGGATCACTGGCGCTCGCCACGATCTTTTCGTGCAACAGTGCGCCGCCAAGCCCCATGATCAGGTTGAGCGTGCCGCGCTCGACCTGATCGGCGCCACGGCAATTTGGCAAAGCTCGCGAGGGGGTACGCCGAACTGCTGCCGCCCCAAGTCGGCCGCCGTCTCCAAAGCAACAGTGGACCACGTATCTGCTGTCGCGCCCGACGGTCAGCATAAGACGGATAGGGTGCTTGAAGATGCTTGCTGGCGGATGCATCACAGATCTTTCTTTGATCGTTAGACATTGCGATAGCGATGTCGGAGAGTTCCTTAATCCTCGTGGCAAGCGTCGCGCCCCACTCTTCTGCGCTTCAAATCGGCATACGGTATCCATAGAACTCGTGATCTTCGTTATAGCCGCCTTGGCCCGCCCCCAGATCGGCGAAATCTCAAATGCGGCGAGTGCGAGACGAAAAGCACACAATCCCGACACGGAGCACCCATATAAGGACGACGATGCATCGAGCGGCGCCAGGCAAGCGCCATGGGAGCTAACAGATGGTTTGCGAGGCCGACAACGACAATGAACTGACAGCCGGCAAGGGCATGGATGAACAGGGCGCAATCGAATTCATCTCAATAAGGTTGCGCGGTCGCAACGATCTTTTCGAGATGGCGATCGTAACGAAGAAGGCGATGCTCGAAACACAGGTTCAATTGACACGACTTAGCGCACAGCGCACATCGACCGTCGCGGGCGCTGAGCGGAGGCTGATCGAGCGCGATCTACACGGCTTGGTGTCCACGTACCGAAAAGCCGGCATGCGCCTTATGGCGATCGAGGACGCGATGGAGCCAGGCATGCGCGTTAAGTTTTGGGAACTGGTTGACACTGAGGGCGACTGGAAATAATGCGCGGTCGTGTCAATCTGGCCGAGCGCGTGCTTATCGAAGTCGCGAAAGAGAAGCCGGGCAAAGTGGGAAACGCAGCTAGTTGCCACCATTTGATTTTGGCGGATCAAGGCCCTCGAGTTCATCCGCCCAACGATTGAGGTCATCTGCGATTTCTATCAGCGCAGCTTTCGACGTAGCATCCACGACCGTGTAGGCCACAGCCATCAGTTGCGCGGCGTGCGCGCGAAGGTACTTGGGACCGAACATGATTGACACTCCTGCTAGGGAGTATCGCTCCGCGATGCCGGACGATCCTGGCCGCTCTGGTCTTCGGCCTCAAGCTCGGTTGCCTGCTGGTCGAACTCAACTGCCATCGCTTCCAGTGCCGCGCGTGCCTTTTCGTCCCCGACACCCCATGCGAGTTTTCGTGCATGGCTTGCCTTGTCGCGCATTTCTTGAGCTTCGCTCACGATACCGTCCCAGCTTCTGCCCGTCTCCAGAGCCGGAGCCGAGCCAAAAGCACCGCAAATGCGGCGCTTTTGGCTCGGTCTCGCGGAAAGGTCGAGGTCGACCAGACTGCGTGGTGGGCGCACAAGGACTCGAACCTTGGACCCGCTGATTAAGAGTCAGCTGCTCTACCAACTGAGCTATGCGCCCGCCCGGCGCGCTTTCGCGCCCTTGCCCTTCGATCGAGCAAAGGGCGGCGGGCTTATAACAAGATGCAAGCGCCTTGTCGAGCGCGTCTCATTCGTCGCCGCCGCGGCCGATCCGCGCGTCGCGATGGACATAGACGCACATCATCAGCCCGAAGCCGTACATCACGGTCAGCATCGAGGTGCCGCCATAGGAGATGAGCGGCAACGGCACGCCCACCACCGGGATGAGGCCCATCACCATGGCGGTGTTGATGAAGACATAGAGGAAGAAATTGACCGTCACGCCCAGCGCGAGCAGCCGGCCGAAATGGCTGCGGCTGCGGAAGGCGATGGCGAAGCCGTAGACGAAGACGAGCGTATAGAGCCCCAGCAGCACGAGCCCGCCGACGAGGCCGAACTCCTCGGCCAGCATCGTGAAGATGAAATCGGTCTGGCGCTCGGGCAGGAAGCTCAGATGCGACTGGGTGCCCATCCCAAAGCCTTTGCCGAAAAGCCCGCCCGAGCCGATCGCGATCTTCGATTGGAGGCTGTGATAGCCCGCGCCCAAGGGGTCGTTCTCGGGATTGAGGAACGAGGCGATGCGCGCCTTCTGATAATCCTTGAGGAAGCGCCACAGGACCGGAACGGCGGCGCCGCCCGCCGCCAGCACCAGCGCGAACTTCCACCAGCGCACGCCGACCAGGAAGAAGATCGCGCCGCCGGTCAGAACGAGCATCATGGCGGTGCCGAGATCGGGCTGCTTCATCACCAGCGCCGCCGGCAGGAGAACGAGCAGCGCGGGCGCGGCAAGCCGCGTCGGCCGGCCGATCTCCTCGGGCGTCAAGGCGCTGAAATAGCGTGCGAGCACCAGCACCAGCGCGATCTTCATCATCTCCGAGGGCTGGAGCTGGATCACCCCGAGATCGATCCAGCGCTGCGCGCCCATGCCCACCGCACCGCGCAGCTCGACCGCGACGAGAAGCAGGAAGGTGCAGCCATAGATCGAATAGGCCCAGCGCAGCCAAAAGCGCAGATCGACCGCGGCCACCGCCAGCATCACCATGACGGCGACGACGAAGCGGATCATCTGCTTGCTGGCCCAGGGCTGCCAATGCCCGTTGGCGGCGGAATAGAGCATCGCGAAGCCGATGCCGGCGATGCAGCACAGCAGCAGCAACAGCCCCCAATTGACCGCCAGCAGCTTGACCGCAAGGCTTTGCCGCGGCCCGCTCGATTCGAGGAACGATTCCATCGCCGCTTAGCCCTGCGCCAAGGCGGTCGGCGCGGCGAAAGGCGGCTCGGGAACTTTCCGCGCGGGATCGCGCTGTTGCGCCGCGAGCAGCACGTCATGCGCGATCGGCGCGGCGACAGCTCCGCCCTCGCCGCCGGAGGCGCCGCCATGCTCGACCACCACGGCGCAGACATAGCGCGGCGCGCTCACCGGCGCGAAGCCGATGAACAGCGCGTGATCGCGATTCTTCCACGGCACGCTCGCACCGGTCAGATGGCCGTGCGCGCGCTCGGCCTCGCTGTAGCGATGAACCTGCGCCGTTCCGGTCTTGCCGCCCATCGTCATGCCGGGATCGGTGATGCGCGCCCCATAAGCGGTGCCGTGCACCTCGTTGACCACGGCGAACATGCCGTCGAGCACGGCGCTCAAATGCGCCTGCTGCACGCCCAAAGGCACGAAATCCGTGTCGATCGCGGTCGCCACCGGGCTCGTGGGCGTCATCACGCCCTGATGGCGATCGAGGCGGGGCAGCACGACGCGGCCGGTCACGAGCCGCGCCACATAGGTCGCGAGCTGCAAGGGCGTCACCGACACGAAGCTCTGACCGATGCCGCAGCTGATGGTCTCGCCGCGCTGCCAGGCAACGCCGGTGGTCGCCATCTTCCAGGCCCGCGTCGGCAGCAGCCCCGACTTCTCGCCGGGGATGTCGATGCCGAGATTGACGCCGAGACCGAAGCGGTTGCCCATCTGTGCGATGCGGTCGATCCCCAAGAGATCGGCGCAGTGATAGAAATACACATCGCAGGATTCGCGGATGCCGCGGCGCAAAGAGATGTTGCCGTGGCCGCCCTTCTTCCAGCAATGGAACAGCGCGTTGCCGAGCTGGAAGTAGCCGGGGCAGTAGAATTCCGTCTCGGTGGTGATGAGATTGGCCTCGAGTGCGGCCATCGCCACCATCGGCTTGAAGGTCGAGCCGGGCGCGTAGGTGCCGCTGATCGCCTTGTTGTTGAGGGGATTGAGCGGATCGCTGATAAGCTTTTGCCACATCGCCGGCGTCAGCCCGGCCGAGAACGCGCCCGGATCGAAGCCCGGCGTCGAGGCCAGCACCAGCACCTCGCCGGTCCAAGCATCGAGCGCGACGCAAGAGGCGCTGCCTTGGGCGGCGCAGCGCTTGGCCGCCAGATCCTGCAGCGCCATGTCGAGCCCCAGGGCGATGTCCTGCCCCGGCATGCCCTCCTCGCGCGCCAACTCGCGCACCACCCGGCCGAAGGCGTTGACCTCGACCTGGCTCGTGCCCGCCGTGCCGCGCAGATCGAGGTCATAGGCCTTCTCGATGCCGCTCTTGCCGATGCGGAAATCGGGCAATTCGAGCAGCGGATCGTCGGCGTTCAGGTCCTGCTCGGAGACCGCGGCGACATAGCCCACCACATGCGAGGTCGCCTCGCCGAAGGGGTAGTAACGGGTCAGCGCCTGCTCGATCGAAACGCCCGGCAATTCGAGCGTGTTGACCTCGATGCGCGCCATCTCGTCCCAGCTCAAATTGTCGCGGATGACGACGGGCACGAAGCTCAGCTTGTTGTGAATGTCGCGCATGACGCGGCGGCGGTCGGCGTCGCTCAAGGGAATGAGCGTTGCGACGGCGTCGAGCGTCGCCGTGACGTCGCCGGCTTGCTCGGCAACGAGCGTCGCGCGATAGGTCGGCTGGTTGGTCGCCAAGGCGACGCCGAAGCGGTCGGTGATGCGCCCGCGCGGCGGCGCGAGAAGACGGATGTTGATGCGGTTCTCGTCCGCCTGCATCGCATAGCGGTCGGCCTGGAGAACTTGGAGATAATAGAGGCGCCCGGCGAGCGTGCCGAGCAGGGCCAATTGCCCGCCCGCGAGCAAAAGCGCCCGGCGGGTCAGCAGCTTGCTGCGGTTGTTGTCTTGCGCCACGGCTCAGGTCCGCGCCAACAGCGCACGGTGCGCCAGAGCGAGAATATAACTCCCGACCGGGTAGCACGCGACGGTCAAAACGGCCTGGAAGACGAAGGGCCGCAGCCCGACCAATCCGCCATGCAACAGGCAGACGAGGATCCATAGAAGCGCGAAGCTGCCGGCGGCGAAGGCGAGAAAGCCGAGCCAGAGAACCGGAAAGGTGCGGTTGACGAAGAACTGGCGCTGCCCCATCACCGCGGTGCGCGCCAAGAGAAAGATCAGCGCCGAGAGGCCGACATAGGGCGTGCCGTTCAGCAAATCGAGGAAGAGGCCGCTGGCGAAGACCGCGCTCGGCGGCAGCAGGTCGGGGCGGTAAACCGTCCAGTGGAAGACCGCCATCATCGCGAAGGCCGGCGAGACCACGGAAAAGCCCGGGAGATTGAGCGGCACGACCGAGACCAGGGCGAAGATCAAGGTCATAACGAACGGCACGATCCGCGTCACGTAGCCGGTATCGCGCGACAGCTCGAAGAACATCGGCGTCTCACCGCGCCGCGGCGCCGGACCGGCCCCTCGCCGCCCGCGGCGCGGGCACGGCGCTTTGCGGCAGAACCCCGGAGAGACCGAAATCGACAATGCGGAGAAGCTCAAGCCGCGCGAGCTCGGCATAGGGCTCGACGCGGATCACGTCGCCCGCGATGGAGGACACGACGCCGACCGGCAAGCCGGGCGGAAAGACCCCGCCGGCCCCACCCGTGACGATCCGCGCCCCGACCTTGACCTCGGTCTTGGGCGGCAAATAGATGAGCCGCGGCTCCTCCGAATTGTCGCCGTCGAGGATGGCGCGCTCATGGGTTTCCTCGAGCTCGACCGGAATATGCGAGTTGAGATCGGTCATGAGCAGAACGCGCGCCGTTCGGTCGCCCACTTCGGCGACGCGGCCGACGAGCCCCTCGCCCGTCATCGCCGCCTGGCCGCGCTGCACCCCGTCCTTCTGGCCGACATCGATGAGGACGTTGCGCGCGAAGGCTCCACCCGAATCAGCGATCACGCGCGCCGCGATCGAATGCACGGCGTTTTCGGGAACGAGCTTCACGAGATCGCGCAATTCCGCATTCTCGGCGGCGAGCCGGCGCGCCACCTCCTGCCATTGCATGAGGCGGGCATTCTCCTCGCGCAGCTCGGCGTTCTCGCGATGGGCGGCAACGATGTCCGACACCCCCTGGAAGGCGCTCGTCACCGCCACCATGGGCTGCCGCATGACCTGGAGCACGGGCGCGACGCGATCCGTCAGGGCCGCGCGCACCCCGTCATAGAGAAAGGTATCGGTCTTGCCGAAGACGATGAGCAGCGCGGAGACGAAGATGAGGAAGGGCAGGGTGAGCCGCTGCGCCGCCGCCTTCATTGGGGCTGAAATCCGCATCAGGGACATCCGCTACCGCATCGAGCCGCCGGATCGGCCATTGCCGCCTCCTCCGCGCGGCGCCGTGCCGAACCACCCACCCTCAATACATGCTGATGAGCACGCTCTTCAACGTTTTCATCTCTTCGAGCGCCCGGCCCGTCCCGAGCGCGACGCAGGACAGCGGATCATCGGCGATCGAGACCGGCAGCCCCGTGGCATGGCGCAGCACATAGTCGAGATTGCCGAGCAGCGCGCCGCCGCCCGTCAAGACGATGCCCTTATCGACGATGTCGGCCGCGAGCTCGGGAGCGGTGTGCTCGAGCGCGACTTTCACCGCCTCGACGATCGCCCCCACCGGCTCGGCGAGGCTTTCCGCGATCTGGCGCTCGCTGATGACGATTTCCTTGGGCACGCCGTTCATCAAATCGCGGCCCTTGATCTCCATGACGCGGCCCTCGCCCTCTTCGGGCATGCAGGCCGAGCCGATTTCCTTCTTGATGCGCTCGGCCGAGCTCTCGCCGACCAGCAGATTATGGTTGCGGCGGATATAGGCGATGATCGCCTCGTCCATCTTGTCGCCGCCGACCCGCACCGAGCGGGAATAGACGATGCCACCCAGCGAGAGCACCGCGACCTCGGTGGTGCCGCCGCCGATATCGACGACCATCGATCCGGTCGGCTCGGTCACCGGCAGGCCCGCGCCGATCGCCGCCGCCATCGGCTCCTCGATAAGGAAAACCCGCCGCGCGCCGGCGCTTTCCGCCGATTCCTGAATGGCGCGTCGCTCGACCGCCGTCGAGCCCGAGGGCACGCAGACGATGATCTGCGGATTGGCGAAGCTGCGCCGGTTGTGCACCTTGCGGATGAAGTGCTTGATCATCTCCTCGGCGACCTCGAAATCGGCGATGACGCCGTCGCGCAAGGGACGGATCGCCATAATGTTGCCGGGCGTGCGGCCGAGCATCATCTTGGCTTCGTCGCCGACCGCCAGCACTTGCTTGCGGCCTTTGACGTTGGCGATCGCCACCACCGACGGCTCGTTCAGGACGATGCCGCGGCCTTTGACGTAGACGAGCGTGTTCGCCGTCCCGAGATCGATCGCCATGTCGGCGGAGAGAACACCCAAAAGATTTCCGATCATACAAATTCACCCTGCCGATTGGTAAAACGCGAGGCCGCCCGGCGGGACCGCCTCGCGTGCTTGCCGCATCAAGCCGACATCGCGGCGGGCGCTGTCTTCGCCCGTTTGGTCAACAACTTGTTCAAAGCGTGGATATAGGCGCGCGCCGAAGCGACGAGCGTGTCGGGATCGGCGCCCTGGCCGTTGACCGTCTTGCCGTCCTCCTCGAGACGGACGGTCACCTCGGCCTGCGCATCGGTTCCGGCCGTCACCGCGCTCACCTGATAGAGCAGCAGCTTCGCCTGGTGCGGGACCATCGCCTGGATCGCATTGAAGGTCGCATCGACCGGGCCGTTGCCCGTGGTCTTGGCCGAGCGCGCAACCCCGTCGATCACCAGCTCGAGTTCGGCGGATTGCGGCCCCTTCGATCCGGCGATCACTTGCAGCGAGACGAATTTGATGCGCTCGGTACCGTGCTGGATCTGGTCGTCGATGAGGGCGACGATGTCCTCGTCGAACATGTCCTTCTTGCGGTCGGCCAGATCCTTGAAGCGGCGGAAGGCCTCGTTCAAGGCATTGTCGCCCAAGTCGAAGCCCAGCTCCTTCAATTTCATCTTGAAGGCGTGGCGGCCCGAATGCTTGCCCATGACGAGGGTCGATTTGCCGAGCCCGACCGATTCCGGGGTCATGATCTCGTAGGTGCCGGCATGCTTCAGCATCCCGTCCTGATGGATGCCGCTCTCATGCGCGAAGGCGTTGGCGCCGACGATCGCCTTGTTGGGCTGCACGACGAAACCGGTAATCGCCGAGACGAGGCGCGAGGCGCGGGTGATGTAGTCGGATTTGACGCCGGTCGTATAGGGCATGCGATCGTGGCGGGTGCGGAGCGCCATCACGATCTCTTCCATCGCCGCGTTGCCGGCCCGCTCGCCGAGCCCGTTGACCGTGCATTCGACCTGGCGCGCGCCGGCGCCGACCGCCGCCAAGGAGTTGGCGACGGCGAGGCCTAGATCATTGTGGCAATGAACCGAGACCACCGCCTTGTCGATATTGGGCACGCGGTCGAACAGCATGCGGATGAGGGCGGCGAACTCTTCCGGCACGGCGTAGCCGACCGTGTCGGGAATATTGACCGTCCGGGCGCCGGCCTTGATCGCGCTCTCCACCGTGCGGCAGAGGAAATCGTGCTCGGTGCGCGAGCCGTCCTCGCAGGACCACTCGACATCGGGGCAGAGATTGCGCGCATGGCTGACGCTGTCGATCACCGCCTGATGCACCTGCTCCGCGCTCATCTGCAGCTTGAACTTCATGTGCAGCGGCGAGGTCGAGATGAAGGTGTGGATGCGCGGCAGCGCCGCATGGCGCACCGCCTCCCAGCAACGGTCGATATCGCCGCGGCCGGCGCGGGCAAGCCCGCACACGGTCGAGCTCTTGACGCGGCGCGCGATCTCGGAGACCGCTTCGAAATCGCCGTTGGAGGCGATCGGGAAGCCGGCCTCGATGACATCGATGCCCATCTCCTCGAGGAGCAGGGCGATCTTGATCTTTTCCTCGAGATTCATCGAGGCGCCCGGCGATTGCTCGCCGTCGCGCAAGGTGGTGTCGAAAATAACGACGCGGGAAGCCGCTTGCGGCTTCGCTTGGGTCTGGGCGGCGCCGGACTTGCCGGCGGTGGTCTTGGCAGCGCTCATAAGCGCGAATCCTTTGGTCTGGAAGCAAACGAAGGCCGGCAGCGATAACCCCCGAGCGCGAGTAGGCCTCGCGTTCCCGTGCTCAGGGGCAGGTAAGTCGCAGCGCCCCGCGATTGCTCCGTCGCAGGCTGCGCCCGTGGCCGTCGCACGCAAGCGCGCGGCCAAGCGCAACCGGGCGCATCTGCGCCTCGATTCCGCTGCGTCCCGCCGCTCTTGCGACCATCAAACCAACTCCCGCGCCCACAACTTCGTCCGGTGAGGAGGTCCCCAACGAACCGCCAGGCCGTTCCTCGCGATCCCTTACAAACCCCTACCGGACGGAAAATTTACCATCCCAATTATGTCTAATCCGTTTACGCCCGATTCCGCAAGTTTTCCACCTGAAACACGGAAAAAGCCGCCTTTCCACCGCGTTCGGCGCCGTCAGTTCCGGCTCTTGTCGACGAGCCGATTCTGCGCGATCCACGGCATCATTGCGCGCAATTTGGCGCCGATCTGCTCGACCGGATGCTCGGCGCCGCGCCGGCGCATCGCCTTGAAGCTGGCCTGCCCGGCGGCGTTTTCAAGCACCCAGTCGCGGGCGAATCGGCCGGATTGGATGTCGTCGAGAATGCGCTTCATCTCTTCCTTCACCGCCGGGCTGATGACGCGCGGCCCGCGCGTGTAGTCGCCATATTCGGCGGTGTTGGAGACCGAGTAGCGCATATTGGCGATGCCGCCCTCATACATGAGGTCGACGATGAGCTTCACCTCGTGGAGGCATTCGAAATAGGCCATCTCGGGAGCGTAGCCCGCCTCGACCAGGGTTTCGTAGCCGGCCATGATGAGCGCCGACAGCCCGCCGCACAGAACCGCCTGCTCGCCGAAGAGATCGGTTTCGCATTCCTCCTTGAAGGTGGTCTCGATCACGCCGGCGCGACCGCCGCCGATCGCCGAGGCGTAGGAGAGCGCCAACTCGAGTGCATTGCCCGAAGGGTTCTGCTCGACCGCGACGAGACAGGGAACGCCGCCGCCCTTCAGATATTCGGAGCGCACCGTGTGCCCGGGCCCTTTGGGCGCGATCATGAACACGTCCATGTCGGGCCGCGGCTCGACCAGCTTGAAGTGAATGTTGAAGCCATGAGCGAAGGCGAGCGCCGTATCGGGCCGCATATTCGCCTTCAGATCATTGGCATAAAGCGCGGCTTGAAGCTCGTCGGGCGTCAGGATCATCACCAGATCGGCCCATTTGGCGCCATCCGCCGGCGACATCACCTTGAAATCGGCGGCTTCCGCTTTCTTCGCCGAAGCCGAGCCGGGACGGAGCGCGACGCGCACCTCCTTCACGCCGCTGTCACGCAGGTTCATCGCATGAGCGTGGCCCTGGCTGCCATAGCCGACCACCAGCACCTTGCGGCTCTTGACGAGATTGACGTCGGCATCACGATCGTAATAGACGCGCATCGGAACTTCCTCTCTCAGGCTTTCGGCCCGTCAAACCGCCCGGTGCCGCGCGAAATCGCGACCACCCCGGTGCGGGAAACATCGACGAGGCCCAGGGGCTTCATCAGGTTGATGAAAGCGTCGAGCTTTTCGGTCGAGCCGGTGATCTCGAAGACGAAGCTCTCGATCGTCGAATCGACCACGCGGGCGCGGAAAATATCGGCCAGGCGCAGCGATTCGATGCGCCCCTCGCCCGTTCCCGCCATCTTCACCAGCACGAGCTCGCGCTCGACCGCGCGGCCTTCCATCGTCAAATCATGGACGACGCGCACCGGCACGAGGCGCGACAGCTGCGCCTTGATCTGCTCGATGATCATCGGTGTGCCGGAGGTGACAATGGTGATGCGCGACAGGCTGTTGGCGCGATCGACCTCGGCGACGGTCAGGCTCTCGATGTTGTAGCCGCGGCCCGAGAAGAGGCCGATGACGCGCGCCAGCACGCCCGGCTCGTTGTCGACCAGGACGGAAATCGTATGCCTTTCGATCTCGCTCACGCGGTGCTCCGTCATCCGGCCGATCAGACGAGGACCATGCCCTCTTCGGAGATCGGATTGCCGGTCTTCTTGTCGTCGAGCCCCAGGATCATCTCGTTATGGGCGGCGCCCGAGGGGATCATCGGGAAGCAGTTCTCGCTCGGATCGGTCGCGATATCGGCGATCACCGGTCCCGGAATCGCGATCATCTCTTTGATGACGTCGTCGAGCTCCGAAGGCTTGGCGGCGCGCAAGCCCCTGGCGCCGAAGGCTTCGGCGAGCTTGACGAAATCCGGCAAAGACGAGCTGTAGCTCTCCGAATAGCGGCCGCCATGCAGCAGCTCCTGCCACTGGCGGATCATGCCCATGTACTGGTTGTTGATGATGAAGATCTTGACCGGCAGCCGGTATTGGCAGGCGGTCGACATCTCCTGAATGTTCATGAGGATCGAGGCCTCGCCCGCGATGTCGACGACCAGCGCGTCGGGGTGGGCGACTTGCACGCCGATCGCCGCGGGCAGCCCATAGCCCATCGTGCCGAGGCCGCCCGAGGTCATCCAATGGAACGGCTTCTCGAATTTGAAGAGCTGCGCTGCCCACATCTGATGCTGGCCGACTTCGGTGGTGATGTAGGTGTCGCGGTCGCGCGTCAGCGCATGAAGCCGCTCGATCGCGTATTGCGGCTTGATGATCTTGTCGTCCTGGTCGTAGTGCAGGCAGTCGCGCTTGCGCCAGGTCTCGATCTGCTTCCACCACTTGCCGAGAGCGGCGTGATCGGGAGCGAAGCGCCGCGCCTTCAGCCCCGCGATCAGCGCCTCGAGCACCTTGGCGCAATCGCCGACCACCGGCACGTCGACCCGGATGTTCTTGTTGATGTTCGAGGGGTCGATGTCGATGTGGATCTTCTTCGAGCCCGGCGAGAAAGCCGCGACCTTGCCGGTGACGCGATCGTCGAACCGCGCGCCGACATTGATCATGACGTCGCAGCCATGCATCGCGAGATTGGCTTCGTAAGTGCCGTGCATGCCGACGAGGCCGAGATAGCGCTTATCCGCCGCCGGGAAGGCGCCGAGCCCCATCAAGGTCAGGGTGCAGGGATAGCCAGTCATCTCGACCAGCTCGCCGAACAGCTTCACCGCCTGCGGCCCCGAATTGACGATGCCGCCGCCGGCATAAAAGAGCGGCCGCTTGGCATGAGCGATCAGCTCGACCGCCTCGGCGATCCGCGCCGGGTCGGGCTCGGTCTGCGGGCGATAGGATCTGCGCGGCTCGATCGTCTCGGGCGCGAGATAGCTGCCCGTGGCAAAGAGCACGTCTTTCGGCAGATCGACGACCACCGGACCGGGCCGGCCGCTGCGCGCGACGTAGAAGGCCTCGTGCAGGGTCTTCGCCAGATCGTCGACGCTTTTGACGAGGTAATTGTGTTTGGTGCAGGGACGCGTGATGCCGGTGGTATCCGCCTCCTGGAACGCGTCATTGCCGATGAGATGCGTCGGCACCTGCCCGGTCAGGCAGACGACCGGCACCGAATCCATCAGCGCGTCGGTCAAGCCGGTCACGGCATTGGTCGCCCCCGGTCCGCTCGTCACCAGCACGACCCCAACCTTGCCGGTCGAGCGGGCATAGCCTTCGGCGGCATGGACCGCACCCTGCTCATGGCGGACGAGAATGTGGCGCAGCTGGTTCTGCAGGAAGAGCGCGTCATAGATCGGCAGAACGGCGCCGCCCGGATAGCCGAAGACGACATCAACGCCCTGGTCGCCCAGCGCCTTGATGACGATTTCCGCTCCGTTCATTCGATCCGCCGCCATGACATGCTCCCAAGTCCCGCAACGGCCAAGGATTTCCGCCGCGAAGCCCGCCACCCTAGACAGCTAGAGAGGATGGGTCAACAAAAACGCGCGAATAAACGAAAAAATTTCCGGTAATAAACTTTCCGAAAATTGCGTTTCAGCCACGTGTTTTTGCAGCGAATTGCTCTCCGGCAAGCGGCGGCGGAACCAAGTGTATTGCCGTTTGGCATAATTGCGCGTCGCTTGCTGCATTGCAGCAACTGCTTGCGCATGCGAGACCTGCCCGCCGAGAAAAGCTGCCAGCTCGCGCACGCCCACTGCCTTCATCGCCGGCAGGCTCGGGGCGAGGCGGCGGCCGATCAGCGCCGCGACCTCGGCTGCGGCGCCCGCCTCGATCATCGCCAGGACCCGCTCGTCGCAAGCGCGGTAGAGCGCCTCGCGCGGCGGCAACAGAACGATCGCCGCCGCCCGCAAGCCCCCAACCGGTGCTTGCCGCCGCCGCCATTCGGAGAGCGGGACGCCGGTCGCGCGCACGACCTCATAGGCGCGCGTGACCCGCTGCTTGTCGGTTGGCGGGAGACGCTCGGCCGTCTCGGGATCGAGCGAGGCGAGCGCCGCGTGAAAACCCTTGGCGCCGAGCTTCTCGTGCAGCGCTTGCGCCTCGGCCCGCGCCGCGGACGGGATCGGCGGCAGCTCGGCAAGCCCAGTGAGGAGCGCCTCGAGATAAAGACCGGTGCCGCCGACGAGGATCGGCAGGCGCCGCGCCTGCCGCGCCTCGGCGATCGCTTCGAGCGCCAAGCCGCGCCACTGGCCGGCGGAGCAGCTCTCCGCCGCGTCGATCGCGCCGTAGAGCCGGTGCGGCGCGCGTGCCAGCGCGGCTGCGCCGGGACGCGCACTCAGAACCGCGAGATCGCGATAGACCTGCTGGCTGTCGGCATTGATGACCGTGCCGCCGAACTGCTCCGCCACAGGCAGCGCCAGCGCCGATTTGCCGCTTGCGGTCGGACCGGCGATGATGACGATCGGGGTTTCACTGAGGCTCGCCATTCGCGCCTTCTAGCACGCGCGGCACCCGCTTGCCTTTCATCGCCGCCTCGCCGATAACGCGCCATGCCCGCCACGATCGTCACGCTCATCGCAGCGCCTGAAGCTGCCGCGTCGCTCGGCGCCGCCGCCGCCGCCGCCGCGCGCGCGCTCGAGCAGCTTGGCGCGCCCTCCGCCAGCCTCGATTGGCTCGCCGAGAGCATCGCCTGCGACATCGCCCTCGACGGGATCGCGCCCGATCAGGCGGATGCCGCCTGCCGCCACGCCATCACGCAAGCGCTTGGTACGGCGCCGATCGACGTGGTGGCGCAGCCGAGCGCCGGCCGCCGCAAGATGCTGCTGGTCGCCGATATGGAGGCGACCGTCATCGCCAACGAGATGCTCGACGAGCTAGCCGCGCTGCGCGGCATCGAGGCGCAGATCTCCGCCATAACCGCCCGCGCGATGAATGGCGAGCTCGATTTCGCCGCGGCGGTCACCGAGCGCGTCGCCTTGCTGAAGGGGCTTCCCGAGAGCGCGCTCGCCACCGTCGCGGCGCGGATGCGCATCAATCCCGGCGCCAGGCCGCTCGTCGCCACCATGCGCGCCGCCGGCGCCCGCACCGCCCTCGTCTCGGGCGGGTTCCGCGTCTTTGCCGAAGAGGTCGGGCGCCGCCTGGGCTTTGACCGGATCGTCGCCAATGATCTCGTTCTCGCGGATGGCAAGCTCGCCGGCACGGTCAAGCTGCCGATCCTCGCGCGCGAGGCCAAGCTGCAGACTTTGACCGCCCTCGCCGCGGAGCGCGGCTTGTCCCTCGCCGCGACGCTGGCGGTCGGCGACGGCGCCAATGATCTGCCGATGATCGAGGCGGCGGGGCTCGGCATCGCCTATCACGCCAAGCCCAACACGGTGGCGCGGGCGCGCTGGCGGATCGACCATGCCGATCTCAGCGCCCTGCTTTACGCCCAGGGCTATCGGCACGACGAGATTGTTGCCGGATAGGCGGAGCGGCGCTCAGCTCGCGTCGAGTTTCACCGCGACGAAGCGCAGATCGCCCTGGCGGTCGACGAGCAGCAGCACGGATTTGCGTCCCGCCTTCTTGGCTTCGTCGATCTTTGTCAGGATTTCCTGGGTCGTCTTGACGCTGTCCTGCGCCACCTCGACCACGACATCGCCGGCGCGCATCCCCTTATCCGCGGAGGGGCCGCCCGCTTCGATTTCGGTGATCACCACCCCTGCGGCGTCATCGGCGAGCCCATAGCGGTCACGCAGATCGGGGGTCAGGTTCGCGAGCGACAAGCCCAGCGCCTTCACCACCTCGGCGGGCGTTCCGGGCGCCTTCTCCTTCGCCGGAAGCGATGCTTGCTGCGGCTCTTCCTTGAGTTCGCCGACCTTGACGTCGAGCGGCACTTCCTTGCGCTTGCGCCACACCGTGACCTTGACGGTCTTGTCGATCGGCGTTTCGGCGACGATGCGCGGCAGATGCCGCATATCGGTCACCTCTTTCCCGTCGAAGGTCAGCACCACGTCGCCAGGCTGGATGCCGGCCTTTTGCGCCGGCCCGCCATCATGGACGCTCGCGATCAGTGCGCCGCGCGGCTTGTCGAGGCCGAGGCTCTCGGCGATCTCGTCATTGACGCTCTGGATGTTGACGCCGAGCCAGCCGCGCCGCGCATGGCCGAATTGCTTGATCTGGTCGAGCACGGGCTTGGCTTCATTGGCGGGGATCGCGAAGCCGATCCCGATCGAGCCGCCCGAGGGCGAGTAGATCGCGGTGTTGATGCCGATCACCTCGCCGTTCATGTTGAACATTGGGCCGCCCGAATTTCCGCGGTTGATCGCGGCATCGGTCTGAAGGAAGTCGTCATAGGGGCCGGCATTGATTTCGCGCGCCCGCGCCGAGAGAATCCCCGCCGTCACCGATCCGCCGAGGCCGAACGGATTGCCGATCGCCAGCACCCAATCGCCAACGCGAATTTGGTCGCTGTCGCCGAACTTGACCGAGGGCAAGGGCTTGCTCGACTTGACCCGCAGCAAAGCGAGATCGGTCTTGGTGTCGCGCCCGACCACCTCGGCCTTGAAATTGGTGTCGTCCTGCATGGTGACGGTGATGTCGTCAGCGTCCTCAATCACGTGATTGTTGGTGACGACGAGGCCGGAGGGATCGATGATGAAGCCCGAGCCGAGCGAGGTCTGCTGCCGCGGCAACGCTTCCTGCTGACCCTGGCCTTGACGCTGGTTGCGATCGAGGAAGTCCTTGAAGAACTGCTCGAAGGGCGAGCCGGGCGGGAATTGCGGCGCGTCGGGAATGGCGCGGTTCGTCCCGCCGCCGCCACCGCCGCTTTTCGGCTTGATCGTTTGCGTGCTCGAGATATTGACGACGGCGGGAAGGAGCTTTGCGGCGAGATCGGCGAAACTGTCCGGCGCGGGCTTCGCCGCGGCGGCGAAGGACAACGACAGCGCCGCTGCCAGCACGACGACGAACCGCGCCCAGGCAAGCGGATGGCGCGGGCCGGGCGCGCCGCTGAGACGCATGATCAGGCTAAGCTTGGCCTGGTTCACCGGCGAACCTCCATCGAACCGATTGGGCGCGGAACGCGCATTTTAGAAAACTATTCGCTCGCAAGCCAGTGCCGGACGACATCCGTGCGCCTTTTCGCGCCAAGCCTCGGCTAATGGCGAATGAACCACACCGCCGCCACCCCGAGGCACGCCGCCGCGAGCCCGGCGAGACGCAGCGCCGCCGGCGGCATCGCCGATACTTGGGCATTGAGGCGTTGCATCACGGCGGGCGCCAAGGCATAGAGCACCCCCTCGATCACCAATGCCAGCGCCAAAGCGGTGCTGAAATCCTTCACCGGCGCGCGCCGACCGGTCCGGGCGCGGTGGCGCTCGTTGTGGCCGCAGGTCCATTCTTCAAGTATTTGAAGAATTCATCGTCGGGCGAGAGCACCAGCGTCGTTCCGTCACCCGTCAGGCTGTCGCGATAGGCCTGGAGCGAGCGATAGAAGGCGAAGAAGTTCGTGTCCTTGCCATAGGCGTCGGCGTAGATCTTGATGCTTTGCGCATCGCCCTCGCCGCGCAGGATCTGGGCCTGGCGTTGCGCGTCCGCGATGATCTCGACGCGCTGCCGGTCGGCACCGGCGCGGATTTGCACGGATTGCTGTGCGCCCTCGGCGCGGTACTGCGCTGCCTCGCGCTGGCGCTCGGCCTTCATGCGGGCATAGATCGCCTCGGCATTCTCCTCCGGCAGATCGACCCGCCGCAGCCGGACATCGACCACCTCGATGCCGAAGCTCTTGGCCTCGTTGTTCACCGCCTCGCGCGTCTGCTGCATGATGTTGGCGCGCTGTGCGGAGACCACGGCCTGAAGCTCGTTGTTGCCGATGATGCGGCGCAAGGACGCGCTGATGATCGCGGAAAGGCGCGCATCCGCCACGGCCTCGGTGCCGACGCTTTGATAGAATTGCAGCGGATTGACGATCCGGAAACGTGCATAGGTGTCGACCACCAATCGTTTCTGATCGGCGCCGATCACCTCCTCCGCGGGCGGCTCCAGATCGAGCAGCCGCCGGTCGTAAATCACGACATTTTGATAGGGGAGCTTCACCTGCAGCCCCGGGTGATCGATGACGCGCACCGGCCTGCCGAATTGCAGCACCAGCGCGATCTCGGTCTGGTTGACGGTGAAGAACACCGTGAACAGGATGAGGAGGAGGACAAGAATCCCCCCGCCCAGGAAGGCGACGGTGCGCTGCGTCATCGCGAGCCTCCGCGGCTTGATGTCGGCGCAGCGGGAGCGGGCTGCGGCGGGGGCGCGGCCGATGGCGAGGGCGCGGGTGCGCTCAGCCCCGGCAAGGGCAGATAGGGCACGACGCCCGATTGCGACGCGTTCTTGTCGATGAGGATCTTCTTGGTGTTCTTCAGCACGCTTTCGAGCGTCTCGATATAAAGACGCCGCGCCGTCACATCCTGCGACGCCTTGTAGGACTGATAGACGGAATCGAAGCGCGCCGCATCGCCTTGGGCCTGCAGCACGATCTGTGCCTTATAGGCTTCCGCCTCCTGCACCGCGCGCGCGGCGTCGCCGCGCGCCTGGGGTACGACGCTGTTGGCATAGGCCTGCGACTGGTTGATGAGCGTCTGCTGATCGATCTTCGCGCTTTGCACGTCGCGGAAGGAATCGATCACCGGCCCGGGCGGATCGACCTTCTGCAGCTGGACCTGGGTGATCTGCACGCCCGAGCCGTAGCTGTCGAGAATCTCCTGCAATAATTTTTGCGTATCGTTCTCGATCTTGGCGCGGCCCTCGGCGAGCGCGCTCGCGATTTCGGTATGCCCGATCACCTCGCGCATCGAACTCTCGGCCGCCGCTTTGACGGTCATTTCGGGATCGCGGATGTTGAAGAGATAGTAGGGCGCGTCCTTCACCAGCCAGAACACGGTGAAATTGACATCGACGATGTTTTCATCGCCGGTGAGCATCAGCGATTCCTCCGGCACGTCGGTGACGCTGCCGCCGCGCCCGGGCGCGCCGGCGCGAAAGCCGATCTCGATGCGGTTGACGCGCGTCACCGTCGGCGTCATCGCCTCCTCGATCGGCCAAGGCCAGTGATAGTTGAGTCCCGGCGCGGTCTTCCCGGCATAGGCGCCGAAGAGCAGAACGATGCCCTCTTCGTCGGGCTCGACGCGGTAGATGCCGCTGGCCAGCCAGAGCAGAACGACAATCGCGAATCCGACGACCCAAATTCCGGGACCGCCCGGTCCGGTGCCGCCGGGGAGGATCCGGCGCAGGAAGTTCTGCAAGCGGCGCAGCGTGTCTTCGAAATTCGGCGGCTGAAAGCCGCGACCGCCGCCCCCGCTACCCCAGGGGCCCGGACCTCCGCCGCCCCATGGGCCGCCTCCCTGATTCCAGGACATCGATTAATCCTCTCAGCGCTCGCTAGGCACGCGACCCGGCATCTCTTATATGTCAGCCATTATTCGCGGCAGACGCGCGGGAACGGCATCCCCGATATCGGCGGCGGCGAGTCTTGTCAAGGATGAGAGGCGGACGGGATGAGCACGGTTTCGGATAAGGAAGTGCTCGCTGCGCTCGCGCGCGTGATCGATCCCGAACGCGGCAAGGACATTGTTAGCCTCGGCATGGTGTCGGGCGTGCAGCTGCGCGAGGGCCATGTCGCCTTCGCGATCGAAATCGATCGCGCGCGCGCGGCGCAGCTCGAGCCCTTGCGCAAGGCGGCCGAGAAGGCCGTCGAGGCGCTCCCTGGCGTGTTGTCGGTGACTGCGGTGCTGACCGCCGAGAAGGCGCCGGCGGCGCGCACCGAGGCGCCACATGGCGGCGCACGCCACGCCGCGGCGGCGAAGCCGCTCGCCCCCGGCGTCAAGGCGATCATCGCCGTCGCCTCGGGCAAAGGCGGCGTCGGCAAATCGACCACCGCCGTCAATCTCGCCTTCGCGCTGATGCAGCTCGGACTGAAGATCGGCATGCTCGATGCCGATATTTACGGACCGTCCATTCCGCGCATGCTGGGCATTTCCGGCAAGCCCGTTTCAGCCGACGGAAAAATGCTCGAGCCCAAGCGCGCGCATGGCATCAAATGCATGTCGATGGGCTTTCTCGTGCCCGAAGACACGCCGATGATCTGGCGCGGCCCCATGGTGCAGAGCGCCCTCCAGCAGATGCTGCGCGACGTCAATTGGGGCGAGCTCGACGTGATGGTGGTCGATATGCCGCCGGGCACGGGCGATGCGCAGCTCACCATGGCGCAGCAGGTACCGCTCGCGGGCGCGGTCATCGTCTCGACGCCGCAGGACATCGCGCTGCTCGATGCGCGCAAAGGCCTCAACATGTTCCGCAAGGTCGATGTGCCGGTCTTGGGCTTCATCGAGAATATGAGCTATTTCGTCTGCCCGCATTGCGGCGAGCGCAGCGACATTTTCGCGCATGGCGGCGCGCGCAAGGAAGCGGACGCCCTCGGCGTCGCGTTCCTCGGCGAGATTCCGCTCGACATCGCCATCCGCGAAACCTCGGATGCGGGCACGCCGATCGTGCTCGCCCAGCCCGACAGCGCGCATGCGAAAGCCTATCGCGCAATCGCCGAGCGCGTCGCCGAGAGTCTCGGCGGCTTGAAGCGCGCCGCGCCGAAGATCGTCGTCGAATAGCACCCCGTCACGAGCCCGTGGACGGCGGGGCCTGCGCGTGGAACTATGCCCCACATACAGCCGATTGGGGGGCGCATGACGACCGATCCGGGCCTGGTGTCCGCCGAGGAGAACCGCTTGCTGACCTCGACCGGCGCCGGCACGCCGATGGGCGAGGTGCTGCGCCGCTATTGGTGGCCGGTCGGCATTGCCGAGGACCTCAAAGAGAAGCCGACCTTCGTCCGCGTTCTGGGCGAGGATCTCGTGCTCTTCCGCGACCGCCGCGGCCGCGCCGGGCTCATCGAGGCGCGCTGCGCCCATCGCCGCGCCAATCTCTGCCTCGGCACGGTCGGGCTCGAAGGCTTGCGCTGCCGCTATCACGGCTGGCTCTACGACACGCAAGGCCGCATCCTCGACGCGCCGGGAACCCTGCCCGGGAGCGATTTGAAAGAGCGCTTTCGCCAGCGCGCTTATCCGGTCGAAGAGCTGGGCGGGCTGATCTTCGCCTATCTCGGCCCCGCCCCCGCGCCGCTGCTGCCGCGCTTCGATTTTCTCACCAAGCCCGGGCTGCGGCTCGCGCGCGTGATCGGTTTCGCCAATTCCAACTGGCTGCAGCTCGCCGAGAATGGCTGCGATCCGCTTCATGTCACCTTCGCGCATGCGATGAGCTGGGGCGGCGTCGCCTCGGCGCCGATCCATATGAGCTTCGATGAGACCGACTGGGGCCTGATCTATCGCTCGGGCCGGCCGATCGATCGGCGCGAGCGCTTTGCCTATCGCGAGCAGCACTGGCTGCTACCGGGCGTGACCCTCGCCTCCGAGGGCTATGGCCGCATGACCGCCAATGATTTCGGGTCGCTGAAATTGTCGCACGCACTGATGCCGCGCGGCGCGCGCTACAACGTGCCGCTCGACGACACGCATACGATGCTGGTGCGCGCGATCTGGGTGCCTGAAGGCAGCCCCGCCGAATACGACCGCAGCAAGCTGTTGACGACGCCCGATTGGCGGCCCGATCCGGTCGAGCCTTACCGCGAATATCGCCGCATGGAGGACAAGCCGAGCCTCGGTTATGACTGGCCGCAAATGGTCAGCGCGCAGGACGCGACCATCCAGGACAGCATGGGCGCGCTCGCCGATCGCGAGAACGAGCATTTGACGCCGTCCGATGGCGGCGTCGTCATCGCGCGCAAGCTGCTGCGCGACGCACTCGCCGCGGTCGAGGCCGGGCGCGACCCCAAGGGCGTGGTGCGCGATCCGGCCCAGAACCGCGACATCGAAATCCCCGTCTTCGAGGACGTGCTCAGCCGCGAGGATTTCGAGCGCGCGACGCGGCTTCACGAGGCCGCAGAATAGACACTACTCGAGCGGCACGCCGCGCAGATTGCTGACGAGGTGCCATTCCTTCTTCGTCGGATCCCAGCGCACGACCACGGCGTTGTCGATGTTGAGGCCGCGCTGCGGCGTTTTCTTGAAATTGTAATCGCCTTCGGCGCCGACATGCGCCGTCCAGCTGATGAGAAAGTCGTGCAGCTGCTTGGCGGTGGCGCCCGCCGGCAGCTTGTTGAGCGCGTCGACCACGGTGTGGATCGGCTCCCAGCCGAGCTCGATGCCGGAATCGGGATAAACGCCGACCGCTTTCATATCGGCGAAAAATTGCTTTTGCTTGGCGACGACCGCGGGCGAAACGCTCAAACGCGGATCGCCATTGGCCGCCCATTCGCCGACGCCGAAATAAACCTGCTTCGGCAGGAAGGCGGCGTAGTCCTCCATCTGCTGCAAGGTCATGTTGCTCCCCGAGGGCGCGGTCGGCAGATCGATCCCCGCCTGCTTCAAGCCGCGAAACACGGTCGCGCCCGCCGCCGCCGTCGCCCAGGAAATGATCGCCTGCGGATTGCCCGCCTGCATGGTCGCGATCTGCGCCGTGACAGTGACGTCGCTCGGCGCGAAATGCGTATTGGCGACGAGCGTCACATCCTTGAACTCGGGTTCCTTCACCAGCCCGGTGATGGCTTTCTCGGCATCCTGGCCCGAGGCGTCGGTCGTGGTGATGAGGGCGATGCGCTTCCAGCCCTTGGCATGAAAATAGGTCATCAGCGCGCGCTGCTGGTCGTGGCTGTCGATCTGCGAGGTGAAGACAAAGCCGCCGGGCTTGGTACGAATGCTGGGCGAGAAGCACCACATTACCGGCCCGTTCGCCTCGACCAATGGCGCCATCGCATTGCAGAGCGCGGAGATCGTCGAGCCGAGGATCACCGCGGGATGCTCGGCGATCACCTGATTGGTCAGCTGGACCGCAACTTGCGGGCTGGTCTGGTCGTCATGGAAGACGAGCCGGATCTTCTTGCCGTGGATGCCGCCGGCCTCGTTGAGGGTCTTCTCCGCGACTTGGAGCGCTTGCTGCTCGCCCTTGCCCAAGAACGCGCCATTGCCGGTCAAAGGCAGAATGACATTGAGGTCGTAAGTATCGGCGGCGCGTGCGCCGGGCGCGGCGGCGGCACTCACGCCAAAAGCGGCGGCGAGCGCGACGGCGGTGAAAGTGCAGGATTGTTTTGCGGGCATCGATCCTCCCTGTGACGGCTCTCGTTTCTGACGCGGAGAAATCCACCACATCGAGGCGGATTTGTCTCCCCGAAAAATCGGGATCGCACAGCAGAGAAGGCCGCAGCCCCGCTCTGTGCTGACTCGCGGGCTCGGGTCGCAGTGCTCGCGTGTCGGTCCCGGCGCCGCAAAATCGGCTCACGCTGGATCGAACGCAAAATGCGTTGACAAATAAGAACAAATAGTGTACAAAATGCGCAGCGGAGGCAGTCCGGTTGCAGAGCGCGAAGCACCTTTGGAGTTTGAACGAGGGCCCGGAAGCGGGTCTCGGGCTCTCCTGTACCAAGGATGGGCTGTTCCTTGGGGCGACGCCGCTTCTTGAGCGCGAGCGCGGCGGTTCCTTTCTCGTCCGCCCGCAAGACGACCTCGAGCGGCTCCTCGCCAGCGGCTACGGCGCCGATGTCGCGCTCGTGCGGATCATGCCGGGACTCAGAGCCGTCGCCTCGGCGCTCAACGATAACAATCTCTGCCGCGCCCGCATCGCCGCGGTTCATCTTCGCGTCCCTCCTCTGCCGGATGCCTTGGCGCGCCTCGACATGCAGCTCGAGGATGTCTCGCTGACGCTCGAGCGCATTCAAAAGACCACCGCCGCCGGCAACTGGGATCCGGCGAAGCATCCGCGCGCCGGCACCGCGCCCAATCCCGGCTGGTTCGCGCCGACCGATGGCGGCGATGCCGGAATCCAACCGACGTTTGTCTCCGACAAAACCGATGACGACGGCCGCCTCCACCTGCCGCCGGCCGAGCGCAACGACGAGATCGGCGATCTCCTCGAATGGATCGCGAATTCCAAACCTGAAGATGTTCCAGCGATCGAACGCGAAATTCACCGAATCTTCTATGAAAAAAATGATGCACTCGGCGGAAGCATCATGCAGCGCGCGCTGGCCGATGCTGTGCAGCATTCCGACCCGGCAAGCCGAGAAAAACTCCTCGAAGGCTACGAGCCCATTACTCACCGCGATCCGCAAATAGCGGGCGAAATCAGCGATGACATCACTGGCGCAGCGCTCCTTCGCGTGCCCGAAATTCTGCCCGCGCTTCGCTCCATCCTGCCAGGCGCGCGGACTGCAGAGACTGCCGAGGAAGCTGCGGGAGCCGCGACAACGGCCGAAGCGGTCGAGCGGGCAAGATCGGAATTTTGGAAGCTAGGCTGGTCAGCACGAGGATTCGCCATTCACGAAGCGATGGGAGGGAATCTTCCTTGGTGGTTTAAGGGCATCGACGATTTTACCGAAGGCGTCGCAACGAGCTTCAAAACAATCGACCTCGATGCTGCAACCTATCAAAGCCCCCAGAACCTCACTTCCACGATTAACCGCTACGTGAATAAACTCGCGGCGTTCAACGGGAAAAGCTATACCGGCTATGAGGTGAGGGCCCAACAAATTACCGGTCGCACGCTCAAACTGGTCACTCCGGAAGGGAGTATGACAGCAACTCAGAAAACGGCGATCGACGCTGCCATCGAGAGAGCAAAGTCGCGTGGTATCACTTTGACTGTGACCTCCTTCTAGGAATTACGATGGACAGCCATTGCTACGTCCGAAACGGCATCGTCTACATCCCGACGCAGGGCATGATGGACAAGGGTTTCTATCTGGATGTCGAACCGGTGGCTGTCGTTCCTCTCGCCGAGACGAAAGCGCTCCACAATGCCTTCGCGGAAACGATTGTGCGCGGCAATCCGAAAGTGCCCATTCCGCGCCCCCCGAACTACCCGCCGCCCGTCGTCCTCAAATACGCGGGGGTGAAGAGTTGGCGATCTTTCGCGCGTGGGACCTCGACTTGGTCCCTTGGCGAGAGCGACGGCGTTTTCTCCCTCCATGGCTACGTCAAAGAGGGTGGGGGATGGGTGCCGGATCCGAGCACGAAGGAAACCTTTCCACCCGGCACCAGCGCGGACCAAGTGATCGAACGCATGATCGCGATCCTGCAAGAAGCCGCCCAGCGAGATCACCGGCTATAGAGGGGATGTTCGTGTTTTGTTCTTGACAACCTTCACACTGTGACGCATCCTCGCCGCGCACGCACTTTGGGGAGGCCGGGATGGGCTACGATTTGCACATCACCCGTAAATCCGATTGGCCGCTCCGCGGCAACGACATCACGCTCGACGAATGGCTCTCCGTCGTTGCCGCCGATCCTGAGATGCGATTGGACGGTTTCGCCGAAGCCCCGCTCGCGGGCGGGCAGGTGCTTCGCGTCGAGGACGCCAGCCTCGCGGTGTGGACCGCTTATCCGGGCCATGGCGCGGACGGGGGCATGGCATTGATGTGCCTCTCGGGTGGGAACATTGATACGAAAAATCCCGATGAGGATATACGCCGAAAACTTTGGCGTCTTGCCCAGGCCTTGAATGCGCGCGTGCAAGACGACGACGGCGAATTCTACGACGAATTCGGCAATGGGGCCTACGAAGAGCTGCCGCCCATGCGCCCGGAAGAATCGGCCTACGAGCTGCCGCCTCTTCGCGCGGATGAGCCGCAAGGCAAAGGGACAGGCGGCTGGCTGACGCGTCTGCTTGCATCCTGGCGACGGCATCCTTAGCCCTCCACTCTGCTCGACCTTCGCGTTGCTCCATATCGCGCGCGCACCCCACGCGCGGCGCAGAGCAGCGGCGGTGCGGAAGTCTCGTCCTGCTTGCGGAGCGCCGAGGCGCGCGCCAAGCTGCGCGGTCGCCGTAATGGGGCAGAGTCCCTGGCACCTAGGAGGGCGCGCATGAAAGTCTTTCTCTTTGATCTTCTGCCCTATGGCGAGCAGCTCGAGCATTTGAA
>DATNGG010000128.1:0-34040 GCA_035605975.1 Allostellaceae bacterium | reverse complement strand
GTGGCGGCGATGAGGATGATGCCGTCGTTGGACTCGAAGCCGTCCATCTCGACGAGGAGCTGGTTGAGGGTCTGCTCACGCTCGTCATTGCCGCCGCCGAGGCCGGCGCCGCGGTGACGGCCGACAGCGTCGATCTCGTCGATGAAGATGATGCAGGGGGCGTTCTTCTTGCCCTGCTCGAACATGTCGCGCACCCGGCTCGCGCCGACGCCCACGAACATCTCGACGAAATCCGAGCCCGAGATGGTGAAGAACGGCACGTTGGCCTCGCCGGCGATGGCGCGGGCGAGCAGCGTCTTGCCGGTCCCGGGCGGGCCGACGAGCAGCACGCCCTTCGGGATCTTGCCGCCGAGGCGCTGGAATTTCTGCGGGTCCTTCAGATATTCGACGATCTCTTCAAGCTCTTGCTTGGCTTCGTCGATGCCGGCGACGTCATCGAAGGTGATGCGCCCGACCTTCTCGGTCAGAAGCCGCGCGCGGCTCTTGCCGAAGCCCATGGCGCGGCCGCCGCCGCCCTGCATCTGGCGCATGAAGAAAATCCACACGCCGATCAGCAGCAGCATCGGGAACCACGACACGATCACGCTGAAGAGCGAGGGCACGTTGTCGTCGGAGGGGGCGGCGCGAATCTGCACGCCCTTGTCGATCAGCCGGCTGACGAGATTGGGATCGTTCGGCACATAGGTCGAGAAGCTTCGCCCGTCGGTGAATTTGCCGCTGAGGCTGTTGCCTTGGATCGTGACCTCGCGCACCTGACCCTTGTTGACGTCGTTGATCAGCTCCGAATAGGCAAGGCTGTTCTGCGGCGCGCGCGTCGTCGAGCTCTGGAAGAGATTGAAGAGCGCGACCAGCAGCAGGCCGATGATGATCCACAGCGCAAGATTTTTGCCGAAGCTATTCACGTGCGAAACCTTTCCGCGCCGAGCCCAGGACTAGCATACTACGGTAACGCCCCTCACAGGCCCCCCGCTCCACATTATTAGATAGGAAGCGCGACAGGATTAAACAATTGTAAACCCAGCGCCCGTCAGCGGTCGAGTGGGTCGAAAAATCACCGCCGGCAGCGCCAGTTTCCGCCACCCTTCCGCCTCATAGCCGAGCGCCGGAACGGCAATGATCTCGCCCGCGCAGCGCAGGGCGGCAAGACCGGACCGGGCCTCGGCCGGCACGGCGGCAAGAGCGGCACGCGCCGCACCGCGCGCCCCAGGCGCCGCCGCGCCGAGGCCGCCGAGGGTGAGGCCCGCGGGAAGTCCGGGCTTAAGCTTAACCGCGAAGCGGCCATCCCAGACCGCGTCCTCCCCAGGCAGCAGCGCGATCGGCGCTTCCATGGCCACCGGCTCGCGGCAGACAAGCACGCGGCCGCGCCGCGGCAGGATGAGGCAGCCGCCGAGGCTGCGTCCGCTGGCCAGGCCTTGGCGCAAAGCGGCGAGGAGCCGCTCCAGCCGCTCGTTGCGCGGCGGGTAATAGGCGCCGGCCACGGTGGCGATGATTGCGGCAAGCGCCTTCATCGCGATCGCATGCGGCGCGGCCGCGATGAGCCCGCGGTCGAGCCAGGCAAAGCCGGCGGGATCGAACGCCACGGCGCGGGCGAGAAGCGCCGCCGTGTCGCGCTCGGCAAGCGCGCGCGCCGTGCCCAAGCGCCGCGCCAAGGCCACGAGCGGCTCGGCGCCAAGCCCTTTCGCCGCGAGCGCTGCCATCTCGGACCGCAAGCGCACGCGCAGAAAAGCCGGGTTGCGATTGCTCGGATCCTCGATCCAAGCCTCGCCCGCGGCGGCGAGCAGGGCGCGCAGCCGGCGGCGCGGCACGGCGAGCAGCGGCCGCAGCAACCGGACGTCGCGGTGCTCGACGAGACCCGGCATGGCGGCAAGCCCGTCGGCGCCGCTGCCGCGCCGCAACCGCATCAGCACGGTTTCGGCCTGGTCCTCGCGCTGATGCGCCAACAGCAGGTGCAGCACGCCATGCGCCGCGCACCACGCCTCGAGCAGGCGATAGCGCGCGTCGCGCGCCGCGGCCTCGATGCCGCTCGACGGCCTCGGTCCCGCCCAAAGGAGGATCGCATGATCGATGCCGAGCGCGGCGCAGCGCGCCGCGACCTCGCGCGCTTCCGCCGCCGATTCATCGCGCAGCCCGTGATCGACGGTGAGGGCAAAGACGCGCCCGCCGCGCGCCCCTGCCCAATCCCGTGCCAAGAGCATCAACGCCATGCTGTCGCTGCCGCCCGAGACCGCCACGGCCAAAGCCGGCGCCGGCTCGAAGGGCGCGAACGTCGCCATCGATTGCGCGAATTCCGCCGCGGTGACTGGCTCTGCCGCCCCAGCCAAGGCGACGAGCGGTGCCGCCATCAGGATGAGCAGCCCGCGCGCTGCTTCTCGCTGGCGAGCCGGTCTCGGACGGCCTGCGGCGGCAAGGGAAAATCATGCTGCAGCCGGGCATAGGCGCGGCACGCATCGGCCTTTTGGCCGAGATTGGACAGCGACATGCCGAGCTTCAGGAGATCGTCCGCGGCCTTCGATCCTTTGGGATATTTCTCATAGCCCTGGGCGAAGGCCGTGGCGGCGTCCGCATAATTCTTGCGCACATAAAAGGTTTCGCCGAGCCAGTATTGAGCATTGCCGGCGAGCGGATCGTTCGGCCAGCGCTGCACGAAATTGCGCATCGCCTGCTCGGCGGCGGGATAATTCGCCTGGGTCAGCAGGCCCATGGCGTAATTGTACTGCTCCTGGACGCTGCCCTGCGGCAGGTTGGCCGCGGCCGCCGCCAGCTGCTGCTGGTTGCCGGCCGGCTGGGCGGGACGAGGCTCCGAACCGCCGAGCGTGCCGAGCGTGCCCGAGCGGGTGGGTGCCCGCGACATGTCGGATGCGCTTTGCGAGGGGCGCGGCTCCGGGGCGCTGGACGACGGCGCGGCGGTTGCATTCTGCGGCGCACCGGTGGCAGCGGGAGGCGCGCCGGCTGCCCCCTGCCCTTGTATCTGGCTGAAGCGCAGATCGACATCGCTCGACAGCCGGTCGAGCTGTTGCTTCAGCTGGCGCAGATTGTTGTTGAGCTCCTCGATCCGCCCGGTCAGATCGCGCATCTGATCCTCGAGCGCGTTCATGCGCACCTCGGTATTGAGCGCCGATTGACCGGGCCCGGCGCCCGATTGGGCGTTGGACGGCGCTGCCGCCAAGATGCCGATCAGGGAGAGAGCGCAAAGAAGGAAGGGTCGACGCATGGGATCGTGCCTTCTTATCGCTGCGGCCTCGAAAACGCGCCCGGGGGCGGGAGAAGGATGGCCGCAGCCCTTAGCCAATACTCCGACATTCGGGCGAAAACGAGGCTGGAACGCGTGGCGAACCGGCAAAAAAAAGCGCCCGCCCGGGCCCCGGCGCTGTATCGCCGTGGCACGGGCAGACGCCCTGATCGCTGCCGATGGAGTCCGAAATCAGTTGATGACCGTCACACCGCGGCGGTTCTGCGCCCAGGCGGCCTCGTTCGAGCCGAGCACGGCGGGACGCTCCTTGCCGTAGCTGATCGTCTTGATGCGGTTGGGCGAGATGCCCAGCGCCACCAGCGCATTGCGTACCGCCGTCGCGCGGCGCTCGCCGAGGGCGAGGTTGTACTCGCGCGTGCCGCGCTCGTCGCAATGACCCTCGACCGTCACCGACACGTTCGGATATTTCTTCAGCCACTCGGCCTGACGCTGCAGCGTGGTCCGGCCCTCGGGCTTGATCGCCGACTTGTCGAAGTCGAAGAAGACGCGGTCGCCGACATTCTGCACGAAGTCCTGCGACGAGCCCGGAGCGACGCTCGCCGAGCCGGGCGCCGTCGTCGCCGCCCCCCCGCCGCCGCCCGCGCTGGCGTTGGTCGAGGGATTCTGAGCGCACGCCGCCAGCAGAAGCAGGCCCGCGATCAGGCTCAATGGCCGAAGATTCATTGTGAACTCCCTTAATTAATCAACTCGGTTTTGATTTGGATCGAGTTGGGTGGGACAGTGTTGCCCCCGAAGGCATCCCGTGAGACGGTCGCGGGGCCGCGAGACAACACCGCGCCCTTGCAACCGGTGGCGACTATACGGAGGGTTAATTAGGGAATCAAGGGGGACCACGCCGGATCGGAAGCATCGGTAGGCGTAACGACTTCCCTTTCATTGTAACCCGTAAGGTCGATGGAGTAGAGCCGCGTCCGGCCGCCCTGCCCCTTCGAGTTGCTCGGGTCCGACTTGAAGAACATCAGCACGCGGCCATTGGGCGCCCAGGTCGGCCCTTCGACCAGGAAGCCCTTCGCCAGCAGCCGCTCGCCGCTGCCGTCGGGGCGCATCACCCCGATATAGAACTGGCTCGTATCGAACTTCGTGAAGGCGATGAGGTCGCCGCGCGGCGACCAGACCGGGGTGCCGTAACGCCCATTGCCGAAGCTGATGCGGTGGATATCGCTGCCGTCGGCGTTCATCACATAAAGTTGCTGCGAGCCGCCGCGGTCCGAATTGAAGACGATCTTCGAGGCGTCGGGCGAATAGCACGGCGAGGTGTCGATCGAATCCGTGTTGGTGATCTGGGTCGCCTTGCGGGTCCGGAGATCGAGCGTGTAGATCTGGCTCGCGCCGTTCAAGGCGAGGCTCATGATCACCTTGTTGCCGTCGGGCGAGAAACGCGGCGCGAAGGTCATGCCCGGGAAGTCGCCCAGCACCTCCTGCTGCCCGGTGTCGATGTTGAAGAGATAGACGCGCGGCGTCCCCCGCGCATAGGAGAGATAGGTGATCTCCTGCGAGGTCGGCGAGAAGCGCGGGGTCAGCACCAGCGAGCTGCCATTGGTGAGGTAGCGGTTGTTGGCGCCGTCCTGGTCCATGATCGCCAGTCGCTTCTCGCGCTTGTTGAGCGGTCCGTTTTCGGCGATGTAGACAATGCGCGTGTCGAAATACCCGTCCTCGCCGGTGATCCGCTTATAGATCGCGTCGGCGATGATGTGCGCGATGCGCCGCCAATTCTGCGGCGTCGTCGTGTAGCGCAGACCGGTGAGCTGCTGCTCGGCGAAGACGTCCCAGAGGCGGAACTCGACCTGGAGCTTGCCGTCGGGCTGCACCGCGACGTCGCCGGTGACGAGCGCCTGCGCGTTGATGACGCGCCAATCATTGTAGCGCGGCGGGGTGCGCGTCGCCGCGTCGGGATCGACGAAGGCCTTCGAATCGATCGGCTGGAACAGGCCCGAGCGCTCGAGATCGGCCGAGAGCACTTGCGTGATGTCCTGTGCGACGCTGCCCGTTCCGCCGGCGAAGTTCGGGATCGCGATCGGCATCGGCGCGATCTTGCCGCGCGTCAGATCGATATGCAGCTCGGCGCGCGCCCCCGAGGGCGCGAGGACGAGGACAGCGAGCACCGCTCCGAGCGCGAACCAACGGCCGAGAAAACGCATCATGTGATATCCTTCGGATCGAATGTGATGGTGAAGGTCTGCCACTGGTCGAATTTCTGTGGCGGCAGCTTCAAAGGCTGACAACGGGGATTGAGCAGCGCGCGATTGGCGCTGTCGGCCGCAGCCTGGAAGTAGGGATCGTTGAGCCGCTCGGGATTGAGCAGCTGGGTCGAGCGCACCGTGCCGTCGCGATTCATCATGACACGGAATTCGGGCCGCAGATTCTCCGCGTCGCGCGCGCCGGCGGGAACGTTCCAGCAGGCTTCGATCTGCTGCTTGACGAGGTCGATTTCGCTGGTCGAGAGCTGCGCCGCGAGCGGCGCCAGCGGCTGCGAGCTCTTCTGCGCCGGACCTTGCGCCTGCTGCTGCTGCGGGTCGGGCTTGCGGTTGGCGAGATTCTTCAACAGCTGATCGAACGAGGTGTTGTCGTCCGGCTTTTTCGCCTGCGAGGGAACGGGCGGCTTGGGCGCTGGCGGAGGAGGCGGCGGCGTCGGCGGCTTGGGCGGCTGCGGCTTCTCGACCGGCGGCGGGGGTGGCGGCGGCGCCGGCGGCGCGGGCGGCGCCGGCTTGGGCGGCTCGGGCTTCGGCGGCTCCGGTTTCGGCGGCTCGGGCTTGGGAGGCTCGGGCTTCGGCTCGTTTTGCGCCAGCTCGGGCTTGGCCTGCGGCACGGGCGGCGCGGGGTTGACCTGCGTGGCGTGCGTTTCGGGCGCGAGGTTGACGAGCTGGACGGCGATCGGCTCGTCATCGGGGATTTTCGCCTCGAACAGAGTCGGCAACCCGAACACGAAGGCGAGCACCACCGCCACGTGCAGGATCATGGAGTATAGAAAACTACCCCGTTCGGGCATTATCGCCTCAGCGCGGCTTCGTTGTGTCGCCCTTGGGCTGCTCCGCCACCAGCGAGACCTTGCTGAATCCCGCGGCGCTGATCAGCCCCATGGTGCCGAGGACGCAGCCGTAATTGACGTTGCGATCGCCGCGCACATAGATGCTCGCCGTCGGGTTGTTGTTGGTGATCGCCTGGAGCCGCGGCACGAGCTGGTCGGTCGCGATCTCGGCGTTCTGGAGATAGGTCTTGCACTGGGCGTTGATCGAGATGACCAGCGGCTCCTTGGGTTCGTTCAATTGCTGCGCCTTGGTCTGCGGCAGATCGACCGGCACGCCGACGGTCAACAGCGGCGCCGTCACCATGAAGACGACGAGCAGCACGAGCATCACGTCGACCATCGGCGTCACGTTGATGTCGGCCATCGGCCGATAGCGTTGCGCCGGGTTGCCGGCGCGCTGCAGAAGCGGTCCTGCCATGGGTCAGGCCTTTTCGTCGAGCTGGCGCGAGAGGATCGCGCTGAATTCCGCGCCGAAGGCTTCGAGGCGTCCGGCATAGCGCCCGAAATCGGTCGAGAACTTGTTGTAGAAGATCACCGCCGGGATCGCCGCGACGAGGCCGAGCGCGGTCGCAAAGAGCGATTCGGCGATGCCGGGCGCGACCACCGCAAGGCTGGTGTTCTTCGCCGCGGCGATCGACTGGAAGCTGTTCATGATGCCCCAGACCGTGCCGAAGAGGCCGACGAAGGGCGAGGTCGAGCCGACCGTCGCGAGGAACGGCATATAGCGCTCCAGCCGCGCGATCTCGCGCCCCGCCGTCACCTGCATGACGCGCTCGATGCGCTCTTGCAGGGTCATGCGCGTCGCGGTGGTGGCGACGATGCCCTTCGCCATGCTGCGCCGCCATTCGCGCATCGCCGCGGCGAAGACCGAGGACATCGGGTCCTCGGGCCGGTTGCCGATGCGGTCGTAGAGATCGTCGAGCGCGCCGCCCGACCAGAAATTCTCCTCGAAATTGTCGGCATCGCGCCGCAGGCGGCGCAGCTTCGTGTATTTGTCGAAGATCACCGCCCAGGACCAGAACGAGGCGATGAGCAGCAGCAGCATGACGCATTTGACCAGCGTGTCCGCCTGCAGGAACAGCGTCACGACCGAGAGATCGTGCGGCACGGAGCCCGCGAGGGCGGCTTGATTGACGACGTTATCGGGCATGGGTGGTGACCATCCGGGAGGTTTCGTGGCGGGAATTGAGCGCCGCCCGCAAAGCGGGCGGCAAGCGGACCGGCCTTCCCTGGCGGCCGACCGTGGCAACGAGAATGACGGCGCGGACGAGCAGCACGTGAGCGCGGCGCACGTCCTGGGTCAAGCGAATGGTGGCGCCGCCGACATCGACGATGCGGGTCTCGACGATGAGCGCGTCGTCGAGCCGCGCCGGCGCCAGGAATTCGAGCTCGGCGCGGCGCACGATGAAGGCCGTGCCCTCGCTCTGGCGCGATTTCTCGTGCTCGACGCCGAAGCGGCGCATCATCTCGGTGCGCGCGCGCTCGATGAATTTCAGGTAATTCGCGTAATAGACGATGCCCGCCGCATCGGTGTCCTCATAATAGACGCGGATGGGAAAGCGATGTGCGCCGTCGATGACGGCGCCGCCCGGCGGCAGCTCGGCGCCGCTCATGTGCCGCTCTCCTCGGCCTCGTCGTCGAGGAGCTGGAGTTGCTGCGGCGGGCGCAGCGGCTTCAGCCCCAGATGCGCATAGGCCGAGGCGGTCAAGGCGCGGCCGCGCGCCGTGCGCTGCACGAAACCCTGCTGCACGAGATAAGGCTCGATCACCTCCTCGATGACGTCGCGTTGATCGCCCAAGGCGGCGGCGACCGTCTCGACGCCGACCGGGCCGCCGCCATAATTCTGGACGATGCAGAGAAGATAGCGGCGGTCGAGCGCGTCGAGCCCCTCGGCATCGACTTCGAGACGCTGCAGCGCCGCATCGGCCGCGGCGGCATCGATGCGCTCGATGCCGTCGACCGCGGCGAAGTCGCGCACGCGGCGCAACAGCCGCGCGGCGACGCGCGGCGTGCCGCGCGAGCGGCGCGCGATCTCGGCGGCGCCTTCGGGCGCAAGCGCGATGCCGAGAACACGCGCGCCGCGCTCGACGATCTGCTGCAGCTCGCGAGCATCGTAGAAGACGAGCCGGATCGGAATCCCGAAGCGCTCGCGCAAAGGCCGGGTGATGAGGCCCGAGCGCGTCGTTGCGCCTATGAGGGTGAAGGGCGGCAAATCGATGCGTACCGAGCGCGCCGCGGGGCCCTCGCCGATCATGAGATCGAGCTGAAAATCCTCCATCGCCGGATAGAGGATTTCCTCGACCGCCGGGGCGAGCCGATGGATCTCGTCGATGAACAGAACGTCGCGCGGCTCGAGATTGGTCAAGAGCGCGGCGAGATCGCCGGCGCGCTGGATGATCGGGCCCGAGGTTGCACGGAAGGAGACGCCCAGCTCGCGTGCGACGATCTGCGCGAGCGTCGTCTTGCCGAGGCCCGGCGGGCCCGCGAGCAGCACATGGTCGAGCGCCTCGCTGCGCTGCTGCGCGGCGGCGATGAAGACGCGCAGATTGTCGAGCGACTGACGCTGCCCGACGAATTCGGCAAAGCTCGAGGGGCGGAAGGAGGGCTCGCCCGCCTCGTCCTCGCGGCGCCTTGCGCCGACGATGCGCTCTTCGCTCACCGTGCCAATTCCTTCAAGCCGGAGCGGATCAGCGCATCGAGCGAGGCCTCGGCGCCGAGCCGGCGCATCGCCGTGGCGACCGCGCCATAAGCATCGCTGCGCGCATAGCCGAGATTGACGAGGGCCGAGACCGCCTCATTGGTCGCGCCCTGGGGCGGTGCGCCGGACGCCCGCAGCTCGATGCCGGCGACCTTGTCCTTCAGCTCGTTGACGATGCGCTGCGCGAGCTTCGGCCCGACGCCCTCGGCTTCGGTCAGCACGGCCCGATCCTGCGCCGCGATCGCGACCGTGAGCTGCGCCGGCGCCGCCGCGCTCAAAAGCGCCAACGCAAGCTTGGCGCCGACGCCCTGAACGCCTGTCAGCAGCCGGAACCATTCGCGCTCGGCCTCGTCGATGAAGCCGAAGAGGTGGATGTGATCTTCGCGCACATGGGTTTCGATGAGGAGCCGCAACGGCTCGCCGCGCGCCGGCGCCTTCGCGAGGGTGCGCGAGGAGACGAAGACGAGATAGCCGACGCCGTTCACATCGAGCACGATGCCGTCCGCCGTGGCCTGATCGACCACGCCCGCGAGCATCGCGATCAACGCGTGCCTCCCGCCGCCAGCGCGACGGCGCGCGCGCTCGCGGCATGATGCGCATGACACAGCGCCACCGCCAGCGCGTCGCACGCATCCTCCGCGCTGCCCGCGCCGGGCAGAAGTCGGCCGATCATCATCTGCACCTGCGCCTTTTCGGCATGACCCGTCCCGACGGTCGATTTCTTGACGAGGTTGGTCGCGTATTCGAACACCGGCAGGCCGAGCGCCGCGGGCGCCAGCAGCACCACGCCCCGAGCCATGCCGAGCCGCAAGGTCGAGGCCGGGTTCTTGTTGACGAACGTCTCCTCGACCGCCGCCGCCTCCGGCGCGAAGCGCTCGATAACGGCGACGAGCTCGCGATAGAGCATGCTCAAGCGCTCGGCAAGCGGCAGCGCGTCGCGCGTGCGGATGACGCCGTCGGCGACGTGCCTCAGGCGATTGCCCATGGCATCGATCACGCCCCAGCCGGTGTGGCGCAATCCGGGATCAAGACCGATGAGGCGCATTCGCTCTACCTGACGCGAGCCGGCGGTCTCACGCGCTCAAGCGCGCGAGGACATCGTCGGACACCTCGAAATTGGCGAAGACGTTCTGCACATCGTCGCTGTCTTCGAGCGCCTCGAGCAGCTTGAAGAGCGCCTCGGCGGTCTCGCCTTCGACCGGGACGAGCGTCTTGGGCTTCCACACCACCCGGGCCGCGGAGGGCGGGCCGAAGCGCTTGTCGAGCGCGTCGCGCACCGCGTTGAGCCCGTCCGGCGCGCACAGAATCAGGTGCTCCTCCTCATTGCTCTCGACATCGTCGGCGCCGGCCTCGACCGCGGCTTCGAACATCGCTTCGGTGGAAGCGGTCGCGGCCGGATAGACGATTTGGCCGAGACGGTCGAAGAGAAAGCTCACGCTGTTGGTCTCGCCGAGATTGCCGCCGGCCTTGGTAAACGCCGCGCGCACATCGCTCGCGGTGCGATTGCGGTTGTCGGTCAAGCCTTCGACCACCACCGCGACGCCGCCGGGGCCATAGCCTTCGTAGCGAACCTCGTCATAGCTCTCGCCATCGCCGCCGCCGGCGCCGCGCTTGATTGCGCGCTCGACCGTGTCCTTGGACATGTTGGCCGCGCGCGCCGCGAGCACGGCCGCGCGCAAGCGCGGATTGGCGGCGGGATCAGGCAGGCCGGAGCGCGCCGCCGAAGTGAGCTCGCGGATCAGCTTGGTGAAAATCTTGGCGCGCTTTTTGTCCTGCGCGCCCTTGCGATACATGATGTTCTTGAATTGGGAATGACCCGCCATGACGACCGCTACCGAATGAGGTCCGATTGGGGGACCATACCATATATTGCGAAACCGCCGCCATCCGCGAAACCCGGCCTTGGCACCCCAGGCTGCTTCCCCGGGTTGATTAGCGAGCCAATATGGCGGTTTTGCGGCGTGCTATCGTGCGGCCGAAAAGACGCCGGCGAGAGCGAAGCCCAGCATCAAAACCCCGGTCGCCGCCTTGGCAACGACCGGCCAGGCGCCGCCGCCGAAGGCAAGCCGCAGCCGCGCCGTCGCGGTGCAGAGGAGGACGCACCACGACGCGGCGCCGAGGATCACCGCGGCGGCGGTGACGATGGCACCGGCAACGCCGTGCCGCGCCCCGTCGGAGCGGCCGATAACCGCAAGCCAAAAGGCAAAGTTCCACGGGCTCGTGAGCGCCATGCCGAGCCCCAGCCAATAGCCGCTCCGGGCGCTCGAAAACCGCGGCGCGGCCGACTCCGCGCCCGCGCCCGCGCTATGGCGGCGCCAATCCTGCCAGGCGCCGGCGAGAAACACCGCGGCGAGCAGAAATAAGAGCCCGGTGCTGATGAAGCCGAGGGCGGCGCGCGCCGCCGGTCCCAACAGCACGCCCGCGCCGAGGATGACGCCGAACGCCCAGAGCGCATCGCCCGAGCAGGCGCCGAGCCCGACGGCGAAAGCCGGGGCAAAGCCGCGCGCGAGGCCGCGGCGGACCATTTCGGCGTTGATGGGGCCGGGCGGCCACGCCACCGACCAGCCGAGGACGAAGCCGTAAAGGATCAGCGGCGCGGCGGCGCTCACACCGCGGGCGATACGACGCTCTCGAGCGCCGCCGGCGGCAGGACGGGGTCGAGCTTGCCGCCCATGCGCAGCGGCCAGATCGCCCGCGCAAGGCCGGTCGCGTCGTCGGTCTCGACGAGCGCGGCGCAGATCGTCGGCTCGCCGGGCGACACTTCGAGCCGCTCGCCCGGCAGCTTACGCACGAAGCGGGCGATTGCCGGCTCCTTCTGCATGCCGATCACCGAATCATAATCGCCGCACATGCCGACATCCGTCATATAGGCGGTGCCGCCGGCGAGAATGCGATGATCCGCGGTCGGCACGTGGCAATGGGTGCCGAGCACCGCCGAGGCGCGCCCATCGCAGAAATGCCCCATCGAGGTCTTTTCGGAGCTCGCCTCGCCGTGGAAGTCGAGCAGGATGGCATCGACCGTGCCGAGCGGATGCGCCGCCAGCACGCGCTCGACCGCGGCGAAAGGATCATCGAGCGCATCCATGAAGAGACGCGCCATCGCATTCACCACCATGATCTTGCGGCCATCCGGCAGATCGAAGACGCCGAAGCCGTTGCCCGGCGTCCCGGCGGGAAAATTGATCGGCCGCAGCAGCCGCGGATCGCCGGCGATATAGGTCATGATCTCGCGCCGGTCCCAGACATGATTGCCGGTGGTGATCACATCGACGCCGCCGGCATAGAGCGATTGGCAGATCGCATCGGTGATGCCGAAGCCATGCGCCGCGTTCTCGCCATTGGCGATGACGAAATCGAGCGCGAGCTCGCGCCGCAGCCGCGGCACCGCGGCGATCACCGCCTCGCGCGCCTGGCGGCCGACGATGTCACCCCAGTGCAGGAACCGCATGCGTCTTCACCGCCACCGGCTTCAGCGCGACCGGATCAGTAAGGAACGAGGATGAGAAGATGGAGCCGCCTCGGCCGTCGGCATTGCCGTACCCTCGTGGCCCGCTTACGCAGGTGGGGACCATGTAACGAAACCAGGGCTTCGCCAGAGACAGCCCCCTAGAGGTACATATCGGCCCCGGGGTATTGCGGCCTAACGCACCGCGCAGCACCACCTTCTCACATCAAATGTGGGCCGATTCGAGCTTCGCCGCAACCGCCTCGACGCGCGCCGCGAGGCGCTCGACGCCGCTCGCGAGCGCCTTGCTCTCGCCCGGCTCGGCACGCCCGCCGGGCGCGTGCTGAAGCGCGTCCTTTGCCTCGGCCAATTCATCGGCGAGGACGAGCGCGGCAAGAACGAGCAGCCTCGCCTCCCCGGCCTGGCCGACTTGGCGGGCGAACCCCCCGACCTTGCCGTCGATCAGCCGCGCCAGCGCCTGGATGCGCTCTTCATCGCCATCATCGCACGCCACCGGATAGGAGCGGCCGTTGATCGTCACCGAGACTTGCTGCATCAATTCTCCAACAGGCGGTCGAGCCGCAGGATCGCTTCGTCCAAACGCATCGCGACCATCGCCGCCGTCTCGTTGGGCGCGGCGGCGGGTTTGGCGGCGGGTTTGCGCTCGAGCGAGCGGTGGCATGCCGCTTCGAGTCGCGCCACGGCTTGTTCAAGGCGATGTGCCGCCTGCGCCAAATCGCTCATATCCGCCGCCCTCGCACTAGACGGGGAAGACTATTCCGGGCGTCCGTCCGCCGTCAACAAAGGCTCATTTCCGCCAAGTAACCATTCGTTAGGAGTTTGGCGACTAGGGTTAACCGCGGGTGAAGGAGACCCGAATGCTTCGCGACCACCGATCATTTGTAGAAAACGGGCCAAATAGGTTAACGTCGGCGTGCTCGCTTCGGGATTTAAGGGACCTCATGACTCCTCCGGCAGCCAATTGGCGGCTCGATAATCTGTCGGCCAGCGCGCGCGCGACCGCCGAGATCGCGTCGCTTGGCGCCGGGATGTCGCTCTCGGCCTGGTTGACGCGCCTCATCGAAGACACTTGCGCGCGCGAAGCCGCGGAAGCGGAGCCAGACAACGCCGCGCCGGCAAAGGACGTAAGCCTCGTCGCGCCCCCGGCCATCCTGAAGATCGAGCCTCCCGCGACGGCCGAGCCGCTGCTGTCGGGCGACGCGGTCGGCGCCGGCGCGCAAATGCTTGCGGTCGGGGCCATGGCGCCGGCGGGTCTCGGCACGCGTCGCACGGAGGAAACCCCCGAGCCGCTCATCGCCGATATCGTCAAGCGCGGGGTGCGCCAGCCGCTTCTCGTCCGCCGCCTCGCCGCCGATACCGAGCGCTACGAGATCGTCTGCGGCCATCGGCGCTGGCGCGCGGCGCAACGCGCTGGCCTCGCCCGCGTCCCCGCCGCGCTCTTTGCCGAGGACGACGCGCAGGCGATCCTCGCCTCGCTCAAAGAGAATCTCGCCCTCGGCGATTTCTCGCCGATCGACGAAGCGCATGCCTATCTTCGGCTCCTGACGCGCTGCTCCTGCGATGCCGGCACGATCGCGCGCGCGCTTGGCCGCGACCGCCGCCACATCGTCCGCACCATGCGATTTCTCGGGCTGCCGCAGCGGCTGCAAGAGCTGGTCGGCGCCGGCACGCTCACGGCCGATCACGCCGATCTGCTGCTCGATGCTGCCAATCCCGAATCTCTCGCCGAGATGATCATGGGCGAGCGTCTCAGCCCCGAAGCCGCGCGCGAGCGCGCCGAAGCCGCGCCGGGCA
Organism: Allostellaceae bacterium; assembly: GCA_035605975.1. Classification (GTDB taxonomy): domain Bacteria; phylum Pseudomonadota; class Alphaproteobacteria; order ATCC43930; family CGMCC-115725; genus CAIKMD01. Next base: position 19,807 of record DATNGG010000128.1, on the reverse strand, counting down.
TCGAGCTCAGGGCATGAGCGCCGATCTGGCGATCAATCTCGGCGGCGACGGCGACGCCTGGAGCCGTCTGAAGCTCGATTCCGCCACTTGCGATCTGGCGGAGCGCGCCGCAGCGCGCGCCGGCCTCTCGGTCGAGGAATGGCTCGAGCAGGCGATCCGCCGCTCCTCTTTCGGCCGAGGCGCGCCACCCGTCGCGCCGGAACCGGCGGAGCCCGCGGCAGACGAGACGCGGACCGGCAGCACTCTCGAGGCGATTGTCATGCCGGAAGCGCTGCTCATGCCGCTCGAGGACGAGGTCATCGACACGGAAGACCCGGCGCAAGGCCGCGCGCGCGGCTCGAAGCCTCTCTCCCGCTGGGCCGGCCGCGTCGTCGCCGCGATCCTCGCCATGGCCGCGGGCGCCGTCAGCGCGCAATACCTCATCCCGGACCGCGGAAGCGCGATTCATGTTGCGCTCGCGCCGGTGCCGGTGGAACCGCTCCCGCCGCCGCCGGCCGCAGCGCCCGCGCCAAGCACTGAGCTCAAAGCGCCGCTGCCCGCTGCGGCAGCGGCTCCGCCACCTGAAACGGCGGCACCGGCCGACGCCGCGGCGCAGTCAGTCCCGGCGCAGAGCCCCGCCCCCGGATCGCCCGCCGAGACGGCAAGCGCGGCGCCGCCGCAACCGGCGAGCCCGCCGCGCGCCGCCGCGACGAGCGCGCCGAGCGAGAAGCCGCCCGTCGCCGAGCGCAAATCCGTCGTGGCGAGGCCGACGCAGCAAGCGGCCGCGGCGTCGCTGCCGAAGCCCGCGCCCAAGCCTGCCAAGAGCGAGGGCAGCGCGCCGAGCGATCCCAAGCAACTCGCGCCCTGGCTGCAATCGCGCGCCGACAATGGCGATGCCGTCGCGACCTACCGGCTTGGCGTGCTCTATGCGCTCGGCGAAGGTGTGACGCAGGATTACGAGCGCGCCGCGACGCTCTTCAAGACGGCCGCCGAGGATGGCGTCACCGAGGCGGAGTACAACATCGCCGTGATGTATGCCGAAGGGCTTGGCGTCGAGCGCGATCCGGCTCAGGCGGTCTTGTGGTACCGCAAGGCCGCGGCGCAGGGCAGCTCCAGCGCCGCCTTCAATCTCGGCGTTGCCGCTTCGAATGGCGTCGGCGTCAAGCAGAACATGGCGGAAGCCGCGCAATGGTTCCGCAAGGCGGGCGAGGCGGGCGTCGTCAACGCGCAGTTCAATTTGGGGCTGCTCTACGAGCGCGGCGAAGGCCTGGCGGCGTCGCCGGTCGAAGCCTATGCGTGGTATTCGGCCGCTGCCTCGCGCGGCGATACCGGCGCCGCGCAACGCCGTGACCGGCTGGCCAGCACCCTTTCGCCGGCACTGTTGCGCGACGCGCAAGCCCGCGCGGCGCAGGTTCAAGCCTCGATCCAGGCGAGCACCGAAGCCGCCATCGCGCCGATCGGCGCCTCGAGCACCCAGACCCGTTAGGCGAGACGCCCCGCCGCGATCCACCAGCGCGGCGCCGCGGCGCGCAGCCGCTCGGCCGCGGCCGCGGCCGCATTCTCCGTCGCAAACAAAGCAAAGCAGGTGGCGCCGCTGCCGCTCATCCGCGCGAGCAGCGCGCCGGGAAGCGCCGCCAGCCGCTCGAGCACCTCGGCAATCGCCGGCGCTTCGCCGATCGCGGCGGCGGTCAGATCATTGCGCCGCTCGGCGAGCAGCGACGCGAGCGCCGCGGCATCGGCGGGAGCCGTGCTGAAACGCGCGGCCTCGGAAAAAGCCCCCTGCCGCGCCTTGAACACCGCCGGCGTCGGCAGCGCGATGCCGGGATTGGCGAGAACCAGCCCGGTGCGCGGCAAAGCCGGCGCGGGCGCGACCGCTTCGCCGATGCCGCCGAGCCAGCAGGGTCGCGCCGCAAGGCAGGCCGGCACATCGGCGCCGAGCGTCGCGCCCAATTCAGCGAGCGCGGTCTCCTCGAGCGGCGCCTGCCAGAGCGCCGCCAACGCGCGCAAAGTTGCGGCGGCATCGCTCGATCCGCCGCCGATGCCCGAGGCAACGGGGAGATTCTTCTCGAGCCGCAAAACGGCGCCGGGATCGCGGCCGATGCGGCGCGCCAGCGCCTCGGCCGCGCGCCACATCAGATTGTCGCGCGGATCGCCGGCGAGCGCGGCGGCGAACGGCCCTTCGATCGCGAGGCTCAGCTTCGATGCGGGCGTAACCGCGACGCGATCGCCGATATCGGCAAAGGCGACGAGGCTGTCGAGCAGGTGATAGCCGTCGGCGCGCCGGCCGAGGACGTGAAGATAGAGGTTGAGCTTTGCATGCGCCTGCCACCAGCGCGGCATGCTTGTCTCAGCCGCCGCTGACTCGCTCGGGCGTGGCGCCGAGACCGTGATCGAGCTTCGCCTCGATGCCCTTCACCTCGTCGGCCTCGGGCTGGAACTGCAGCGCGCGGCGCCATTGAAAGCGCGCCTCGGCCTGGCGGTTGACGCGCCAATAGGCATCGCCGAGATGGTCGTTGATGGTCGGATCCTCGGGCAGAAGCTCGATGGCTCGCTCGAGATAATGCGTGGCCTGCGGGAAATCGCCGAGCCGGAAATAGGCCCAGCCGAGGCTGTCGACGATGTAGCCGTCGCGCGGCCGCAGTTCCACCGCGCGCTTGATCATGCCGAGCGCGTCAGTGAGATTCTCGCCGCGATCGATCCAGGAATAACCGAGATAGTTGAGCACCAGCGGCTGGTCCGGCTGGAGCGCCAGCGCGCGCTTCAAATCGGCTTCGGCACGGGGCCATTGGCCCGAGCGCTCCAAGGCGACGCCGCGGCTGTAATAAAGGCGCCAATCGCTCGGCTTGGGATTGGGCGTGCGCGCCAGCGCGCTGTCATAAGCGGCGGCGGCCTCGGCGAAGCGCTTATGCGCACGCAGAATATCGCCGAGCTCGCTGAGCGGCTCGGAATTGTTGGGCCGCTCCGCCGCCATCGCCTTCAGCTGCGCCACCGCCTCGTCGGTGCGGTCGAGCGCATCGAGCTCCGAGGCCGCGCGCAGCCGCGCCAGCCAGGAGAAGGGCGATTTCGGATCGACCGACCGATAGAGCGCGAGCGCATCCGCCGACTGGCCCTGGCTGTCGCGAATCTCGGCGACCATGAGCTGCGCCAGGGCGAAGCGCGGCTGGAGATCGAGCGCGAGCCGCGCATAAACGAGCGCCGCATCCGCGGTCTCGCGCTGATTGAGCAGCCCCGCGAGATCGAACAGGCCTTCGGCTGCGCCGTCCGCCGGCGAGGCGATGATGCGCGGCGGCACCGTGCCGCGATCGACCCGCGCGATCGCCTCCGCCGCCATATCGGCGATGCCCTGCTGGCCGCCGCTGCGCTCATAGAGCTTGCGCGCTTCCGCTCCCCGGCCATGGCGCTCGTAGAAATTCCCGACGAGCTCGGCGACGCGCCAGGTCGGCGGCTGCGCACCGCCGATGAGCTTTTGATAGGCGGCGTTCGCCTCATCGACGTGATCGGCATAGTCCGCGATCAGCGCGGCGTGAATATCGGCGAGCGGCTGGAGACCATGCGTGCCGCCCATGGTTTGCAGCACCTGCAGGGCGGGGGCCGGGCGGCCCCGTCCGGCCTCGCTCCAGGCCTGGAGCAGCGGCACCGCGAAGCGCAGCGCGCCCTCGCGCGGCATGGAGGCCGCTTCGTTGGCGGCAATGTCGTAGCGCCCCGCTTTGACGTCCTGCTCGAGCAGGATGAGAGCCGCCAAGCCGTTGTTGCCGTCGATCGCGACGATGCGGCGGGCGAGCGGCACCGCTTCGGCGATCCGTCCTTCCGAAAGGCGCAGTAGGAAGGTGCGGCGGATGAGATCGTAATTGTCGCTGTCGGCGGCCAGCGCGCGATCGAGGAACCGCGCGGCATCGGAATAATCATGCTCGAGCTGCGCGTGATGGGCGGCGAGGTAACTGCCGAGCGCGCTTCGCGGCATGGCCGGGGGTGCGCTCGCTTGCGGCTGATCCTTGGCTGCAACGCAAGCTGCCAGCAGAAGAGGTGCGGAAATGGCGGCGCCGCGCAGTGCGGCGCAAAGCCAAGCCTTCATCGCGTTATTTCCATCTCATACGTCCTGAACCGAAGCGATTATACAGGCCTCGGCCCGTCCTGGGTCACATATTGGGATAGTTCGGACCGCCTCCGCCCTCCGGCACCACCCAGTCGATGTTCTGCGTCGGGTCCTTGATGTCGCAGGTTTTGCAGTGGAGACAATTCTGCGCGTTGATCTGGAGCCGCGGCGCCGCGCCCGCGCCCTCCGCGACGATCTCATAGACCCCGGCTGGGCAATAGCGCTGTTCGGGCGAATCATAAAGCGCGTAATTCACCGCAATCGCGCGCTCGGGATCGCGCAGATGGAGATGCGGCGGCTGATCCTCGGCATGGTTGGTGTTGGAGATGAAGACCGAGGAGAGAAGATCGAAGCTGACCTGTCCATCGGGCTTGGGATAGGCGATCGGCCACGCCGCCGCCGCTTGCCGCAAATGCTCGTGATCCGCCCGATGGCGGAACGTCCAGGGCGCCTTGCCGCGGAGGATATAAGTATCGAGCGCAGCATGCGCCAAGCCGGCCCAAAGACCCCAGCGGAAGCCGGGGCGGAGATTGCGCGCGGCGTGGAGCTCCGGCCAAATCCAGCTATCGGCGAGGGCGGCGCGGTAATCGGCCCCGGCATCGCCCGCGAGCCGACGGTAAACCGTCTCCGCCGCCACCATGCCGGATTTCATCGCCGTGTGATTGCCCTTGATCTTGGCGACGTTGAGAAACCCGGCGGCGCAGCCGATGACGAGCCCGCCCGGGAAGGACAGCGCGGGAATGGCCTGAAAGCCGCCTTCGTTGAGCGCGCGCGCGCCATAGGCGATGCGCCGTCCGCCCTCGAAGACCGGGCGGATCGCCGGATGGGTCTTGAAGCGCTGGAATTCCTGAAACGGGTTGAGAAAGGGGTTCGAATAATCGAGGCCGATGACGAAGCCGACCGCGACCTGGCGATTCTCGAGGTGATAAAGGAACGAGCCGCCATAGGTTAAGCCATCGAGCGGCCAACCGACCGTATGGACGACGCGGCCGGGATGGTGCTGGGCCGGCTCGACCTCCCACAGCTCTTTGAGGCCGATGCCATAAGTCTGCGGCCCGCTGTCGCGGCGCAAATCGAAGCGCTGCTCGAGGATTTTCGTGAGGGACCCGCGGCAGCCCTCGGCGAACAGCGTCTCCTGGGCAAGGAGCTCGACGCCGGGCTGGAAGTTCGCCGTGGGCTCGCCATCCTTGCCGATGCCCTGGGCGCCGGTCGCAACGCCGGCGACGCGGCCTCCCTCGTCGAACAGCACCTCGGCGCCGGCAAAGCCCGGATAGATTTCGACGCCCAGCGCCTCGGCCTCCTTGGCGAGCCAACGGCAGAGATTGCCGAGGCTGATGATGTAATTGCCGCGATTGTGCATGTGCGGCGGCGTCGGCAGGCGCAGCGCGTGGCGGCGCGTCAAGAGCAGGAAGCGATCCTCGCGCGCTGGCGTCTCGAGCGGCGCGCCGCGCTCCCGCCAATCGGGGAAAAGCTCGTCGAGCGCACGCGGCTCCAACACCGCGCCCGACAATATATGTGCGCCGACCTCCGAGCCTTTCTCGATGACGCAGACCGAGACCTCCTTGGCGGAAACGGCAGCGAGCTGCTTCAAGCGGATGGCCGCGGCGAGGCCGGAGGGGCCGGCGCCGACGATCACCACGTCGTATCGCATTTGCTCGCGTTCCATGGCTCCCGCCCCTCGCACGAACGCCACTATAGAAAAAGCCGCCGCTATCGAAAGGCCCGGCAGGCTTTCGCGCCTCCCGCGCGCGATTTAGGATCGAGCGATGACCGATGCGCGGGACATGGCGGCGCTGCTGCGCTGGTACGTGGCGATGGGGGTCGACGAAGCGATCGACGAGGCCCCTCGCAACCGGCTGGCCGAAACCGCCGCCGCGCCGCCGCGCCGTGCTCTTAACCCTAACGCTGCGGTGCCGCCGCGCGCCGCGCCGCCGCCTGCGATCGAGCCGCAAAGCGGCGCCGCCGCCGCGCGCAAGCTGGCGGCCGAGGCGGCGAGCCTCGATGAGCTCCAAGCGATCGTTGCGGGGTTCGAGGGCTGCGCCTTGCGGCGCATGGCAACCAACACCGTCTTCGCCGACGGGACGCCGCACGCGCCGGTTATGGTTATCGGCGAGGCGCCGGGCGCCGATGAAGACCGGGTCGGGAAACCATTCGTCGGCCGGAGCGGTCAGCTCCTCGACCGGATGCTCGCGGCCATCGGCCTCGACCGTCAACGCAACGTTTATATTACCAATGTCTTATTCTGGCGGCCGCCCGGCAACCGCAAGCCGACCGACGAGGAAATCGCCGCCTGCCTGCCCTTCGTCTGGCGGCACATCGCCCTGAACCGTCCGGAAGTCGTGATGTTATGCGGCGGAACCGCAACCAGCGCGATGCTCGGCCGCCGCGAAGGCATCACGCGGCTGCGCGGCCGATGGTTCGATCTCGCGGTTCCGGAGCTCGATCACCCCGTCCCGGCTTTAACTACCTATCATCCATCCTTTTTGTTGCGCTCCCCGGCGCGCAAAAGTGAATCTTGGCGCGATTTCCTGGAACTTCAGTCAAAACTAGAAGCGTTGGTGCAGAAATAAAATAAAAAATACCGATTTTAATTATAACGAAAAAAATCCTTCAATCGTCTAAAATTTTATCTTGCCAAGCTGCGCGGGGATAGTTATGTCGGTTCCCCATGATCGGGATGACGCGCATCTTCGACTCGGCCAAAGCTTCGCGCCACCTGTGGATTATTCTTGGTTTGACATTAACGTTAAGCAGCGCGCCGGCCGCGTTGGCGGCCGATGTGCAGACCGCCGAATTGACGCCTGGCAATCTCGTGTTGCGCGAGGCGAACCTCCCGACCGTCCTGTCGCAAACCGACATCGCTCTTTACCAACGCATCTTTAAGCTTCAGGACGACGATCGCTGGCAGGAGGCCGACCGCGTCCTCGCGCAGCTTCACGACAAGCTTCTGGTCGGCACCGTGCTGGCGCAGCGCTATCGCGACAGCTCCTATCGCACGAGTTATGCCGAATTGCTGCACTGGCTCGAGCGCTATGCCGACGAGCCCGATGCCAAGGCGATCTATTCGCTGGCCTTGGCGCGGCATCCCAAAGGCGCGGCGCTGCCGCCGAAGCCCGCCGCCAACACCGTGCTGCCGGCGGTGAGCGATGAATCGGGGATCGAGCCCCGGGTGGACGACCCGCTCTTCGTCAAGCAGGACAAGAAGACGCTGCTGCCCGCAGCCGCGCGCCGCGCCGCCGCCCTGCGCAAGGAAATTCACGGTCTCGCCGCCGATGCGCCGCGCAAAGCCGAACTGCTGCTGGCCGGCAATGAAGCCAAGGATCTGATCGATACGGCGGCGCGCGATCAGCTGCGCGCTTCGATCGCCGAGGGCTACCTCGCCCAGGGCGAGGCGCAACAAGCCCTGGCGCTCAGCGCCGCGACCGAGACCAATGCCTATCAGTCGCTGACGAACTGGAATGCCGGTCTCGCCGCTTGGCGGCTGGGCCAGCTCGACGAGGCGCGCCGGCGCTTCCAGGCGGTGGCGCGCAGCGCCAGCCAGTCGAGCTGGGTGAAATCGGCGGCGGCGTTCTGGGCCGCGCGTGTCGAGCTGCGCGCGCGCCGGCCGGAAAACTACGCCTATTGGCTGCGCGCTGCGGCCGAGAATCCGCGCACCTTCTATGGCATCCTGGCGCGGCGCCTGCTCGGCATGTCGCTCGCCGTGAGCTTCGATGCCGATCGCTTCACCGAGTTCGATGCGCAGCTGGTGGCCGGCACCGAGGCCGGGCGCCGCATCCTCGCTTTGCTCGCGGTCGATCAGCGCGAGCTCGCCGCCGCCGAGGTGACGCAGCTCGCCGCCAATGGCTCAGGGACGCTGCTGCAATCCTTGGCGGCGCTCGCCGACCGCGCCAATTTGCCGGCGGTGAGCCTGCAGCTCGCGGCGGTCCTCGCCAATGCCGATGGCCGCACCCACGATATCGCGCTTTATCCCGTGCCGCGCTGGCAGCCTCTGGGCGGCTTCACCGTCGACCGCGCGCTGATCTTCGCGCTGATGCGCCAGGAATCGCAGTTCCTGACCGATGCGAAGAGCCAGGTCGGCGCCGCCGGCCTGATGCAGCTGATGCCGGCGACGGCGCGGTCCATGGCCGAGCGCGCGGGCGTCTCGCTCAATTCCCACAACCGCAAGGCCGAGCGCAAGGCGCTCAACGATCCCGAGACCAATCTGTTGCTGGCGCAGGAATATGTGCAGACGCTGATGCGCGACAGCCGCATCAAGGGCAATCTCATCCTCTTCGCCGTCGCCTACAATCACGGCCCCACCGCGACGGCGCGGTGGGCGGCGGCCCAGCCCGCTCTGCGCGACGATCCCTTGCTCTTCCTCGAGAGCGTGCCCTGGGCCGAGTCGCGCGTCTATGCGATGCGGGTGCTGACGAATTATTGGATCTACCGGCTGCGCCTCAACCAGCCGACGCCCGCACTCGACGCGCTTGCCGCGGGTCACTGGCCGACCTATATCGCGCAAGACGGCACGGCCGTCGCGGATAATGGTCGCCATGCCCAGGATTGACGAAACTCGCCCGTTTCTCGCGGTCAACATCGCCGTTTTGACGGTGTCGGACACTCGCAGCGAGGCCGACGACAAATCCGGCCAGACGCTCGTCGATCTCATCACCCAAGCCGGTCATCGCGTCGCCGCGCGGAAGATCGTGCGCGATGACCAGGACGCGATCGTCCAGCAGCTCAAGAGCTGGATCGCCGATCCGGCGATCGATGTGGTGATTTCGACCGGCGGCACAGGCGTGACCGGCCGCGACGTCACGCCCGAGGCGTTTCATTCGGTCTATGAGAAGGAGATCAGCGGCTTCGGCGAGGTGTTCCGCTTCCTCTCTTATCAGAAGGTCGGCACCTCGACGATCCAGAGCCGCGCCACGGCGGGCGTCGCCGGCGGCACCTATCTCTTCGCGCTTCCCGGCTCGCCCAGTGCCTGCCGCGACGGCTGGGACGACATCATCAAGCATCAGCTCGACAATCGTCACCGGCCCTGCAACCTCGTCGAGCTGATGCCGCGCCTGCAAGAGCATCTGAAGCCCGCCGCGCAACGCTGATCTCAAGGAGCGTTCTGCGCGTCGTTGTCGGCGGCGCTATTTCAGGCGTTTACCGGCCTCTTTCGCAAGGCTGAGATCGGCATATTTCGCCATGTCGACATGGGCCTTGATGAAGCCCAATTTCTGCACCAAGTCGACATTGCGCTGCATCAAGGCCATGTTGGGGATACCGTTGGGGTCGCGCGAGAAGTCTTTCTCGGTGAAGGCCCAATTGGTGAGCCGCTCCGGCGGCTGCTTCAGGATCGACGCCAGAATCGCGACGGCCGCGTCATGGTTCGCTGCGTTGGCGTACCAATGATAGGCGCGGATCGCGTCTTCGAGGAGATCGACGAGCGCCGCGCGGTGCTTAGCGATGTACTCTTTCCGCGCCACCCAAACCGATAGCTCGGCGCCGCCCATAGCGTCTTTCATGGTGAACATCACGCGCGTGTTGTCGACGAAGCTGGGCAGCTGGTCGAAGGGAACCGCCTGCGAGATAAGGTCGGCTTTGTGCTGTAGCAGCATTTCGGTGGCAACGGGCGGATGGGCTTCGATCTCGGCGTAATCGCGCTGGTATTCGAGTCCGTGCTTCACGAGGACGGCCCGCATCGCGATATCGGTCGCGGTCCCAATCCCGATGGTGGCGAGGACCTTGCGCTTGAGGTCGTCGATCTTGTGGATGGACGAGGTCTTGAGCACCGCATATTTGATCGACTCATGATGGTCGATGCCGTCCTGGGTCTCGTCGAGGATGATGCGAACGTCTTTCAAATTCGCGTTGAGCACGGCCGAGGGGATCGAGGTGAAGTTCAGCGTCGCGATGTCGATATCCCCCGACGCGAGCGCGCTGATCTGGGTCGCCGAGTTGGCGAAATGGATCGGATCGAAGTGATAGCTCTTGCCCTCGTGCTGCGCGATCCCCGGCGGCGCCTGCAGAATCGGAATGAGCGAGGCCGGCGTCACGATCCAAGCCGCGCGGACGGTCACGGGTCCGTCGGCCCGCGCATCGCGCGGACAAGAGAAGAAGACTGCAAAGGCGAGAAGCATGACAAGCGATGTCATACGCATGGGCACCTCCCTAAGTTCTGTCGCCCGGCTGCATCATCCGCAGCGCGCGCTCATTGATGTTGGCGTCAACGGCATCGGGTCGGTCGCTTGCTCGTTCCGACCGTTCCCCGGGGATAAGCCTAGGCGCGAAGCTGGATCGCGGCAAGACTGCGCTCGAGGAAGCGCCGCCGGCCGCCGGCTGACTCAGATCAAGGCCGAGCCCGGTCCTTCTGTTGCAGACTCCGTCCAACCAAAGGGAAGGCAGGCATCGTGGCGGAGCAGAATCGAACCGAGCCTTCACAAAACCCTGCGCACACCTTCGTCTGGCTGTGCGGCATCGGCGTCACGGCGTTTGCCGTCCCTTTTCTCTTCTCGAATATCCTGCACTGGCCGCGCGCGATCTTTCTCCTGCCCTACATTCTCATTATCGGTGCCGAGACGCTGCTTTATCTGCGCTGGGCCGGATTCCGCCCGCGCGATCTCGCGCATCATTGGAAAGCGGGCCTCGTTTTGGCGCTGGCCGCGAGCGCTTTCGTCGTCGCCAGTCTCGGGCGTTACCCCGCCTCGCCCGCGCCCGACGGCCTTGAGCTCGTTGGTGTCCTGGCTTGGCTTGGTTTTGCGTATGGCGCCGTCGACGCGCTGCTTTTGAACATCGTCCCCGTCGTCGCAATGAATAGCCTTGCTTTCGCCACCATCCGCCGGCCTTGGCTGCGTGCAAGCCTGCGCGGCACTTCAGCACTTGCCATCAGCGCATTGCTCGCCCTCATCTACCATCTCGGCTACCCCGAGTTTCGCGGGCCAAGTGTTGTCTCGCCCGTCTTTGGCAATGTGCCGATCACGGCCACCTACGTCCTCTCGGGGAATCCGCTCGCGCCTCTTCTCACCCATATCGCCATGCATGTCGGGGCGATCGAACATGGCCTCGAGACCGTGCCACAACTACCGCCGCACAAGACGTCGCCCTGATTTTTTTGTTCTTGATTTGTTCCAAGAACGAACGGATAATTCCGCGATGGACGAGGCTCTTCCGGCGCAGTCTCGCAAAGGGCGGGGCGCCGTCAGCAACGCGGCCGGGCGTTACGAGCCGGCGACGCGCATCGCGACCGATGACGGCTGGGGCGCCGGCGACGAGGCAGCGCCGGCGCTCGAGACGCAATATCTGCGCGATAGCGCCAAGACGATCATTGCGCGCAATGATTCGCCCGACATCCCCTTCGATCGCTCGATCAATCCGTATCGCGGCTGCGAGCATGGCTGCATCTATTGCTTCGCGCGGCCGACCCACGCCTATCTCGGTCTCTCGCCCGGGCTCGATTTCGAAAGCCGGATATTCGTCAAGGAAGACGCGCCGGAATTGCTGCGCGCCGAATTGTCGAAGCCTTCCTATCACTGCAAGCAGATCACCTTGGGCGCCAACACCGATCCCTATCAGCCGATCGAGCGAAAGCTCGGCCTCACCCGCCGCATCCTCGAAGTGCTGAAAGAGTTTCAGCATCCGGTGTGCATCGTCACCAAATCGGCGCTGGTGCAGCGGGATATCGATCTCCTCGGCGCGCTGGCGCGCGACCGGTTGGCGAGCGTCGCGGTCTCATTGACGACGCTCGACCGCGGCCTCGCGCGCCGGCTCGAGCCCCGCGCGGCGACGCCCGAGCGCCGGCTCGAGACCATGGCTGCCCTCGCCGCCGCCAAAGTGCCCGTCGCCGTGCTCGCCTCGCCGATGATCCCGGCGCTCAACGACGCCGAGCTCGAGAGCATTCTCGACGCCGCGACCGCCCGCGGCGCCGGCGCCGCGGGCTATATCCTTTTGCGCCTGCCCTTGGAGATCGCCAGCCTCTTCGAGGAATGGCTCCAGACGCATTACCCGGGCAAGGCCCGCCACGTCATGTCGCTCATCCGTCAGAGCCGAGGCGGCAAGGCCTATCAGGCCGAGTGGGGCACGCGCATGCGCGGCACCGGCGCCTATGCCGAAATGCTGCGCGTGCGTTTCGAGAAAGCGATCCATCGCCTCGGCCTCGATCAGCGGCGCGAGGCCTGGCAGCTCGATTGCTCGCGGTTTCGAGCGCCGGGAAAAGCCGGGGCGCAGCTCTCCTTGCTCTAACCCGCGCGAAACGTGCAGGACGGCTTTCCTCCCTGGAGCGCCACCCCTTGTTCTTTAGATTAGAAATCGCTAAATAAGCTATCACTAATGTAAAGGACGCGGGCAATGCAGAATTTCGATGCCATTCAATTCGAGCGCCGGGCCGAGACGGTCGCGGGGCTCCTCGGCGCCGTCGCCAATGAGCGCCGGCTCATGGTGCTGTGCAAGCTCGTCGAATGGGGCGAGGCCAATGTCACGGCGCTCGCCGAAGCGGTGGGCCTGAGCCAGTCGGCGCTGTCGCAGCACCTCGCCAAGCTGCGCGCCGAAGGCATCGTCACATTCCGGCGCGATTCGCAGACGCTTTGGTACCGGATCGCCGATCCCCGCATCGAGGAATTGTTCGCAACCTTGCACCGTCTCTTCTGCCGGCCCGAAAAGGGCCGCAAGCGCTAGGAGGTCCCCCCATGTCCCTTCCCTCGATCCCCCCGCGCCAGGCCAAGCGCCTCGTCGAGCAAGGCGCGATCCTCGTCGATATTCGCGAGGATGACGAGCATCGGCGCAGCCACATTCCCGGCGCCTATCACGTCGCGCTGTCGCGCTTCGAGCCGAAGCTGCTCGCGGGCGCATCCGGCAAGACCATCGTCTTTCATTGCCGCTCGGGTGCGCGCACGCTCGGCAATGCCGCGCAGCTCGCCGCGGGCGCCGGCGCGGGTTGCAAGGCCTATATGCTCGAAGGCGGGATCGATGCCTGGCGCAAGGCCGGGCTTCCCGTGATCGACGATCGCCGCCAGCCGCTCGAGCTGCAGCGCCAAGTGCAGATCGCGGCGGGCAGCCTCGCCTTTCTCGGCACGCTTTTGGGCCTTATCGCAACGCCCTGGTTCTTCGCGGTGCCGTTCTTCGTCGGCGCGGGGCTCATGACCGCGGGCGTCACCGGATTCTGCGGCATGGCGCGGCTTCTGGTGCGCGCTCCCTGGAATCGCTCGGCATACGCCAAGCCCGCGCCGGCGGCGCGCTGAGGCCGTCGATGACCGGCTCGCTCCTCCAAGCGGCGCTGGGATTGGGGTCGGGCTCGCTCGTCGGCTTCACCCTGGGCCTCGTCGGCGGCGGCGGCTCGATTCTCGCCGTGCCGCTCCTCGTCTATGTCGTCGGCGTGTCGAGTCCCCATGTCGCCATCGGCACCAGCGCCGTGGCGGTGGCGGCCAACGCGATGATCAACCTCGCCCATCACGCGCGCAAGGGCACGGTCAAATGGCCTTGCGCCTCGGTCTTCGCCGCCAGCGGCATGCTCGGCGCGCTGATCGGCTCGAGCCTCGGCAAAATGATGGATGGCCAGCGCTTGCTGGCATTGTTTGCTGTGCTGATGCTGGCGGTGAGCGCGCTCATGCTGAAGGGAGGCGCGCGCGAGGGCGATTGGGCGGTGCGGCTCAATCGCGCCAATCTGCCGCGTCTTATCGGCATCGGCGGCGGCGCGGGCCTGCTCTCGGGGTTTTTCGGCATCGGCGGCGGCTTCCTCATTGTCCCGGGCTTGATGCTCGCGACCGGCATGACGATCCTCAACGCGATCGCCTCCTCCCTCGTCGGAGTTGCGAGCTTCGGCGTGACCACGGCAGCGAATTACGCCCTCTCGGGCATGGTCAAATGGGGCGTCGCGGCGGCTTTCATCGCCGGCGGCGCGCTCGGCGGATTGGCGGGCGCCCGCGCCGCGCATGCCCTCGCCGGCCGGCGCGGCGTGCTCAACCGGATCTTCGCGATCCTCATCGCGGCGGTCGCCGCCTACATGCTGGCGCGCAGCCTTCCCGCGCTTGCGGCAACCGGCGCCGGCGTCTCATAGTTTCTCTTATCATGCCCAACGCCGCGCCGATGATCGTGCTCTTCACCGATTTCGGATTGGCGGGTCCCTATACCGGCCAGATGAAAGCCGTGCTGCGGCAGATGGCGCCCGCCAGCGACATCATCGATCTCTTCGCCGATGCGCCCGCGAGCAATCCCAAAGCCGGCGCTTATCTCCTCGCAGCTTATGCGGAGTGGTTTCCCGCCGGCACGGTCTTCCTCTGTGTCGTCGATCCGGGCGTCGGCGGGACTCGCGCGCCGCTCATCGTCGAGGCGCAAGGACGCCGCTATGTCGGGCCCGATAACGGGCTCTTCGAGCTCCTTTTGCGCCGCTCCGGCGCAGCGCGCGTCAACGAGATCGCCTGGCATCCCGACAAGCTCTCGACGAGCTTTCACGGCCGCGACCTTTTCGCTCCAGCCGCGGCGAAGCTCGCCGCGGGGGAGGATTTGGCGCAGCGCGAGCGCGCGCCTTTGCGTTTTCCCCAATGGCCCGACGATCTCGCCGAGATCGTTTATGTCGATCATTACGGCAATGCGATGACCGGGATGCGCGCCGCAAGCCTCGCCAAAGAGACGGTGGTGACCGTCGCGCCGGATCGCCGCATCGCCCATGCCGAGACCTTCTCGGCGGTGAAGCCCGGCGACGCCTTCTGGTACGAGAATTCCAACGGCCTCGCCGAGATCGCGGTCAATCTCGGCCGCGCCGATGCGGCATTGGGCCTCGCGATCGGCAGTCCGGTCGGCATCGCGACATAAGGCAGCATCGCCACCTAGCCACACGGCGAGGCGACCGCGCGGCAGAAGGGCTGATAGGGTTTCGTCTTTCAAAGGGAGAGACTCATGCGGATCGCGATCATCGGCGCGGGTCATGTCGGCCAAGCCCTGGCGCCGGCTTGGCTCAAACGCGGCCATGAGCTGCGCTTCGGCGTGCCAAATCCGAGCGACGCGAAATATCGCGGACTTGCCGCGCCGGCCGCCCGCCCACCAGAGGCCGCGCGAGAGGCGGAGGTGATCGTGCTGGCAACGCCGTGGCACGCGACCGAGGCCGCGATCCGCAGCCTTGGCGATGTGTCGGGCCGAATCGTCATCGATTGCACCAACCCGCTCGGCATGGGACCAGATGGGTTGGGTCTCGTTCTCGGCCACGACATCTCCGGCGGCGAGACAGTGGCGCAATGGGCGAAGGGCGCGGCCGTCTTCAAAGCGTTCAACACCACCGGCGCCGCCAATCTCGCGGACCCGTCGCGCTATCGCCCGCCGCCGGTCATGTTCGTCGCCGGCGACGATGCCGCGCGCAAGCCTCTGGTGATGGATCTCGTCCGCGACAGCGGCTTCGAGCCGCGCGATGTTGGACCGCTCAAGCTCGCTCGCCTGCTCGAGCCTTTCGCCATGCTGTGGATCGATCAGTCGCTCAATCGCGGCGCGGGCACGGATTTCGTCTTCACTGTTCAGCGCAAGGCATAACCCAGCCGCCGCGACGGTTGCGCTGCCGCCCGAAATGAGTCACGACTTGATCGTCGGCGCGAGCGCGACGGTTTTGGTTGAGGGGGTGGGCGCGAATGCCCGATTTCGCTTTCGAGCGCGCGGCTTCGGGACTCGTTTGCGGCATCGACGAGGCGGGGCGCGGCCCGCTCGCCGGCCCAGTGGTCGCGGCGGCCGTCATCCTCGACCGCGCGCGCATGCCGCGCCGGCTGCGCCGCGAGCTCGACGATTCGAAGAAGCTCACCCGCGAAGCG
This sequence comes from Allostellaceae bacterium, assembly GCA_035605975.1. Taxonomy (GTDB): domain Bacteria; phylum Pseudomonadota; class Alphaproteobacteria; order ATCC43930; family CGMCC-115725; genus CAIKMD01. The sequence goes on along the minus strand of DATNGG010000128.1, from coordinate 3,982 downwards.
CGGGAGGAGTTCATCGGCTTGATCGCCGCTTGCGCGCAGATCGGCGTCGGCGCCGCGAGCGCCCGCGAGATCGACCGCCACAATATTCTCCAGGCGACCTTCATTGCGATGCGCCGCGCCCTGATGCGCCTCGGCGTCGCGCCGGATATCGCGCTGGTCGACGGCAATTGCGCGCCGGCGCTGCCCTGCGCGGTCAAGACGATTGTCGGCGGCGACGGGCTGTCGCTGTCGATCGCCGCCGCCTCGGTCGTCGCCAAGGTGACGCGCGACAAGCTGATGCGCGCGCTTGCCTTGCGCTATGCCGGTTATGGCTGGGATACCAATGTCGGCTATGCGACCGAGGCGCACCGCCAGGCGGTGCTGAGCCTCGGCCTCACCCCGCATCACCGGCGCAGCTTCGCGACTTGCCAGATGAGCCTCAATTTCGACGAGGCGGCCGCCGAATAGCGATCGGCATTCACAAGGATCGCTCCGAGCCGCAAACGTTCTCGAAATGGACTCGAAAAGTTTCCCTTAAGCCTTTGACTCTACAATCATATTGACCCCGCGACTCGAGCAGCGCATCCTCCGCCGACTCGAGGCATGGGGAAGGATCATGGGGGATAGGGTCGAAAAGCTGGGTTCGGTGATCGAGGGCGATTGCGTCGCGGTGATGTCCCGGCTGCAAGAAGCTTCGGTCGATCTCGTCTTCGCCGACCCGCCCTACAATCTGCAATTGGCAGGCGAGTTGCACCGTCCCGACAACAGCCGCGTCGATGGCGTCGAGGCGGAGTGGGACAAATTCGCCGATTTCGCGGCCTATGACCAATTCACCCGCTCCTGGCTGCAAGCGGCGCGGCGCGTGTTGAAGCCCGACGGCGCGCTCTGGGTGATCGGCTCCTATCACAACATCTATCGCGTCGGCGCCATCCTTCAGGATCTCGGCTACTGGATTTTGAACGACGTGGTGTGGCGCAAGACCAATCCGATGCCGAATTTCCGCGGCAGCCGCTTCACCAACGCGCATGAGACGATGCTGTGGTGCGCGCGCTCGCGCGAAGGGCGCTATACCTTCAATTATCAGGCGATGAAGGCGTTCAACGACGGCGTGCAGATGCGCAGCGACTGGCTGTTGCCGCTCTGCGGCGGCCCCGAGCGCCTGAAACAGGACGGGCGGAAGGCGCATCCGACGCAAAAGCCCGAGGCGCTGCTGCACCGCGTGATGCTGACCAGCACCAAGCCGGGCGATCTGGTGCTTGATCCATTTTTTGGTACCGGCACGACCGGCGCGGTGGCGCAGCGCCTGGGCCGCCGCTGGCTCGGCATTGAGCGCGACCCCAACTACATCAAGCTGGCGAAAAAGCGTATCGCCGCGGTGAAGACGCTGGCCTCCGAGGATATCGAGATCACGCCCGAGAAAAACGAGGCGCCGCGCGTGCCCTTCGGCAGCCTGATCGAGCGCGGTTTGCTCAGCCCCGGCGAGGTTCTGTTCGATGCGCGGCGGCGCTGGACCGCGAAGGTCCGGCCCGACGGCACGCTGATCGCGGCGGACTCGCGCGGCTCCATCCACAAGGTCGCGGCCGAGGTCCAGGGCGCGCCCGCCTGCAATGGCTGGGAGTTCTGGTATATCGAGCGCAACGGCCGGCCGGTAGCGATCGACGTGCTGCGCCAGCAAGTGCGCGCGGAGATGAATTAACCTCGCATAACACAGGCGAGCCGCAATCCAGCGGCGAGCCGGAGCAAGATCAAAAATCAGACCGTATTACGGACCGAGCTTTGGCTGCCAATGCGCGGCGTCGAGCTCGGCATTCGCCTTCTCGGCGAAGGAGAAATCGAACACACCGGCGGCAGAGACCTTGTCCTTGGCCACGCCAAGCATCTGCGCGCGCAAGCCGATGTCGAAATCCTGCGCCTTGCGCGGCATGGTTCCGGTCTTGCTGATCGAGCCGATCAGCGCGTCGTATTCGATGCCGTCGGCCTCGGTGTTGGTCTTGCCGAGGCGCACCAGCGCCGCGATCGTGTCGGCGCGCGAGGCGCGCACATGCCGCACCCCTTTGAGGATCGCGCGCACCATGCGCCGCACCAGATCGGGATTCGACCTGATCAGCGCGTCGGAGGTGGCGAGCGCGTTGTAAGCCATGTCGAGCTCGCGGCGCAGATCGACGACGCGGTGCAGATGGCCGAGCTTGCCGGCGCTACGCATATCCGCGACCTCGCTCGCATTGACGAGTGCCGCCGGAAAGCTGCCCGAGAGGATCGCGGCAAACCGCGCCGCGCCGGGCCCGAGCGGCGTGTAGGAGACGTAATCCTCGGGCAGCCCATGCTTGGCGAGGTAATAGCGGATGGCGATCTCGGTCGTGTCGCCGCGGCTGATGATGCCGATCGGCCTGCCTTTGAGATCGGCGAAGCTCTTGAACGCGCTCTGGGCCCAGATCTGCATCGCCGGGTGGGAGTCGACCACGACCAGCACTTTGAGCTTGGCGCCTTTGAGGATCGCGCTGATCGCCACCGAGCCCGAGCCGGTGAAATCGATATTGCCCGAGATGAGCGCCGGGACCGCGACGCCGCCGCCCGCCTGCTCGAGCTGAAGATCGATCCCTTCTTCGGCGAAATAACCCTTATCGACCGCCAGCAGCATGTCGGCATATTCGACCGAGGCGAGCACATAGGAGAGCGCCACCTTATCGGCGGCATGCGCCGGCAGCGCGCCGGCGAACGCCGCGAGGACGAGCAAGAGCGTCCCGCAGAGCTTTGCCCTGGCGCCGGTCACGGTTTCCAATTCTCCTTCTTCAGCTCGGCGGCGGCCTCTTTGACGAAGCTGAAATCGAAGAAATGCGAGGGCGGCGGGAGCTTCTCCGGATCAAGCTTGAGCATTTGCGCGCGCACCTTGAGCTCGAGCGCCTGATCGGCATCGGAGGTGATGGCAGTCGGCGACATGGTCATGGCGTATTGATCGTAATTCTGCTCGGCCGCTTCCTGGCTCGAGCCGTGCTTCACCAGCGAGGCGATCGTATCCGCCCGGTTGCTGCGCACCACCGCGAGCCCCTTCATCAGCGCGCGCACGGCGCGATGGACGAGATCGCGATTCGACTGGATCAGCGCGTCCGAGGTGGCATAGCCGCCAAACACCATATGCACCTCCTTGTTGAGGTTGATCAGCATATGCAGCTTGCCGAGCCGGCCGGACTTCTTCATATCGGCGACATCGCCCGAATCGATCAGCGCGCCGGGGAAATTGCCGGACTGGATCGCTGCCAGGCGGGCGACGCCCGGACCCAAGGGCGTATAGGAGATGTAATCGCCCGGCAGATTGTGTTTGGCGAGGATATAGCGCATGCCGATTTCGGTGGTGTCGCCCCGGCTGATGATGCCGATCGCCTTCCCCTTTAGATCTTCGAGGGTCTTGATGTCGGGTTGCACCCAGAGCTCGAAGGCCGACTGGTCGGAGCCGACGAAGATCGCCTTCAAATGCGCGCCTTTCATGTCGGCGCTGAGCGCGACGGAAGGCGAGCCGGAAAATTGCAAATCGCCCGAGATCAGCGCCGGCGTCGCGACGCCGCCGCCCGCCTGGACGATTTCGACCTCGATCCCCTCGTCTTTGAAATACCCCTTGTCCACGGCGACGAACAGCGCGCCGTAATTCACCGTCGGCACGACATAGGACATCTTCACGTGATCGAGCGCCGAGGCGGGCGATGCGAGCAGCAGAGCCGCCAGAGCGCCGGCGGCGGGCGTCAACCGCGTCATCCTCATTCCTCCCTATTCTTTGCGAATTGGTTTCATGGTGCCCGAAGCGGGGCCGCGCGGCAACCGCGCCGTGCTCGCGAAGGCGATCACCTTCTTCATCACCGTCGGGAGGGCTTGCGCCGAGAGCCTCTCCAACGGGACCCAGAGCGCATCGCCGGCTGGACGCGCCGCTTTCCCCACCAGCACCTGCAGCTCGAGGTCGAAATGGGTGAAGCTATGGCGCACCACGCCCTGGAGAAGCTTCCAGCGCGCGGCG
>DATNGG010000127.1:0-31462 GCA_035605975.1 Allostellaceae bacterium | reverse complement strand
CCATCTTGCCTGCGGCCCATCGCCGAGACAAGGCGCCGCGCTTGAGAGGCGGAATCCGCCCGCTATAGTGCCGCAAACGACATTGTTCATCAGGGGGATCAAACGATGCACGCGAGAGGCCCGGCGAGGCGGACCGTCCTTAAAGTCATGGCCGCTTCGGCCGCCGCCGGTGCGACCGCCATTGCCATGCCGCGGATCGGCCGCGCCGCGCAGCAGAAGCTCGTCGTCGGCAAATCGATCGCGACCTTGCTCGCCTACACGCCGATCGATGTCGGCGTTGCCAACGCTTTCTACCAGAAGCGCAGGCTCGAGCTCGAAGTCGTCGCCTTCAACGGCGCCGCGCGCATGCATCAGGCGATGATCAGCGGCGCCATCGATATCGCGCTGGGCTCGGGCGCGGCAATGTCGGATGTCGGCAAGGGCGAGCCCGCGCTCGCCATCGCCCAGACGCTCGGCCCGCCGGCCGATATCGCGATCGTCGTGCCCTATGATTCGCCGATCAAGACCACCGACGACATGCGCGGCAAGGTGGTGGGCGTCGCCTCGACGGGCTCGGTCACCGAATGGATGGTGTTCGAGCTGGCGCGGCAGAAGGGCTGGCCCTTGAGCGCGATGAAGACCGTCGGCATTGGCGGCACCCAGGCGGCGGTGGCGGCGATCCGCTCCAAGCAGGTGGATGCCGTTGTCGTCGATGTCGCGATCGGGCTTTTCCTCGAACCGCAAAAAGCCGGCCGCGTGCTGATCCCGTGCTCCGACTACGTCAAGGACTTCGTCATGCACGCGAATTACGCCTCGACCAAGGCGATGACAGAGCATCCGGACGCGGTCCGCGCGTTCTGCGCGGGATGGTTCGAGGCGATCGCTCTCATGCAGCGCGACAAGGCGCAAACGGTGCGCATCGCGGGACCGATCACCAAGCTCGAGCCCAGCATCATCGGCGCGACCTATGACATCGTCATTCCCAAAATGTCGCGCACCGGGCGTTTCGATCCGAAAGGCCTCGCCACCTTGGCAGGGTCCTACGTCGAGATGAAGACTTTCCCGAAGCCGCCCGACATGGCAAAATTCTATACGGAGAAGTTCCTCCCGAAGGCGTGAGGCTGGGCCGCCCTACGCGGCGAAATCCGGATCGAGGCGCTCGGCGACGCGCATCCAATACTGCCAGGAATGATCCTCGCGCGGCGCATTGCGGCTCTTTGTCATCTGCGCCTTGGTGTGCGCCTGGAGCGCCTCGGGGAGCGGCTTGAGCTTGCCGCCGGTCGCCATCACCCGCTCTTGCAGCGTGCACGCCTCGATGAGGGCGCGCATCCAGCCGAAGGCTTCGCCGATCGAGGCGCCGACGCTCAAGAGGCCGTGATTATTCATGAGGAGCGTATGCTTCGTGCCGAGATCGGCAAGGATGCGCGGCACCTCGTCCTCCTCGCGCGCGAGCCCCTCGAAATCGTGATAGCCGACCTCGCCATGGAGGAAGCAGCCGCCTTGGGCGAAAATCTGCAAACCGCCTTCGATCGAGCCGACCACCGTGCCCGCGCTCTCATGCGTGTGGAAGACACAGTGAATGTCGGCCCTCGCCTTCAGAATGCCGGAATGGAAATTGTAGCCCGCCGGCGCCAAACGCACCCCGGTATGGCTTAAGACATTGCGGCTGTAATCGGCGGTGGCAAGCGCTGAGGCCGTGATCTCGTCCCAGCCCAGGCCCAACGGGTTCATGAGGAAGGTCTCGGTGCCCGGAATGCGCAGCGTGATGTGGTTGAGCGTGTCGGCGTTCCAGCCGAGATGATGCGCCACCCGAAACGCCGCCGCGAGCTCGCGGCGCAATTTGCGCTCGACCTCGCTCGTCTCGCGCCTCAAGGCGACGCCGCCGATGCGTGACAACGCGTTCCGGTCGCTCATGCCATCCTCCCGTTCATCCGCCTTCACCGCCCTTTTAGGCCGGCCGCCCCAAATGTGAAAGTGGCTGATCTCAGTTGCCCATAGGCGCCACCCTCGCTAGAGCCGCACCGCGCGCGAATGCCCTGTCCCACGGCCGCGCTTGCGGGCATAATGCAGGCCATAAGACGCGCGTGAAAACGGGTGCCCGCGAGACGAGGCACTCGGCAAAAGGGGGGAGATCATGGCCGAAACCCTGCCGCTCAACGAGCAGACCATCGCCGCGCGTTTGGAGCGTCTGCCGTATTCGCGCTGGCATATCACGGTGACGGCGTTCCTCGGCGTCGCGATCTTCTTCGACAGTTTCGACTCCCTCGCGATCGCTTACGTGCTGCCGGTCATCGTGCGCGACTGGCACATTCCGCCGCAAAGCATTGGCGGGCTCATCTCGATCGCCAATCTCGGCCAGGCCTTGGGCGCGTTCGTCTTCGGCTGGGCGGCCGAGCGCATCGGCCGGACCAGCGCGGCGCGGCTTACCATCGCGCTTTACGCGCTGATGAGCCTCGCCTGCGCCTTCACCACCAATTACGACCAGCTTTTCTGGTGCCGCTTCGTCGAGGGCATCGGCCTCGGCGGCGAGATTCCGGTGGCCTCGACCTATATCAGCGAGATCCTGCGCGCCGAACGGCGTGGCGGCTCGTTCCTCTCCTATCAGATGATTTTCCCGATCGGGCTTTTGGGCGCGGGGGTTGCGGGCGCCGCGGTGGTGCCGAGCCTCGGCTGGCAATGGATGTTCATCATCGGTGCGGTGCCGGCGCTGATCGCCCTTGTCCTGCGCCGGTATTGCCCGGAATCGCCGCGCTGGCTCGCCTCCAAGGGCCGGCTCGCCGAAGCCGACGCGATCGTCACGCACATCGAGCGCATCGTCTCGCGGGGCGGCGAGCGGCCCTTGCCGCCGGTCATTGTCCTCAACGCCCCGCCGGCTGGCCAGAAAACGCGCTGGCAGGAACTCTTCGAGGGCCGCTATCGCAAGCGCACGCTGCTCGTGTGGGTGATCTGGGCCTCGTCCTATATCATCTCCTACGGCATGCAGGGCTGGGTCCCAACGCTCTATCGCGAGGTCTATCACCTGCCCTTGCAGCAGGCGCTCAACTACGCGGTGGCCGCGCCCGCCGGAAGCGTGATCGGCTCGGTCATCTGCGCGCTGCTGATCGACCGTACCGGCCGCCGCTATTGGTTCATCGGTGCCTTCGGGCTCCTGGCGCTGGGCCTCATCGAGCTGTGGGCGGTCGGCGCGGGCACTGCCTTCGGCATGCTCTTGGGCTACGGTTTCTGCTCGATGTGGCTCGGCTCGATCAATATGAGCATCTTTCTCTACACTGCCGAGATCTACCCGACGCGGATGCGCGCCATGGGCGTCGCCTGGGCGAGCTTCTGGCTGCGCGTCGCGGCGACGCTCGGGCCGCTGATCGTCGGCTTTTCCATCCCGCGCTTTGGCATTCAGGGCATGTTCCTCATCTTCACCGTCTTCGCGCTGATCGGCGTCGCCGCCTCGGTCTATATGATCGAGACGCGCCGCCGCGTGCTCGAGGAAGTCTCGCCTTAGCGTCAAACGAGCCACGGGTTGACAAGATTGGCGCATCTTCGGTGCGCGCAGCCGTGACGAGTGGGATATCGCGTGCTACCTTCGCCGCGCAACGACGGAGGAAGCATGTTTGTTCGCATTGTCGGTATCACGGCCATCGCCCTGCTCTGCTCGGCGGGTCTCTCGCAGGCTGACGAGAAGGTTCGTGTCGGCACGCCCGAGGCCACCAGTTTCTCTTTCTCCGTGTCCGATGTCGGGAACGCGACCGGCATCTTCAAGAAATACGGTCTCGATGTGGAACGGATCGATTTCGCCGGCGGCGCCAAGATGCACCAGGCCATGAATGCCGGCGCACTCGATGTCATCACCGGCACCGGCTCGGATATCCTCTTCCTGACCAGGGGCGCGCCCGAAAAGGCCGTCGCGGCCTATGGCAACGATCTCGCGGCCCTATCGCTAGTGATCAACGCGGAAGACACCGGTATCAAGAGGATCGAGGATCTCAGAGGCAAGACGATCGGCGTCAGCACCACCGGCTCCTTCACGAGCTGGATCGCGAAAACGATCTTGGGCCAGCATGGCATCGGACCGAGCGACTTCAAACTCGCCTATCTCGGGACGATGAACGGCATCGTCGCGGGACTTTTGATCAAGAATGTCGACGGGATCATCGGCCCGACCTCGCGCTCGCTGGAGCTCGAAGACCAAGGCAAGGTGCGCATCCTCGCCAATGCCGGTCGGGAAATCACCAATTTCATCGCCAACATCGTCTATGCCAGCGATACGATGATGACGCAGCATCCGGAGACACTGCGCAAATTCCTCGCCGGGTATTTCGAGACGATCCGCTACATGAGGGATCACAAGGCGGAGACGGTCAAAATCACGCAGAAAGCGACGCGGCTGCCCGATGCCATCGCGGCCAAAGGCTACGATCTCGAAATGCCGACCCTCTTCACCGACGGCCATTTCGACCGCAAGAAGCTCGCGGCCGTGCAGCAATCGCTGGTCGACCTGAAGCTCATCGACCACGCCGTGCCGGACGATCAGATCATCACCGAGAAATTCCTGCCATAACCCCGCTGCGCAAAAGGAGGTCTCTCATGTCACGACCGAAAATCCGCCATCTCGCGATGTTCGTGCGCGATCCCGACAAGGTCGCGAAATTCTATTGCGATGTCTTCAAGATGGATGTCGCGCACAAGGCCGAGCCGACCAAGACCGAAGGCAAGGCGTGGTTCCTGACCGACGGCTATATCAGCCTCGCCATCCTGCCACAGCGGCTCGAAGGCGAAGCAGCCTGCGGCCTCAATCATTTCGGTTTCCAGGTCGACGACGTTGCCGAGATGTCGGAGCAACTCGTCGCCGCCGGCACGGAGGAACCGAAGAAACGCCCATCGACCCGGCCCTATGCCGAGTATCGCGGCTGCGATCCCGAGGGCAATTGGTTCGACCTGTCCGCACACGGCTTCGACTCCGTCGAAACCGACGCCGACCGAGCGAAGAAGAAGACATTCGCCGGCGCGAAGTAGCGCACCGCTAGAGACACGTCATTGCGAGCCTAGAAATCCAGGGCAACATCCGAGCCCTGGATTGCCGCGTCCGCCTGCGGCGTTCTCGCAATGACGGATCACGTAAGCCCGGAGGATCAGCTCCAGGCGCGCTGCGTCGCCGGACGCGCGGCGATCGCGTCGTGCCAACGTGCGAGATTGGGGAAATCGCCGAGCCCCATCCCCTCCTTGCCGTGGATATGCACATCGGGGTAGCAGGAGATGTCGGCGATCGAGAAGTCGCTGCCGGCGAGATAGGCGGTCTCGGCGAGGCGGCGGTCGAGCACGCCGAAGCAGTCGCGCACCATGGTTTCGTAATGTTTCTTTGCCTGCGGCACGTTCTCGGGGAAGCGGTGGGTGAAGAGCCCATATTGCTGCGCCAGGGGCGTGAAGGTTGAGCTCCCGTAGAACAGCCATTGGTCGATCGCGACGCGGCGCTTGGGATCGGCTGGATAGAGCGCGCCGCCCGCTTTCTCGGCGAGATATTTGAGCATCGCGCCCGATTCGCACAGCGTGACGCGCGTCCCGCCCGGCCCGTCATCGTCGACGAGGGCCGGAATCTTGTGACCGGGGCTGATCTTCAAATACTCGGGCTGGAACTGCTCGCGCTTGCCGATATCGACCGGATGGCGGCGATGCGGCAGGCCGGTCTCCTCGATGATCAACAGCGCTTTGCGACCATTATCCGTCAACCAGTAATAAAGCTCGATCATCGCTCCCTCCCCTTGTGCGGCGGTTCGCCGCGTGTCGGGCAGCATGCCACGGCCAAGACCCGGCTGCGAAGCGGGAATTCGTGCCTTGCGCCGTCCCCGCCTCCGGGGGAACCAGGAAGCAAGCGCCGCATTACCCCCTGATCGGCGGCCGGCATGGCCGGCCTTCCCCAGCAAATCAACGGAGGTTGAATGAGTCGCATCGCTGCAAGTCTCGTCTTTCTGTCTCTTCTCGGCCTCGGCGCCTGCTCCGATTCCTATTCGCAGCGCGCTTATTATTATCAGCATCATTATCGCGGCGATCCGCATTGCGCCATTCGGTGCGGGATCCAGAACACCTTCAGCTGACGCGCGTCGCGGCTCGGCATGCATGTTGTCGGCAGCGGCGATTGCATCGATAATCCCGATGCGGGACGTGCGACAGCGAGGTGATTCATGACGCCGAACGGCATCGGGCTTTTCGATCTCTCCGGCAAGGCCGCTCTCGTTACCGGTGCGGGAAGCGGGCTCGGCCGTGCCTTTGCGCAAGGCCTCGCCGCTTCGGGCGCGCGCGTCTTTTGCGTCGATCGCGATCGCAGCCGCGCCGAAGAGACCGCGGCGATCCTCAATCAGAGCCGCAACGACGCGGTCGCGCTGACGGCCGACGTCGCCGAGCCCGATGCCGTCGCGGCAATGGCCGAAGCGGCAGAGCGGATCGAGCCGCGCCTCGACATCCTCATCAACAATGCGGGCATCGCAACGGTGCCAATGCGCACGCATGAGATGCCGGTCGCGGATTGGGATCGTCTCATGGCGATCAATCTGCGCGGCGTGTTCCTCGTCAGCCGCGCGCTCATCCCGCGCATGCTGCAAAGCGGCGGCGGCTCGATCATCAACATCGCGTCGATCGTCGGGCTCGTCGGCAATTATCCGGGCTTTGCGATGAACGGCGCCAATTACGCCGCGGCCAAAGCCGGCGTCATCGGCCTGACGCGCCAAATGGCGGCGGAATACGCCAAGGACGGACTCCGCGCCAACGCCATCGCGCCCGGCTGGCATGGCGGCACCCGACTCGCCGATGAGCGCAAGGCGACCGCCACCCCCGAAGACATCGCCCGTTTCGAGGCGACGATCCTCAACGGCACGCCGATGGGCCGGCGCGGGAGCCCCGACGAGTTGCAAGGCCTCGCGATTTATCTGGCGAGCGATGCCTCGCGCTATGTCACGGGCCAGGTCTTTACCCAGGACGGCGGCTGGACTGCCGTCTAGGACCGTGGACGCGAAGCCTGTGCAAAGGCAAGGTTGAACATCGGGAAAGAAATCATTCCGAAGACGCCTGGGGTAAGATCGCTCAAGTCAGACAGATCCTTGTCCATCCTGGGCCTTGCTATCGCCAAGGAAAACAACGGCAATCGAAGCAAAGGGGAGGTTCGATGCGTCCTTATCCGCGCAGCACAGCAATGAGACAATTCAGGTTCGCCGCGACGTGCGTGGCGGTGATCGGCCTCGCCGCTCCAAGCCATGCGATGGACAAGCTTCGGGTCGGCGTTCCCAACGGCACCGCCTTCATGTTCGCCATCGTCGACCTCGGGGTTACGACGGGAATATTCGAAAAGCGCGGCATCGATATCGAGAAGATCGCTTTCGAAGGCGGCGGGAAGCTGGAGCAAGCCATGGCGGCGGGCTCGGTCGATATCGCGGCCACGGGTTCGACCGACCTGCTCTTTACCGCCAAGGGCGTTGCAGAAAAGGCCGTGGCGGTGTTCGGCGGTCCCCCCTACTCGCTCGGCATCATCGTCCGCACGGACAATAGCGTCAGGACGCCCGCCGATCTGAAAGGCAAGAAGATCGGCGCCTCGACCCCGGGCTCATTGACCGAATGGCTCGCCCACCAATTCGCGATTCATCAGGGTTGGGGCCATGACGGGATTATTTCGGTGCCGGTCGGGGCGATGAGCGCCGAAATCGCCGCGCTGATCACGAAGCAGGTCGACGGCATTGTCGGCCCCACCGAAGCCGGCGTCGGGCTCGAAGTCAAAGGTCAGGGAAAGAACCTCGTCAATTTCGGCGACATCCTGCCGCATTTCGTCACCTACATGATGCTGGCCTCGGATTCCGCAATGAAGAACCGTCCCAGCGATATACGCGCCTTCATCGCCGGCTGGTTCGAGACCATCGCCTATATGAGGACGCACAAGGACGCATCCGTCGCCGTCATGGCGAAGGTGATGCACTTGACACCCGAGATCGTCGCGAAGATTTACGACCTCGAAATGCCCGGCTGCACCGACAACGGTCATTTCGACAAGGCCGCGATGAAGGATTTGTACGATACGCTGATCGCACCCAAGCTCGAGGGCAAACAGATCGAGGTGTCGTCGCTTTATACCGAGGCCTTTCTCCCGAAGTAGCGATAGCCCGCCAAGGCCGAGACAGGGGTTAGGGCGCGCTTTCACCCGCGCCCAAGCGGGCGAAAAGGCGCTGCGCGTTTCCGCGTTCGATGGCGTCGACGGTTGCGGCGCTCAGCCCCAACCGCGCGAGGCCCTCGACGGCGTTGCCGATGGGCAGCATCGGGTAATCGCTTCCGAACAGGATCTGCGATACCGGAACGAAGGATAAGAGGGCATTGAGCGCCGCCGGCGCCGTCGCCTGGGCGGTGTCGTAGTAAAGGCGCTGCAATTCGGCGAGTGCGCCCGCCGGCGCCCGCGGCCGAAGCCGGCTCTGCGCATCGAATAGCCGCGTCATCCGCTCGGCGAGGGCCGGCAATGCCCCGCCGCCATGCGAAAAGATCCACTTGATGCCGGGGCATCGCGCCAGCGTTCCGCCGAACAACAGGCTCGCCACGGCCCGCGCCGTTTCGATCGGGAACTCGATCACCGACGGCGACACGTCGGGAATTTGCGCCGTGCAAGTCGACACGGTCGGATGCAGGTAAACCACCGCATGGCGCCGGTTCAATTCCTCGAACAGCGGCGCGAAGGCCGCGTCACCCGGCCATTTTCCGTGGTGACTGGTCATGAGGCCAATGCCGTCCAGCTTCAAGACATCGAGCGCGTAGGCGGCCTCTTCGATACTGGCATCAATGTCCTGAAGCGGCAGGACGGCAAAGGCGCCGAACCGGCCCGGATGGTCGCGCAGAAGATCGGCCGCGTAGTCGTTGCAAGCGCGCGCCAGCCTGCGCGCTTCCGGCAGCGGTAGAGGTCCGAGCCCGGGGTTGGTGAGCGACAAAACGGCCATGGCCGTTCCGCTCCTCTCCAATTCGTCGAGCGAGCGATCGGGCGTCCAATCGAAAAGCAGGGCGGGATTCCGGGTGGTTTCGGCGATGCTGGCGCGCAGCTCGCGGGCCCAGACTGGCGGCACGAAATGATGATGAACGTCAATGCGACGTCCCGCCGATGCGTCGGCCGTCTCCGCACGGCTTTCCTGGTCGGATTCAAGCATTCGCTTTCAGCTCGGCGGACAAGTGATCGAGAAACGTCGAGACCTTGATCGGCAGATTGAGGCTGCGCGGATAAAGCGCCCAAACCGCGCGATCGCAGACCGATTCGGTCTCGAAGATGACCTCGAGATTGCGAGCGATAGGGGGCGGTCTCCCTTGCAACGCCTGAATCCGCGCGATGCCGAGGCCGGCAAGCGCCGCTTCGTAGATTGCCATCCAATCATTGGCGCGAAAGTGACCTTTGACGGAAACGCCGTATTTCCGTCGGCCGTCGGTGAACCACCATCGATCGAAGGATGGCTGTCCGACGAACAGCAAGCAGTTGTGATGGACGAGATCGCGGGGCTGTTTCGGCTTAGAATGATGCCGGAAATAGTCCTTCGATGCGCAAATCAAATACTTGCACCGGGCAATCTCCCGATACTCGACGCTGCCGTTGCCGCGGCCGATATCCTTCCTCGTGTCGCTCCGTATCGCGAGATCGAAACCTTCCTCCACAACATCGATGCTCTCGAGCGCCATCGTCACATCGACGGTCAGATCGGGATGCTTGGGAAGGAAGCGGCGCAGAGACGGAAGCACGAGCTGACGCGCCGTGAGACCGGGCGTCAGATGCAGCTTGAGCGTGCCGCCCAAGGCTGCGCTCGCTTCCCGCGCCGCATCGCGGGCGCGCTCGATCTCGCGCAGGATCTTGACGCAATGCGCGTGATAGATCTTGCCGGCCTCGGTCAGCGACAGCTCATGGGTGGAGCGGTTGACGAGGCTCACCCCGAGCTCTCTCTCGATCCGGCTCACATGCTTGCTGATCGCCGAGGGGGTGAGATTGAGCGCGTGACCGGCGGCCGAAAAGCTTCCCTTTTCGACGACGCAGACCAGCACCTCCATGCTCAACTGATCGCGCATTCCTTCGTCCCGGAAGGAAAAGCCGATTGCTAGCCGACGCTCCGCATTTTCGGCATCACCTTCTCGGCGAAGAGTCGATGCGAGCGCTGCGCGAGCTCGAAAGGAATGCCGCCGAAATAGAAAGTGCAGTCGACCTGCGTGATGCCCATCATCTCCTGCGCCTTGGTCAAGAGCCTGACCGCATCCTCGGGCGTGCCGGCGACGACGCGGCATTCCTCGACCATCTTCGCGACGTCGAGGACTTGCTGCTCGACCGCGCCGAGCGTCGCCGTCGGCTTCGTGCCCGAGCGGTCGTCGCGCACGCGGTCCATCGTGTGCGTGGTCGCGCCGACATAGCGCTTCAGCGCCTTGGCCGCGATGTCACGCGCCTCGGCACCGTCTTCGCTCAAGACGACCTGGTAATGCGCGGCGATCTTGTAGGCCTTCGGCGAATGACCGGCAGCGATCCACGCATCGCGATAGATCTTGTTCAGCGGAATGAGGGGCTGCACGCCGCGATAAGCGACGGTGAAAATGCCGAAGCCTTGCTCGGCCGCCCAGCGGAAACTGTCGGGCGTGCCGCCGCAGGCGAGCCAGATCGGCGGATGCGGCCGCTGCTGCGGCCTTGGCCAGAGCTGCAGGTTCTCGTACTGATAATGTGGGCCATTATGGCTGAAACGCTCGCCGGACCAGGCCTTGCGGATGAGCGCCACCCCGTCCTTCAAGCGCTCCTGCGCGCCTTGGAGCGGCACGTGCAGCCGATCGTAATCGTATTCAACGAAGCCGCGGCCGACGCCGAGCTCGACCCGCCCATTCGACATGAGGTCGATCATCGCCCATTGCTCGGCGATCTCGATCGGGCTGTGCAGCGGCAGCACGATGATCGAGGAGCCGAGACGGACGCGCTTGGTGCGTTGAGCGAGAGCCGCGACCATGACGGTCGGCGACGGGATGAGACCGCCATAGGCATCGAAATGATGCTCGTTGGCGAACAGCATGTCGAAGCCGGCATCCTCGCTCGAAACCAAGAAATCGACGAAGCGCCGCATGAAGCCGCCGACATCGCCGTCGACATCCTCGAAATAGGTTGGCAGACAGAAATGGCCGAATTTCATCGCACGACGCCCCCTTACGCGGCCCTTGCCGGCCGGCCGCCATTGTAATTTGCCGAGCCCGCTTGGGTAGCGATTTCAGCAGAAAAAGAACTTTCCGATCCGTCATTCCGCGATTGGCGCAGGCCGGGCCGCGCGCGACGGGCGGTCTTGAAAGCCTAGCACAAGTCATTTCCCGGCCACGGGCTACAGCCGCTTGCGACGGATGGTTATAGTTTCGCCCATGCCCCCGCCGGGGCGTAGAGCGTCCGCGCCCCCTCATCGCCGCTGCGCTCGAAGGAGCCGCCATGCCGCCGATGCTTGACCTCGATCTCAGCAATTCGGTCGATATCGACCTCGGAGGTGCCGCCTTCAAGGCGAATGCGCGAAAGCACCTCGCCGAATGGGCGAGAAGGCCGCCCTTTTACGTGCTGAACAATGGGCCGCCCCAAGTCATCGTCGGCCGTCACGCCGACGCCTTGGAGGTATTTACCGACCCCATTCGCTTCGCCTCCGAAGTGCCGCGCGGCCGAGGCTACGAGCAGTTCGACAAGTTCATGGGCCGAAAGGGCATCCCGCAAACCGATGGCGAGCAACATGCCCGGCTGCGCCGCCTTCTGATGCCGGCCTTCTCGTCGCGGCGCATCGCGCAGCTCCAATCGAGGATCGAAGACATCATCGCCGGAATGCTCGACGAGATCGAGCAAGGCGGCCCTCAATTCGACGCCATGCAAGATTACGCCGCAAAGCTCGTCGTCGGCGCGCTGCTCACCGCTATGCTCGATCTGAACGCGTCGCAAAAACGCACTTTGCTGGACTTCCAAGCGGTTCAGCCGCAACTGACCGCGGTGAAGCCGGGCCAAGCCTGGCCCCCGGAGTGCTGGGATGCATATCAGCGCTTTTCGGCAGTCGTGAAGGAGGTCATCGCCGAGCGCCGCGCCGCGCCGCGCTCCGACTTCGTTTCCGATCTCGTGCTGGCGCACGACAACGGAGACAAGCTCGATGACGAGGAGCTCTTCGACCTGATCTTCGCCATGTTCGCGGCGCTGGCGACGACGCCGAGGTCAGGCAGCGGTGCCCTCTACATGCTTTATTCGCATCGCGACCAGCTGCAGCAGCTGCTCTCGGATCCGTCTCTCATACCGGATGCCATCGACGAGTGCTTGCGCATCGCCGGGAATGGCTATTTCACATTCCCGCGCGTCGCGACGATCGACACGAGCGTCGGCGGAACGCCCATCAGGACAGGCATGATCGTGCGTCCCTCGCCCCAGGCCGCGAATTACGATCCACAAGTCTTCCCGGACCCATTGCGGTTCGACATCCACCGCAAACCGAAAATGATCATGACCTTCGGCGCGGGGCCTCATCGTTGCATTGGCAGCCACTTGGCGCATACGACGCTTAGCCTGGCCGTGCGACTGTTGCTCGCCCGCTTTCCCGAAGCGCGGCTCGCCGATCCAAACTTCGAGCCCGTCTATGGCGGGTCGGTCGGCGAGCTGCGGATGGAAAGCCTGCCGATGATGACAAGGTAATTCGGACTTTAGCGCGTTTGCCTCAAAGCTTCGGGGACTGCGCGTGAAGTCAGGCGCTAAGCCGCCACTTTCATTACCCGCCGATAGTCGCCGAGCCGCTCGGCTACACGCGGACGCAGCGCGCCGCCAAACTTCTTCATCGCTTCGAAATCGGCCGCGGGCACTTTCTCGGGGACGGAGGCGATGAAGCTCGGCAGCGCCTGGACGCGGCGCCACCAATCCTGCGCCGCCGGACGGCCCTCGAGCCAGACATCGAGCAGATCGAGATAGGCCATGCGCGCAACGAACGGCATCATGTTGATGTCGGCGAGCGACAGCTCGGCGCCGAGCAGCCAAGGCCCCGCCGCTTTCAAATCCTTTTCCATCTTGCCGAAGGCCATGTCGAAGGCGCCGATGCCCTGGAGGACATAAGGGCTCTCGACGCCCTCTTCATAGGTCGAGATCAGCCGCGCGCGCTTGATCGGATCGCCGACATTCTGGTAGCGGCCTTGCCGCTGCTCTTCGGTCATGTTGCGCATGCGCTCGCGGAACATCGCCGAGAAGCTCAGCTCGCGCGTCGCCTCGAAGAGCTGTTCGTCGACCGCCTTGCTCCACAGCCGCATGCGCGCGCGCAGGAACGGGTCCTGCGGCACCAGCCGCCGCGCCGGAAAGCATTCGTCGAGATACTCGCAGATCAAGGTCGATTCGATGACGACGCGGCCGTCATGATCGAGCGCGGGGACCACGCCCTTCGGGTTGATCTTCAGATATTCGGGCGAGAACTGCTCGTTCCGGAAGAGATCGACATTCTGCGTTGCGTACTCGATCCCCTTCTCCGTCAAGGTGATGAAGACCTTCTGCGTGCAGATCGAATTGAAGTAGCTATAGACCTTGAGCATGCTCTCTCCTCTTCCGGCGGCTCCCCGCTGCTTTAGACAGCGAGCTCGGCAAGCTTGCGCCGCGCGCGCAGCCCGGCGACGTCGGCGTTGACGCTCCACTCCGGCAAATCCGGGCCGCCCTCGTCATAAAGCCCCTGGATCGCCTCGAGCACGACGCGATCCTCCTCGAGCACCGCGCGCATCCCCTCGATGAGCTCAACCGGATGCGTCTCCGGATAGGAGCTCGTCATCGTGAGGAACTGATAATGCTCGTTGGTGCGCGACGGCGTGATCGGCATGACGTTGATGCGCACATGCGGTGCATGGCCGGGACGATCCGGGAAGGTGAAGGTATTGCGGATGATGTGGAGGTTGGGCAGATAGGCAATCGATTCCAGCCGCCGGTCGAAGGTGGTGACGCCGTGCAGCCCGTATTGATTTGTGTTCGACGGCGTCGGCGTGTCACCCTTCAGCTCCCGGATGAGACGCACGGTCTTGCCTTCGCTCTCGAGCTTGAAGCTCGAGCTCGCCATGCGTCCGCCATCGAGCGCGGTGCCGTGCAGGAACGAGATATGCGAGGTATCGAGCAGATTCTCGAAGAGCAGCGCGTAATTCGACTTGATCTCAAGCATCAGATAGGGCTTCGCCGACCAGCCCGGCGTATCGAGCCCGAATTCGCCGCAATCCGGCAGCAGCGCCGGATCGGCCGTCTCAGGCGCGCCCGGCCAGAGCCAGACGAAACCGCCCTTCTCGATCACCGGATAGGCATGCACCGCAAGCTCGGGCAGGATCGCCGCCTGGCTCGGCACGCGCACGCACCGGCCCGACGCGGCGTAGCGAAAGCCGTGATAGGGGCATTGCAGTGCGTCCTCGACGATTTTGCCGAGCGACAGCGGCGAGCCGCGATGCGGGCAGCGATCCTGAAGCGCGACCGGCTCGCCCGCAGCAGTGCGGAACAGCGCGATACGCTCGCCGCAGCAATAGCGCAGCAGCGGGCGCTCAGCATCGACCTCGTGCGCGAATGCCACGACATACCAGTTCTCGCGCAGCACGGGCTGGGTGGCGGGGCAGATCGAGCGCGGGCTTGCTGAATCCAAGGCGGCCTCCTCCATGACAAGTCTATGTTATAGATTGTATGATAAGTTTTACATTCTACAACGTCAATCGTGCTATCAGGTGAGGTCCGATCACATTGAATCACCTTCATTCTATCGTCACCCGCGGGCTTGACCCGCGGGTCCATGGATTGCCGGGTCAAGCCCGGCAATGACGACTATGAAATGAGCCAGCCTGATCGAATGCCGCTCAAGGACGTGCGAATGAGAAATCACCTCGACATCAAGAAAAAATCAGCCAGCCGACGCGAGCGACCCGGCATTCAGTCCGTCGAGATCGGAAGCCGCATTCTCGCCGCCATGACCCAGGCAGCGCAGCCCTTGCAGTTGAAGGACATCGCCAATCGCTGCGACATGCCGGCAGCCAAAATCCACCGTTATCTCGTCAGCCTGACGCGCACGGGCCTGGTGGTGCAGGACGAAACGGACGGCCGCTACAGCATCGGTCCCGCCGCCATTGCCCTGGGGTTGGCCGGCCTCCATTCGCTCGATGTGGTGCGCATCGCCTCGTCCGCGCTCGCCGAGCTGCGCGATGACACCGGCGAGACTGCCGTGCTCGCCACCTGGAGCGATGCGGGTCCGGTCATCATCCGCATCGAAGACAGCTCTCGCCCGGTCTTCATGAATGTGCGCGTCGGCTCGACCTTGCCGGTCCTCCGCAGTGCGGTCGGGCGCATCTTCGCCGCCTATCTTCCCAAGGCCGAGGCCGGACCGCTCATGGCAAAAGAGCAGCGTCGCAGCCGAAGCACGGAGCCCGGCAAAGCAACGCCGGTCGACGCGATCCTTGCGGCGACGCGGCGGCACGGCATCGCCTCCGTCGAGGGCGATCTCGTTCCTGGCGTCACGGCGCTCGCGGCGCCGATTTTCGATCACCGCGCGCGCCTTGTTGCGTGCATTGCCTTGCTGGGCGGCGCCGAGCATCTCGGCGCGAGCGCCCTATCGCACAACGCCGCGCTGCTGAAGCGCAGCGCCGTGGCGATTTCCCGGCGCCTCGGCTTCGTCGAACCCTAGGCGAGGACGAGCGCGAAAATCTGGCGCTCAAGCGACGGCGGACATGCTAGCGTGGCAGGCAAAACCGGCGGGAGGGACGCATGCTTCGCATCATCGACACGCACCATCACATCTATCCGCCGCGCTATGTCGCGCAGAATCTGCAGCGCCTCCTGGACGATGCGAGCCTCCTGCCCGCCTCTGCCTATCAGAGCTGGACGCCCGGCCTCGCGCTCGAGCAGATGGACAAGGCCGAGATCCAAAGCGCCGTCACCTCGATCACCAGCCCCGGCATCTGGTTCGAGGGCGATACGGGCGCCCGCGCCCGCGCCCGCGACTGCAACGAGTTCGGCGCGCAAATGATGCGCGATCATCCCGGCCGCTTCGGCATGTTTGCGGCCATCCCCGTCCCCGATATCGACGGCAGCCTTGCCGAGATCGCTTATGCCTTCGATGTGTTGAAGCATGACGGCATTGGCGTCCTGACGAGCTATGCCGGCAAGCTCCTCGGCGATCCCGCCTTCGATCCGGTGTTCGACGAGCTCAATCGCCGAAAAGCCAAGGTCTTCGTTCATCCGACCATGTCTTGCGGCAATCTCTTTCCCGGCGTTTCGGGCCCGACCATCGAGTTTCCGGTCGACACCGCACGGACCATCGCGAGCCTCCTGCTGCGCGGTACCTTCGCGCGCTGTCCAGGCATCACCTTCATCTTCTCGCATGGCGGCGGCGTGCTGCCCTCGATCGTGCAGCGCGTGCTCGGCAGCTTGCGCCATATGAGCGAAGCGGAGCGTGCGCGCCTCGCGCCCAAAGGCGCCGAACACGAATTGCGCCGGCAATATTACGATACCGCCAGCATCGCGATGAATCCCGCCGGCATGGCGGCGGTCCTGAAGCTCTTTCCCGCGAGCCAGATCACCTTCGGCTCGGATGCGCCTTTCGGCTCGACGACAGGGATCGCCGAGGCGCTGACAAACCTCGACCTCGCGCCCCAGGTTCTCGCGGGCATCCGCCGCGACAACGCGCTGCAGCTTTTCCCACGCTTTGCGTGAAGCGCCTTCGCTCCGAGGCGGCGCGGCGAATTATCCACAGCGTTGGCGCGAGCGAGTTCAACGCCAGGCGCGGGGGCGATCGGCGGGCCCTCGCGCGCAAATCTCAATCACACCATAGAATCGTTGATCGTGATCGTTTTCCATTCCGACGGATGATAATCTCGCAAAACTCCTGAACCCTTTGTAGATTTTCAGCCCGCGGATTTCTGTTACGGTCGCGCTCCTTTTGAGTGCCCTTCAGCCCGTTCCCGCAAAGCACCCGTGACACACACCACCGCAGATGCCCGTTTCGGCCTGGCGCCGGGGATTTTATTCAGCGCCGCCATCGCCACCATCGCATTCGGCTTGCGCGAACTCCCCGGCATGAGCGTGCTGAGCCCGATGATCCTCGCCGTGCTCATCGGCATTCTTTGCCACAATATTTTTGGCACGACGCCGGTTCTGCGCAGCGGCATCAATTTCTCCGCGCGGCAAGTGCTGCGCTTCGCGGTCGCGACGCTCGGGCTTCAGCTCACGGTCGCGCAAGTGGCCGAGATCGGCGGCGGCGGCATCGCCCTCGTCATTGCCGTACTGGCGGCGAATTTCCTTGTCACCAAATGGCTCGGCCGCCTGTTGCGCGTCGACGCCAGGCTTTCGGAACTGATCGCCGCGGGCTCCTCCATCTGCGGCGCCTCGGCCGTGGTCGCAACCAACGCGGTCACGGGCGGCAGCGACGAAGACGTGGCTTACGCCGTCGCTTGCGTCACCATCTTCGGCTCGATCGCGATGTTCGTCTTCCCGCTCATCGGCGCGGCGCTCGATCTCGCCCCCCGCACCTATGGGCTGTGGTCGGGATCCTCGATCCACGAGATCGCGCAAGTGGTCGCCGCAGCATTCCAGCGGGGCGCCGAAGCCGGCCACCTCGCCACTGTGACGAAGCTGTTGCGCGTCGTCATGCTTGGCCCTCTGGTCATCGCGCTGGGCCTGATGCGCCGGCGCGGCGCCGCCGCAGGCGCGCCGAAAGCGCCGCTTGTGCCCTGGTTCGTCACCGCCTTCATCGCGCTGGTGGCGGTTGCGACCGCCTTCCCGATCCCGCCCGCCGCGATGAAATGGATCGCTCTCGCCACCACTTTCTTGTTGTCGATGGCACTGGCGGGACTCGGTCTCGAGACCGATCTGCGCAAGCTCCTCGCCAAGGGCTTGACGCCCCTGCTCCTCGGCGCGGCCTCGGCCGTCTTCATCGCGAGCTTGAGCCTTGCGCTGATCATGGGCTTGGGACTGAGTTAGGGCAGGTTTCGTTTAAGTTAGGCCGTCATGCTCGGACTTGATTCCGCGCATCCGCGTCTTCAGACGCCGTAAAGACGTGGATGGCCGGTACGGAGTGCGGCCATGACGGTTCGATTTAAACCGTAGATTCGCGAAGACTGCGTTCAAATACCGCCGCCATCCACCGTGTTGCGCTCGGCGTGCCAGCGCAGCATTCCGCCCGCGAGATTGGCGACGCGCGCGAAACCCGCCTGCTGCAGCATCACCGCCGCTTGCGCCGAGCGTCCGCCCGAGCGGCAGACGGTGACGACCGGCCGGTCGCGTTGGAGCTCGTCCTGGCGCTTGCCGAGCGCGCCGAGCGGGATGAGCGCGGCACCCGCCAAATGGCCGAGCTCGCCCTCGAATTCGTCGGGCTCGCGCACATCGACGATCTGCACCTCGCTTGCATGCTCTTCGAGCCAATAGGGCTCGATCTCCCAAATGCCGGCAAAGCTCAAGGTCACGGGCGCCCAGTCGGGCTCGGCCGGGATCGCCGCGCTTTCCATGAGGCTGCCGCAGCGCAGATTGGCGGGCACGGCGATGTCCATCTTCTTCGGATGGGCGAGGTTGAGATTCTGCATATAGCCGGTGAAGTCGCTCTCGCTGCGCTCACCGCCGAGCCGCGGGTTGAAGCGAGATTCCTCGGCGACGGTGGTGACGCTGGCGCCGCGGTAATCATGGCCCGGATAGAGCAGGCAGGAGCCCGGTAAGGTGAAGATTTGATTTTGCACCGAGCGATAGAGCGCGCCGGCACTGCCGCCCTGGAAATCGGTCCGCCCGCAGCCGCGAATGAGCAGACAATCGCCGGTGAAAGCCATGCTGCGATCGTCGAGCAGGAAGGTAATGCACCCCGCCGTGTGGCCCGGGGTCTCGCGCACTTCAAGATGGCGCTCGCCGAACGCAATTCGGTCGCCTTGCGCGAGGAGCCGGTCGGCGCCTTCGGCGCCGGCGCGCGCGCTCAAGGCGATCCGGCTGCCAAGGCGGTGCTTCAGGATCGAGGCGCCAGTGACGTGATCGGCATGGACATGGGTCTCGAGCGTCCAGGCGAGGCGCAAGCGCAGCTCGCGGACCAGCGCGGCATCGCGCTGCGCTTGCTCGAAAACCGGATCGATGAGCACGGCCTCGCCGCCTTCGCGATCGGCAAGGAGATAGGTATAGGTCGAGGATTGCTGATCGAACAATTGCCGGAAAAGCAGCATGACTCCCTCGCGGCGCAAATGAGCGCTTCGCCGCGCAGCATAGCCGAAAGCCGTGTCAGCCGTCGAACAAGAGACGCGCGTTCGTCTCGGCCCGGCGCCGCCTAAGAGCGAGCGCGGCGGAGCACCCAGACGGCCGCGAGCAGCGATCCCACCGCAAGCGCGGTCGCGACCGGCGGCGCGACCATCGTGCAAAAAGCGCCGAGGCTCGCGACCCGGACACAGACCGGCACAACCGCAGGACCCATGGCTTCACCTCCGTTGGCAGAAACCCTAGCGCCTTGAATGGCTCTGTCCAGCCGCATCCAACCGCGGCTCACGCGCCCGGGAAGACATGCTCGCCCTCGGCCGTGCCTGCCGCCGGCTCGTTCACGCCATAGAGAAACGGCGCGAGCACGAGACCGCGGCCTTCGGGATCGCGAAACGCCACGGCGCCGGTGGCCGCCCAATAGGGATGGGCCGCGACCGGTGCGAGACCCGCCGCTTCGAGACGCGCGCGCGCCGCGGCCATCGTCGCCGCATCGCGAAAATAAAGGCAGAGCTGCTCGTCGGGATCGACCGGCACCGGCGTTTCCGCCGCGACGAGCTCGAAGGTGCAAGCGGAATCCGGCAGCGCGAAGATCGCGCCGGTGCTGCCATAGCTTCCCGCGAAACTCTCGACGAGCCGCAGGCCGACGACGTCGCGATAGAAGGCAACCGCCTCCTGAAACCGGTGATAGCGCCGGGCAAAGCGGATGGCGCCGAGCCCCGCGAGCGGGGCTGGCCAATTCCGGCGTTGTTGCTCCTGACCTTGCATCGCGTCTCACCTCCTCGCACGTGCCGCCAATCCTCGGCGCAGGGCATTGCGAGAGAAAAACAAATAAGTGTGATCGCGAGCGGATTGGCTGCGCCTTCGAAACAGCAGTGTCGTCTAGACTCTCCGCCGTCGCGCGGTCTAATTTCCGCGCAAAGGGGGAAAATCACACAATGACAGTCCGATTGACATTCCGCGCGATCCGTTTCGCACCCGCGCTCGCCATTGCCGCGCTCGCGCTCTCGCCTGCCTTGCCCGCCGCGGCCGCGGAACTCGAGCACACCTCGCTCGCGCTGCCGACGATCACGCTGGGGTTCCTCAGCCGCTGGGTCGCCGACGACGAGGGCCTTTGGACGAAAGAGGGGCTCGAGGTCAAGGTCCAGGTCATCCAGGGCATCGGCTCCACCAATGCGGTGATCTCGGGCTCGATCGATTTCGCCTATGCCTCGGGACCGACCATCACCCGCGCCACCGCGCGCGGCCAGCATCTCGTCGCGCTCGCAACGCAATCGCATGAATCGGGCGAATACATCATTCTGCGCAAGTCGATCGCCGAAGCCGCGCATTTCGATCCGAGCGCGCCCCTCAAAGAGCGCGGCAAGATCCTGAAGGGCCACCGCTTCGCGGTCGGCGGCGCCGGCGCAATTCCCGATGTCGTCCTGCGCGTCGTCGCGCGCGACGCGGGCGTGCCGGTCAACGATGTGACCATCTCGCCGCTGCCGCCCAACGAGGCGATCGCCGCCTTCAAGCGCGGCGCGGTCGACGGCTTCGTCTCAGGCCCGCCCTTCGCGCAGATCCCGCTGGTCGACGGCACTGGCGTGATCGTCTCCGATCCCACCAAGGGCGAACCCAAGGAATATTCGCCGGTCTCCTCTGGCCTTGTCTTGACGCGTGCCGATTTCTGTCCGGCGCATCGCTCGATCTGCGAGAAATTCATGCGCGGCGTGGTCGCAGCGCTCGCCTTCATGCGCGACCATCGCACCGAGACCTTGGCGATCATGAAGAAGCATTTCGGCAATTACAGCGATGCCGTGCTCGAAGCCTCCTATGATTCGATGCGCGCGATCCAGCCCAACCCGCCGATCACCACGGCGCAGGAATTGGAGAATGGCGACCGGCTCGACATCGCCGCGGGCTTCCTCAAGGAATCCGATCTCCTCAAGGACTACAACGCGATCATCGACAACCAATACGTCAAGTAGCGCGGCGCGGCGCCTTTGCTCGCGCCGGGGCGGCGCGCGCCAGCACGGCTTTGAGGCGCGGCGCGGCGAAATCCAAAAACGCGCGCAGCTTTGCGGGAACGAGCCGGCCGCCCGCATAGACGAGGTGCACCGGCCAGGGCTCGGGCTCGAATGTCTCGAGCAGCGTCACGAGCCGGCCCGACCCAATCGTATCCGCGATTTGATAGGAGAGCGCGCGCGTGATGCCGAGGCCGGCGATGGCCGCGTCGATCGAGGCCTCCGCCGTGTTGACGACAAGCCGCGAATGAACCCGCACGGCGCCATGCCGCCGGCCCATCGGGAAGCTCCAGCTCTCGGGCGCGGCGACGCCGGCGAAAGTGATGCAGTCATGCGCGCCGAGCTCGCGCGGCGTCCGCGGCTTGCCGCGCGCCTTCAGATAGGCGGGGCTCGCGCAGACGACATAGCGGGTGGCGCCGAGCCGCGTCGCGATCAGCGAGCTGTCGCCGAGCGCGCCGATCCGCAGCGCGAGATCGACCCGGTCCTCGAGCAGATTGAGACGCCCATCGGCCTGAACGAGACGGATGTCGATCGCCGGATGAAGCTTGAGGAAATCCGCGATTACCGGCAGGAGATGCATCCGGCCGAAGACCATCGGCGCGGTGATGACGAGCTCGCCCTTGGGCGCGCTGTACTCCCCTGCCGCTTCGCGCTCGGCCGCTTCGAGCTCTTCGAGAATGCGCTTGCCCGCCGCGACGAAGTTGCGCCCCGTCTCGGTAAGCGCGAGGCGCCGGCTGGAACGGTTGAGGAGCTGCGTCTTCAGCATCGCTTCGAGCTGCGCGACCTTGCGGCTCACCGTGGTGAGCGGCATGCCGAGACGGCGCGACGCGGCCGAGAGGCTGCCCGCCTCCGCCGCCGCGATCAACACCGCCATGGAATCGAACCGGTCCAATCGGTCTCCCGGTTTTCGGAAGATTGGTTTCCTCATTCAAACAGTTTTGCTGAAAGATGGAAGCCCTTATCTGGTTGCGTGCAGGCGGCAAGAAGCCATCCGAAGGAGCAGCCATGGACACGATGTTGCGCTTTTCGAGCGATGTCGCCTTCACCCCGGTGGTCAAGGCGATCCAGGCGCGCAAGGGCTCGCGCGCGGCGCTGGCGCGGCACGAGGAGGCCGGCGCCTGGCCGACCGCGATCACGCCCGATCTCGCCGCCTTCATCGCCGAGCAGCGCAGCGTCTTCCTCGCCACCGCCAGCGCCGCGAGCCAGCCCTATATTCAGCATCGCGGCGGGCCGCCCGGCTTCCTCCATGTGCTCGACGACAAGACGATCGCTTTCGTCGATTTCATCGGCAATCGGCAATACATCACCCAGGGCAATCTCGCCGAGAACCCGCAGGCCTATCTTTTTCTCATCGATTATGCGCGGCCGCGGCGTGTCAAGCTCTGGGGCACGGCGCGCGTTTCGGACGATCCAGCGCTCCGCGCGCGGTTGATGCCCGAGAACTATCGGGCGCGCGCCGACGCGGCGATCCTTTTCACCGTCGCCGCCTGGGATACCAACTGCCCGCAGCACATCCCGCAGCGCCTCGATGCGCCCGCGGTCGCGGCGGCGCTCGAGGAGCGCGACCGGCGCATCGCCGCGCTCGAGGCCGAGGTGAAGCGCTTGCACGGGGAGGCGGCGCCGCGCTCCTGATCGCGAGGTGCGCGGCGGCCTCGTCGCCCTATCCCGCCGCGGCGATCGCGACGGCGACGCCCATCGCGATCATCGCGGCGATTTGCACGAAAAAGAAGAGGAAGCGCAGCCCGGCGACGAGATCGGTCTGCGTGAAGCCGACATGAACGACGGTCTGGCAGATGCGCGCGGCAATGACGAGAAGCGCGAGCGCGTCGAGCAGACCGCCCGTCGCCCCCGCCGCGCTCGCACACAGCACGATCGCGCCATAGACCGGCAGATTCTCGACGCAATTGAGATGGGCGCGCATCGCGCGGCGATACCAATCGCTGCCTTGGGCTTGATCGGCCCGCCAGTCGGAGATGCGCGCGCGGCCGGCCAGGATGAGCGACCAGCGATAGATGCCGATGGTCGCGCAAAGCACGGCCAAGGTCCATCCGGCAAAGCCGAGCAGAACCCATTGCGGGATGGTCATCGCGGTCGTCCTTGCGGCGGCGCCGGAACTTCGCGCAGCGCTTTGCGCGCAGCCGGGGCCCGCGGCGCGTTACGGAATTTTTTTTCGGCGCAGCAGAAGCGCGATCTTGCGTCCGAGAAACGCGTTGTCGCGCGACAATTCCTCGCGCGTGCGGCGCAGCCCGTCGATCACCCAGCAGCCGAAGCAGGCGACGATGACGAAGACGCAGAGATGCGCGAGATCGGCCCGTCCGGGCGCCGTGAAGCCGTCGGGCGAGAGAAAGAGGCACCACAGGGCGAGCGCGCTAAGCCCGGCCGCGCACATGCCGAGAAACACACCCCCGATCGCGCAAGCCCCGGTGATGACCGGAAGAAAGACGAGATAGGCGGTCCGCACGTCGAAAAACTCGAAGAGCCGGGCGATCCCGGCAGAGAGGATGACGACAAAGGCCGTCACCGAAATCTGCGAGACCGCGCCGGACAGCACGCCTGCCGGCTCGGCGACCGTGGCCTGGGCCGGGGTATCGTCTCCTTGTCCACCTTCGAGGGGTGAGAGCATCGCCCGCTACTCTCCGCCCGCGCCCGTGACCGGCGCGGCCGCGGCGTGGGGATGCGCGAGGTGAATGCCGAGAAACCCCTCGACATGCGCCACTGGGCGGATGACGCGCGTCACATCGAAGAGCGCATACATCACCGTGCCCATCATGGTGACGCCCAACAGTACGACGATCACCTGCTGCGATAGGCGCGTGTTGCGGTCGCTGCCGAACAGCCGGACCAGCTTCGTCGCTTTGGCGCCGAGAACCTCGAACAACGCCCTCTCCATCTGCCACTGCGGCGAATGATAGTCGACCCCGCGCCCTTTGGCGAGCGCCCCCGCACGCGTCGGGGCGGCGTACAGATCGTTGTCGTGCGGGTCACAAGCCCGTGATGCCGCGGACCCTCCCATGCGAGGCATTGCCCCTGCAGAAGCCGGTCACTAGCTTTGCCGATCTTCGCGTCGGCAAACGGGGGAACGAAGAGATGGGTGCATTGCAGGGGATCGAGCATGTCATCGTGCTCATGCTGGAGAACCGCTCCTTCGACTGCATGTTCGGCAAGCTCTATCCGAGGAGCGCGAGCTTCGAGGGGCTTAGCGGCCGCGAAACCAACCCCTATCGGCGGCCGGACGGAACCCTGATCGACATGCCCGTCTGGAACAACGAGGGCATGGAGCCGGGCACGGCCTGCATACCCGATCCCGATCCCGGCGAGCTCTTCGCCGACATCAACATGCAGCTCTTCGGTGGCGACGGCACGCCGACGGACGCCAGGCCGCCCATGAGCGGCTTCATCGAGAACTACATGGCGCAGCGAGCGGGCAATCAGGACCCGATGGCGGTGATGCATTATTTCACGGAAAAGCAGGTTCCGGTCATCAGCGCGCTCGCCAAAGCCTTCGGCGTCAGCGACCAGTGGTACGCCTCGGCGCCGTGTCAAACCTGGCCCAACCGCTTCTTCGCGCACACCGGAACATGCGCCGGTCATGTCGACAACGATCACTTCGACGTCCCCTTCACGCGGCCGACGATCTTTCACCGGCTGCAAGACAAGGGAAAAAGCTGGCGCGTCTATTTTCACGATCTGCCGCAAGTGGCGACGCTGGGCGAGCTGTGGCTCGATGCGCCTTTCCGCTTCCGCTTCTTCGACGAATTTCTCGAAGATGCGCAAAACGGCAGCTTGCCCAATTACAGCTTCATCGAGCCGCGCTATTTCACCGATTCGCTCTTGGGCCTCATTCCGAATGACGAGCACCCGCCGCACAACGTCGCCTATGGCGAGCAGCTCATCGCGACGGTTTACAACGCGGTGCGCAACGCGCCGAGCTGGAAGAAATCGCTCCTTCTCATCACCTGTGACGAGCATGGCGGGTGCTATGATCACATGCCGCCGCCCGCCGCCGTCCCGCCCGATGCAGATCGGCCCGACGGTTTCGCCTTCGACCGCTACGGCGTGCGCGTCCCCGCGGTGATCATCTCGCCCTATATCGCGCCGGGCAGCGTTGTCCGCGCGGCTCCGGCCGGCCTGCCGGTCAAGGGACCGCCCTATCCCTTCGATCACACCTCGATCATCAAGACGCTGCGCCGCTTGTTCGATCTCGGCCCCGCCATGACCAAGCGCGACGACGCAGCGCCCGATCTGTTGGACGCGCTGAGCCTTCTCGATCCGGAGAATGACGGGCCGGAGAGCGTGACGCCCACCGCGGCGGCGCCGAGCGCGGAAGAGGTGAAGAAGCGCGCCGCGGCCCCGCCCAACAGCATGCAGCGCAATCTTTGCCGCTTGGCGGCACAGCTTCCAGCGAAAGGCCAGCCGGCCGCAGCGGCGCCGGGATCGCCCCCGGCCCCGGCCACGGCGAAAGACGCGCATGCGTTCGTTGCGCCGCGCGTCAAATCGTTTCTCGGCCGCTGATGCGAAGGAACGCGTCTTCTGCGCCATGCCGAGGCGTGCTAGCGTCGCAGCCGAAGCGGCTTCAGGCCAAATAGGATGCAAGGGGGAAACATTAGATGACGAAACTTACGGCGGCTGTCGCCGCTCTGGCTATGACGGCTCTGTTCTGCTCGCCGGTTGCCGCGCAAACCGTGATCGAGGACTGGAGCAGCGTCAAACCCGATGCCGCGCCGGCGCTGAAGCCGGTTGCGGTCGAGGCGAAGACCACGGCGCTCATCGTCATGGATCTGCTGAAGCAAAGCTGCAACGAGAAGCGCCCGCGCTGCGTCGCTTCGATTCCGAAAATCAAGACGCTGATCGCCGCCGCCAAGGCCAAGGGGGTCAGCGTGATCTGGACCCGCTTTCCCGGACCGAAGGCCGAGGATGTCCTGCCCGAGGTCGCGCCGCCCGCCGGCACTTCGGAGGTCGTCGCGGTGGCCGACAAATTCGTTCACACCGATCTCGAAAAGATGCTGAAGGACAAGGGCATCACGACAATCATCACGGTCGGGACCGTCGCCGAGGGCGCGGTGCTGTTCACGGCGAGCGATGCGGCGATGCGCGGCTTCAAGGTGGTGGTGCCGATCGAAGGCCTCTCCTCGAGCAGCCTTTATGGCGAGCAGGTCACGGCCTGGACGCTGGCCCATGCGCCGACCATCGCGCAGAACGTGACCCTCACCAAGATGGACATGATCACCTATCACTGAGGCGCGGGCGCTGCACGGCGTCGCGGCCGCGCTCAGGCGTAGCGCGGCGGCAGAAGCACCGTCCCGGTTTCGATCAGCGATTTGAGATTGGAGAGGATCTGCGGCCAGCCGCTGGAGACGGCGCCGATGAGCTTCGAATTCTCGCGCGCGATGCTGTGGGTGACGGTCAGCTTCACCGCGTCGCCCTGCGGTTCCAGCTCCATGGTGCAGAGCGACCAGCCTTCTTCCTTGAGCTCAGGCATCATGTCGTGGTGCCAACGGATGGACAGCCGCCGCGGCGCGTCGAATTCCACGATCTCGCCATGATCGACCACCTGCCCGTCCGGCTTCACGAGCCGCCACGCCCCGCCCTTGCGCCACTCGGCCTCGGGCCGGATGCCGCGCCAGTATTGGCGCGCGAATTCGCTGGTGGTCAGCGCCGACCACAGCTTCTCGGGTGTAGTGCGGATATAGGTCACATAGACGAAGCTGCTTTGCGGCGTATCGGTCATTCTGCATCTCCTTCGAGGTGTTTCTTGAGCGCCGAGAGCGCGCTCAAGCGGCGCTGTTCGAATTTGCTGATCCAGCGCTCGGCGATCTGGTTGATCGGCACCGGATTGATGAAGTGAAGCTTCTCGCGGCCTTCGCGCTTGGCGGCGACGAGGTTCGCCGCTTCGAGAATGGCGAGATGCTTGGCTACGGCCTGGCGCGTCATATCGAGCCCCCGGCAGAGCTCGCCCAGGGTCTGGCCATTCTTGCGATGGAGCCGGTCGAGCAGGCGGCGCCGGCTCGCATCGGCCAAGGCCCGGAAAACCGCGTCATCGTCCATCTCTATAGGTAACCATTCGGTTGCATATCGCTATATAGGCAACCTTTCGGTTGCCTGTCAAGCAATCTCAGCGATCGCCCGAGTCGCGGGCCCTGCTCGCGTCACATCTGTGGTGATCGCGATAGGCCTGTGATATTCTTGGGCAAACGGTGCGTGAGCGACATGAAACATTCATGGGTGCGACGAACCTTGGTCGCCGGCGGTGCGGTGGTCCTCTTGACCGCAGCGGGCGCGACGCGCGCGGCCGATCTTCCGGTGGACGCGGTCGAAGTACCGCCCTCGACCTCCTCGACCGATCAACAGGCGGCGGCACTTGCCCGCTCGGGCGGCGGCGAGGCGTTGCGCCTCCTCGCCCAGCGCTGGGTGCGCTCGCTGCCGCGCTCGGCCAATGCGTGGTTCTATCATGGTCTCGTCGCCGAGATGAGCGGCTCCAAATCCTGGGCGGTCGACGATTATCGCCACGCGCTGGAGTTGGCTCCGGGCCTCGGCGCGGCCTCCTATGCGCTTGGCCGCACGCTCGCCAGCATGGACAAGTACAATGCCGCGGTCGAGCCGTTGCGCCTCGCCTCAGCGGCCTATCCGCAAAACAGCCGCATCTGGGCCGATTACGGCGCCGCGCTCGGCGAACTGGGGCGCTACCAGGACGCGGCCAATGCGCTGCAACGCTCGGTGCGACTCGATCCGGGCAACGGCAATCATGCCGGCGAGCTGGCCGATCTCTATGCCGCGCTCAAAGACTATGCGCATGCGGTCCCGCTCTATCGGCAGGCGAGCCGCAAGACGCCGGCCGATGCGGCGAATTTCGCCTGGCTCGGCAATCTCGGACAGGTTTACGAGCTGATGGGCGACTACCGCAGCTCGGTCGCGACGTTGCAGCAAGCGCTGCGTTACGCGCCCAATGATTCGAGCCTGTGGTCCTGCCTCTGGGTGGACTATGTGAAGCTCGGCAATGCCGCCGAAGCCGCCCATGCCAAGGCCACGCTGGCGCGGCTCGATGCGCCGCGCAAGGACGGGATGTCCCGCGCCGCGGCCGATGTCCTCGCGACCGCCAAGCAGCAGCACGAGGCCTATCTCCGCACGCGCGGCGAGTTGAGCGCCCGAGAGCATCTGCCCTAAGGGCGGCGCTCATTGCGGCTGCACTGGGCCGGCTCCGGCCGGTTATGGCTGCGGGTTTGATCGCGTGTTATCCTCGGCGGCAATCGGATCGGGCGGTTCCCGCGGGTCACTGGTATGAACCGTGTCCCTCCGTTCCAGCTGGCCGCCGAAGCGCGTCGGATCGCGAGACCGCATCTCCGCCTCGCGATCCTCTGCCTCGGCGCCGCTATGCTGGGCGCGACGCCGGCGGGCGCCCAGCAGCTCCAGGGCAGCGTGCAGCAGAACGACACAGCGCCCTCGACCGGCGGCGATGTGTTTAATTCCCAGAGCCCGGAGTTCAATTCGCAAGGCCCGGGGAGAGCTCGTCGGCGCGCTCGACGGGAAAATCTATCCGGTGAGCCGGTATTCCCATCCGGTCAAGGGCAACGACCAGCAGATCAGGGCGATGCAATCCGCCGCCAATCATGCGTCCGCGCTGCCTCCGCCGGCGCAGCCCGGCAATAACTCATGCGGCGGTGCGCAGCGTTTCAACTGGTTCTCGCCCTGCAATCACGCGGCGCTGATGAACCTCTACCGGCAGTCCAATTCCAATTACGACATGTGGAAGGCCGGCAAGCGGGCGACGCCGGATTAGGCGCGTCTCTATCGCTGTGAGCGCGAGGCAATTTCGGCGACGGGCGCCAAGCCCTCGCTGAAATCGCCGGTCTCGGCAAAGCGCTTGGCGATGACGAGCTTGCCGCTGCGGTCGATGAACCCGCCATCGACGCCGGCGAGCCCTTCCGAGAACGGGCGCGAAAAGGCAAAGCGCGGCGCGATCGCCATCGCGCCCGAGCCGTCGATGAAGCCCCAGCGCAGCGCGCCGTCCGGGCGCAGCGCGACCTGCGCCCGGTCGCCATGAAAATCCTCGGCCTCGTCATAGCGCGCTGCCGCGATGATCTTGCCGGTCTTGCCGATAAACGCCCACCCACCGGCGCTGGTCTCGGCAACCCGCGCGATGCCGTCATGGAAGCCCCGCGCATCGGCGAATTGCGGCGCAATGACGAGCTTGCCCTTGATGTCGATATAGCCCCATTTCCCGCCAAGCTCGACCGGCGCCAAGTCGCCGGAGAAGCCGAAGACGGCATCGAATTGCGCCGGGATCACGGGGCGTCCCTGCCGGTTCATGAACCCCATCTTGCTGCCGTCGCGAAACGGCGCGACGCCGTTGGCGAAATCGCTGCCGACATGATCCCTGCCGAGCTGGATGACGATACGTCCCGCACGGTCGAGATAACCCCAATTCTCGCCGAGGCGCACGGCGGCGAGACTCTCGTGAAAGGCAAGCACGTCGTCGAAGCCCGCGGCCGGCCCATAGAGCGTGCCGCCGCGGTCGACGAATTGCCATTTTCCCGGCGCGGTCTCGACCGGCGCACGCTCCTCGCGAAATCCCTCTTTCGCGCCGAGGAAGCGCGCCGGCAGGATCCACTTTCCGCTCTTGTCGACGAAGCCGTAGCGCCCGCTTTCGGCATCCTCGACCGGCGCGAGCCCCTGCCCGAACTCGCCGGCCCAGGCGAAGTGCCGCGCGATCGGCTGGGCACCGGATTTGTCGATGAAAGCCCATTGCAGCGGCGGCGGCACAGCCGCTTCCGGGGCCGCTCCGCGCGCGATGAATACCGCCGCGAGCGCGACACTCGCCAGCAGCAGCATCGCTTTGAGCGCGGCGCGCTTTGGATCGGGCTCGCTCGTCATCGACGTGCCCCTCCGCTCGGCTTTACCGCCCCTCTTCCGCCGCCGCGAATTTGCCGGCGATGAAGCCCTGGCAGGTCGCGCGCGCGAGCCCATGTGCCGAGAAGCCGCCCGCGCTCTCGCCGCCGCAATAGAGGCCGGGGATGACCGAGCCCTTCATGTCGATGACGCGGCAGCGCGCATCGATGCGCAGCCCCGCGCGCGTATCGTGAACCACGGGCGTGGCCCAGGCGGCGTAAAACGGCGGCTTGGCGATCTGGTAGAGCGGCTTCGGCTTGCCGAAATCCGAATCGACGCCGTCGACGACGAAATTGTTGTAGAGCGAGACCGTCGCCGAGAGCGTTTCGGGCGGCATCGGCACGCGCTGATATTTCATCTGGATCTTCTGCGCGAGCTCCTCGATGGTCGGGGCCTCGAAGAAGAAGCCCGCATCGACATCCACATGGGGCGGGCGCGTATCCCATTTCTCGCGTTTTGCCGCATCCGCATCGAAGATCGCCCAGATCGGCCCGCCGCCATTCTGCGCATCGCCGATCCCGGCCATCGCCGCGTTGAGCCAGTTGTTGGGCTCGTATTTGATGTTCTTGGCGTTGAGCCAATGCCCGTGCACGTAAGGCCGGATCGCATTGTAATTGTTGGCGGTGAATTGCTTGCCGGTCTCGTCGTAGAAGCGCTTGCCGATCATGTTCACCATGATCACGTTCTGCCAATCGGCAACGCGCAGGCCGGAGGCACGCACTTTGTGGAAAATCTTGCTCCCCGGCCGCCAGTGCAGATTGACATAGCCGTATTGTGTGCCGATGCGACCTGGCTTGGTGATGGTCGCGCCGAACTCGCCGACATGATTATAGAGACCCCAAAGCGAAGCGCCGACCTCCATCGCGGCAAGCTCGCCGCTCGCATCCTGGTCCGACCAGGGCATGCCGGCGAGGCCGCAATATTCCTCGGTGAGGCGCGGATCGAACATGCGGCGGAAATTGACATTGCCCG
Source organism: Allostellaceae bacterium (assembly GCA_035605975.1). Taxonomy (GTDB): domain Bacteria; phylum Pseudomonadota; class Alphaproteobacteria; order ATCC43930; family CGMCC-115725; genus CAIKMD01. The sequence goes on along the minus strand of DATNGG010000127.1, from coordinate 445 downwards.
AGGAGCCGCCGGTCGCGAGGATCACCGCCTTCTTCGCGCGGATGTCGAGCCGCTCGCCGCGATGCGCCGCGGCGATGCCGATGACGCGTCCGCCGCTCTTCGAGCCCTCGCGGTGGAGCGCGGTCATGCGATGCTCGAGCAGGATCTTCACGCCCGCCTCTCGCGCCGCCGCCTCCAAGGGCCGCATCAAGCCATTGCCAGTCGAGAAGGTGAGCCGATCCTCGGGCCCGGCCGGCACGCCGGTCTGCGCCAAATGCCAGTCGACCGGCACGGCATGCATCTCGCGCGGCACCGAATTGCCGACCGCGCCGCCGCCGCGCTGATCGGGCGCTTTGTCGGCGAACACCACGCCATGCGCCAACAGGAACTCGAAGGTCGGCGCGCTCCAATCGGCGAAGGCGCGGATGATCTCGCGGTCGTTGTAGCGGTAATCCGGGAAGCCGTT
>DATNGG010000126.1:0-6846 GCA_035605975.1 Allostellaceae bacterium | reverse complement strand
AGAGATCGTCGAGCTCGACCTTCTCGACGCCGAGCGCGACCGCGCGCTCGGGCGTCAGGAACGGATCATAGGCGACGACCTTCATCTTGAGGCCGAGCGCGCGGTCGGCGACGATCGAGCCGACATTGCCGCAGCCGATGATGCCGAGCGTCTTGGCGGTCAGCTCGACGCCCATGAAGCGCGATTTCTCCCACTTCCCGGCCTGGGTCGAGCGGTCGGCAGCCGGCAGCTCGCGCGCCAGCGCCATCATCAGCGCGATCGCGTGCTCGGCGGTGGTGATCGAATTGCCATAGGGCGTGTTCATGACGACGATGCCGCGCTGCGTCGCGGCCGGAACGTCGATATTGTCGACGCCGATGCCGGCGCGGCCGATGACCTTCAGATTCTTCGCGGCCTCGAGCACCTGCTTCGTCACCTTCGTCGCCGAGCGCACCGCAAGCCCGTCGAAGCGCGCGATCTCGCGTTTCAGATTGTCCGGTGTGAGCTTGGTGTTGACCTCGACCTCGACGCCCCGCTCTTTGAAAATTTCGACGGCGCGCGGGCTCAGCTCGTCGGAAATCAAGACTCTCGGCATGGCTCAGTGACTCATTTGTTCGGGCGTCGTGCCGTCAGAACCCGTGGATGCCCGGAACAAATCCGGGCATGACGCTTAAAGAGCGTCGTCATGGCCGGGCTTGGCCCGGCCATCCACGCATCCTTGCGGCACGCGCGGTTGCATGAAAAAACTCTGGAACGCCGCTAGGCGGCGACGGTGGCGGCGGCTTCGGCGAAGGCCCAATCGAGCCAGGGCAGAAGCGCTTCGACATCGGCGCGCTCGATCGTGGCGCCGCACCAGATCCGAAGACCCGGCACCGCGTCGCGATGACCCGCGATGTCGTAAGCGACACCCTCGGCGTCGAGCAGCGCCTCGATCTTCTTGACGCGCGCCCATTGCTCGTCCTTCGACAAGCGGTCGAAGCCGTCGGCGACGATTTTGAGGCACACCGAGGTGCAGGAGCGGATTTTCGGATCGGCGACCAGGAAATCGACCCAAGGCGTGCGCTCGACCCAAGCCGCGATCGCCGCGAGATTGCCTTCGCAGCGCGCCTTCAAGGCGGGCAAACCGCCGATCGACTCGGCCCATTTGAGGCTGTCGATCGCATCTTCGAGCGCCAGCATCGACGGCGTGTTGATGGTCTCTTCCTTGAAGATGCCCTCGCTGAACTTGCCTTTGCTGGTGAGGCGGAAGATTTTCGGCAAGGGCCAGGGCGGCGTGTAACTCTCGAGCCGCTCGATGGCGCGCGGGGAGAGTGCGAGCATGCCATGCGCCGCCTCGCCGCCCAGCACCTTCTGCCACGACCAGGTGACGACATCGAGCTTGTCCCAAGGCAGATCCATCGCGAAGACGCCCGAGGTCGCGTCGCAGATCATCAGCCCCTTGCGGTCGGGCTTGATCCAATTGCCGTTCGGCATGCGCGCGCCCGAGGTGGTGCCGTTCCAGGTGAACACCACGTCGCGGTCGCAATCGACTTTGCTCAGATCGGGGATCTCGCCATAGGGCGCGCGCATCACGCGCAAATCCTTGATCTTCAGCTGCTTCTCGATATCGGTGACCCAGCCTTCGCCGAAATTCTCCCAGGTGAGCGCATCGACGCCGCGCGCGCCGAGGAGCGACCACAGCACCATCTCGACCGCGCCCGTGTCGGACGCCGGCACGATGCCGAGGCGATAATCCTTGGGGATGCCGAGAAGTGTGCGGGAGCGATCGACCGCGTCTTTCAGCCGGGCTTTGCCCGGCTTCGAGCGGTGAGAGCGGCCGAGGAGGGCCTTCTCAAGAGCGGCGAGAGAGTAACCGGGGCGTTTGGCGCAAGGGCCGGAGGAAAAATTCGGGCAGGCAGGCCGGCGGGTCGGCTTCATGAAAGCTATTCCTTCCAGAATAGATGCGCCCCGTTGGGGGGGCGTGTCCCGCCGCGGAGACTATGCGAGTGCCGTGGCTGCGTCAACAGTGCGCTTGCGCGGCAACATGTCTCAGTTCTCGTTAACGCGTGCGCAAGGATCGCACCAAGCCCATCAGGCTGATCGCCGCCCACGCGACTTCGATGACGGCGGCTGGCCAGTTCCACTGCGTCGCGAGCGAGAGGAGGATAAGGCATGAGCCGACGAGATTGGCGAGCGGAAAGCGCCAATCGGCGGCGCTGAGCCAGCGCTGCTGAATGGCGAAATAGGCGGCGAGCAGCAACGCGGCGCCGAAAAGCCCCGCAATGGTCGGCACATCCCAGATCATCACGGCTCGGAACCCTCGCCATTGCCGTGCACTCGCGCGCGGGCGCTTTTGACGAGGCCGAGGACGCTGATCGCCGCCCAGCAGAAATTGATCACGAAGGAGGGCAGGTTCCAGCGATCGAGCAGCGAGACGAGGAGAAGCGAGGAGCCGAGAAGATTGGCGGCGGAGAAGCGCCAATCCGCGGCATCGAGCCAGCCGCGCTGATTGGCAAAAAAAACGGCGAGCACCAGCGCCACGCCGATAAAGCCGATGCCGGCATAGAGCGCCGCGCCCATCGCGAACTCCCTTGGCGATGCGCGGCGGACGGGCTTAGTGCGGCGCCGTGCCGCCGACCGGAAAGCCGAACGTGTAGGAGAGACCGAGGAACCAGCTTCCCTGATCGGAGGTCTTCACGCAAGTTTGGCCGGAGGCGCAAAACGCGGCCTGGAAGCTGGAGTCGCCGAAAATATAGCCGCCCGAGAGTTTGAGCTTCTGCGCGTCGGGCGGGAGAAATTCGAAGAGCGGCGCGCGCTGCATGATCGCGGCGTTGAGGAAGGGCCGCACCATCACGCCGGAATGCTCGTCGGTCTGCGTCGTCGCGGCATTGGCGAGGGTGGCGGTCTCTTTGATGTTGTTGATCCAGATTCCGGTGCCGAGGCTCGCGCTGGTGCCGTCGGTCACCGGCACGCCCATGAAGAAGCGCGGCATGATCACCGGCCACATATTGGTTTGCCCGAGCTTCAGCGTATAGCCGCCGCTGGTGCCCGCCGAGGCGACGGAATCGCCGCTGGCCGGCGCGCCGATGAAGAGCGAGCCGCCAAAGCGCGGGCCCAAGGGCAGCGCGTCGAGCGGCGCCGAGGTCCAGGAGCCGACAATGCCGGGAATGATGCGCGCCGAAGAATTGGTGACGCTTCCCGTTCCAGCAAGCGAGCCGCTCGCGGTCGACTGCAAGCTCGGGAACTCGACGAGCATCTCGGGCCCCAGCGCCACCTGCGAGCCCGAGAGCGGTGAGGCAGCCCGGGGATCGCGCGTCTCGCCCGAAACCAGCGGGGCATTGGAGGGCGGCGTTGTCTGCGCAACCAGCTTGGGCGATGGCGCAGGCGGCTGCGCATTCGATGCGATCTGATAGGCGACCTCGTCATTGGCGGACTGCGCGGGCGCCGCGGCGGAGTTCTTGGCAGCGCGCGGCTGGGCGCTGCTTGCCGGCGGCGCGGCGGGCACGGCAGCCGCGGCTTGCGGCGGCGTCGCTGCCGGCGGCGCAGCGGCGGGCGCATCGATCGAAGCGGGAAAGTCAGAGCGGCTTTCCGCCATGGCGGCCGCCGAGCTCGACCCATCGGCGGCGGCATCCGCTGCCGGCGCGCTCGCCGGCTTCTTCACCGGCGCGGGGATCGCGGCCCTGACCGAATAGGTGCCGCTCTTGGGCGTGGCAGGCGGCGGCGCGGCCGCGGCGAGGGGTGCGGGTGCCGCTTCGGCGGGCGCGGGAGCGGCCGGCGCCAGCACACGGCCTTCGACCGCGGCCACCGAGGCCGGCCGCCTCTGGTCCGAGGCTTGGGCAAGGTCTTGGGCTCGTGCCGGCTGGGTTTGCGTTGGCGCGGCGGGCGGTGCGTCTTCAGCCGCTACCGCTTGATCGGGTGCCGGCGATGCGGCTGGCGCTGCCGCGCCGGTCGGCAGCGGCGTCGCTGTCGCCTGGACCTGCCCAGGCTCGGCGGCTGACGCTTGAGCGTTGCTCGCGACCGGCGCGGGATCGAGCGACGCCGTATTTATGGCGGGCGCGACCGGCGCGCTCGTGCTTGCAACATCGGCGGGCGGTAAGTTCGCGGAGGCCGAATTGTCCGGCAGTGCGGCGGGCGTCACCGAGGAGGTCTCGATGAAGGCCGATTGCAAATCGTCGCCGGCAAAATCGAACAGCAGCAAGCCGGCGGCGAGCGCCAAGACCAAAACCAAACAGGAGAGCTTCAAAAGCCGCAGACGCATCGAACGATTCCCACCCGCATCGGAGCGCCTGCGCGACGCTACACCACGCTCCCGCGACAAATCGCCATGCGACTCGGCTTTTGTCCAGCACGACTCGACAGGAGCGCGCGATTCGCGGCATTTCGCGCGTTTGCAGCGGCGGACGCCCCGCCGCCGCGCCGCATTTCAGGAAAATTCGCGGCGAGTCGCGTCGGCTTTCTCGCGAGTCGCGCGCGACCTGCCGCTATTTGACGTATTGATTGTCGATGATCGACTTGTAGTCGCGGAATTTTTCCTCCGGCTTGATGAAGCCGGCGGCGGCATTGAGATTGTCGCCATTCGCCAAATCCTCGACCGTCGTGACCGGTTTCGCGTCGGTCATCGCCCGCACGGTCTGATACGCGGCTTCGAGCACCTTGTCGCTATAGGTGCCGAAATGCGCCTTCATCGCCTTGAGCGAGGTCTGAGGGTCGTTGCGGATGATCTGCGTCGCCTCGAAGATGCCATGCACCATCTTGGTGCAGATATCCTGGTGCGCGGGGCAGAAATCCGAGCGCGCCAGCAGCAGCGCCGCCGAGACCGGCGAATATTCCTTGGGCTCGCCGATGCGGGAATCCGACACCAGCACGCCGCTGCCGTCGAGCAGCACCTCCTCGATGAAGGGCGGGCTGTTGGAGAAGCCGTCGATCTTCTTGGCCGCGAAGGCCGCCATGAATTCCGGCGGCTGCATCGCCGCCGTCGTCACGTCGTTGGGCGCCATGCCGGCATCCTTGGCGACCACCTTCAGGATGATATCGGGAATGGCGCCGGCGGCGCCGATCGCGAAGATATGACCCTTGAGGATCTTGCCGCGAACCGAGAGCGGCGCCTTGGGATCGAAATGCGCCGCATCGGCGACCTCCTTGCGCACCACGATCGACTGGCCCGACTGGTTGATGGCGGTCAAGAGCGCCGTCAGCTTCTGGCCCCGCACATTGGCGCGAACGATCGACGGCCCCGAGGACATGGAGAAGTCCGCCGAGCCCGAGATAACCGCGTTCATCGAGCCGATGCCGTTGATGTAGAGAACTTTGACGTCCAATCCCTGCTTCTGCCACAGATGCTCGTCATTCGCGATGTATTGCGAGAGGAACAGCATGTTGCGGCCGGGAATGGCGAGCTTGGCTTCCTGCTGCGCCTGAACCGGCATGGAAACGAGCGTCGCGGCGATGCCGAGCGCCGCCGCAGAAGCCGCGCGCAGCCCGCGGTGATAGGCCTTTGTCATTCTTTCCTCCCCGCGATCCCCCTGATACGGAGTCGCCATGACGCCTTAACGACGCGCCGCCAGTTTCGCCGTTCCGCCGGTGAGGGTCAATTGAAACGCGGCGAGCCGCGTTCAGCGCTCGAGCGCCCAGGAATGGTTGAGCGGGCCATGGCCCCGCCCGAGTCCGGGCGCGGAGCGGATCGCCTCTTGGACGAAGCGATGCGCGCGCTCGACCGCCGGCCGCAGCGCCAGCCCCTGCGCCAGCCCCGCCGCGATCGCCGAGGCAAGGGTGCAGCCCGTGCCATGGGTGCTGCGCGTCTCGATGCGCGGCGCCTCAAGGACGAAACTTTCGCCCGCTTGGGTGACGACGAGATCGCGCACCGTCGCGCCGGCGATATGCCCGCCCTTCACCATCGCCGCCTTGGCGCCCGCGCGCAGCAGCGCCTCGGCGGCGCGGCGCATGTCGTCGAGATCGGCAACCCGGCCGCCGGTCAGAGCCTCGGCCTCGGGCGCGTTGGGGGTGACGATGATGGCGCGGGCGATGAAACGCCGCTCGAGCGCATCAAGGGCGCGGGTATCGAGGAGACGCGCGCCGGTCGAGGCGACCATCACCGGATCGACCACCAGCGGCACCGCGGGCGCGCCGCGCTCGATCGCGTCCGCCGCCGCCTCGATCACGCCGTGATCGAGCAGCATCCCCGTCTTGATGCAATCGGCGCCGATATCGTCGAGCACCGAGGCGATCTGCTGTTTCACGAAATCGGGGGCAACGGGAAGGATGCCCTGAACGCCCTCGGTGTTCTGGGCGGTGAGCGCGGTGATGGCGGTCGCCGCATAGGCGCCGAGCGCGGTCGTCGTCTTGATATCCGCCTGGATGCCGGCGCCGCCGCCCGAATCGGAGCCGGCGATGATCAGCACGCGGCCTTTCATTCGGCCGCGCTTTCCTCCGCGAGCCCGGCGACGGCCGCGGCGATCTCTTCGATGACGGCGAGGACAAGCGCCTCGTCTTCGCCCTCGGCCATGATGCGCAACAGCGGCTCGGTGCCGGATTTGCGCACCAGGAGCCGCCCGCCGCTGCCGAGGCGCCGCTCGCCGGCGCCGATCGCCGCCTTCACCGGCGCCGCTTCCATCGCCGCGCCCGCATTGCAACGGATCTTATGGAGGTGCTGCGGCACCGGCACGAAGACCTTGGCGACTTCGCTCACCGGCTTGCCGGAATCGACAATCGCCGCCAGCACTTGCAGCGCCGCCATCAGCCCATCGCCGGTGGTCGAATAATCGCTCAAAACGATATGGCCGACTGCTCGCCGCCGAGATTGGCGCCGAGGCGGCGCATCGCCTCGACGACATAGCGGTCGCCGACCGCGGTGCGGGTGAGCGCGACACCCTGGCTTTGCAGAAACCGTTC
>DATNGG010000125.1:0-4319 GCA_035605975.1 Allostellaceae bacterium | reverse complement strand
CGCGACGAATTGGCCGGCGGCTCCTGGCTCGGCATCAATGATTTCGGGCTGGTCGCCGGGATTCTCAACCGGCACGGCTCGCTCGGCCCCGCGCCAGGCCAGCGCTCGCGCGGCGAGCTCGTGCTCGAAGCGCTCGACCATGCCGATGCGCGCGAAGCGGCCGAGGCGCTCGCCAGTCTCGAGCCCGCGGCCTACCGCACCTTCAACCTCATCCTCGCCGACAATCGCGAGGCGTTCTGGCTGCGCCATGCCGATCCGAGCGGCACCTTGCCGATCACCGCGCGGGAATTGAAATCGGGGCTGTCGATGATCGCCGCAGGCGATCTCGACGACGACACGCCGCGCCTCACGCGATATCGCCCGCGCTTTGCCGCCGCCGCGCCGCCCGATCCCGCACGCGGCGCGTGGGAGAGTTGGGAGCGCTTGCTGCTCGACGATGCGGCCGAGCCCGGCGGTGACCCGCACAGCGCGATGCGCTTCGATACCGGGCGCGGCTTTGCCACGGTCTCGAGCAGCCTCATCGCCCTGCCCGCGCCCGAGCGCGGCGATCTGAAGCCGATCTTCCGATTCGCGGCGCATCGGCCGACGGCAACGCCGTGGCGCGACGTGCCGCTTTCCTGAGCCGCGCCGCGCCCGGCTCTGGCCTCGCCGCACCCTGCTTGCTATAGACATTTCTCGACCCCGCTGGATCGGGAGCTCCCACCCCATGACGCGACGCAAGCAAGTCTATGAAGGCAAGGCCAAGGTGATGTTCGAGGGCCCCGAGCCGGGCACGCTCGTGCAGTACTTCAAGGACGACGCCACCGCCTTCAACGCGCAAAAGCGCGGCACGATCACCGGAAAGGGCGTGATCAACAACCGCATCAGCGAGTTCTTGATGACGAAGCTGGCCGAGATCGGGATTCCGACACACTTCGTGCGTCGCCTCAACATGCGCGAGCAACTGGTTCGGCAGGTTGAGATAATTCCGATCGAAGTCGTCATCCGGAACATCGTCGCCGGCTCGCTCGCGCAACGTCTCGGCATCGAGGAAGGCACTCCCCTGCCGCGCTCGATCGTCGAGTACTACTACAAGAACGACAAGCTCGGCGATCCGATGGTGTCGGAAGAGCACATCACCTGCTTCGGCTGGGCAACAACCCATGATCTCGACGAGATCATGCAGATGTCGCTTCGGATCAATGATTTCCTCCTCGGCCTTTTTCTCGGCATCGGCATCAAGCTGGTTGATTTCAAACTGGAATTCGGCCGTCTCTATGACGAAAACGACCAGATGCGCCTGGTTCTCGCCGACGAGATCAGCCCGGACAATTGCCGGCTCTGGGATGTGAAGACCAACGAGAAGCTCGACAAGGACCGTTTCCGCCGCGATCTCGGCCGGGTCGAGGAAGCCTACCAGGAGGTGGCGCGGCGTTTGGGGATTCTGCCCGAAGGCGGGCCGGGCGACGCCAAGACCACCTCGACGATGCAATGAAGGCGCGGGTCTACATCATGCCCAAGGAGGGTGTGCTCGACCCCCAGGGCAAGGCGATCGCGCACGCGCTCGGCACCCTGGGCTTCAAGGATGTCGGCGAGGTGCGCCAAGGCAAAGTGATCGATCTCGAATTGGCCGATACCGATCCGGCACGCGCCCGCGAAGCGGTCGAGGCGATGTGCAAGCAGCTCCTGGCCAACACCGTGATCGAGAGCTACCGGGTCGAGATCGTCAAGTGATGGGCTGATGCTGTTGCATTCTCTTCGTGCGGCCCTCGACTGCCGCTGCGCGGCGCTCAGGATGAGGGGAAGTTTCTCACGGCATCGACCGACGATGCCGTTTTCAGTTTCTCCTCACCCTGAGCCTGTCGAAGGGCGCAGGATCGACATGCAGCCTTTCTCTTGATGCCGCCCACCCGCGGAAGTATCTGAGCCCCATGCAATCCGCCATCATCGTCTTCCCCGGCTCGAACCGCGAACAAGATGTGTTCGACGCGCTGCACCGCGCTTCGGGGAGGAAGCCCCTGACGGTGTGGCATCGCGACAGCGAGCTTCCCAAAGCCGATCTCATCGTCATTCCCGGCGGCTTCGCCTATGGCGATTATCTGCGCTGCGGCGCCATGGCGGCGCATTCGCCGATCATGCGCGAGGTCAAGGCGCGCGCCGCGGCCGGCACGCCGGTCCTCGGCATCTGCAACGGGTTTCAGATCATCACCGAAGCGGGGCTCCTCCCCGGCGCGCTTCTCACCAACAAGACGCTGCGCTTCCATTGCCGCAACGTCCATCTGCGCGTCGAGACCAGCCAGACGGTCTTCACGAGCCGCTATGCCGAGGGCCAGGTGATCGACGTGCCGGTCGCGCATCACGACGGCAATTATTTCGCCGATGAGGCAACGCTCGACCGCCTCGAGGGCGAAGGCCGAATCGCCTTCCGCTATTGCGGGCCCGACGGCACGCTCGGCGAGGAGGCGAACGCCAATGGCTCGGCGCGCGCCATCGCCGGCATCTTCAACGAGACCAAGACGGTTTTGGGCCTGATGCCGCATCCCGAGGACGCGACCCACCCCTTGCAAGGCTCGCTCGACGGCGTCGGGTTCTTCGAGGGGCTCGTCGAGGCGCTCGCTTGAGCGATCCGGCCGTCGGACCAAAGCTTGCCGCGTCCTTCGGCCTCTCCGCCGAGGAATATGCGCGCGCGGTCAAGATCATCGGCCGCACGCCGAATCTGACCGAGCTCGGCATCTTCTCGGTGATGTGGAGCGAGCATTGCTCCTACAAATCTTCCAAGACATGGCTGCGGCGTCTGCCGACAACGGGCCCTCATGTGATTTGCGGGCCAGGCGAGAATGCCGGCGTCATCGATATCGGCGAAGGCCAAGCCGCCATCTTCAAAATGGAGAGCCATAACCACCCCTCTTTCATCGAGCCCTATCAGGGCGCGGCGACCGGGGTCGGCGGCATATTGCGCGACGTCTTTACGATGGGCGCGCGGCCGATCGCCAATTTGAACGCGCTGCGCTTCGGCAGCCCGGATCATCCGAAGACGCGCCACCTCGTCGCCGGCGTGGTCGCGGGGATCGGCGGCTATGGCAATTGCGTCGGCGTGCCGACCGTGGGCGGCGAATGCAATTTCCACCCCTCCTATAACGGCAACATCCTCGTCAATGCGATGACGGTCGGCATTGCCGATAAGAACCGCATCTTCTATTCGGCCGCGGCGGGACCGGGCAATCCCGTCATCTATGTCGGCGCCAAGACCGGGCGCGACGGCATTCATGGCGCGACCATGGCTTCGGCCGAGTTCAGCGACGACAGCGAAGAAAAGCGTCCGACCGTGCAGGTGGGCGATCCTTTCACCGAGAAGCTCTTGATCGAAGCCTGTCTCGAGCTGATGGAGGGCGATGCCATCGTCGCGATCCAGGATATGGGCGCGGCGGGCCTCACCTCTTCTTCGGTCGAGATGGCCGGCAAAGGCGGTCTCGGCCTCGAGCTGGATCTCGACCGCGTGCCGGTGCGCGAGCAGGGCATGACGCCTTACGAGATCATGCTGTCGGAAAGCCAGGAACGCATGCTGATGATCCTGAAGCCCGGCAGCGAGGCGACGGCGCGCGCCGTGTTCGAGAAATGGGAGCTGGATTTCGCGCGCATCGGCCGCGTCACCGAGACCGGCCGCCTCGTCCTGCGCATGAACGGCAAAGTCGCGGCCGATATGCCGATCGAGCCGCTCGTCACGCAAGCGCCGCTCTATGACCGGCCTTGGGTTCCGGCGGCAACCCCGCGCGATCTCGGCGCGGAGGAGATCGAAGCGCGCGAGCCGATCGCGGTGCTCAAAACCCTACTCGCCTGCCCCGACCTCGCCTCGAAGCGCTGGATCTGGGAGCAATACGATCACCTCGTCATGGGCCGCACGGTGCAGCGCCCCGGCGGCGATGCGGCGGTGGTGATGCTGCCCGACGGCAAGCGCGCATTGGCGCTCGTCACCGATTGCACGCCGCGCTACTGCCAGGCCGATCCCAAGCGCGGCGGCGCGCAAGCCGTGGCCGAGACCTGGCGCAACTTGACCGCGGTCGGCGCCACGCCGCTCGCGATCACCGACAACATGAATTTCGGCAATCCCGAGCGGCCCGAGATCATGGGCCAATTCGCTCAATGCATCGAAGGCATGCGCGAGGCCTGCCTCGCCCTCGACTATCCGGTCGTCTCGGGCAATGTCTCGCTCTACAACGAGACCAACGGCAAAGGCATCCTGCCGACCCCGGCGATCGGCGGCGTCGGTCTTCTCGACGATGCGGCAAAATCCGTGAGCCTTGCCCTGAAGCGCGCGGGCGAGACGCTGCTGCTCATCGGCG
>DATNGG010000124.1:0-11475 GCA_035605975.1 Allostellaceae bacterium | reverse complement strand
AAGATCGTGTCGACGTGCTTCAAGTGATAGGCATCGTCGAATTGCGCGTCGATCGCCGCGGCAGAGAGGCGCTTTGCGACCTCTTTGTCGGCCTTCAAGAGGCTGCGGAAATCGCCCTTGCCCTCCCAGACCTGCATGGCGCTCCGTTGCACCGCGCGGTAGGCGTCCTCGCGGCTCATGCCGGCTTGCGTTAGGGCCAGCAGCACGCGCTGCGAATTGTGCAAGCCGCCGAGCCTCTCCAGATTGCGCTTCATCGCCTCGGGATAGACCACGAGCTTGTCGATCACCGCAGTGAGCCGTGCCAGCGCGAAATCGAGCGCAATGGTCGCATCGGGCGCGTTGACGCGCTCGACGGCCGAGTGGGAAATGTCGCGCTCATGCCAGAGCGCCACATTCTCCAAGGCCGGCACCACGGCCGCGCGCACGAGACGTGCCAGCCCGGTCAGATTCTCCGACAGCACCGGGTTGCGCTTATGCGGCATGGCCGAGGAGCCCTTTTGCTCGGGGGCGAAATATTCCTCGGCCTCGCGCACCTCGGTGCGCTGCAGATGGCGGATCTCGAGCGCCAGGCGCTCGACCGAGCTCGCGATCACCGCGAGCGTCGCGAAGAACGCGGCGTGGCGGTCGCGCGGGATGATCTGGGTCGAGACCGGCTCGGGCTTGAGGCCCAGCTTTTGCGCGACATACTCCTCGACCGCCGGCGGCACATTGGCGAAAGTGCCGATCGCGCCCGAGATGGCGCAGGTGGAAATCTCGTCTTTCGCCTGAACGAGCCGCGCGCGGTTGCGGGCGAATTCGGCATAGAAGCCGGCGAGCTTGACGCCGAAGCTCGTCGGCTCGGCATGGATGCCGTGGCTGCGGCCGATGGTGATGGTGTGCTTGAACTCGAAGGCGCGGCGCTTCAGCACCGCGAGCAGCGCGTCGAGATCGCCGAGGAGGATGTCGGAGGCCTGCTTCAATTGCAGCGCGAGGCAGGTATCGAGCACGTCGCTCGAGGTCATGCCCTGGTGGAGAAAGCGCGCATCGGGGCCGATATGCTCGCCGAGGTTGGTTAGGAAGGCGAGTACGTCGTGATGGATCCGGTGCTCGATCTCGTCGATGCGCTCGATCTCCCATTTGCCCTTGGCGCGGATCGCCTCGGCCGCTTCCTTGGGGATGATCCCCGCGGCCGCAAGCGCATCGCAGGCATGTGCCTCGATCTCGAACCATAGACGGAAGCGGTTTTCCGCCTCCCAGATGGCCGACATGGCCGGTCGGCTATAGCGGGGAATCATGGCATCGGATTAACCCAGCCCCGAACCATGCGCAAGTTTCATGGGGCGCCGGTCCCCAACCGTGCCGTGCGTCGGGGCCGGGCTATTGATGCGCTTGCTGCTGCGTCTGTTGCGCCTGCTGCGATTCGGCCGTCCGGCGCATCAGAACGAAATTGATGCGTGTGCCCCGTTCTTCGGTCTGGAACGCCTGGACTACGCCATTGTCGTCGACCCACACCACCTGGTGCTTGTCGCTGTCGACGAAGAATTGATGCAGCTGCATCTTCTTGCCGTCGAAATCGACCGCCGTCAGGCCGGTATCCGTCACCGAGACAGGCAGGACCTGGCCGGTCTTGCTCGACATCATCATGTCGGTGTCGAGCACTTGCGGCGCCCAGGGGTTCGAGGGATGGACTTGCGGCGGTGCCGTGATCGTGCCGCGCGGCGACAGGATGACGAAGTTTCCGCCGCGCGCGGTGCCGCTGACATCGATCTTCTTGCCGTTGTCGTCGGTGTCGCTGTGGAAGGCGACGAGGCGGCCATCTTTCCATTCTTCGGTGCGGTCGGCGTCCTGGTGGAAGAGGCGGACGCCCAACACCTTTACGGCGATATGAAGCTGCGTCTTCACCTGGACATTGTCGCCGGAGCGAAGAACGGTGTTGGTGTAGGTGCCGATATTGCCATAGGTCGGATGCTCGACGGCGTAGAGATAGGTCTCAACGCCAGCCCAAGCCGGACCGCCGAGAAGCGTCCCTGCCAGCACCGCTACCGCCGAAACCCCCGCGAATCGGACCATAGGCATCCTCTCCTGCGTCCGAATTAACCAAGTCTAACACAATCTTGCAAGCTGCGGTTAAGCCGCGGTAAGGCCGAACCCGGCCGGAGCCGCTGCCGGGCTGTGACAAATTCGGGCGGGGCGAGGGCCGCGCTGCCGGAAACAGGGCGCAAGAATGGGTTAAGCCTCGAGCGCTAAGCTTTGCGCCATGAAGCGGCGCAACTGGCTGGGCGCAAAGGTTTTTCGCGGCGAAAGCTGGCATAGCTGGGTGATCGTTCTGCTCGCCATCGGCTGGTGCTCGATCTTTTACCTGATCCGCCAGCCGCAGACGCCCTTCGCCTTCGACCTGCCGCAGGCCCAAACCAATGCGCTGATGCCAAGCGGAAACGCCGGCGTGACCAGCCCCTGGGCGGTCTCCAATGCCTGGCTTTCGGCCTATCCGACGACGCTCGTCAATTGCGGCAGCGCCGGGCCGGAGCGCTGCTCGAAATATTGCGACCACAATTCGCTCACCCGCTACGTCGAGTGCAACGGGCACTAGCCCGGCAGCGCGCGGCTACTCCTCGGCGAGCGGGTGCTTTTTTTGCATCGCGCGGCCGATCTCGTAGAGCTCGCGCGCATTGGGCGATTCGCGCAGCGCGTGGTTGCGCTCATGCGCCGGCTTCTTGGCGATGCTGCGGTAATGCACCCGACAATCGAATTGGCGGCAGATGCGCGGGCGGTAGGAGTGGATCGTGCAGCCCTCGGGCCCCAGATAGACGCAGTCGCCATTCTCTTGGTGCGCAAGGGCTTCGGCCGCCCGGCCGCTGCGCGGATCGACCACCTCGACCGTCTCATAGATCTCGACCACGTCGCCGGCGGCGGGATCGAGCACGATCCACTCGCGCCGGCAGCAGGCCTGGCAGGTTCCGCATGGAACAAGGCGCTCTTTCGCATCGGTCATTCGCCGCATGAATGACTCAGCGCGCGCGGCGGCGCAATGAGGTCGCGGCGAGAATGGCGAGCGGCTAAATCAGCCTTCGCCGGATATGCCGCGTGGAGCGCCACGCTCGTGAGCGGCGTTGCCGGGGCCCTCGGCTATCGCGGCAGTTTGCAGGTCGTCAACCGGATCGCGCCGAGCGAGCAGCGGGCGGAGCTCGTCTCGAGCTATTACGTCGTGACCTTCCTCGGCAATTCGCTGCCGGTGATCGGCGTGGGGGTTGTGACGACGCTGGCGGGCGCCCTGGCCGCGAGCATCGGCTTTGCCGCGACGATCGGCGCTTTGCAGCGCTCGTGACAGCGTGGAAATACACGCCGGCCGCGGCGCCTAAAGCAGACCCAGGCTCTTGAAGCTCGTATGCCGGCCGCGGCCGACGACGAGGTGGTCGTGAAGGCTGATGCCGACCGCCTTCACCGCCTCGCGCACCGCGCGGGTCATCTCGATATCGGCGCGCGAGGGCGTTACGTCGCCGGATGGATGGTTGTGAACCATGATGATGGCCGAGGCGGCGAGCTCGAGCGCGCGCTTGGCGACCTCGCGCGGATAGACCGGCGTGTGGTTGACGGTGCCGTGCTGCTGCGGCTCGTCGGCGATGAGCGCATTCTTGTTGTCGAGAAAGAGGAGATGGAATTCCTCGGCTTCGCCGAAGCCGATCTGCGCCGTGCAGTAATCGATGAGCTGCTGCCAGCTCGAGATCACCGAGCGATTCTTGACCTCCGCGCGCAGCATCTCGCGCGCCGCGGCGCGCACGGCGAGAAGCGATGCGACCGAGGCCGGTCCCATGCCTTTGACGCCGCCGAGCGCCTCGGGCGCGGCGCCAAGCACGCCAGCGAGACTGCCGAAGCGGCGCAGCAGCGCCTTGGCGAGCGGCTTGGTGTCGCCGCGGGGTTTGGCCGAGAAAAGCAGGAATTCGAGCAGCTCGTAATCGGCGAGCGCGCCCGCTCCGGCGTCGAGCAGGCGGCGGCGCAAACGCTCGCGATGGCCGAGGAAGTCCAGCCTGTGGCCGTCATCGGAAGGTTCGTCGCGCGCCGCCATCTCGCGGCAAAGGTACCGGGAACGGGGCGGGAATTGAATACGGTTGAAATCCGCTGCCGCCCGGCCTCGCTCAGAGCGAATAGGGCGGGTGGTGGAGGCCCTTGGGCGAGAGGGTGAAAATCTCGTGCCCCTCGGCCGTCACCGCGACCGTGTGCTCGAACTGTGCCGAGAGCGACTTGTCCTTGGTCACGGCGGTCCAGCCATCGGCGAGGATCTTCACCTCGTAGCGCCCGGCATTGATCATCGGCTCGATGGTGAAGAACATGCCTTCGCGCAGCACCGGGCCCTGGCCCGGACGGCCGAAATGCACGACGGCCGGCGCGTCGTGGAACACCCGGCCGATGCCGTGGCCGCAGAAATCGCGCACCACCGAGAACCGGTTGCCTTCGGCGAAGCTCTGAATCGCGTGGCCGATATCGCCGACCGTGGCGCCGGGCTTCACCACGGCGATGCCGCGCATCATCGCCTCATAGGTCACCTCGACCAGGCGGCGGGCCTTCAAGGCGACGCGGTCGCCGACGAGATACATGCGGCTGGTATCGCCATGCCAGCCATCGAGGATGACGGTGATGTCGATGTTGATGATGTCGCCTTCCTCGAGGCGGCGCTCGGCGGGAATGCCGTGACAGACGACGTGATTGATCGAGGTGCAGATCGAGCGCGGGAAGCCGCGATAGTTGAGCGGGGCGGGGATGGCGCCGTGATCGAGGATGAAGCCATGACACAGCCGGTCGAGCGCGTCGGTGGTGACGCCCGGTTTTACATGCGGGGTGATGAAGTCCAGCACCTCGGCGGCGAGACGCCCGGCCTTGCGCATGCCGTCGAAATCGGCTGCGTCGTGGATTTTGATGCGGCGCTCTTCCGGGTCGGCGCGCGACGCCGGAGCGGGTTGACCTTGATTCATGGCTTGTTCGTATCGCGTCCGCGCCGCTTGGGCAAGCGGCGGCATGGCTGCGGGTTGCCCATTGCAGGGGCGCGGGCTTTGCGCCTTACTAGGCGCCGACAAACCGGGAGCAAGACGAGTGGGCGAAGCAGCAGCGGACAAGATCGTAACCGCGGCGATCCTTATCATCGGCAACGAGATTCTATCGGGGCGGACGCAGGATGCGAACCTTGCCTATATCGCCAAGGGGCTGAACGAGGTCGGCGTGACGCTCCGGGAGGCGCGGGTCATCCCCGATATCGAGGCGACGATCGTCGCGACGGTGAACGAGCTGCGCGCGGCATACGACTATCTCTTCACCACGGGCGGCATCGGCCCGACCCATGACGACATCACCTCGGAATCGATCGCCAAGGCCTTCGGCCTCAAATGGGTCGTCCATCCCGAGGCGCATAAGCACTTCCTCAATTTCTACGCGCCGTCGGAGCTCAACGAGGCGCGGATGCGCATGGCAACGACGCCCGAGGGCGCGAGCCTCGTCTACAATCCCGTGTCGCGCGCGCCGGGCTTTCGCATCGGCAATGTCTATGTCTTCGCCGGCATTCCGCGCGTGATGCAGGGCATGTTCGACAGCATCAAGGGCGAGCTCAAGGGCGGCAGGCCGATGCTGTCGCGCACGGTCGCGACCGGCTTGGCGGAGGGCGTGCTGGCCAAAGGCTTGGGCGAGATCCAGAACCGCTATGCCGATATCGAGATCGGCTCTTATCCGATCATGCGGCGCGGCGCTTACGGCGTGAACCTCGTGCTGCGCGGCCGCGATGCCGAGCGGCTCGCCACTGCCGCCGCGGAGGTTGCGGCGATGGTGCGGAGCCTCGGCGACACGCCCGTCGAGGAATAGGCGCAAGCGGCCTATTTCGGCAGCAGCATATCCGTCATCAGCCGGATCATCTCGACATAAGAGCGCGCGGCCAGCAGAAGGAAGCCCGCGGCGGCGAGGCCCGCGACGATCCACCAATCCGAGGCGCCCAAGAACGCGGCGATGATCGCGGCGATGAGGGGCGTTGCGGCAACGGCATAAGCCAGGCCATCGCCGTGGCGCTCCAAAAACCGCAGGGTTGGATATTGCTCGGCCATGGCGCGTGCTTAGCGGATCGACCGCGCCGGCGCAAAACCTCGCCGCATTGCGTGCCGGCCGGTGGCCTGCCACGGGATTCGGAACCACCGAGCGCTTGTCATTGTTGAGGTCACGAGGTGAGGACCGTAGCGATCTCAGCGGCTCCGAATTTTCCAACGGGCCCCGATCTCGAATGGATATGACACGGGGAGCCCCGATGCGCGAAGACCTCAATAGCCGCCGCATGAATGCGCTTTGTGCGCTCGTCGCTGACTCGATCGTCGTGGTCGGTATATCCGGATTTCTTTTTGTCGCCCTGAGGATCGGCGGACTGCTGGGCTGATCCAAAGCTGAAGCTCGGCGGCGCTGTCCCGCAGCGCTAGGCTTCGATCAAGTTGCGGGTTTGCGGCGGGGAATGATGCTTCCGGCCGCTCCGGCGTTTCGCTAATACATCGAAGCGCAAAGCTGCCCGCTTGGCGGAATGGTAGACGCAACGGACTTAAAATCCGTTTCTGAGAAATCGGAGTGCCGGTTCAAGTCCGGCAGCGGGCACCAATCTCCGCGGGCCGTCCTTAGCGGTCGAGCGGTGCGTCCGGCCGGTCCGGCACGAGCTCGATCTTCTCGTCGGCGAAGACGCGCTGCACTGCCGGGCGCGGCATCATGCGCCGATAGAAGGCGCCGAAATGCGGCATCTCGGCGGCCATGTCGAAGCCGCGCTGAATTCCCCAGGTGTGGAGGACGAAGGCATAAAAATCGGCGACCGACAATTTGCCGAAGAGATACTCCTTGCCGGCATACATCCCGTCGACCTCTTTCAAATAGCCGCGAAAAGCGGCAAGGCCGGTGCGCTGGATGTCGGGATGGGTCGCGGGATCGCTCGCATAGCGATAGGGCCGCCGGTAATGCGCCTGCGCCGGATGGACGGTCGAGGCGACCCAGCCGATGAAGGAGAGCATCTTCGCCTCGGTGACGGGATCCTCCGTCCACAGTCCGAGGCGCTTGCCGAGGAAGGGCAGGATCGCGATGTTCTCGGAGATGTAGGAGCCGTCATCGAGCCCGAGCGCGGGCACGCGCGCATGCGGATTGATCTTCAGATAGCCTTCGCTGCGCTGCTCGCCGCCGGCGCAATTGACGCGGTAGGGCTTATACTTCTCGCCGCCTTCCTCGAGCACGAGATGCGGTGCCATCGAGCAGGCATTGGGGCAATAGAACAACGTCAGCATGGCTGCGTTTCTTTCCCGCTTGCGTGACTGTCGTCAGGCCGGCGTTTTTTCGGCCGGGCCGGCATCGCCGAGCGCCTTTTGCCAGGATGCGCCGAGCGGCAGCATCAGCTCCGCCGCGCGCAGCCTTGCATAGTCGACCGGCTGCGACAGGCCCAAAGGCGCCTCGCCGCTCTCGCTGAAGCGCCGCACCGAGGCGAGCATCATCCGCCGCATGCGCACGATCGCCAGATCGCCGATGCCGAGATGCTCTTGGCTGCGGTCGTAAAGCGGGCCCATGCTTTCCTGCACCATCGCGTCTTCCACCTGGACGCCGGAAACGCCCGAGAAGGATTCGCCGCGCTTCATCATCTCGCGGTCTTGCAGCCAGTTGTTCTCGCGGTTGCGGAACATCGTGAAATTCTTGTCGATGTCGATGCCGACACGGAAGCCCGACCACGCGATTTGCCGCTGCCGCTCCGCGGCGTCGATCGGCTTGTCGTAGGTGTAGCGGACGAAATAGAGGAAGGTGGAGTGATCGTCGATCGGCACGAAAGCCTGCATCGTGCCCCAGCCCTTCTGGCCGGGGAACATGCCGTAGAACGGCGCGACGAAATGGGTGACGCGGATATAGGCGTTCTTGTCGGGATCGACCATTGGCTTGCGGATCGCCGCGTAGCGGAAGCCATAGGGCGTCTCCTCGACATCGAGGCGCGGCCGCGCGTCGTTCGATGGCCGCTCGACCTGGAGCGAGCTGCCCTTGTAATCCGAAACCGCCATCCCGGCCGCCGGCTTGAAGGTGTCCGCGTGAAGGAGGTTCGAATGCGCGGAATCGATCACGCCCTCGAGGCATTGCACCCAATTGCAGGCGATGCGCGCTTTGACGACGACGCAATGCGAGGCGGGCAGCTTGGTGAACTCGAAAGCGAGCGGCGGCGGCTCCAATTCCGGCGGGCCGAGATAGGCCCAGATGATGCCCCCCGCCTCGCGCAGCGCATAAGCCCGCGCACGCACATTGGTCTTGAGCTGGCTCGTCTCCGGCTCCGCCGGCGTGTCGACGATGCGCCCCGTCACATCGAACTTCCAGCCGTGATAGAGGCAGCGCAGCCCGCAATCCTCGTTGCGGCCCAAAACGAGCGCCGCGCCGCGATGCGGGCAGAGCTCGTCCAGCATGCCGACGCGGCCCTTGCTGTCGCGGAAGGCAACGAAGGTCTCGCCGAGAAGGCGCACGCGCTTCGGATCGCCATCGGCTTCGAGCTCGTCGCTCATCAAAGCGGGAACCCAATAGCGGCGGATCATGCGTCCCATCGGCGCCTGCGGCCCGATGCGGCAGAGCAATTCGTTTTCCTCGCGTGTCAGCATCGCCTTACCTATCGCGGATAATCTTGCCTGGAACTAGGCTAAGACTCTTCGCCGCGCTTAGGAAGTCTTTCCCTTGCCTAACCCCATAACCGCGCGGTTATAGGAGAGGGCTAGCGGCCGATACGGACGGAAGAAGCGCGCGGCGGCGCTAGGTCTTGCTGTCGCCGAAGAGCTGGAACTTGATCGGCACGCGGATGATGACCTGCGTGTTGGGCGCGTCATGCGTCACGCCGATGCTCGTCGTCAGCGTCGTCGAGACCCGATCGCTGAACTTGTAGGAATAGCCGATCAGCACCTGACCGACCTGAATGTCGGTGCCGGGTTGGGCGACATTGTTGATCGTCGTCTTGAAGAAGGATTCGTAGTCGTAGCCGAGGCTGAAGGAGGATTGCTCGTTGATGCCGAAGCCGAGACCGAACGAGGCGTGAATCGCATCGCCCGGCTCGACCGTCGCCGCGCCGCCGACCAGCGGCGAGTTGACGCTGCGGCCGAAGGTGTGGAGATAGCCGAGGCTGCCGAAGAACACGGCGGGGTCGCTCGGATAGATCGCGGTGAGGCTCGGCTCGACCGTGTAGAAGCCGGAGCCGGTGGCGACGCGCGTTGGCAGAGGCGGGCTGGTGTTGCTGTTCACCGGCACCGAGAACGGGTCCGTTCCGGTGCGCGTCTTGAACAGAACATTGCCGATCAGATAAGGCCAGCCGCCTTCGCCGGCGTTGAACTGGTAGTGGCCGCCCACCACGATATCGCCGAGATCGCTGCCCTCCGTGTTGAAGGTGGTTTCCTGCGCCGTGCCGCTCACCGGCCGCGTTGTCGTTTCCTGCGTCGCATAGACGTAGGGGATTTGCGCCTCGATCTCGGCGCGGTTGGTGAGGCCCAAGCGGAAGGTGTTGAGGAACTGGATGGTGTTGTGGTTGACCGAGGTCACGTTGATCGTGCCGATCAGGAGCGGCAGCACGGTGAAGCCCGAGATGATCGCTTCGCTGTCGGTCGAGTGCGCGAATTCGAAGGTCGGTTCGTAGACCAGCGTTCCCCTGGGCGTCAGCACGCCGCCGCGATCGGGCAGCACGTTGATCTCGGGCGGACGCTCGGGCCGGGCCGGCGCCTGCCCAACCGGCTGGTCGCTTTGCGCGATCTCGCCGCCCGTGCCGGCGCCGCGCAAGGTGCCGAGAATCTTGGCGCCGAGCGGCTGGGCCTGCGATGCCGATGCCGCGGCGGGAGCCGTCTTCGTCAATTGCACGCGCAGGGAATCGATTTGCTGCTGCTGCGCGCTCAGCGCTTTCTTCTGTTCGTCGAGCTGGCGCATCTGCGCTTTGAGCAGCTTCTCCTGCGCGTCGAGCTTGGCTTTTTGCGCATCGAGCGTGGCGCGGACCTGATCGATGTCCGTTGCGGGACCAGCATGGGCGGGAACAGCCGCGCCGATCAAGGCGGCGGTTCCGGCCCAGACAATGAAGCGCGCGGAATTCTTTCGCACGAGGCGGCGACGAACCATGTCTCGTTTCCCCCGGGTCAGCGTGACGGCGATTGCGGATTGAGGCCAAAGCGGCGCATGTAGCGATAGAGCGTCATGCGCGAGACGTTGAGCGCGCGCGCGGTGCGGCTGACATTGCCGCCATTGGCGGCAAGTGCCGCGCGCAGCTGCGCATCGTTAAAGTCGCGCAGGCCCGAATGATTCTCGGCCGAAGCAGGGCTGGGCCGGCTTGCGCCGGTCCGGCTCAAGCCGAGATCGTGCGGCCCGATCGAGGAGGAGTCCGCCATCACGACGGCGCGGCGCACGCAACCGATCAATTCGCGCACATTGCCCGGCCAACGATACTCGCGCAGCATCTGCCGCGCATCCTCGCTGAACCCGTCGATCACGCGGCCGTGCTCCGCGGCGAATTTGCGCTGAAAAAAGGTGGCGAGTAGCTCGATGTCCTCGCCGCGCTCGCGCAGCGGCGGCAGCGGCAGATTGAGCACATTGAGGCGATAGAACAGATCTTCGCGAAAGCGGCCTTGGCCGATCGCCAAAGCGAGGTTGACATTGGTGGCGACGATGACGCGCGCATCGACCTCTATGGGCCGCGTGCCGCCGATGCGGTCGATGGTGTGCTCTTGCAGAAAGCGCAGCAGATGGCCTTGAAGCTCGAGCGGCAGATCGCCGATCTCGTCGAGGAAGATCGTGCCGCCGTTGGCGGCTTCGAGCCGGCCGATGCGGCGCTGCGCCGCGCCGGTGAAAGCGCCCTTCTCGTAACCGAAGAGCTCGCTCGCGATGAGGGTCGGCGGCAGCGCGGCGCAATTGATCGCAACGAAGGGTCCGCGCCGGAAGGCCGAGCGCTCGTGGATCGCTTGCGCGACCAGCTCTTTGCCGGTCCCGCTTTCGCCGGTGATGAGGACCGGCGCCTTGCTTGCCGCGTAGCGGCGGATCGCTGAATAGACACGCTGCATCGCAGGACTGTTGCCGACCATGAAGGGTTCGGCTTCTTCGGTGGCGCCGTTCGGCGTCGCGGGGAGGGTCGCTTGCGACCAGAGATGCGGGAAAAGTTCGCTGAGGTTGGCGCCAAGCCGCGATGCGGCGACGAGGAGAAGGTCCGCGAGGGTTTCGGCGCCGAGTGTGGTCAACTTCGCGCGCAGCGCCGCGTTTTGCTTGGCCGTTGCTTCTGCCGGGTTCACGCCCTGAGCGGTCTCGGTGCCTGCGATCCGCTCGGCGAAACGTCGAAGTTCGCTCGCCCTGCGCTGCGCATCTCCCGTTGGAGACCGCTCCCCCGCCAGATCTGCCGCCATGTGCGACCTACACCCTGTTTCCCTGTCTTGCTTTCGCCTCAGGCGAGACAGGTAGCTTGTAACAACTAACACGAGAATGTATCAGGTGTGGTTACGAAACCGTCAATAGGATTCC